>JBBRYB010000273.1:0-1547 GCA_038238115.1 Propionibacteriales bacterium | reverse complement strand
GGTGTCGAGGACGTGCTGGTTGATCCCCTCGCGCTCGAAGATGTCGAGGTTGGCCATCGCCACTGCCGTCGACACGGGGTGCCCGCCGAACGTGTACCCGTGGTAGAAGGTCGTGTTGCCCTTGCTGAACGGCTCGAACAGGCGGTCGGTGGCGATCATGGCGCCGAGAGGCGCGTAGCCGGACGTGATGCCCTTCGCACACGTGATGATGTCGGGCTGGTAGCCGTACCGCTCGGCTCCGAACATATGGCCGAGCCTGCCGAACGCGCAGATCACCTCGTCGCTGACCAGCAGCACGTCGTACTCATCGCAGATCTCGCGGACACGGTCGAAGTAGCCGGGCGGTGGCGGGAAGCAGCCTCCGGAGTTCTGCACCGGCTCGAGGAAAACGGCCGCAACGGTGTCGGGGCCTTCCATCTCGATGGCGACAGCGATCTGGTCGGCGGCCCAACGCCCGAACGCCTCCAGATCGTCACCGTGCTGGGGTGCCCGGTAGAAGTTCGTGTTGGGGACGCGGAACGTGCTCGGCACCAGCGGCTCGAACGGAACCTTCAGGTCCGGGATGCCGGTGATCGACAGGGCGCCTTGCGTGGTGCCGTGGTAGGCGATCGAGCGGGAGATGACCTTGTGCTTCGTCGGCTTCCCCGTCAGCTTGAAGAACTGCTTGGCGAGCTTCCACGCAGACTCGACAGCCTCACCGCCGCCACTGGTGAAGAAGACGCGGTTGAGGTCGCCCGGGGCATAGCTGGCGACGCGCTGGGCGAGCTCGATGGCGTTGGGATGTGCGTATGACCACAGCGGCATGAAGGCTAGCTGCTGCGCCTGGCGGGCAGCCGCCTCGGCCAGCTCGGTGCGGCCATGTCCCAGCTGGCTGACGAACAGGCCGGCCAGCGCGTCGAGATAGCGCTTTCCCTTGTCGTCATAGATGTAGGCGCCTTCGCCGCGCACGATGATGGGGACCTCCGCAGTGTCGTACGACGACATGCGGGTGAAGTGCATCCAGAGGTGTTCGCGGGCAGACTGCTGAAGGGCGGCGCGGTTGAGGTCAACCGTGGTGTCGATGGTCATGCCCACAGTTTGCCATGCCGGGAGCAGTTGCGGCAAGCGAAAACACGCATGATCCGGGTCTCGTCCGAGCAAGAGGACATCGAGCACCCGTTTTCGCAACGAAATCCGCATTTTCTCCATGGGCTGGGAGTCTCCGCCGCGGCGCCGATGCGCAGCGGTCGCACAACCGCCAGCGATCCGGTGCCGCCATGATGGGCACATGACCCGGTACGGCGCGCAGTACGGCCCTGATTACACGTTCCTCGGAGTGCCAGCGGTCGACCTCGACGACGCGACGTCGTACGCCGGCGCCGACGTCGTGGTGATCGGCGCCCCGTTCGACGGTGGTACGTCGCACCGGCCCGGCACCAGGTTCGGCCCGATGGCGATCCGGCAGGCGTGTTATCTCCCCGTTGACGGATCGCGGCCACATCTGGCCTTGCGTGTCGACGCATTGCGCGACATCTCCGTCGTCGACGCCGGCGACGTCGAGATGTACT
>JBBRYB010000272.1:0-1565 GCA_038238115.1 Propionibacteriales bacterium | reverse complement strand
GTCGCGCCGCCGCGTCGTCGGATCGCCTCCCGTTTGGGCCGGTCTCCCATCGCTTGCCATGCCTGGGCGAAGTGCTCGTCCAGTGCAGACAGCGCGATGTTGGAGATCAGCGGCGAAAGAATCCCGCCCTGCGGGGTGCCGCTGACCGTTGCTTCGAGGCCGCCCAGCTCGGTCATGATCCCGGCCTTCAGGAACGCCTTGACCAACGTCATGACACGCTTGTCTCCGACGCGCTGTTGCATCCGGCCCAGGATCGGCCCGTGCGCGAGCGAATCGAAGCACGCCTCGATATCAGCCTCGAGAACCCACTCATAGGAGTTGGTCGCGAGCATGTGTATCTCGGCGATCGCGTCATGGGCTCGGCGCTCCGGCCGGAACCCGTAGGAGCAGGGCTTGAAGTCGGTCTCAAAGATCGGCTCCAGCACCGTCTTGAGAGCGGCCTGGACAACACGATCACGCAGCGTCGGCACCCCGAGCCGGCGGAACTTGCCGCCGCGCTTGGGGATCATCCGCTGCTTGACCGGTGTCGGCCGGAAGGTCCCGGACCGCAGCTCCTCTCGGAGCCCGTCCAGGAACTTCTCCACGCCCAGCACCTGCTCGACGTAACGGGCGGTCTGCCCGTCAACGCCCGCTGAGCGCGATCCCCGGTTCGACTTGACCCGTTGCCACGCCACCATCAGCGTCGTCGGGTCGCAGACGAGGTTGTGGAGATCCGTGAATCTCCGGTTGGGATCGTCAGATGCCCACTTGTGCAGCTTGCGCTGAATCCCGAGTACTCGTTCCAGCGCCACCTTCGGCGCCGGCCACGACGCGCCGGTATTCACCGGCGACCTCCTCGCATGACAGACGGGCGCTGCAAGCCCGCTGCTCCCCTTCGCCATGTACCGGGCTTTCCCCGGCTCCGACTACTACGAGAGCTCCGCCCCCACCCGGCGGCGTCAGCAGACGCTGCGCCTTCCGTGTGCCCCAAAGAGCATGACGGGACCGCCGGGCGGGTTCCCACGTTCACTGCCGTTCGCTTGTCCGGGTCGACGCCCAGCTCTTCCCCTGCGGGCCTGCCGTGACGCTCACGCGGACACGCATCACGGACCCCGACAGCACGCATCACTATCGCCTGCCAGGGCCGAGCCCCCCATCCATAAGGGGACTCGCTCACCGCTTGACCCAGCCCATATCCATCGGGTTTGAGCCGGGTTCCACGCTCGAGGGGGTTCAGGCACTGGTTCACTTCGTTACGCCTTTCGGACTTGCTTGCCGCGCCCGCGCCGTCCGACAGTCCCAGCGCGACGCGTCGTTGTCAGGGCTGCTTGCCATCCTCACCCGCAGCTCCGGGGTCAGACTGCCCTCAGCTTCGCCGGACTGCCGCGACAGCCCGGCGTCGGGGCCTCCCACCCCGCACGAACCGGCAGCGCCTCGTGGCGCACCTGGACGACATGAAACGGGTCAAAGCAGATCTGCGCGTCGGGGATCGCCTGGCGGATCGCTTTCTCATAGCCGCCGTTCATGTCGATCGAGACCGCCCGGATCGAGTTCTTGCGGTCGCCGAGCTCGGTAAAGAACGCCTG
>JBBRYB010000271.1:0-1638 GCA_038238115.1 Propionibacteriales bacterium | reverse complement strand
CGGTGACCTCGCGGCCAGCACCGGCCAGCCGAAGTGCCGCCGACAAGCCTCCGAGGCCGGCCCCGATGATCACCACCGAGTCGACGCCTGACAGGTCGTCTCGCGACTCAGCCATGGCAACAGCCCAGAGCCACCAAGGGTGGGAGGAGAGGAAACACGTCGCTCCGATCGAAGGGCCGGATCTCGGTCTTGGACGGCCGCCCCGGTAGATTTAGAGTAACTCTAATGTTAGAGTAACTCCAAACTTGGCGAGGTCGCAAGCATCGGACGTACCCGCGGCGATCGCCTCCAGACCACCTGATCGGCTCGCGCACTTATGTCCACCCCCGCTTTGTTCAGCACGCAGGCACCCCTGCGTCCGCCGTCCGCCTTGCCAGCCACCCGCCGAGCCAGCAGGCGTGGGCAGGAACAGCCGGAGCCGGTCGACCGTTGGCGTCACTCGACCGGCCCTGCGGCGCCAGAGTCCCTCGTTCTCGAGCTGACGCCGGCGCAGTCGGGGGAGTTGACCTTGGCCCTCGACGATGCGCTGAGGAGCTTCACCGGGCCACTCGCCGAACCGTGCCGACGCGTCGTGCACTCACCCGGCCGCCGGCTGCGGCCCGCCTTGACGTTGGCCTGCGCCGCTCTGGGCACGCCAGAGGGCTCCCATGACACGATGGCGCTGGCGGCGGCCGTCGAGCTGCTGCACAGCGCGACGCTGGTGCACGACGACGTGATCGACGGAGCAACCGCTCGCCGTGGGGTCGACACCATCAACGGACTGGAGGGCACCCCCACCGCGATCGTGTCCGGGGACGTTCTCATCGCTGCCGCTCTGAGGCTGGCAGGCAGCGTCCAGCCCCGCGCGGCAGAGCTGCTCGCCGAGACGCTGTCTGCCCTGTGCGCCGGCCAAGCCGCCGAGGAGGCACTGCGGTACGACGTCAGGGCCACTTCGGAGCAGGTTCTCCGCGCTGCCGAGGACAAGACCGGCAGCCTGCTCCGCGCGGCGTGCGGCCTGGGTGCAATCGCCGGCGGGTTGGACCATGACCTCACCGAGGCATTGAGGAGCTATGGCTCGGCCCTAGGCGTGTGCCTTCAAATGATCGATGACGTACTCGACCTGGTGTCCACGGAGGAGCTGCTCGGCAAGCCGGTGTGCGCCGACGTGACCAGCGGAGTGATGAGTGTTGCCGTCGTGCACTGCCTGACCGACGGAGGCGAGCGGGCCCGGGAGCTGGCCGGCCTCCTCGGGTCTGGTCTCGGCAGCCGTCATCATGATCGAGCCGTAGCTCTCGTGCGGAGCAGCGCCGCGATAGCCGAAACGGTCGACGCCGCCAGGACGTACGCGCACAGCGCCGCGTCGGATCTGCGAGCGGCCGCCGCGCCGGTGGATGTCGACGGGCTGGCCGGCTGCGCTGCTGCCTTCATCGAGGATCAGCTTCGCACCAAGGTGCATCCGCGCTATCGCCACCTCGTGCCTCCCCTTCCGACGCCTCAGGTCCTCCGCCGATGAGAATCCCGACGGCTCTCGACGCGACACCGGCGCTGATGTTCGGCTTCGAGCAGCTCGTTCGCGGTGGCTTGCGCGGAGTGTGGGTCCGCGGCGCCGTGCCCGAAGGTCCGTTCGTGTGGGCGGAGAACCATCACAGCTGGTGGGAT
>JBBRYB010000270.1:0-1658 GCA_038238115.1 Propionibacteriales bacterium | reverse complement strand
GTACTCCGACCAGCGGGGCCACCCTCGGCTCGGAATGCGCCACGCGCCGTTCGCCGTCACGCCACGAGCACGAGACCGCTGGCTGTCGCACATGAAGACGGCCGTCGACGAGGCCGGCATGACGCCGGAGCAGACCGCGCAAATGTGGGAGTACCTGGAACGCGCCGCGCATTTCCTCGTGAACACCTTCGACGAGCAGCGCTAGGCGTGACGGACGCGGACGACTACACGCCGTACGGGGACAAGCCGCCCTCCCAGATCCTCATCCAGCTCCGGTTGCACGCCGAGCAACTGGCTCGCGACAAGGCGGATGTGGACTATCTCGGGCTTCTCGACCAGCTGCGCGGTGACGAAAAGCTCTGGCCGCACCTCTGGGCACCGAGTGCCGCCCTCGCGGCGAGCCGTTCGGGGCGTTGCGATGCCGTTGAGCTTCTCCGGGAAGCCGTCGCTGACGGCTTCAGCCAGCCGGAGCTGTTCGAGGGTGAGATCGAGGAGCACTTCGGCGGTGATCCCTCGTGGCTCGCAATCGCGGCGCAGATGGAAATGAACGTTCCGCCGCCCGCGCTCACGCTGCTCGAGTGGCCTGATGCGGGCGTATCGTTGCCACTTCACCTCCTGTCGATTGCCCCAGAGCGTGCGGATTCCCTGCGGGACCGGCTGCCCACTCCGCCCTCGTCCTCGTGGGAGACAGCCACCCGGCTGCTGGACTGGGTACGTCGCCGGTGGGACCATGCCAACGACCACGTGGATGATCCGGACGCCTTAGAGGTGCTGGAGCGCGTTGACAGAGGTGAGCGCTTCGCGTGCGTCGAGTACTCGATCGTGCTGAGCCAAGCCCTGAACGCGGTAGGCATCCCAGCCCGGCGTGTCGACCTCCGGCAACGCAACCACCACTTCGGTGTCGGACGGGGACATGTTGTCTCCGAGGCCTGGATCGACGACCTCGACAGCTGGATCGTCCTCGACGGCCAGAATGGCGCTTATTGGGCAGGGGACGATGAAGGACCGCTTGGCCTACGGGAGCTGCAACGTCGCTATGCCACCGGTGAGCAGGCCCGCATGGTGTGCCTTGTCGACGATATATCAGCGGAGGCGTCGGCAAGCTGGCGGACCTATTTCGCTTCCGCGTCGGCAACCGGGTACGCCTGGGCGGAGGGTCCCTTCTCACCGGTATTCCAGGACATGGGCATCATCAAAACTCAGCGACTCCTGCACGGTGGAGACCTGGCCTACCCTTCCCTCTCTGCCGTGTCGATCGGCTTGACGGGGACACTTGCCCAACCTGCCGTGCGGCTGCATTCAGAGCATCCTTATGCCCAGGGTTTCCGAGTCGAGGAGCGTGGCACGGTCGCCGAGGTGCCGTTAGTCGACGCTCGGTGGCCTCTCTTCATGGCCCCAGGCATCCACGAGGTCGAGATCGCCACTCGAACCCCGTACGGCCACACCACGCCGGGCATCTTCACTTACGAGGTGCGCTGACGCCCGCTCTTGGAGTCAGCGGCGCAGCGACCTTGAGGCTACTCGACGAAGACGCTGAGTACGCCGCGCTCCTCGGGGGTCAGGCGGCGGGGGGCCCCGGTCTCGAGGTCGACAGGCGCCAGCACCGTCTTCGCTCGACCGTAGATCAGTGACCGGCCCGCAGGGAGGGAGTCGGCGAT
>JBBRYB010000269.1:0-1742 GCA_038238115.1 Propionibacteriales bacterium | reverse complement strand
CAGATGCGCCGCGTCATGACGATACGACGGCGAATAGCTCTTCCGCTTCGCCCGAGACTTCGGCTTTCCAGACATGTGAACATCCTCCCGGCGAGACCAAAGTCCCGCTATCAAGGTGTCCACCAAACGGGGGGAACCCCAGGACCGATAGGTTCGCTCGTGGCGATGCCCGGGCGTTGGACGCGGGTGAACAGCAGGCCCGAACCCGCGGGCCGAATGTTGGTCCACGCCCTTGAGGGCACCCAGTGGGTCAGTGTGGCTGCGATGTCCGCGCGCGACGCCGACAAGCTGGCCGTAGCCGTCCTGGTCTGTCTTGGAACGGCGCACCCTCACCAGGAGCCCGCTGGGTCGGGTGACGATGTCAGCCAGACGAAGTGCGGCCAGCTCGCTGGGGCGAAGAGCCGATGCATAGCCCAGCAGGATAACCGCGCGGTCTCTAGCGCCGATCGCGGTCGCTGGGTCGATGGCGGACACGATGCGGCCCACCTCCTCGACGGTCAGCGGATGTGCCTGTCGACGGGGCGCGGCGTCCATGATGCGGCGCAAACCACGACGCACGCGCCGCACTGTGATGTCGGTCGTGGGGTCGGGCAGGCCCTCTTGGTGGTGCTTGTAGGCGACCGCGGAGCAGGCGAGGTCGAGAGTCCCGTAGCAGAGTCCGGCCTCGGCGCGCTCGGCGAGAAACGCGGCGAGTGCCTCAGGTGCCGCCGGCAGCGCCGTGATGCCACGGCCGCGGCACCAGGCCTCCCACTGCCGCCAAGCCGAGGCATAGACGGTACGGGTGGACGCGGCAAGCTCGGCTTCAATGGCGGCGGCGACCCGTTCAGCGTCGCGGACGGTCAGACCGGGCAACCCAACAACCGGCGACCTGAAGGGGCCGTCCCCAGGGAGTGCGGTTGCGTGGACGTTGGGAAGGTTTCTCATGCGTCACACTCCCCCCCGTCGTTGACGGCGGTACCAGGCAGCGTCCGCAAAGGAGAGTTTCTGGAGGGTGGATCAAATCTCAAACGCTTTCAGGCTCGGAGATCACAGATCTCCGAGCCTGAAATTGGTCGGGCTGACAGTGTGGTGGCTCAGGACATCGGAATGGGGTGTCTCGCGTCATCGGAATAGGGATGTCTCGAGTCATCGGCATGGCGTTGCGTGCTCTATCGGCAAGCAGGTCGAGGCTGCACGATGTCGAAACGTCGCCTTGCCATCACCGCCGTCCTCGCCGGGACGTCCCAGTCCGAGGTGTCCCGCACCTACGGCGTCTCCCAGGGGTGGATCAGCCGGCTCATGGCCCGCTACCGCGAGGAGGGCGAGGCCGCCTTCGTCCCCCGCTCGCGGGCACCGAAGACCCACCCCCGCCGCACCCCCGATGTGACGGTCGAGCTGGTGCTGCGGCTGCGCAAGCGGCTCGACGCAGCCGGCCTGGACGCCGGCGCGGACACCATCGGCTGGCATCTGCAGCATCATCACGACACGGTGCTGTCGCGGGCCACGATCAACCGGATCCTGGTTCGCCATGGCACGGTCACCCCCGACCCGTCGAAGCGGCCCAAGTCGTCCTACATCCGGTTCGAAGCCGACCAGCCGAACGAGACCTGGCAGTCCGACTTCACCCACTACCGCCTCACCCGCCCCGACGGCACCCCCGGCGCCGACTGCGAGATCATCACGTGGCTCGACGACCACTCCCGCTACGCCCTGCACATCTCGGCGCACACCCGGGTGACTGCCCAGATCGTCCTCGCAACCTT
>JBBRYB010000268.1:0-1756 GCA_038238115.1 Propionibacteriales bacterium | reverse complement strand
TGAACCGCCCCGGGTTTAGTGGAGGGCGAGTTCTCCCAGCGGCGTGTGCTGCTGGGGGTTGATCTGACGGTAGTACTGCTCTTCGTATTCGATGGGGGGTAGGTAGCCGATGGCGGAGTGCAGCCGGTGGGTGTTGAACCAGTGCACCCAGTCCAAGGTGGCGTATTCGACGTCCTCGGCTCCGCGCCATGGTCCTTCGCGGTGGACCATCTCGGTCTTGTAGAGACCGATGGTCGACTCGGCCATGGCGTTGATGCTCCTATATCTGTCAAGCCGCTCTTATGAGGAGTTCGTTCGTCGTGCGGAGTGGGCGCATCGCTGCCCACAGTTCGCGGGCGAGGAGTCGCTTTAGGCAGCGGATGATGTCGGCCTTTGTCTTGCCTTCAGCCGTGCGACGGGCGACGTAGGCCTTGGTGGGGTCGTGGTGCTGCATCCGCACGATGACGACTCGGTAGAGCGCGGCGTTGGCCTGTCGATGTCCGCCGCGGTTGAGCCGATGCCGCGTGGTCATCCCCGAGGATGCTGGGACGGGTGCGACGCCGCAGAGCTTGGCGAACGCCGGCTCTGAGCGAAACCCGGTCGGGGTTGTCTCCGGCGACGATCAGCATCTCCGCCGCGGTGTCGGGGCCGACCGCGAACGCCGCTGACAGGTCCGGGGCGGCTTGGGTGGTGAGCTGGGCGAGGAGCTTTTCGTGGGCGCCGATCTCGGTGTTGAGCTGCTGCCAACGCCGCGCGATCGCGCGCAGCGTGTACTTCGAGGAAGCCTCGATGGTGGTGACCGGCCCCGGGCGGAGTCGGGCACAGCGGTTGATCAGCGCCATCTTCGACAACGGCTGGAGCTCCTCGCGCAGCTCCGGTGGTGCGTTCACGATGACTTGCTTGAGGCTGATCATCGCTGAGGTGCGTGCCTTGACGGCAACGTCTTTGGCGACCTTGACCTGACGAATCATCTCCACCATGCCGTCCGCGGACTTCGGGATGGCGGTGGCATGACCGGCCAACACGGCCCGAGCCGCGTTCTCCGCGTCCAGGGTGTCGGACTTCCCTCGCAGCCGACGGTCGCGGCGATCGGTGCGCATCACCTCGATGACACCGATATCGCGACGCCTGACCGCGCCGGTCAGCCCGGCCCCGTAAGAGCCGGTGCCCTCGATCGCGAACGTGAGCCTTCCACCCAGGCCGACCACCCAGTCCAGCAGCTGCACGTAGCCACCGGAGTCCGCCGAGAACGAGCGGCTCTCAAGGATGGTGCCAAGGTCGTCGAGAGCGACCGCGACGTGGACGTACTTGTGGGTGTCGACGCCGATGACGACTCGACGGTGCGCAGGGACTTGTTGCATGCTCATCAGTGCTTGCTCCAACCAGACCAAGGGACAGGGCGAGTGACGCTGGCCGGTCGGGTGGACGGGACTGTGACGGGACTGCTGAATCAGGCTCCTATGAGGTCACGCCCGCCCGGCCAGCACCAGTTGTGGTGCACCACCGGGCAGACGACAGATCAACAGCAAGGACACCCAAACTGCGGGGTCAGTCGTAAGCAAGAGTCAGGCCGCTCGGAGGCAGTAGACATTCTCACAGTCGTAGGAGTCCCCGACGCTGCCGATCGAGGCCAATACGCCGACGTCGGCCAGGCGTTCTGCGTAACGGATCGACGTGTACTGCTCCCGGCATCGGAATGATGCACTAGGCCGTCGACGCAGTCACCGTCTCGGTCGCGGGTCCACAGCGCCATCTCCAACGCGTCCAGCGGCAGCTG
>JBBRYB010000267.1:0-1771 GCA_038238115.1 Propionibacteriales bacterium | reverse complement strand
CACCCCGATCTTCACGCTGCCCGGCAACCCGGTGTCGTCGTACGTCTCGTTCGAGGTGTTCGTGCTACCGGCGCTGCGCCGGATGATGGGCAAGCTTCCTTATCGTCGGCCGACCGTCCGCGCGACGTGCCGCAAGGAGATCGGCTCGCCGCCGGACCGGAGGCAGTTCGTCCGCGGGCACTTCCAGGAGACCGGCCGGGGACCGGTGGTGACCCCGGTGGGCGGACATGGGAGCCACCTCATCGGCGGGCTCGCCAAGTCCAACTGCCTGATCATCGTGCCGGAGGCCACCACCGAGGTGCCCGAGGGCGCCATGGTCGACACGCTCGTGCTGGACCGGAACTTCTGATGACCGGGGCGTACGACGGGCTGCAACGTGGCTGACCCCAGGACCAACCGAGGCTCCGGACAGCTCACCCACGTCGACTCCACAGGCGCCGCCCGCATGGTCGACGTCTCGGACAAGAGCGTGAGCGCACGGGAAGCAGTGGCGGCCGGTCGCGTGCACGTGAGCGGCCGAGTCGTCGAGCTCCTTCGCGGGGAGGGTGTGCCCAAGGGGGACGCGCTCGCCGTCGCCCGGGTGGCCGGCATCATGGGCGCAAAGCGAACACCCGAGCTGGTTCCGCTGTGCCATCCGATCGCCATCACCGGAGTCACAGTCGATCTGACGGTCGGCGACGACTCGGTCGAGATCCTGGCGAGGGTTCGCACGACAGACCGCACAGGCGTGGAGATGGAGGCACTCACCGCTGTCGCCGTAGCCGGCCTGGCCCTTGTGGACATGGTGAAAGCCGTCGACCGAGGCGCGACTATCTCCGACGTACGCGTCGTTCACAAGTCTGGTGGCCGCAGCGGAACGTGGACGCGGGACCAGGCCGACCGTGCTGAGTGAGCGGACGGCTCTGGTGCTGTCGGTGTCGAACCGGGCTGCTGCCGGCGTGTACGACGACACGACGGGCCCGCGGATCGTGCAGGCGCTTGAGGAGCTGGGGTTCCGGGCGGTCAGCGGCAAGGTGGTGCCAGACGGCCAGCCGGTGCGGGAGGCGCTGCACGGCGCCGTCGATGCCGGCGTCGACCTCGTCATCACGACCGGCGGCACCGGCCTCACGCCAACCGACGAGACGCCCGAGATGACGCGGGCCGTCATCACACGTGAGGTGCCCGGCATCGCGGAGGCGATCCGCGCCTACGGCGTCGGCAACGGTATCCCGACCGCTGCGCTCTCTCGCGGACTGGCCGGACAGGCGGAGTCCACCCTGATCGTCAACCTGCCGGGTTCGGCCGGGGGTGTCAGGGACGGGCTTGCCGTGCTCACCCCGCTTCTCGACCATGCCTTGGAGCAGGTGCATGGGAGCGATCACATCCGCAGCGAGGGGGTGGACGAGCCCTGACTCGCGGATGGCCGGTAAGCCTGGCCGCCGGCCCTATCGGCCTGCGGCCGTTGGAGAGTCGGGACTCCACTCGCTGGTCTCAGCTGCGTCGCACCAACCTCTCGTGGCTGAATGAGTGGGAAGCTAGCCAGCCTCCGAATGCCGAAGGCTTCAGCGCCAGCTACCGGTCGATGACGCGTGACCTGCGCCGTCAGGGCCGGGAGGGCAAGGCCTTGCCGTTCGCCTTGACCTACGAAGCCGAGATGGTCGGCCAGGTGACCGTCACGGGCATCACCTGGGGGTCGGCCCGCTGGGCTCAGGTCGGGTACTGGATCGCCAAAAGCCATGCGGGCAAGGGGATCATGCCGGTGGCAGTGGCCTTGGCTTGCGATCACTGCCTT
>JBBRYB010000266.1:0-1792 GCA_038238115.1 Propionibacteriales bacterium | reverse complement strand
ATCGTCGTACGGGAGAACCGCATCACGATCCCTCCTTCACTTCGTGGATCGAGTCCGCGACGAGGCCGTGCGCCTCACGGTGGACGGTGTGCGCCGCGTCGGGCGACGGTGCCTCGACGAGGCAGAAGATCGTGCTATTCGCCTCATCGACCCAGTAGCGCTGGTAGTTGACCTCGTACTTGTCCTGCACCTGCAGGTCGGCCATATGGGCCTTGGCGACGTCGTCGGCGGACACGGGTCCGTCGAGGTTGTGGACGTCCATGTAGAGCGGCATCGGAGCCTCCTCGGGTGGTGGTCGTTCTGACACCAGAACCGTAAGAAGAAAGGCGCCCGCCGCTCATCGGCGAAGTTGCCTACATTGCTGGCGGCGAGTGCCCATATTTCTGCTCGGGCGGCACCCGGATCGTTGCTATGCGGTGGCCGGCGTCAGGCCCAGCTGGTGGGCCTGCGCCACAGCCGCGCCCCGCGTCCCCACCCCCAGCTTGGCCAGGACTGCCGAAACGTGGTGGTCGACGGTGCGGGCCGAGACCTGTGGGGCTCAATAACCGCGGTTCGAGGATCTTGGCGGGTTGGGCATAATCGGTTGAATGCTGTTTGCCATCATGTACGCAACCCTGCGGGCGATCCTCGAACTCATGGTGCTGCTTGGCGCGTTGAGGCGGCCAAAGACGTTGAGCTGCTCGTGCTGCGGCACGAGGTGTCGGTGCTGCGTCGGCAGGTGACTCGACCGCGGCTGGAACCGAAGGATCGGATGGTGTTGGCGGCGGCTTGTCGATTGTTGCCGCTGGAGTTGCGGCAAGCTCGGATCGTCGCGCCGGCAACGCTGCTGCGGTGGCATCGTGAGTTGGTGGCCCGGCACTGGACGTATCGGAGAACGACCGCGCCGACCGGCGGCCGACCACGGACGGCAATATTGATCCGGCAGTTGGTGGTTCGGCTGGCGCGGGAGAACCCGACATGGGGTCATCGACGCGTCCACGGCGAGCTGGTCGGGCTGGGTTACCGGGTGGCGCCGGCGACGGTGTGGAACATCTTGCAGCAAGCAGGTGTGGATCCGGCGCCACGACGGTCGGGTCCGACATGGCGCGAGTTCTGCGGTGCCGAGGCCAAGACGATGCTGGCGTGTGACTTCTTCACGGTGGACACGGTCATGCTGCGCAGGATCTACGTGTTTTTCGTGCTTGAGGTCGGCACCCGCCGGGTCCACATTCTCGGTGCCACTCGGCATCCGAGCGGCGAGTGGGTGACCCAGCAGGCCCGCAATCTGAGGATGGCGATGGGGGAGCGGGCCGACGCCTTCCGGTTCTTGATCCCCCGATCGCGACACGAAGTTCACGGCGTCCTTGGACTCGGTCTTTGCTGACGCGGGCATTTCGGTGTTGCGAAGCCCGCCTTGCGCTCCGAAGGCCAATGTCTACGCCGAGCGATGGGTGAGCATGATCCGGCTTGAGTGTCTGGATCGGATGTTGATCTTCGGTGAGCGACACCTCCTGCGGGTACTGGCGGAGTACGAGACCCATGACAACGGCCACCGTCCGCACCGGGCGCTTGATCAGGAGTCGCCAATCACGGGTGTCGGCGGCAACGGGGTTTCTCCTTGCTGTCTGACAGAGGCGATCGTCCAGCGACCCAGCGCACCGAGGTACCGGGCGGCGTGATCAACGAATACCGACGCGCTGCATAGACGCGCTCACGGAGAGGGGCCCGAGGTAATTGAGCCCCACAGGTTAGCGCGGCTGTTGCAGTATCGCCTGAGGGCCTGGCTGATCGCTTCGCGCGTTGCCGGTTCTGT
>JBBRYB010000265.1:0-1834 GCA_038238115.1 Propionibacteriales bacterium | reverse complement strand
GGCACCCCCCGCGGACAGTGCGATGGCGCCGGTCATGACCATTGCCGAAGCGAGGGCAGAGCGGGCTGGACGACGACTCATGCTGCAGTCTCATTCCCGAGAGGCGAGCGCACCCCGATATCGAGACGCGACGTCAGTCTATGTGTCGGCCCCGAAGCGGTGTGAGATCGCGCCGTCGAGGTCCGTAGGAGTCGCAGCGGCCCTACTCCACCGCACGCGCGGCTTGGGATGAGATCCTGCGATTGACAAGACCAGCCGGGTCCGACACGAGGAGTTGAGGAGTGTGCAATTCACCGACGCCGTCGAGCTGGTCGGCAAGGGCATCGATACGGCGGGCGTTGGCGTCATGGTCGTCGGAGCGCTACTGGCCACGGGACGGGGTGTAGCAAACGCCAAGCATCGTCTGCCCGACGTCTACCGCAGATTCCGTCAGCAACTGGGCCGCTCCATCCTGCTGGGTCTCGAGCTTCTCGTCGCCGCCGACATCATCCGCACGGTCGCCGTCACACCAACCCTGGGCAGCGTTCTGGTGCTGGCCCTGATCGTTGCAATCCGAACATCCCTGAGCTTCTCCCTCGAGCTCGAGATCACCGGACGGTGGCCCTGGCAGACCACACCCGCGGCCCCCGGCCCTTCGGGACCGTCCTAGCAACTAGCTCCGGTCGGCGTGGGCATGGGTTCGCGAGAGCGGCGTCCGCGGCGTGGCTTTGTTGCGTTGTCCGATCGGGTGTCGGGCCTACGCCCATTTGGTGCCGGTCAGATGGCGAGCGCCAGTGCGTCGAACGCCGCCAGGACTCGACGGTGGGCTGGCGCGTCGACGGTGGTCTCATAGTGGCCGCGTCTGAGGTTCTGCATGAAGGCATGACCGGTGGTGAGGCCGTGTGCCGATCGGAACGTCTTGAGACCACGCATCGGGCGGCCAGGTCGCGTCTGACGGACAGCCACACGTCGATGACCTGCCCATACTGATCGACCGCCCGGTACAGGTACGTCCACCGTCCGTTGACCTTGACGTAGATCTCGTCGACGAACCACCGATCACCAGGCACGTGGCGACGGGTACGTGCGGTCTCGACGAACTTGGGTGTGAACCGTGCGACCCACCGGTAGACGGTGACGTGATCGACGTCCACTCCCCGCTCGGCGAGCAGCTCGTCGACGTCGCGGTAGGACAGGCCGTACCGCAGGTACCACCGCACCGCGACAGAGATCACCTCGCGAGGGAACCGGAAACCGGTGAACCCGGTCGCCGACGAGAATGTCATGCCAGCTTTCTCGTGCCCGGCGGGATCGCTCAACGCAACAGTTCCACGGTGCGCTCTTGGCTGCACTGTTGCATTGAGCGATCCCGCGAACGTCCCGTGAATCTTGCGGCCCGCCGGCACCTAACCTCCCGCAGGGTGTCCTTTTGTGCCGACTACGACGGCCTGATGGCGCCCTCGGACACGTCGCGAGGCGGCCGACAGGGAGATCTGCTGTGCCCCCTTCCCACGATGGCTCAATGCAACAACGGCGTCACACAGCCACACTGGTTCGACCGGGACGATATCCAGCCCTTATTCAGCTGCCTGAAGCGTGAGGCGCTGCCCCCGTCCGGCGCCGCTCGGAAGGACGCCTGTGTTGAGCGAACACTTCTGGTTCAGAAGCGCTGGTACATTCCACCGGTGTCACTTCTCGGGTCGTAGAGGCCCCCCGAGCAATGATCAGAACCTGTGGATGGCCCTCGGCGGGGTGACGTGAGTCGGGCGCACCTCCCGAGCAAGATCTGAAGCTCATGCATGTTCTGATCAGGGTCGGCGTTGGCGCGCCGGCTCGGGAAGGTACGCCCATGCTC
>JBBRYB010000264.1:0-1837 GCA_038238115.1 Propionibacteriales bacterium | reverse complement strand
TCGACGTCATGTGCCTGGTGACCGCTGATTCGTCGACGAGGCCTACGTCAAGGGTCAACGCCCGGTGGACGTACGGCGGATTCTGGCGGTCGTCGCAACAGCAGGTCGCCGATGAGTTCGATCGGCAGTGTTGCATTAGGGCTTCTGTCCACCGCGGCGCAGGAAATCTTCCTGTTGGCCACCCACGTAACCCTGATAGGCAACTCCCAGCTTGTCCAAATGGCCCAAGAGGCAGGTTGCGGGCGGCTCAGGCATCCCCGACCGGAGAATTTGCGGCAGCAGGCTAGCGGGATCGCTCAATGCAACAGTGCCCCGGCGACTACTTGCGCCCAGAATGCTCGTCGTTACCTTCACCATAGACGGCGAAGAGTGCGAACGAACGTCTTAATGTCAACGACGGCTGAAAACTGACCCCCCTGGCGGCCGACGAGATCATCGGATCAGTGTCGCGCCCGACCCGATCAGTCAACGCAACAGTGCCGTCCAGCATCAGGCTGGGGTGCAGACCCCGCAGTCGGGAACAGCCTCGCCGGTCGGATCTTGAGTGGAGCAACGACGTATCGGCGCGAGCGTGGAGCATCGGCCGATCTTCGCCTACCGGCTGGGCAGTCTCGGCGCCGCGATCACAGCGGTGGTCCTCGGCAACATGCACGGCAACGGGCCCGCCGGTGTCCAGGTCGCGCGAGCTATCATCGCGAGCCCCGCTGTCCGTGGGATCGATCTGTGGGTCATCCCACGATGAATCCGGACGGACTCGCCGCACACACGAGGCAGAACGCCCGCGGTGTCGACCTGAACCGGAACTGGGGATACCGGTGGGTTCGCCAGGCTGGTATGTACGACTCCGGGCCGCGCCCGTTCAGCGAACCGGAGACCCGGGCCGTGAAGACGTTCCTCGACCATGACCACCCGTCCTTCGTCGTGTCCTTCCATCAGCCGCTGTACGGCGTCGATTCCGACCACGTGAAGAATCCGCGGCTGATGAACCGGCTTGCGCCGGACCTGCATCTGCCCAGGAAGCCCTTCACGTGCCAGACCGGTGTCTGCCACGGAACGATGACCGGCTGGTTCAATGCCCATCACGCAGGTGCCGCCATCACCGTCGAGTTCGGCTCTGCTCCGACACACTCCTACCTCACCGGTCCTGCGAGAGCAGGGACTGTGCGGGCCGCGCTCGGACGCTAACGCTAGCGGCATGGAGTTGCGCATACGTCGAATGCTGACGGGCCTCGCGGTGGCGGTGATTGGCGCGCTCTTCCTGGCGTCCGGCGTATCACCAACGCAGGAACATCCCTCTCCGCGCTCTGCGTTGGACAGTTCCCGGTCGCAAGGTTCCGTACCGCCGTATGAAGCCCTTTCCCAAACAAGACACACGCCGCCAGCCCGCTGAACGTCACCGCTCGCGCACCTGGTCGCCCGGCACCCACCTGACGACCATGATGCCCGGCCGGACGGTGACGTCGACGAACGCCTCCCATCCGCCCGGGATGCGCTGCCAGCCGCGCAGGACGCCCCGATGCCAGCGGTCGTCGTGCAGGACGTCGACGCTGCGCCTCGGCTCGACGGGCCTCCATGTCGTGGCCATGAGCCGAGGGTACGGCTGGATCCCCGGTGGCAGAATCGCCACGGTGAGCGCGCGCACGGCCGTAGCCCGTCGACCCCGTCACCTTTGCGGAGGCGGCCGTGCGCGACAACCTCGACTGATCTCTCGGTGGGGCCCCGTTCGGTGCACTGGACGCGGTCGGTTCGTGCTTGAGACACTGTGGCGTGGCGTCCCTTTCTGTCTCGGGTGCCGCTAGCTCGCTTGAAGGGATACGCCATGGGTAGGAACGTGTGG
>JBBRYB010000263.1:0-1892 GCA_038238115.1 Propionibacteriales bacterium | reverse complement strand
GAGAACAAGACCGTCATCGCCCACGACACAATGACGTTCAGGGAGGTGAACGGCGCCACCGAGGTGACATATACGGCAAACTTTAGCTTCAAAGGTATCACCAGGTTTATGGCACCCTTAATGAAACGTGCCTTCACCAAGCTCGGTAACGAAGCCGAGACCGGCATAGCTGCAGCCCTGGGCCGACTTTGAGGTCTCGCCGCGGCTCTGTTGCGTTGTCTGATCGGGCGGCAGGGCTGAGCCCTTCCAGTGTCGGTTAGATGGCGAGCCACTTCATCGAAGACCACCCGGACTCGGTGGACTGGCGCGTCGGTCGCGAGGTCGTAGTGACCGCGTCTGATGTTCTGGACGAAGGCATGACCGGTGGCAAAGACGCGAGCTAATCGGAACGTCTTGGGACCATGCATCGGCCGAGCCTTGCCTTGCGCCGACCATGGTCTGCCTGGTCGCAGTGCTCATCATCCCGCAGCGGATGTCCGACGCCACGCTCGGATCGCGGCTAGAGAGGACGTTCGAGCCCGATGCACTGCGACGCCCTAAAATGGGGGGTGTGAAAACGACTCGTGTGTCCAGCGCCACCCGGGAGGAACGGGTGAAGTCGTTCGCGACCCTGCTGTCCGCGTTTCGAGCCGATCCGGTTGAGCGCTGGTTGTACCCCGGCGACGAGGCGTACGCCGAGCACTTTCCACAGTTCTTGGCCGCGTTCGGTGGTGAGGCGTTCAGCCACGACACCGTGTGGCAGGTGGACGACTTCGCAGGCGTTGCGTTGTGGTTTCCCCCGGAGGCGGAGCCTGACGGGGACGAGGTGATCCGGGTCCTCCTGACGACCGTGGATCGGGCACGGCACGGTGACACGATAGTGGCGTTGGAGCAGATGGAGGCCGCGCATCCCCGGTTTCCGCATTGGTATCTCCCGTGGTTCGGCGTCGATGCCGACGTGCAGGGCACCGGACGTGGCAGCAGGTTGATGACCGCTTGTCTGGGAGTGGTTGACGAGACGGCTCTGCCTGCCTATCTGGAGACACCGAATCCCCGCACGATCCCGTTCTACGAACGCCATGGATTCCGAGTCACCGGGTCGACCCTGACCGTGCTCTGTCCTGCGATCACATTCATGCTCAGGCAACCCGCAACACCTCTGCAGAGCTGAGTTCAACGGCTCAGCCGAGGCTGCCGACCACCACAGTTGCGAGGTGGGCCAAGTGCGGAGCCCGGGATCAGAGGGCACTCATCTCGGCATGAGCGGGCACGCTGTGCCGGCACGTCAGCGGGATGACATTGCGTTGTACGTCCGCCCTCACCAGGGCAGCGGCTCAGACCCGTGGTGCACCCGCCACTTCCACGCCCCGTTCACCTTGAGGAGCGTTCCCGTAAGCCGGTAGGGACCTGCCCGGCCACCGCGAGGTGACTGCAGTTCGGCCGTACCGAAGGAGGTCGCGAGCGCGACGTCGCCTACACAGCCACGTCCAGCGTCGAATCCATAACAGTGAATTCTGTGTCGGCCGCTTTCGCACTCAACTCCATCGCCATGCGGATTACGGCTTCCTGCCCTACCGCTTGCTCTCCATCCCCCGATCTGTCGGGTCCGCGCAGCCCACTCGCCAGCCGAGAAGCGCGTATTCCACCTCGTCCGACCATCCGGGGCGGTGTGCAGTCGAGGTGGTCACATCTGGGTCGCAGTTACTGCGCATGGTTCTGGGTCGATGATGGCCCTCGACACTGTTGTTGGCGTACGGCTCTGTGATGTGCAGGACGCCAGGGATGAGCTCGTCCAGCACACGCGGGTACGCCCGCGCCCGAACCGTCGTCACCTCAACCGGCACCGCCCCAGCGACGAGAGCTCGGGCGAAGAACGTCCGCGCCGCCTCGACGAACTCCGGTGTGAACCGTTG
>JBBRYB010000262.1:0-1939 GCA_038238115.1 Propionibacteriales bacterium | reverse complement strand
GCGATCGCCAGGATCAGCAGCAACCGGTCCAGCCGATCGGGCTTGGTGATCTGGGTGTCACGCAGGCTCCAGCCGTTGCGTTTGCTCTTGTCGTCGCGGAACAGTTGCTCGATGGTCATCCGCCGGCCGTAGAGGTTGCACAACTGATGGGCGCTGCGGGCTGGTCGCTCATCAGGAACCAGCACTCGTCTCGTTTGGCCGGCAGGTTTCGCCGCCAGTGGACCACCACGTTTTGGATCACGGCCCCGTCACTGCGATAGCGGACGCGTTTGAGCACCTTGGGACGAGGCGAAGCCTGTCCCGGCGATGCCTTTGTAGACGGGATAGTCCAGCAGCTTGCCGTGGAAGCCGTGAAGCCGAACCGTGACCGACGGCTGGATGCGGATCACGTACCCAAATCCCTGCTGCTGGCAGAACGTGGCCAGGGCGGTGCGGCCAAAGCCGCGGTCGGCCAGGATCACCACCTTGATCGTCCGCGGGATCATCTCCCGCAGCACCAGCAGCAGCGATTCCTCGAACGCGTTGCGCGAGCGGTGGCCGTCGTAGACATGATTGGTGGTGCTGGCCCAAGCGATGGGTGTCGAGCGACCCTTGAGCACCACGCTGGCCAGGAGTGTCTGAAACCCTTTGATGTCCACCCAATCCACGGCAATCAGCAGCTTTTTCTTCTTGCTTCGTTTCTTCAGCAGCTTGGCGACGATGCCGCGCATCGCGTCGGCCGACTCGACCCGGTCGTTGGCACAGAATCGCCAGCACCGTTTGATCTGGTGCTTGGCACAACCCTCCATCGCCCGGCCGATGTGGGCCAGCGACACCCGCTGGACACGCATGGCCGCGGCGACCAGAATCGACAACGTCTTGGCTTGAGACAATCGCAGCGAAACGGAACAGACCGAGACCACCCACGCGATCGCGTCCTTGCGATGCATGATCGACTCCAATTCGATTGTGCCGGGGTGGCCACTCCCGAGCCCGGAACGACCGGGCTCGGCCTATTTTATGCGCTCGCGAAGTGCGAAGGGAAAGTGGGGATGACTCAGGGTGAAACCCCCTTGACGGCGACGGCTGACCGCGCTGAAATGCCCGGCGTCACGGAGGACGTTGCCCATGGCCCTCGGCAAACGCAAACCTGTCCAGCAGCCGCTGTTCGTCAGCACCGCCGACCTGAACGTGCGGCCACACCCGTTTTACGACGCGGTAAACAAGGTGCTCGACGCCCACCACTTCGACTTGTTCGTCGAGGAACGGTGCATGAAGTTCTATGACGAGGGGGACAAGGGCGGGCGGCCGGGGCTGGCTCCCGGCGTCTATTTCCGCTGCCTGCTGGTCGGCTACTTCGAGGGCATCGACTCCGAACGCGGCATCGACTGGCGCTGCAGCGACAGCAACTCGCTCAAGCTGTTTCTCGGGCTGCCGATCGACAAGCCGGCGCCGGACCATTCGACGATCAGCCGTACCCGAAGACTCATCGACCTGGAGACGCACGCCGAGGTCTTCCAGTTCCTGCTTAAGGGGTTGGCCAATCACGGGCTGGTCAACGGCAAGACGGTGGGCGTGGACTCGACCACGCTGGAGGCCAACGCCGCCATGCGGAGCATCGTGCGGCGTGACACCGGCGAGGGATACCAGCAGTTCTTGGAACGGCTGGCCAGGGAGAGCGGGATCGAGACGCCGACGCGTGAAGAGTTGGCGAAGTTGGACAAGAAGCGGAAAAAAGGCGAGCAACGACGACTGGCAGAGCCCGGACGATCCGGATGCGAAGATCACCAAGATGAAGGACGGGACCACGCACCTGGCCCACAAAGCCGAGCACGCGGTGGACCTGAGCGAAGGCGGTCACGGCGCGATCCTGGCGGTGAACGTCTGCGACGCAGCGGCGGGCGACACCGCGACGCTCACCGACACGCTGGTGCAAACCACCGAGAACCTGCGAGCGGTC
>JBBRYB010000261.1:0-1998 GCA_038238115.1 Propionibacteriales bacterium | reverse complement strand
CAGCGCGACGAGGGCGTTGGGGCGCCTCGAGGCAGTGGGCACGCTGGCGATTGCGGCCGGCAGCTGGCTGCCCCTCCTGCTCATCCTGGGCTTCGGCTCCTGGCTCGTCGACCATGGGGCCTCCGCCGGTGTCATCGTCGGGGCTGCGACGTACGTCCTGCAGGGTCTGCAGCCCGCACTGGAGGCACTCGTCAATGGTCTGAGCGGCCCCGGTCTCTGGCTCATGGTCACCTTGCGTCGCATCGTCGCGAGCATGGACGCCGCCGAAGAGACAGCAGAGACCGGTTCGGACGGCAGCCTGATCGGTCCGGACCGCACGCTGCGGCTCAGCTCGGTGTCCTTCGCCTACAGCGAGTGGGCCGCGCCGGTGGTCGACCGGCTGGATCTTACCGTGCCGATGGGGGACCACCTGGCAGTCGTGGGCCCGAGCGGTGTCGGCAAGTCCACCCTTGCCGGCCTCATGTCGGGCCTGCTGGAGCCACAGACGGGCACGGTCCGGCTCGGCGAGGTCCGCGTCGGCGCTCTCTCGCGGGCGGCGCTGACACGGGAGCGGGTGCTCATCCCGCAGGAAGCGTACGTGTTCGCCGGAACGGTACGTGACAACCTGACCTACCTGCGCGAGAACGCGCCTGCCGGCGAACTCGAGCACGCCGTCACGGCGCTGGGCGGCACAAGCCTGGTCGAGCGGCTCGGTGGCTACGACGCCACTCCGGACCTCGTGAGCATGTCGTCGGGAGAGCGTCAGCTGATTGCACTGGTGCGCGCCTACCTCTCCCCGGCGCCGTTGGTGATCCTGGACGAGGCGACGTGCCACCTGGACCCGCAGGCGGAGGCGGTCGTCGAGGAAGCCTTCCATGAGCGGCCGGGGACGCTCGTGGTGATCGCGCATCGGATGAGCTCCGCAGCCCGCGCCAATCGGATTCTGGTGCTGGACGGCACGACGAGCTCGGTGGGCAGCGGCGACGAGCTGCTCGCAAGCTCGCCGCTTTACCGTGACCTCGTCGGCCATTGGCAGGGACTGGGCACGTCCCCTCACATGACGGATGACAGCGCGGCTAGCCGGTCCTGGTGGTCAGCGAGACGTCCGCGGCGTCATGTTCGAGGTTTCCTGTGGCAAAGGCGTCGAGCAGGGTGAGCGCGATGCCGCCGACCACCTTCGTTTGTCCCTCGGTGAGGGTGACCTCGTGACGGATGCCAGGCGGGCGACTGCCAGGAGTGACGATGCCGAGAGGCACTGTTGCGTTCAGCGATCGGGCGCGGGCGTGAGACTGGTCCGAATGACCTCGTCTTCGACCTCCGTGTTCGCTGGTTTCCGGTTTCCTCGTGAGGTGCTCTCGGTGGCCGTGCGGTGGTATCTGCGGTATGGCTTGTCCTACCGCGACGTCGAGGAGTTGGTGGCCGAGCGTGGGGTGGATGTCGATCACGTCACGATGTATCGGTGGGTTCAACGGTTCACACCCGCGTTCGTCGAGGCGGCACGGACCTGCCGTCACGTGCCGGGTGACCGCTGGTTCGTCGACGAGACCTATGTCAAGGTCAACGGACGGTGGACCTATCTGTACCGGGCGGTCGATCAGTACGGGCAGGGGCACTGTTGCATTGAGCGATCCCGCGAACGTGTCGCCGCAAATCTTGCGGCTCGGCGGCACTTAACCTCCCGCCGGGCGTCCCCTTGGGCCGACTTCGAGGGCCTGGCGGCGACTTCGGGACACGTCGCGAGGCAGCCGACAGGAAATCTGCTGTCTCGGCGGCACTGTTGCATTGAGCGATCCCGCGAGAGTCCCGCCGCCAATCTTGCGGGCCGCCGGCGCCCGACCTCCCGCAGGCGTCCCTTTGTGCCATTGCGACGGCCTGCGATGCCCTCTGGGACACGTCGCGAGGCAGCCGACAGGAAGATCTGCCGTGCCCCCTTCACACGATGGCTCAATGCAACAGTGCCCTCAAGGTAGTCCACGTCGACGACTCGTCTGATCCTGACGCGTCGGTGGGTGCGTCGTT
>JBBRYB010000260.1:0-2009 GCA_038238115.1 Propionibacteriales bacterium | reverse complement strand
GTGGGCGCCAAGCCGGTGCGTCGCGAGGGCGAGCGCGACGGTCGCTGGGTGCTGTTGGACTACGGGGACATCGTGGTGCACATCCAGCATGAGGAGGAACGCCTCTACTACGCCCTCGAACGGCTCTGGCGTGACTGCCCGACGATCCCGCTTCCGCAGATCGTCCCGACCGGTGGCGCGGCCGGCGCCGCCGACGGAGCCGACGTCGGGCGGTGATCGCTCGCGACATCTGGGCGACCGACCGGCCGGAGACTCGTCGGCTGGTCCTGTGGCGGCACGGCCGCACCGAGTGGAACGCCGTCGGGCGGGCCCAGGGCCACGCCGACGTCTCGCTCGACGATGTCGGCCGCGCACAGGCGGAGCGGACGGCGCCGCTCCTTGCGTCGTACTCGCCGGGCTTCGTCTGGTCGAGCGACCTGGCGCGGGCCCGCGAGACCGCCGGCGCGCTGATCGCGCTGCTGCCGTCGATGGAGCTGGTGCTCGACGCCCGGCTGCGTGAGTACGACGTGGGGATCCGCCAGGGGTTGACCTTCCCAGAGTTCGCTGAGCGCCATCCGCAGCTGTACCAACGGTTCATGGCGGGTGAGAGCCTGCTGCCGGGTGCGGAGACTACCGACCAGGTGAGCAAGCGGATGCTCGACGTGCTGTCGGAGGCGGCGGACGCGGTGCAGCTAGGGCAGACCGGCATCGTCGTAGGGCACGGCGCATCGCTGCGCGTCGGGCTGCTCGCCTTCCTGGGCGTGCCGGAGCATCTCAGCGAGGTCCTGGCCGGGATGGAGAACTGCGCCTGGGCGGTGCTGCAGCTGCGAGGCAGCCATGGCTGGCAGATCGCCGACTACAACGCGAGAACGCTGCCCGAGCCCGTCGAGCTCGCCGACGACCCCCGGCAGTAGCTTCGTCGGTGCCGGCGTCGCGGTCCTGTGGTCGGTCCTGCCCAGGTTTCTCCCGGCGACGCAGGTTGGCTAAACTTCACGAGCCCGGCGGGTTCGCCCGCAGGGGCATCCGCATCGACGCGGGGCTGTGGCGCAGCTGGTAGCGCACCTCCATGGCATGGAGGGGGTCAGGGGTTCGAGTCCCCTCAGCTCCACCATGGTTGCCCCACTTGAACCGCTGACCTGTAAGCCACCAGCAACGATGCCACCCGCGGGCTTTGTCGACTGCAGTCCGTGCTTGGAGCGTGAGTGAAGGCATCCGTTGCGGACCTTGCGCGCGTCACCGTCGACAGTCGACCGCGACCTCGAGAGCCCCGCAGATTTCGTGCATGCGCCCGTCGGCCAGGCGACCGAGTCGCGTGACGAGCAGGGAGAGCGAGACGCTCTCGATAGAGTCCAGGTTAACGGCTGAGCGGCGAGGGACCGGGTCCTCGCCCGGCTCGAGAACAACTTCGCTCGGAAGCCCTCTGATCGTCGTCGTGCAGGGCGCGATGAGTGCTCGCCCCAGCCGTGGGATTGCCGCGTCACGTGACAGGACGACAACGGGGCGCCGGCCGATCTCGGCAATCTCGCACCACCAGAGCTCGCCCCGCGCCGGCAGGGCGCTCACGAGGCTGAGGCGGCTTGTCGAAACGATGCCAGGTCACCCCAGTCGTCCGGCTCGTCGAGAGGGTGCTCGTCATAGGCGGCGTAACGTGCGTCCACCTCGGTGGCGCGGTGGCGCGCGAGAAGCGCTACGAGGGCGGCGTCGATGAGAGCGGCATCGGTGACGCCAGAGTGCACCCGCCGCGCGCCGTCCAACAGATCTGCATCTACCGTCGTACTCAATCGTGTGCGAGCCATGCCACAATCATGCCACCGATCGAGCGGCGGCGAAGCTCGCGGTCGGAGTGGCCGCACAGTCGGGCGACGCGGCGGCAGGCGACCGACCCCGTCCTAGTGGTCCGTCTGTGATTTGACTTGTGTGAGTGTTTTTCGTCCGCGGCGTACTTTCTTCAGGATCTCGTCGGCTGCGGCGTGCCAGACGAATGGTGTTGGGTCTTGGTTGCGATGGCTGGCCCAGGTTGTGATGGCGTC
>JBBRYB010000259.1:0-2053 GCA_038238115.1 Propionibacteriales bacterium | reverse complement strand
TGCGTTGTCCCGTACTGCCTCCACGCGCCCTTCTCCGTCCGTTGCTCGAGGTCCTCTGACAGCGGCCCGTGGAACACCCCGCCGACGCATCCGTAAACAGCGACCGAGCGCAGATCTCAATTAGCAGCCAGGGCGCCCCGAAGAGCCGGGCGGACATTCCCAGTTAGCGACCACAGCGCAAGGCGACCTCAGCCACACCCGACCCTCCTGGACCACAGCACAGTCTTACGGAAGGCGACCTCATCATCGGGCTGAACAAGTCGGCGATCGGCACCCTGGTCGAACGCACCAGCAGGTTCACGATGCTGCTGCACCTGCCCCCGATGGAAGGGTTCGGCACGGCACAGCGGGTCAAGAACGGGCCGCCGTTGGCCGGTCACGGTGCCGAGGCCGTTCGGGATGCGATCGCAGCCAAGATCACCACCTTGCCCGAACAGCTGCGCAAGACCCTGACCTGGGACCAAGGCGCTGAGATGGCCCACCACACTCAGCTGCGCATCGACACCGGCGTCGCGATCTACTCCTGCGATCCACACAGTCCCTGGCAGCGCGGCACGAATGAGAACACTGTGAGTATCGAGGTGGCTCGGTCTTGGCCGATCAGCCAGGCTGGTGCCGGCAGCTCGAGGTGACTCTCGAGAATACTGACCGTCCTTGGCGTGTCTTTCGTTTGACCTGTTCCTGGGGTTGCCGGCACCGACCTGGCCCACTCGTCTTGGCTTGATTAGGAGCTTGTCCGCCGTTGTCGGCGTGACCCCTCACAGTGCTGCCGCGACCAGTGACCTTCACCCAGGCCGATGCCTTTCCGCGTCACCCATCGATGGAAGGACAACCCGCAATGGTCATGCTTGCAGAAAACTACGACTTCGTCATCGGAGGCGACCCAGACCGCGACACCATCGACCTCCGCGGTCCTCGACACCGCTGCCGGGCGGGTCCACGCTCATCTGGCCGACGCCGCCGACGGTGCGGGCTATCGACGGATGCTCGGCTGGGCCAGCGAGCATGCTCCCGGCCGACGCATCTGGGCGCTGGAAGGGACCGGCAGCTCCGCCGCCGGCCTGGTCGTCTTCCTCATCGATGCCGGAGAGAGGGTCGTCGAGGTCGGTGCGCTCAAGTGGGCCCGTGGAGCGAAGAACGATCGGATCGACGCGATCCGCGCCGCGCGCCAGGCGCTGGCCCGTGACGAGCAAGGCGCGCCTCGATCTGGCGGTCTGCGGGAGGCCCTGCGAATGGTTTTCGCTTGCAGGGAAGGAGTTCTGGTCAGCCGCACGAAGGCGATCAACGAACTGAAGAGCCTGATCGTGGTCGCTCCGGAGGAACTGCGCGCGCAGCTGCGCGGACGGTCGCTGGCGGTCCAGCTCGCCCAGATCGAGCAGCTACAGCTCGCGCCCACAGCACCGGTCGAGCAGCGCTTGTCGGTGTTCAGTCTGTAGTCCGTCGCGGCGCGGGTCCGGTTCCTGTCTGCGCAGCTCGCCGAACTCGACCCCCAGCTGCTCGAGCTGATCAAGCAGCATCCGGCAGGGCCGGCGCTTCTTGCCGAGGCCGGGGTCGGCCCAGTCGTGGCCGCGCAGCTGCTGATCAGCTGGTCCCACCACGGTCGGGTCCGTAACGAGGCAGCGTTCGCATCGCTGGCTGGCGTCTCGCCCCTGGAAACAAGTAGCGGCCAACGCTCGCGGCATCGCCTCTACCGCGGTGGCGACCGCGCGCTGAACCGGGCACTGCACACCGTCGCCATCACCCGGATGAGATGCCATCCAGAGACCCGCACCTATGAGATCCGACGCACCGCCCAAGGGAAGACCCACCGCGACATCCGACGCTCGATCAAGCGGGCGCTAGCCCGGCGCCTCTACCGAAAGATCGAGACCGCAGTCCGGCTCGGCAACGCGCCAATCACTGCTTGACAAACATAGGAGTGCCCTATGTCAAGCAAGCGAGGGGTTGGCGTCCTTGTTGGAGTGCGGGGTCGAACGCGACGCCGTCTTGCCAGCATCGCCAGATGATGCGGATCCAGGCCCTGGCGAGGATGCGGATGGCGTGGGGATGGCGG
>JBBRYB010000258.1:0-2084 GCA_038238115.1 Propionibacteriales bacterium | reverse complement strand
GCACGACTGCCTGCGCTGCCGCCGATGTCGGGAGTGCAAATGCCCTTCCGCAGCGTCTCGGCCACCGCCTCGGAGACGATCGTCGCAGCATCGGTCGCAGCATCGTCGGCGTGCTGCTGGCCGAGCCAGTCGAGCATCATGGCCGCAGACAGGATCATCCCGACCGGGTTGGCGACATCCTTGCCCACCAGGCCGGGCGCGCTG
Organism: Propionibacteriales bacterium; assembly: GCA_038238115.1. GTDB lineage: Bacteria > Actinomycetota > Actinomycetes > Propionibacteriales > Nocardioidaceae > JBBRYB01. The sequence goes on along the minus strand of JBBRYB010000258.1, from coordinate 1,880 downwards.
CCGTGGCAGGGTTGGAAGACCGCGTGGTCGAGCCCCACGTCGGCGGAGGGCGCCAGCCCGAGGCCGCCCGCGACGCCGGCGGCGAGTTCGGACACGATGTCACCGAACGCGTTCTCGGTGACGACGACGTCGAACTGCTCCGGCTCGACCACCATGAGCATGGCGGCCGCGTCGACGTACAGATGCGCGGTCATTACATCGGGATGTCGAGCGGCGACCTCGTCGAAGATCTTGCGCAGGAATGCGTTGCTCTTGAGCACATTGGATTTGTCCAACAAGGTGACGTGACCGGGGTGCCCTGTACTGCGCCGGGCGATGGCCTGCCCGAAGGCTAGTTCGAAGAGCTGTTCGCTCGTGCCGCGCGTGATGGTCATTCGATCCGACTCCTCATCGGGATCGTCTGAGGGTGGATCGTGACGCCCGGCGAAGAGGCCTTCGGTCGTCTCCCGGATAACGAGCATGTCCGCGCTTGGCGCTGACACCGTTCGCCGCACACCCTCGAACATCCGCGCCGGACGCAAACTCGCGAACAAGTGGTACCGCTCGCGCAGGTCGAGCTGCGGCGCAACCTCGGTACCGTCGGCCCGGCGGACATCAGGAAGTCCCATCGCTCCAAACAACACGGCATCTAGTTCGCCGACCGCTTCGAGGGTCTCGTCGGTAATGCCGACGCCGGTCCGCCGATAGAAGTTGGCGCCGGCCTCGTACTCGCGATAGCTCAGCTCGATGCCGGCGCGCTGTGCCGCTGCGTCGAGAACGGCGCGGGCAATCTGCATCACCTCCGCGCCGATTCCGTCACCCGGCATAGCCGCAATGGTGTACCTGCTCATCGCACCCCCACCCGTTCGGGCGCGACCCTAGGCTATCCCGATCCTGGTATACAAGCGTGCACGGACGAGTCTCCCGGTATTGATGGATCGCAGTCAGCGCGGCGCGAGCGGCGACGGCGACGGCGACGGCCGGGACCGGATTGTCGACACCGCGGGGGCATGAGTCACCAGAGCGCGGCGCGCACCGGCAGGACGGCGGGCGACGATCGCCGCAATGGTCGCTTCGTAATGGTCGTTGGGCTCGGGGGCGCGCGGACGCAGTCTCACCGTGAGCAACCGCGCGCGGTCGGCCTGTTCGGTCGCCGACTGCGCGTGCCGTGCGAGCCGCCGATTACCTCAGGTAGACAGCAGCAGGGAGTGGGAGCGATGATCCGCCTCCGCCCACGCGGGCAAGTCGTCGGCGTGAGGATCGTGTCTTCGCAAAGCCGCCTGGCGACCGCGTAACTCCATAACGCCATGAGGATCTCGTTGACCTTGGTCATGTCTTGGGCGTCGATGGTCGCGATCAGGACACCGCGTCGCTGGGAAGGTTTCAGTCAGTGTTCGTCCTCGAGTCGCACGATCGCCTGATGCGCCGGGGTGCGGTTCATTCCCAGCTGGATCGCGATCTACTGCTCGGACGCTCATGCCATGGGGGCCAGGCTGCCGTCGAGGATCGCCCGCTTGCTCCGCCGATACGCCGTGTTCGCCCGCGACTCCCGCGACTCCTGCTGGGGGTCGGGCCGTTCGTCGCGGCTGTCTCACTGATCGAATGTGGCCGGCAGACGAGCCAGGTGGGTTCCCTCGGCATTTGGTGCCAACGCTTGTTGCGCCTGTTGCGCCTGTTGCAGACAAGCTAGCTTGGGTTCACTGCGCCCGCCAGACACATCGGAAGAGGTGGGGTCCAAGATGCTTGACCTCGCCGTCGTTGGCGGGACTCTCGTCACCGGAACCGCGACGGTGGTCGCGGACATCGGGGTGCGGGACGGGCGGGTCGTCCTGGTCGCCGCGCCGGGAAGCATGACCGAGGATGCCGCCCGAACGCTGGATGCCTCGTCGATGACCGTGGTG
>JBBRYB010000257.1:0-2094 GCA_038238115.1 Propionibacteriales bacterium | reverse complement strand
CGCCGCATGTACGAGACGATGCGCGTCTGGGAGAACGACGACTGGTTGACGACCGAGCCGGCGGTCGTCCGCAAGTACGCCGAGGTCTGGCGCGACGCCGACAAAGTCGTCTACTCCTCGACGCTCGAAGGGGTGTCGACGGCGCGTACGAGGATCGAGCGGCAGTTCGAGCCCGAGACGGTACGACAGCTCAAGGAGACGTCCAGCTCGGACCTGAGCATCGGCGGCGCGGCCCTCGCGGCGCAGGCGTTCCGGCACGGGTTGGTCGACGATTGCGTGCTGCTCCTGTGCCCCGTGCTCGTGGGCGGAGGCAAGCCGGCGCTGCCCCGGGGCGTACGACTCGACCTCGAGCTACTGGACCATCGAAGGTTCGGCAATGGTGTGATCTACGTGCGCCACGCGATACGAAGCGCTTCCTTCCGGAGCACCACTTAACGCCACTTGAGCGACGACGGCTGGGGGGTCGTCGACTTCGGTCAGGTGTGCGAGAGATGAACGGAAACTAGCGACACAGATCGAACGTCGCCACGAAGCGCTGAACTTCACAGCCCACAGCCGCCTTCGGTCGTCCCGTGGCCCGATCCCGTTACGAGACAGGCCAGTCGGTATGGTCCGCTGCGGGCGGCCGATGAATTCGGGTCTGCTCGCGAGTCATGCAGGGGAAGTCGAACCGGATCGAACGGAGTTGGTGATGAGTGACGGTGCAAAGGACAGGCAGGTCCCGTCGTCTACCGCGAGGGCAAACGGGGTCGAGCTCGGCATCGAGACGTTTGGCCGCGATGACGATCCGCTGGTGTTGCTGGCTGGCGGGCCCACGATGCTGTCGTGGCCAGACTCGGTGTGTGAGCGGCTCGCGTCTGGCGGCCGGCGGGTGGTCCGCTACGACCTACGCGACTGCGGCGCGTCGACGACGCTCGACCCAAAGGCGCCGGCGTATAACCTGCGCGATCTCGCCGCCGACGCGGCGGCGCTCGTCGGCACGCTCGGTGCCACGACGGCTCATCTCGGCGGCGTCGGGATCGGCGGGATGGTGGCTCAGGTCGCCGCGCTCGACCATCCGAACGTGTTCTCGGCGCTGACGCTGGTGAGCACTCGACCGGTCGCACCCGGTCCGGTCGACGACGACCTGCCGGACCACGAGGCGGCGACCATGGACACGGTGTTCTCGCGCCCGATGCCGGACTGGACCAACCGAGCTGCTGTCGCCGCCTTCGTCGCCGACGGCGCCGAGCCGTTGGGCAATGACCCGGAGCAGGCGCACGCGACCGCAGCGCGGATCTGGGATCGAACACCGTCGAGCGAGCCCTCGGTGCACCAGGCTAATCAGCTCGGAATGGTGTTCGGCCGGCTCGATTGCATGCCGCGGTGGCGTGAGCGCCTCCGCGAACTTAGGCTGCCGACACTCGTCGTGCACGGAGCCGCGGACCCATTCTTCCCGGTTGGGAACGGCGAGGTGCTCGCCGCCGAGATTCCCGATGCGCGGCTTCTCGTGCTCGACGACATGGGCACTGCCCTGCGGGACGCCGCGGCGGACGAGGTCGCCGCCGCGATGCTCACCCTATGACAGTTCCGCCGGACCGGCTCGAGAGGTGGAGGCCGGCCGTGACCGGGCCCGGCTGAGCGCGCAGGCCATGGATCATCACCAGCTGACGCCAATCACCTCGTCCCCAAACCGAACCCCTTCCGGGCTGCTCGCGCGCGATACTGATCGGGTGGATGTCGGTGAGGGCAGCGTCACCGTCGCAGATCGCGTGGTCGGGTACTGCCGGTTCAACGTGCACGCGCCGCGCCGCGCCATATTTCAATACGGCACCCCTGGCACCCGCCAGCTGTCCGGCCAGCTCATCGACGCGGCTTGCAGTGCCGACTACGAGCTGCTTGTCCTCGACCGGCCGGGCTACGCAGCGGCCTCGCGCCGGCCCGGCCGACGGGTCGTGGATGTCGTCGAGGACCTGCTCGCCGTGACGCGCACCCTCGGGTGGGACCGGTTCGCGGTGTGGGGCGGCTCCGGCGGCGCACCTCACGCGTTGGCGATCGCCGCGGTGTTGCCCGATCAGGTGACTGCCTGCGCCAGCGTCGTCGGGCTGGCCCCGT
>JBBRYB010000256.1:0-2111 GCA_038238115.1 Propionibacteriales bacterium | reverse complement strand
GCGAACGGTTGCGCGGCATCCAGAGCGGTTCTAAGGTGAGAAGCGACGGGTGAATACGGCCCTGCCAGAGGCCGCATGCCCACCCTTGGGGGATGGGAGACGGTCCTGATGAAGCGCATGTTCGTTCTGTCGTCTGCGGCTCTGCTGCTTTGCGCGGGTGGAACTTTGGCGGCCTCTGCTGATGTTGGGGTGGGCCCTGGGGGTGGTACGCCCGGAACGTCATCGAACTTCCAGCTCGTGGGGCACGATCCGCTGTTCCATCGTGGCATGAACGCCGCTTTCGCCCTTTACAGCGACTCGGCCTCTGGTAGGACGTTCGTGTACGTCGGGAACCGCACTGACGGCTCAAAGCCGTGCAGCCAGACCGGCGGCACGCAACCCTGCCACGCCTCGTCGAACGTCCACATACATCCAAGGATCCTGATCGAGGACGTCACTGATCCGTCGGCTCCGGTGAATGTCGGCCAGATCGGACGGCCCTACGCAGCTCAACCAGGCATCAGCACGCGGGAGCTCCGCGTGTGGCCGGACCAGAAGCTTCTGATGGTGATGACGTTCCGATGTAGCTCGGTGATCCACGACTGCGCACCCGGTGACGACACGACGTTCGGTTTCAAACTGCGATTCTTCGATCTCACCTATCCCGTCCATCCGCGTTTCATCGGCTCCTACGTGCCTACTGACCGTGCCGGCGATCCCGTGAAGCCGCATGAGATGTATCTCTGGGTGGATCCCCACAACGCCAAGCGGGCATTGTTGTGGCTTTCGACGCCGTCGGTCTCAGTGGATCCGCACCGCTCGAACCTGTTGATCGCCGACATCAGCCGCGTGCCCGGCAGTTTCCCGGGACACGATCAGGCACCACTTGGATCCAAGGCACCCGTCACGGACATCGCTGAAGGCAACTGGAACCAGCTCTTCCCTGGGGCGAGCCACCCGAGGAACTACGACTATGATCTGGCGTTGCACTCCATGGCCCTGACCGCCGACGGAAACAAGACATACCTGGCTTACCTGCGCGGCGGCTTTTTCATCCTCGACACGTCCGCAGTCGTGAAGGACACGAACGACTCCTTTATCAACCTTAACAACGACCTGCTGACCCGGCCCAAGAACTTCGTCACCTGGGGCGCCGGCACCACATGCACTGGGCACACGTTCCGGGGATGCTCGGAGAGCCACTCTGCGGTGCCGGTGCCGGGAAGGCCGTTCGACCTCAGCACAGACGAGGTCTACGGAACCTTCACTGTCCCCTCGTTCGGGTGGCCGTGGGACTGGGCGCGTCTCATCAACGTCGCGGACCCCGCACATCCGCGCCTGGTGGGCCAGTACAAGATCTTCCAAAACACGAAGGCGTTCCACAACAGCGCAGGCGACGGCTCGCGCACCGAGCAGTTCACCAGCTACTCGTCTCACAACCCGACGGTGCTGCGTCGGCTGGCTCTCATCGCCTGGCACTCAGGTGGCCTGCAGGCCGTCAACATCGCGCAACCGAGCGCACCAAGCCAGGCTGGTTGGTTCTCACCGCAGCCGCTGGCATCAGTGTCCACCGAGGATCCCGCCCTCAACGGCGGTCCGAACAAGGTCACCATCTGGAGCTACCCGATCATCAGGGACGGGCTGGTGTACGTGATCGACATCCGGAACGGACTGTACATCCTGCGTTACACAGGAGCCGACAGCTCTGAGGTGTCAGGGGTCAAATTCCTCGAGGGCAACTCCAACCTGGGAGATCTCGTGCGGCTGAGCAGCCGAGGGCATTGAGGCACGCGTGTGTGGATGTCGACATCGGCCTGTTTGCACCACCCCGCAGCGTGTCCGGCTTCAACCCCAGCCGCGCCCCGATCTGCTTCACCGCAGCCGTCAATGACAGCTCTGATCATGCAGGCGACCTTCCGGCCGTGACGTTATGCTCTCCTCGTGACAGTCTGCCGTGGCTGCGGCGAGCTACCTCCGCCGAGAGCAAACTTTTGTCCCGCATGCGGAATGTTAGTTCAGGTCCGGTCGGCTCAAGGTCGACAATCTCGCAAGACGGTCACGATAGTCTTCAGTGACCTGGTCGACTCGACCTCTATGGGCGAGTTCTTGGATGCGGAGTCGCTGCGCGAAGT
>JBBRYB010000255.1:0-2213 GCA_038238115.1 Propionibacteriales bacterium | reverse complement strand
GACACCGCCACAATCACAGCGCAACCGAAAGGGTGACGGCATGGACGTCGTCAATGACGAAGGGTGTGCAGTTGGTGACTGATTGCGTAACGAGTCCGCTGGCGCAGCGATCGCCACCACCGGCTGGTCGCGTGCACAGCGGCCAGCCCGTTGAGCAACGTCGCGGTGCCGGCGTGCCACGGTGTCGCCGCTGCGTAGCCGGCCCATTGCGCGATCCCGGACACCGCCACAATCACTGCGCATCCGATCTATGCTCCGAGTTCCAGGCGCGCGACGTCCGTGTCAGGTGGCGGTCGGCGTCGTGAACTCGACCATACCGACATTCTGCTCGACGGAAACGTCCGTCCCGTCGAGCTCACGGCCATGGCCGACGGGTGGGCGATTGCCAGCAGGAGGAACGCCACGGCGAACAGCACGAAACCCAGTGCGTGGCCATATTCCCACTGGGTGCGCAGCGCGGGGAAGTCAAGGGGCACCTGCCCGGGCGCGGATCGTGGCGCGCAGGAAGACCCCGACCAGCAGCGCGAGCGCGACCAGCGCTACTCCGAGTGCAGGCCCCGATACCGCCCCGGTCACCGCATAGGCCACCGGGAATCCGAGCATGGCAAGCCACACCAACGTCGCGGCCAGCACCGCGATCCGATCCCCGGTCAGGCGAACCCACCCAGTGTGGCGCGCTGCTTGGACTGGCGGCACGACTTCTTGCGACTGTACGTCCAGTAAGCTAGCGACCAAACGCACAACAATGTAGCGACCAAACGTCCAGCATGTCTGCGGCCAGATGCTCACGCTGCCGACGTCGAACTGGCATGCTGAGAGAATGCCAGTCGCTCCGGCTTCGCCGATCGGCCGCCTGCTGCCCCGCCGTGCGGAGCAGCAGGTTCGGGCCGCTCTGCAGGACACCCGCGTGGTCTTGATCAACGGTGCCCGGCAGTCGGGCAAGAGCACTCTGGTGCAGGTGGTCGGCGCTGGGCTGGATGCCCAATGGCGCAACCTCGATCGGTCGGTGGTCCGCAATGCGGCGGTGTCGGACCCGACGGAGTTCGTCGCGAGCCGGCAGCCGATGGTCATCGATGAGGTCCAGCGAGTGCCCGAACTCCTGCTCGCCATCAAGGAGTCGGTCGATGCCGATCCGCGACCTGGCCGGTTTCTGCTGACCGGATCAGCGCGGCTACTGGGCCTTCGCAGCATACCCGACGCGATGCCCGGCCGGATGGAGACCATCGAACTGTGGCCGCTGTCCCAGGGAGAGATCGACGGCGCGGCTGATGGATTCATCGACGCTGCCTTCGCCGAGGGACCCGATCTGCGGCACGACTCCGAGGAAAGCCGCGCTGGATACGCAGCGCGGGTGACTAGGGGAGGGTTCCCTGAGGCGGTGGCACGTAGCGACAAAGGACGTCGGGCCCGCTTCTTCGATTCGTATCTAGCCGATTTGATCAACCGGGATGTGATCCAACTATCGGAGATTGAACGAGGCGCCGAGATGCGTGCCTTGATCCGACTGTTGGCGGCACGCTCCGGTCAGCTGGTCGTCGCGGCCACTATGGGCGGTCCGCTTGGGCTCTCAAGGAATACGATCGCCCGCTATCTCAGCCTGCTGGAGGAGGTATTCTTAATCAAACGCATCCCGGCATGGTCGCGCAACCTCAGCGCGCGTGCGGTCGGCACTCCCAAGGTGGCGATGGTCGACTCCGGCATTGCCGCCAACCTCCTCGACGCGAGCACCGAGCGGTTGTTGCAACCGGGCGGACCTTGGGGTCCGCTTCTTGAAGGTTTCGTGCTGATGGAGTTGTCTCGCCAGCTGACCTGGTCGGATCAGCGGGCAGAGCTGTATCACTACCGCACCAAGGACAAGGTCGAGGTCGATGCGGTTCTGGAGAACCGGCAGGGGCAGGTCGTCGGAATCGAGGTCAAGGCTGGGTCCACGGTCCGCGAGGAGGACTTCCGTGGGTTACGGCATCTCGCGGACCGGCTTGGCGGCGACTTCATCGTCGGGCTTGTGCTCTACACCGGGCGCCAGACGCTTCCCTTCGGGCCGCGGCTGCGGGCGATGCCGATCAGCGCCCTGTGGCAGGTTGTCTGTGGATGTGCACGGTGACGTTCATGCCGGGCACGAGGTCGACATTATTGACGCTATCGAACCCGATCTTGACCGGGATGACCTGGGTGACCTTCTGGAAGTTGCCGCCGCTGTTGCTCTGCGGGAACAG
>JBBRYB010000254.1:0-2309 GCA_038238115.1 Propionibacteriales bacterium | reverse complement strand
CAACCCGTCCCTGACGACTGGCTCGACTCGCTGGGCAGATGACACCCACCGCCTGGATTATGCGGACGTAGACACTACCCGCGCGGTTCCCACCAGCAGAAACACGCTCACAGGGCGCATAACCCAGCCGTCCGCCTAATGGCGGAAGTCGTGTAGCCGCACGTGTGGGTACCCAGCACGAGTCCGGATCCCGTCAAAGTGTCGGTTCAGGCTGCGTGGTTCCATCGGGGTGCCCACGCTGGTGGGAAACACCAGATCGTGCTCGGTCCACAGCTCACCGGCAAGCGCGCGTTCAGTGGCTTGCCGGTCGCGGTGTTCGATCAGGACCCGTCGTGTGATCTTGGGTAATGGGACGGTGTTGTCCGAATCTACGGTCTTGGTGTCGTCCATCAGGAGACGACCGTTGACTCGCTGGACGGTCTTGTTCGACGCGACGGTGCCCAGGTTTAGGTCGAGGTCCGACCAGCGCAGACCGAGGAGTTCGCCGCGGCGGAAGCCGAGGGTGGCAGCCAGGACGTATAGGGCGTAGAGGCGGGTGCGTTGGGCTTCGGCGAGGATGCGCTTGACGTCGCCGACTGGGAGTCCCTTGCCAACCTTGTAGCGGGGCGTGGGTATCTGCACGAGCTTGGCAACATTGCGGGTGATGATCTCATCACGCTCGGCGTTGCTGAGGGCATTACGTAGGACGGCATGAATGTATTGAATTTGTCGAGTTGAGGGTGTCCGTCGACAGCACTTACCGACTGAACAGCACTGTTGTTCCCTTGCGCGGTACTTGTCGTACCGGTTGGTGCAACATAGGCATTTCTGTCGGCAGACCGCGATGAGGTGTCGGACGTCGGCGCCAGTGAGTTTGTCGAGCCTTTTCCTGCCGAGTACGGGGACGATGTGTAGTCGCACGGCGCTTTCATATCCTCGTGCCGTGGTGGCCCGTTTGTGGGTCACGACCTCACGGAGCCAGTAGCCCAAGTACTCCGCTACCGTTGTGTTGTGGTCGGCAACGGGCACGCCGTTAACTGAGTTGCCCTTCAGCTTGTCCAGTTTGGTTCGGACCTCGTCAAAGCTGTTGCCGTAGACGGGCCTACGTTTGCGCTGTCCGGTTGTCGTGTAGACATACGCGCTGCCCACCCAGCGATCATCTGAGGTTCGATGATAGATCGAACCTTCCCCGTTGGCACGGCGACGCCGGTCCGGAACAGGGGATGACGTGCGCTTAGTCATCAAGCCACCTCCTTCAACAATCGGGTGATGTATTCCTCGATAGCGGCACACGGGATGCGCCGCAGGCCACCGATCTTGAACGAGCGAAGCTGGTCGGTGCGGATCAAGTCGAAAATCTTCCATCGACTGATCTTTAGCACCTGTGCGGCTTCCTCAACGGTGTAGACCACAACCATCGGTTTCTCTTCCTCTCAAATATCTGAGTGCTCTCATGCGACAGCTCTTTCTTCCTTGGCGATTTGTCGTTGCTCGCGTGCTCGCGCGGCGGCAGAGAGGGCGAGGGCGGTGTCTCCGGTGGTGAGGTAGCCGAGTCCGGCGAACTCCCACCGGGCGACGATGAGCGTGGTGTCCTGCTCGTCGGCTGCCAGCTCACGCACGTGCTCGTCCGCCTGGCGTTGCCGGTAGGCGCGGCGTTCACCTCGGATAGCGCCCAGGGTGATGGAGTACCGGCGGCTCTTAGAAGCGAAGTGGCCACGAAAGCCCAGCATGTGGACCCACCGTCGCAACCCGTCGTATGCCTCGTGCTCGCCGAGTTGCCAAGCCTGGCGGACCAGCCGCTGCGCGTGGTCGCTGACGTCGAGCAGGGGCAGTGTTTCTGGGCTGATGCGTCGGTCGCCGAGGCCGAAGTCTTCGGCGCTTTTGGTGGCGTATTTGGCGATGTAGCGGGCCGCATGCTCCGGAGTGAGCTCTTCGGCCTGGCCACCGTTGACGGTTTGGGTGTCGAGTTGCTCGCCGAACCGCAGCACCAACCCGGATCCGTCGGGCATCTCGACGGTGAGCCGCACGTGTGCGGCGGCGTGGCGGATCGCGTCGGCCAGCCCGGCCGCATCGATGCTGAGTTGTGGTGGCTGGTAGTCCTCGCCGGGGCCGTCGAGGCGGATCAGGGCGTGGAAGTGGACGACGCCGCGGCGTTGGAACTCCGCGACCTTGACAAACGACACCCGGCACCGCCGGGCGAACTCGGCCGCAGTCAGCCCAGCTGCCCGGGCTAGGGCGCGACGGACAGCGATGGTGAATCGGCGCCACAGTTCCGGGGCGTGCCAGTTAAACGCGATATGCCCGGGGTAGTCGTAGCAGTCCGGGCAGAT
>JBBRYB010000253.1:0-2415 GCA_038238115.1 Propionibacteriales bacterium | reverse complement strand
GGCGATCTCGGTGGGAACCAACCCCACGTTCGACGGCACCGACCGCCGAGTGGAGTCGTACGTTCTCGACCGAACCGACCTGGAGCTGTACGACGACCTCGTCGAGGTGGCTTTCGCCGAGCGGCTGCGCGGCATGGTGCGCTTCGACTCCGTCGACGACCTGGTCACCCAGATGGCTGCCGACGTCACTGCCTGCCGCGAGATCCTGAAGCACCCACCGCCCGATTAGACCGGGTCTTCCTACTTCAGGTGGGGGCTGGTGAGTCCGCCGCCGATCAGGAGCATGCGTAGGCGGTAGTTCTCGCGGTGTGAAAGCCGCGTGCGATGCGGCGGTGCAGTTCGATGAGCCCGTTGATGGCCTCGGTGCCGCCGTTGCTGGAGCGGTTGGTCTCGAAGTAGGCCAAGAACGCCTGCCGCCACTGCTTCAGTGTCCGTTCCAGTCGCGCTGTTTCGGGCACCGGGCAGGTCTGGAGGGTCTCGACGACAGTGGCGGCGATCTTGCGGCCCTCGACGGGTCGGTCCAGGCCGGCCACGGAGTCGTGCTCGTAGCGAAACTGCCGGAGGGCCCACCAGCACGCCCGGGGTGGTCAACAACGCCCGCGGTCGAGCAAGGTCGTCATCGCGTTCAGTCCACGACCGCGCCGGGCAGGCCGGCCCGCGGCATGCCAGGTCCGCTTGCGCCACACCAGCCGCGTGGGGCGCCCGAACCCGGGGACATCGACCAGCACGACGTCTCGCCGGCCGTGGCTGTCAGCGATGACCCCGCAGACCCGGCAGCCGGTCTGCTCGGCGCCCGACTCGACCACCACCCGCACCCGAGCAGCCTCCCGGACAGCCTCGATCACATGGAAACGATCCAGGCCGACCAGCACGTCGCAGCGTCGGCAGTAGCAGCGATCAGAACGCGAGCGCGCGCAGCGGCACGCCGTAGGCTCGCACCTGATTCCGGGTCAGCCACTCAGCGGGTGTCGCTCACGTCTCCACCGCAAGTAAGAAGAGCCACTGAACAACGCTCCTGTCACAGACCAACATAAGGCGAGCGTTTGTGTGGTTCGATCGGAGCCGCGGGTTCGGTTACCGGGTGATCTCGAACGCGAGCAAGCTGTCACCATGGCGCAGGTTGGCAACGTTTAACTGGCCACCTACCCCCTGGTAGTTGCCGGTGCCGCCGGTGACCGCGTAGCGCTGGTCGGTTCGGGCGAAACTGGCTCCGTAGATGATGATCTTGCCACTACCCGACAGTTGTATGGTGGCGTCGCAGATGGCGTAACGAGGCCCGAACGTGCATCGCCCCGAGTCCTGCCCGATCACTTTGGCGCCGTTCAGGTACCTGAGTTGGCTCTCGAACATGAAGAGATCGCCAGGACCAAAACCATCATTGTTGACGTCTATGAACGTGTTGCGAACCTCGTGCTCACGCAGCAGAAGCACCTGCGAACCAGCGTTGGCGGCGTCAGCCTTGACACCGGCGATGGTCGCAGCAGCCGTGGACGCTGTGCTGCCCGGCCACCCGTGAATGCCCGGCTTCGTGGTAGTAGCGGTGGCGGAGCCGAGGCCGACCCACGCTCCTCCCCCGATAGCGAGAACGGCCGCACAGCCGCCCGCGATCAACGTGCGCTTCATAGTCCCCTCCTGGTATCCGCGACGCCCCGACGGCGCCGCTACCTTGCAGGCTATGACCGGGCGCGGAGTCCTGTACACGGAACACGACAAGCTGAGTCCCAACCAATCGCCATCCCGCGAACTACGCAAACTCCCTCCGACGTGACGTCAGACGCTCTTGTGCCTCGACACCACCTCAAGTTGCGACCGCCGGTACAGCCGAGTCCATCACGATGCACCAGGAATGACAACCGGCCGGCCTCGACAGCTGCTGGACCCGAGTCCGGCTGGCCCTCAGCACCGCAGCTGCGTCGCCTTTGGACCAGCGCCAGTGCTCTTGGTGCGCAATCTGCGAACCGACGGCGGCGCGCACGATCACCTTCGACGACTCCCTTCGCTTCCAGCGCATCCACGAAGAGCCCTATCGGGCCCTCGGGTACGAGCCTGTCGACGTCCTAGCCCGCCCTGGTGGAGGAACGCGCAGCGGCAATCTAGGAGGTTCTCCGACGCGAGTGAGGTGCCGCTCTACTCCCGGTTCAGGGCTCGATAGTGACCTTGATGGCGCTGCCTTCAGCCACGATCCGCAGGGCCTCCAGGACGTCGTCCAGAGGCAGCCGATGCGTGATGAGGTCGGCCACCGGCACGGCTCCGCTCGCGATGAGGTCGAGAGCCGCCTTGTTGTGCGCTGGACTCGACCCATTCGCCCCGACAATGGTCAGCTCGCGGTAGTGCACCAGGTTCGAGTCGCAGGCGATCACTGAGTTGCCCTTGGGCAGACCACCGAAGAAGCTGATCCGCCCCTGCCGGGCCGTG
>JBBRYB010000252.1:0-2442 GCA_038238115.1 Propionibacteriales bacterium | reverse complement strand
GGCGGGACTCTCGTCACCGGAACCGCGACGGTGGTCGCGGACATCGGGGTGCGGGACGGGCGGGTCGTCCTGGTCGCCGCGCCGGGAAGCATGACCGAGGATGCCGCCCGAACGCTGGATGCCTCGTCGATGACCGTGGTGCCCGGCGGCGTCGACTCGCACGTGCACTTCAACGTCTCGTTGACCGATGCGCTACGTGCGCAGTCATCCGTAGCCGGATCTCGAGCGGCGGCATTCGGCGGCACGACGACTTTCATCGACTTCGGCCTGCATTCCGGCGGTGACAGCCCGGTTGCCGCCCTTCAGGCCAAGATGGCCGAACTGAGCGAGCAGCGGCCGCATGTGGACTACGCCTTGCATCTTATGGTGACCGGGCAGGTCAGCCTTGCAGCGATGGACGAGCTGTCCGGGGTGATCACCGGTGGCGCACCGTCGTTGAAGATGTTCACGACCTTCTCGGCCGGCTCGGCCTCCGGTGACCTGTTCTCCGACGACGGTCGGATCTTCGGTGTCATGGATAAGGCCGGTGGGGCCGGCGGGCTCGTGATGGTGCACTGCGAGGACAATTGCATCATCGGCTACAACGTCGAGCGCATGTACGCGGCCGGCGAGCAGAGCGGACGCAACATCCACCTCGCGCGCCCAGTGTTGGCCGAAGAGGCCGCTATCCGACGCATGACCCTACTGGCCGAGCGCACCGGCTGCCCGCTGTACGTCGTGCATGTGTCGTCCGAGGCGGGCATCGAAGCGATCGCCGAGTCGAAGCGCCGACGTGCACCGGTCTTCGGCGAGGTGCTACACAACTACCTGGCCTTCACCAGCGAGCGGTACCAGGAGCCCGAGTACCAGCGGTTCCACAACTACCCACCGCTGAAAAACCAGAGCGACCAGGACGCGCTGTGGCGAGCCATCGCCGACGGAGGACTAGACACGGTCGCCTCCGACGACCTGACCATTCCCAGGGCGGCGAAGATTTCTGGTGACCTAGTCGACAACGTTCCCGGCGGCCACAACGGTATCGAGACCCGCTTGGACGTCCTGTACTCAGAAGGCGTGCTCACCGGACGGTTGACACCGCAGCAGTTCGTCAGCCTGACAGCCGAGACACCGGCGCGGCTGTTCGGGCTGTACCCGCGCAAGGGCACGATCGCGATCGGCAGCGACGCGGACTTCGCCGTGATCGATATCAACGCCCGGCACACAATCAGCCTCGAGAACCTGCACTCGGACTGCGACTACTCGGTGTGGGAGGGCTGGACTCTGGGCGCAAAAGTGCACGCAACCGTCCTCCGCGGTGCGGTCCTCACCGAGGCGGGCGCCTGGGTCGGACCGGAGCACACCGGCGCTTTCGTCGAAGGTCGAACGCTCACCCAACCGTAAGCGCGTACCGCCGTTCGCCGTGCAGATAACCGTCGTGTTACGGGCCTAAACACTGGTGAATCTCCGTTCCGCCGGGAGCTACCGCCTGCTTGCGCTGTCCCTAGCCGAAGACTATTGTTCCAGCATTCGGGCTAACGCACTCCACATTTCGGTTTTATAGGCCCGGGTGCTGCCGCCTCAGGTTCATAGCCGGGACGACGAGACCCGGCATCTAGGAGGAACGGTGACGGTCAAGAAGCTGGGGTGTCGCTCTGCACTGTTTGGTGTCGCGGGCGTCGCGCTCGTGCTCGCCAGTGCCTGCAGCTCGGGTTCCGGTCCAGGGACGAGTGGGGGTGGTCAGACCGGCGGTGGATCCAGCAGCGCCAACTCGAATGTGTCTGCCGCGGTGGCCGCGAACGTAGCGAAGTATCAGGGCCTGCCGACGTTCAAAGCGCCGGGCCCGGCGATCGACGTGTCCACGCTCAAGGGCAAGTCGATGTACCTCATTCCGCTGGTACCCAACCCGTTCAACCAGAGCATCCAGGACACGATGAAGTCTGTCGCCCAGAAAGTCGGCATGAAGTTCACGCTCTACCCCAACCAGGGCACCCCGGCTGAGTGGGTACAGGGCATGAACGCCGCTCTAACAGCGAAGCCGGACATCATCGTGCTGAGCACCGCTCCCGATCCCCGGGTGCTCCAACCCCAGTTGCAGGCCGCTAAGGCCGCGGGCATCCCCGTCCTCGTCACGCATTTCTATGACGATGCGTCGCCCAGGCCGCCTGCCTGCCAAGGGTGTGCCGCCGGCGTCACGGCCCTGGTCACGGCGCCCTTCAACGTCGCCGGAACGGCCGCAGCCGACTGGATCATTAAGGACTCGGGCGGCAACGCCAACGTTCTTGTGATCGGCGGTGCCGACGTGCTGCCGAGCCCGGCGACGCTGAAAGTAGTCACCGACGAGTTGAAATCGCAGTGTTCAAAATGCAAGTCCACCGTCAAAAACATCCCGGTGTCGGACTGGAACACCAAGGTGCAGGGCGAGGTCCAGTCGGCGCTCAATAAGGATCCGTCGATCAACTACGT
>JBBRYB010000251.1:0-2499 GCA_038238115.1 Propionibacteriales bacterium | reverse complement strand
CGATCTGGGTGTTTGACTGGTGTCGTCAGTCCGGCTTCGCGGGTCAGGCTGACCGCCGGGCCCTGACTCTGAACGCTATTGACGTTCGTGTCCTTGATTCGAAGTGTCGGGTCCGTCGCCTCGGGGGTCGGGCCTGGGTGCCTGGCTTGAAGAGAGCCTGCACGACTCAACCCAGATCTGCCGGCGACCCCGGCCCGATCCCTCACCGTAAACCCGCGCCACAGAAGTGGGAGCCCTATCATCGCTACCATCGACACCCCGGCGCACTGCGTCGCCGGCATCGACCCGCACAAGCGTTCTGGCACCGTCGCCGTCGTGTCCTCCACCGGAGCACTGTTGGCGTGTGAGTCCTTCGAGATCAGCACGGATGGCTTGGCCGCACTGATCACGATGCTCGCCGACACCGGCGCGGTCATCGATCGAGTCGGAGTCGAGGGATCGTCTGCTTTGGGCCGCCCGGTCGTACTCGCGCTCACCGCATCCGGATACGACGTCCGTGAGGTCCAAGCCAGTCGCACCAACGATCGGCGCCGGCGACGACACCGTGCCAAGACCGACATCACCGATGCCCAGGCCATCGCCGCGGAGACCCTTACTGACCCCGGACTACCACCGGCCGGCAAACACGCCACCGAGCCGCCGGCCGCATGGGAGGCGTTGCACACCGTCCGCACCTGGCGCGAATCCCTTGTCCTGCAACGAGTCCGGCACCTGACCGAGGCCGAGCCCGTGTTAACGTCGCTGCCCATCGCGATCCGCGACGAGTTGCCCGCGACCAGCCGGGTCATGGCCGCGCTCACAGCGCTCACCACCCTGCAGATCGACCAGAGCAGGCTGACCCCTGCCGACCAGCTGAAGCTCTCCCGGCTCGCCGCTACCCGCGACGCAGTGAGGGCGATCAACGGCCAGCTCAAAGACATCGACCGACAGGTCCCGGAGCTGCTCGCCGCTCTCGGCTGCACGCTCACCGAACTGGTCGGCGTCGGCATCGTCACCGCGATGACGCTGCTGAGCGAAGTCGGTGATCCCACCCGGTTCCGCACCGAAGCCCAGTTCGCACGCTGGTGCGGTGCTGCCCCCGTCGCGGCGTCTTCCGGAGAGGGCCACGGCAGCCCGAAACGACACCGCCTCGACCTCGCCGGCAACCGTCAGGTCAACAGTGTCCTGCACATCGTGCACGTCACCCAGGCGCGCATGCACGAGCCCGCCAAAAGCTATCTGACCCGTCGCAAGAGCGACGGCAAGACTCCCCGCGAAGCCCGGCGATGCCACAAGAGACAGCTCGCCAACGTCCTCATCCGCCACATGTGGAACGACGCCGACCGCCTCGCACCAGTCAACTCACCCTCCTTCAGCGCCGCTGCTTGACAAGAGAGCCTCGAGTCGACCTTCGCCACCGTGCGGCTCCGCCAACGCGTCACCAAAGGACCCGGCTCCAGGGCCGCCGGGGTGGCGATGGCGTTCAAGCTCATCGAGTCCGCACAAGCCAGGTGGCGTGCCGTGAACGCACCCCACCTCGTCGCCCTGGTCCGTGCCGGCGCGACCTTCAAGAACGGCAAGCTCATCGAACGACCCGCCGATGAATCAGGAGGCAATCACCAAGTCGCGTGACACGCCGATCCACAGGTCTTGACTATTCCTCATCGACAGCGACCTGGCGACTCTGACCGGCACCAGCAGCACGGACATGTGGGCGATGGGCAGTTACATATACGCGCACAACGGGACCGCGGCCCAGCGACCACTGCTCGAGTGCTGGGATGGCAACACCTGGACCCAGGTGAAGGCCGACAGAACCGGCATGGGCTGGTCCGCGCATGCCTACTCCGCGGTCGCGATCGCCTGAACCAATACCTCTCGTACGGCGACTCCGTGCCGTTGATCGAGCACTGGGACGGCATCGTCTGGACCCAGATCAGCGGCCCGAAGGTGCCCAGCGCACTCGCCGCGATCGGAGCCGATCAGGCGGGCGACATCTGGATCGTGGGCAACTTCACCCAACCCGGCACGGGATACTCCCGCCCGCTCGCCGAGCGCCGGATCGGCAACCACTGGCACCGCGTCCCGCAGCATCGCGAGCGGCGGAGCTGTTCCTGCACGCTGTCGCCGTCCGGTCGGCCAACGACGCCTGGACGGTGGGCCAGAAGACCTACATCGGGGCCAACGGCTACCGCGCGGTCGCGGAGCACTGGGACGGCGCCACCTGGCGGACGGTCCGCACCGAGGACCCGTATCACCCGAACCAGGAGACCGTGCTGCTCTCGCTGTCGCTCGATGCGGCCGACGACGGCTGGGCGGCCGGCTACCACGCCGAACCCACGACGAATGGCGCCCTCGTCGAGCACTGGAACGGCACCCGCTGGATCACCGTCTCCTAGCGTTCCTTTGGGTTCCAAACTCTGGCGTTCGTCTTGAGTTTTCAGGCGGCGTTTCGGAGCCTGGCGTGGTCGATGTAGGTTCCGACGTGCCGGTCGATGATACGAAGAGCGTGGCGGAGTT
>JBBRYB010000250.1:0-2515 GCA_038238115.1 Propionibacteriales bacterium | reverse complement strand
TCCCGCGAGCGTCCCGCCGCAAACCTTGCGGCCCGCCGGCACCCAACCTCCGCCAGGGTGTCCCCTTTGAGCCGACCGCGACTGCCTGATGGCGCACTCGAGACACGTCGCGAGCTAGCCAACAGGAAGATCTACTGTGCCCCCCTCCCGCAATGGCCCAATGCATCAGTGCCGCCGATGCCGCGGACGACAATCTGCCGTCGGTGCCGGTGTGGACGATGGCACCCGCCGCCCTGAGTACCTGGGTCAGCGGTCGTGCTGCTTCGGTGCGGACTGACGTGCCGGCCTGCTGCAGCCGCAGCGAGGGTCCCGGTGGTGACGAGTTGGCCACGACTCAGCACCACGATCTCGTCGGCCAGGTGCTCGACCTCGGCCAAGAGGTGGCTCGACACGAACACCGTGCCTCCACCGGCCGCCCGCTCCCGCATATGGTCGCGCAGCCAACGGATGCCTTGGGGGTCGAGTCCGTTGCCGGGCTCGTCGAGCACCAGCACCGGCGGGTCCCCGAGCAGCGCTTCGGCCAACCCGAGGCGCTGTCGCATCCCCAGCGAGTAGGCGACCACGTGGCGGTCCGCCGCATGGGTCAGACCCACGGACTCCAGCATCTCGTCGATGCGTGCGCGGGTCGATGCCGGCACCGTCCGCGAGGACCCGCAGGGGCACTGTTGCATTGAGCGATGCCGCGACCGTCGCGCCACAAATTCTTCGGCCCGGCGGCACTCAACCTCGCGCTGCCGGTCCATTTGTGACGATTACGGCAGCCTGATGGCGCCCCTTCCGCCGCGCCGCTGGGTGGCCAATAGGAAGATCTGCCGTGCCCGACGCCACACGACGGCTTAATGCAACAGTGCCCCTGAGGGCTCAACGCATCAGTGCCGCGGAGATTACTTGGAAGGTTGGGGTACGGTGCACTTGACCTTCGGGTTGACGCCAACGTAATTGAGCGGTCCAGCGATGATCGTGATGGCGGTGTCGCTGAACCTGGCGCAGTCGGTGCTCTGGCTGCTCCCGAAGTATCCCCGCTGGGCGGCCGCGATGACTCCGACGATCAGCCAGACAACGACCACGATCATGATGATCTTTCCCATGTCGCTCCTCAGCTAGCGCTTTAGATGGCCTGGCATCCTGGTCGCATGCATGAAACCACAGAACGGCGGGACCAGGGTAACCAGCTTCACAATATCCACCCTGCTCGACGACCATGACGAGCGACGCCAGGCGGATCGCGCCGTCGGGGTGAGTGCTGTTGGCCCGACCCTTACGGGGATTGTGGCTCTACTCAGTGGTTCAGTCGGACTGTTAGGCGATGCGCTCCACAATCTTTCTGACGTCTCAAGGAGTGCTCTTGTGTTTGTGGGTTTTCGGGCGTCTCGCCGGACAGCGACGGCGCACCACCCCTACGGCGATGAGCGTGCCAGGGACTTGGCCGGGTTGGGATCGCCCTGGTGATCCAGGCGAGCGCCCTAGCACCTCAACGTGCCGCAACTGAGAAGGGGGCGCGCCCCGGTGAACCTCGCGGAAGTGGCACTGTTGTCTTGGGTGATCCCGTGAGCTTGCCGCCGCAAATCTTGCGGCCCGACGGCACCTAACCTCCCGCATGGTGTCCCTTTGTGCCGACTGCGACGGCCCGAATGGCGCCCTCGGGACACGTCGCGAGGCAGCCGACAGGAAGGTCTGCTGTGCCCCCTTCCTACGATGGCTCAAGGCAACAGTGCCGCCATGCCTTCGTCCGAACCATCCGACGGGGCCACTCCGAGATCGGCGTCGACCAGCCACCGCGAGTCCGTCTTCTTGCCGCGTTCGACGAGCTGCCTTCTGCCATCTGACAGCACCCACGGCCGAACGACGCCCAACTCGGTGCAGCGACCATACAACGCAACAGGTCTGTCTGGTTCGGCCGGGGACGGGCTCGCCGGATTGACATCTGCGGATGCGGCTGGTCGGGAGTAACGTCTGCGTCGATCAACTTTTCTGGAGGGGCATTGCCGGCGCTGAGGAGGCAGCTGATGACCACCGAATCCAAGGAAAAGCAGGAAGAACCTGAGCGCCAGGGAGTGCTGGCCGACCTTGATTCCCAGGTCACGACCTCCTTCTACTGGTACCTGGCGGTACTCGCGTGCATCGGCGGTTTCCTCTTCGGCTACGACACCGCGGTCATCGGATCGGTGTTGGCTTTCCTGCCCTACACGCTGAGCAGCTTCGTGACCGGCTACCTGGTCGCGGGGGCGTCCATCGGGGCAGCCGTCGGGGCGTTGGTGGCTGGACCGTTCACCGATCGCTTCGGACGCAAGTCGCTCTTGATCGCCGATGCTCTGATCTACGCGGTCGGGGCGCTGCTCTCGGCGGCGACTGTGGACGTGGCCATGCTGGTCTCGTCGCGGACGCTCATCGGGCTGGCGGTCGGCGCGGATTCCGCGATCGCCACGGCCTACATCGCCGAGTTCGCGCCGAGGAGCCGGCGCGGGTCGCTGATGATCATGCAGCAGTGGATGATCACCGTAGGCATCCTGGTGTC
>JBBRYB010000249.1:0-2557 GCA_038238115.1 Propionibacteriales bacterium | reverse complement strand
CCGATCGCCCACGAACCGAAGCCGACCCGCGTGATCCGCGGGCCGGCTCGGCCAAGCTGCTGCATGGGCAGCGCCATGCCTAACGCGTCGTCGCCGGCGTCGCGAGGCTGTTCGCCACCGTACCCTCGCCCTTCACATACTTGCCGTACCAGGCGAGATAGCGCTGGAAGCGATCGATCCTGTACGTCGGCACGCTGATGCCGTGGTACTGCCCCGGATAGATGATCAACTGCGTCGGGATGTTCAGCGAGCGGAGCGCCTGGTACATCTGTTCGCTGCCGACGGAGGGGACGTTGAAGTCCTTTTCCCCGACGAGAAAGAGCGTTGGCGTTTTGATCCGGTCGGCGTGGAGAAACGGATACGACACCTTGAGCCAGGGCTGGATGTCCTTCCAGGGCGCACCCAGCTCGGTCTCGTATTGCACGGTGTACTGGTCGACGCCGTACATCGCGATCTGCATCGCACTCCCGGCGCCGGAGATTCCCGCCTTGAAGCGCGTATCGGTGGCGATCGTGTAGTCGGTGAGGATACCGCCGTAACTCCATCCCCCGATCCCCAGCTTGTTCGGATCGGCAATCCCGCGCGCGACCACGGCATCGACGGCGCCGAGGAGGTCGACGACTTCCTTGTTGCCCCAGTCGCCATAGATCGCGGTGCGATAGGCCTCACCGCGACCGGTGCCACCGCGATAGTTCACGGCGAGCACCGCGTAGCCATTGGCAGCGAACAGCTGCCGCTCGAACATGAAGCCATGGTCGTCCTGCCCACCGGGGCCGCCGTGGATGCGCAGCAGCAGCGGGACCTTGCCTGCCTTCGCGCCTAACGGCCGAGCGAGCAGGCTGTGGACGACGGTGCCGTCCTTGCTGCGGCTCTCGAAGTCCTCGGAGGGCACCAGCTGCACGGCGGCCAGCCACTTCTCGTTCTGGTGGCTGATCTGCCTGACGGTCCCGTTCTCGACCGCGAACACCTCGGCTGGCATCGTGTCGGTGGAAACGAGGGCGGCGATGCTTCCATTCGCGTCGGGCGCATCGATGCTCGAGACGACACGCGCGCCGGTGACCATTCGCTCGACCTGCCCACCGCCAGGCCTGACGCGTCCGACCCACTGGCTGCGGTCATCCTCGACGGTGAACCAGATCATCGAACCGTCGGCGCTCCACTGCGGACTGGCGACTTCGCGATCGAGCTCGGTGGTCAGGATCTTCGGCTCGCAGCCCTTTGCCGGGCAGCCATCGACCTGCACCACCGCGAGGCGGTCCATGCTGTAGGCGTAGTACTTCGCCTCGCCGCCGCGCAGGTAGGCGATGGACTTGCTGTCCGGGCTCCATACTGGATTGGCATCCTCGCCGGCCCATGTCGTGACCTTTCGCGGCGCGGCGCCACCCTTCGCGTCGGCGACCCAGATATCGGTGTTGTGATCGCGGTCGGGGTCGGTCTCGCCGCGCTTGCTGACGAACGCGATGCGCTTGCCGTCCGGCGACCAGGTGATGTCCGACTCGTCGAATGCCGGCCCCGACGAGAGCAACTCGGCTTTCTTCGTCGCGACGTCGAAGAGGTAGATCCGCTCGCGCTTCCCGCCGAGGTAGCCAACGATGTCGCGCTTGAAGGTGTAGCGATCGATGACGATCGGCTTCGGCGTCTTCTTCTTGCCGGTGTCGCTCTTCGCGGCAGCGGTGTCGGGGTCGTCCTCGACGACGACCGCGATGCGCTTCGCGTCAGGCGACCACTCATACGAATCGACGCCGCCCTTGAACTCGGTGAGCTTCTGCGCTTCGCCGCCCATCCGGTCGAGCAGCCAGATCTGCCCGTCGTCGAGTCCCTGCCGCGACGAAACGAACGAAACGTATCGATTGTCGGGGCTGAACCGCCCAGCGCTCTCGCCCTCGTTGGTCGTCGTCAGGCGGATGTGCTGGGTCCCATCCCAGCTCGACATCCAGACGTCGGCGTCGTTCTTGTCGCGCGCCGAGTCAGCGGCGGACACGGTGTAGACGACCCACTTGCCGTCGGGCGAGCGATGCGGGTCGCGCACGTCGCGGATGCGATAGACATCATCCGGGCGGACGGGGCGGCGGACAGGGGATTGGGCGGCGGCGGGAGTCGGGGAGAACTGCGCGCCGGCGGCGATGGCGAGCAGGGCGGCGGTGGCGAGGCGGACAGTAGACATGAGTCAGCGCTGGAAGAGAGCGAGAAGAGGGACGGGGCGAGTTTACAGGCGGGTCGGGGTGGTGTCCATGCGACATCGCGGAACAGGAACTGCCAGAAGGCAGGAGACAGGGTAAGGGCCCTGCCATGTGACATGCGGCAGGGGCATGAGACAGGAGACAGGAGACAGGAGACAGGAGACAGGGGAGCCGCTCACAATTGCGGGAGTCGATCACCTCCACGCTCAACGCTCGATCGGTGCCTTGCTCATCGCTCGTCGCCGTGTCGTGCCCAGACTCGCCGCGATGAGCTCTCCGTGTCCGCGGCCGTTTTCGATGAAGGTCTTGTTCGCGTCGTTGCCTGATGCGAGTACGCCGGCGATGAAGACGCCGGGCACCGATGTTTCCATGGTCGT
>JBBRYB010000248.1:0-2565 GCA_038238115.1 Propionibacteriales bacterium | reverse complement strand
TCGCGTCTCGGCGGGACAGGTCGCCGACTCCGGTTCGAAGAGTGTCGAAGACCTCGGAAATGAACGGCTGGAGCTCACGGAATGCTTGCTTCGTAGGGGTTCCTGACACGAGCCGGTCCCGCAGCTCAGCCGCGATCACTCTCTCTGCAGCGATGTACTGGCCAGCCGCCATCCGTGCAATGAGAGGATCTCGCTCAACCCCCAGTGCCTGCGTCAAGGCTTCCGTGAGGACCTTCTCACGGCGCTGGTAGATCTCGGCTTCCTTTGTCTGCAAGCGAGCACTGCTCATAACCAGCTGGTGAAAGGGCGTGACATCCGACGGCCTGGTGTAGGCGCGGCCCGCGGTCAGCTCGTAGACCACATGGCCTTGGAGGGCTTGCAGGATCGACTGACCCGGCTCACAAGAGAGGACAAGCTCCGCCAGGGCCTGCTCGAGCTCCTCGACCTGGCCGAAAAAGAGGTCTTCTTTCGTTGCGAAGTAGTTGAACAGTGTCGCCGCCGAGACTTCGGACGCGTCGGCTATCTCGGTGGTCGTGACGTTGTCGAAACCACGCTCACGGAAGAGCCGCATGGCGGTCCGCCGAATGGCGCGATGAGTTTGCTGCTTGTTCAGCGCTCGCCGACCGGAATCTGGATCCACGGCGCCTCCCCCTCGTGGTACTGCCCGCGGTGACGACGTACCACGTTTCGAGGCACGTGACGCTGGCAGGTCATGCGATCGGCAGCTGCTCAGTACGACGACTGTGTGCCGCAGACACTAGCCCAGGAAGGGCGAGGCGCATCCGGCGCGAGACGCCCACGCGAGCTCGATGCTGCAGCACGTCGTACCCACCCCGCTCGATCTCGTCGAGGATCCCGCTGTAGAGCCGGAGGGCGGTGCGGACACACGGCTGGGATGTGGGGTTCAGCAGCCGCACCCCCATCGCGGCTGAGCGGTAGATTTCGCGGGTCCGGGCGATCTCATCGGTGAGCAGCCGGCGGATCGGACCGTCGACGACCCCTCGGAGCAGCCGTTCACGGTCCACGCCGTGCTGTCGGAGCGACTCCTGCGGTAGATAGATACGGCCACGCCGCAGATCCTCGCCGATGTCGCGCAAGAAGTTGGTCAGCTGGAAGGCGATGCCGAGGTCGATGGCGTACGGCGCCGCGATGGCAGCAGGAAGCGTGGGTTCGAGAATCGGCAGCATCTGCAGGCCGATGACCGCCGCCGATCCCCACATGTACCGCTCGAGATCGGCATACGTCTCATACTCCGTGACCGTGAGGTCCAGCTCCATCGAGTCGAGGAACGCGAGGAAGTGCGACCGAGGGATGCCCCATCGACTGATCGTGTCCAGCACGGCTCGCACCGGGGCAGCTGCCACGAAGGCGTTCGCGGCGTCGGACGCGTCGCCCGCGAACACGCGCCGAAGCTCGGTGAGCAGCCGGATCTGCTCGTCGACTCTGACGGGGGGATCCGCCTCGTCGATGAGGTCGTCCACCCAGCGGGCGAAGCCGTAAAGAGCATGCACGGCGGGTCGCTTGGCCGCCGGCATCAGCAAGGTCGCGAGGTAGTAGCTCGTGCCGTGCGTCGAGTTCAGCTCGCGGCACTCCAGGTAGTCCCACCGAAGCTGGGCACCACTGATGCCCGCCACGTCGAGCTCCCGTTCCGGCGAGGTGATCACGCCGCGGCCCCGGTGATACGTTCGGCCGCCAGGCGCCCCGACAGCAGCACCATGGGCACCCCGACGCCAGGCTGAGTGTTCGAGCCGCAGAAGAGCAGGTTGCCGATTCGCTTGTCACGGGTGGGGGGCCGGAACGGGCCGGACTGCCGGAAGCTGTGGGCGGCGGCAAACGGCGCGCCGGCGGCCAGGCCCGAGGCTCCCCAGTCCGCTGGGGTGACGCAACGCTCCACCTCGATGTCGGCGCTTATCCCGGTGAAGCCGCGCGCTTCCATCGTGGCCAGGACCTCGTCTCGGTAGCGGGGGCCGATCACGGACCAGTCCAGGCCCGCTTCGAGGTTCGGCGTCGGGAAGAGGACGTAGTAGGTGTGCTGCCCGTGTGGCGCGAGACCGGGGTCGGTGCGGCTCGGCGCGCTCACCAGGAACGAGGGATCGCTCATCAGCTGGCCCTTTCGGATGATCTGGTCGAAGGTGTCGGACCACGCCCGCCCGAAGGAGATGTTGTGGTGGGCAAGATCGGGCACAGCGACGCCCGAGCCAATGTGCATCAGGAAGCACGAGGGGGAGTACGTCAACCGCTGCAACCGCCGCGGGCTGTAGCGCGCCGGCAGCAGCTCCCGGTATGCGACCGGCAGGTCGGCGTTCACGATGACCGCGTCGGCGGGGATGCGCTCCCCATCGGTGGTCACGACCGCCCGGGCGCGGTCGTGCCCACCCACCTCGATGCGTTGAGCCGTTGTGGAGTAGCGGAAGCTCACACCGTGCTTCTCCGCGGCTCCGGCCAGCGCCCGAGGAACCTCATGCATGCCTCCCCGCGGGAGGCTCACCCCGGTCACCGTGTCCATGTAGGCGATAACGGCGTAGATGGCCAACGCGTCCTGCGGGGCCAGCCCGGCGTACATCG
>JBBRYB010000247.1:0-2571 GCA_038238115.1 Propionibacteriales bacterium | reverse complement strand
GTGGTACGACGTTCCACTTCCTCGACGCCGCGCCAGCGGATGCACTCGAGGTGGCGCGGGACGCAGCCGCCGGCCAGGACGTCCGCATCGGCGGGGGCCCGACCATGATGCGCGCGTTCCTCGCCGCCGGTCTCGTCGACCACCTTCACGTCGTGCAGGTGCCGATCCTGCTCGGCCGTGGTGTTCGGCTGTGGGACGGACTGGAGGCGTTGGAGCAGCAGTACGACGTGGAGGCGGTCTCGACGCCCAGCGGCGTCACCCACCTCACGTTCACCCGATGACGAGGCGGCACGTCGCGGTCACTCCTGCACACGGAACTGTGGGCACGCGCCGGAGGCGTCGCCTATCGCAACCTCGGCGTCGAGTGCTTACGCCACTCCCGCTGTCCCCCTCGTAGCCGGCGGTGTTCAAGATGGCGCCGAGGCCCAAGAGGCCGTCAATGATCCACACCCACGGTGATACCGGCTTCTTGTTCGGAGACGGCGCGCCGGATCGCACGCAAGGCGGCGGAACCGGTCGGCCGAACGTGCCACCTTGGTCGTTCAAGTCGCTCGACTTCCTCTCATAGTTGGCGCCGCCTGCCACAAGGGCAGGTCCCACCGATGAGTTCGATCGACCTGTGACGTCATCATGTCCGACTATCGATTGCGCGTCTTGACCAAACCCGAAGGTGGCCTCTTGTTGTACAACCCGCTCCTCATCAGCCTGCCGATAGCCGACCGGCGAAGGGCTCACGCCTTCTACCAGGAGGCTCTTGGTTTGCAGGCGGTTGGCAAGGTCGCCGATGACGGCGTTCCGGAGCCGCTCCTGTTCATCCTCAATGACCAGACGCGGCTCATGCTCGTCCCCACCGGTGGGTTCGGATGGGTCATCGGAGACCAGCACGAGGTCGCTCCCCACGGCACGAACGAGTGCGTGCTCGGAATCGGGGCGGCGACGGACGACGAGGTCAATGAGGTCGTCGACCGGGCGCGTCGCGCCGGAGCAAGCGTCGCCGCCGAGCCGACACCCCAGCCTTGGGGGTACGCAGCGGCCTTCACCGATCCTGATGGCCATGTCTGGACGGTCACGTCAGCCACCCTGCCGACTTGAGCTGGCCGAGCTCGCTCAGGCTCGCCCAGAACGCCGGCGGGGCGTGCCGGCGGGTGGGAGTTGGCTGTACCTCTCAGCGAAGGAGGAACCGCCATGACGACCATCGACACCGCTACAACGACACTCGAGCTGGTTCCCATGCTCGATATCGACGGTGAGATGCGACCAACCGCCAGGTCGGCATCTTCGCAGCCGACAATCGCGTCGTCCCCGGCGATCGGCACGTAGCCCGTCCTGACATCGGTCATGCGCGTCCAGAGCCGCCCTGTCAAGTCCAGAGCCGCCCGTCGTCGCGCATGCTCTTGAAGTCGACCCAGATGTCGCAGTCGGGCATAAGAATTTCTCCAGGACTTTTTGCTGGCGCCCCCGGGAGGATTCGAACCTCCGACGCACGGTTTAGGAAACCGACGCTCTATCCTCTGAGCTACGGGGGCGAGGGACGGCGCGCTACCTGGCGCGAAACCCGGTCGCTCACCATCTCCCGGCCCGGATCGTATCTTCCTATCTGCCAAATCGACCGCTATGCTCCGCGTCGCTGCTCGCCGATCTTCGTCACCTCCGGTTGACATCGTCGGAAAGCATCGTTGGTCGTACAAGGGGAGGGGGGGGTTTTGATGAGATCTCTATTCGGCGCGGCATGTGGGCGGGGAGCCAGGGAGAGACGAGCGGTGGCCACTGTCGCCTCTGTGGGCGCGGTCATGGCACTGGCGCTGACGTCGACAGCGAACGCCACCCCGAACCCCAACGCTCCCAACAAGGCGGGCATGGAGTCGTGCAAGAACGGCGGGTGGGTGGCACAAGGCTTTCCAACCAGGGTCAGTGTGTGAGCTTCTACGCCCACGGCGGCCAAGCGAGCACGACCATCAGTATCAGTACCAGTACTGGTACCAGTACCAGCACGACCACCACCACCCTGGCCCAGACCACGCTGAGCATCTCCAGGACGGGTCCGACGGGGGCGTTCCCCAACCAGGAGTTCAACTTCACCATCACCGTGACGAACACGGGGTCGGCCACTGCCGCCGGTGTGAGCGTGGTTGACACGCTCCCCAGCGCCGGGACGTTCGTGTCGAGCACGCCGGCGGGTTCCCCTGCTGCGCCTGCGCCGGGGAGCACCTACACCGTCGGTGTGCCCAACATCGCGCCGGGCGGTATACAGACGGTGACACTTCGGTGGAAGGCGCCGGGGACAGCGGGAACAGTGTTCAACTCGGCGGCGGTGACGGCGACCGACGCCCCGACCGCGGGGCCCGCCACGTCCAGCGTGCCGGTAGGGATCAGCTCCACCTGCAGCCCCTGCGGCGCCGTCGCGGCCGGTACGGGCCTGCGCAACCGTGACCTAGGAGCCTGCTGAAGTAGTCGCCGAGGATCCACCGCTGGTGGCCCGGCGCGAGGCAGGCTCGGAGATGGCACTCGGAACGGCATTGGTGCAACAGCGGTTCGAGAATCCGAGGGAGGTGCTCGGGGATCGACTGCGGC
>JBBRYB010000246.1:0-2580 GCA_038238115.1 Propionibacteriales bacterium | reverse complement strand
GCAACGCGACCCTGCGCTGGGCGCGGCGGTGGCGCGATGCGCGAGCCCCGCGGGCGACAGCACTGGAGCACCGGCTGGCCCGGTCTGGCGGATTCTGCGACTGCGAGATCTTCCTCAATGGCTGGGACCGCAGCTCCCGGCGGCCGCGCATGTCCGACCTAGCCAGAGCGGGGCCCGGCGGGCTGGACGACCAGTGCTCCGGTGTGCGTCGCGGCTCGTCTCAGCCCTGCGCCCGCTGGGTACGTCGAGCCCTGCCGCGACCCCGGCGCTGATGCGGGAGCTCACCGCTCGTCGACAACTCCATCAGGACGAGCCGGAGCCACGTACCGCTCGGGCCAGAAGTCGGTGATCTCCGAGATCTCGCCAGCCGCGTCGAACCGGAAGAACGTGAGGGCGTCCTGCTGGTCGTCCCCGACCTTCGCCCGGACCCAGGATGCGGCCTCGTCCTCTCCAGCCAGCACCCGATGGACTGTGATGTGCCAGTCGCCGGGTAACTCTATGTTGAAGCGAAGGTAACGCCGCTTGCCGGTGATGGTCTCGCCCGTCTGTGGCAGGCGGTAGGCCACGTCCTCACAGAGCAGGCTGGCGAACGTCTCCCAGTCCCGACGTTCGGCAGCTTCCCAGTAGCTACGGACGGCATCGGCGTGGCTCATGTGCTCACCGTAGAGGGAGACCCGCCTTCGAGGGCTGCCATCACCACCGCCCAGCGGCCGGGTATCGGCGGTCGACGGGAACCGTTTGCTGCGGTGTCCCGTCGAAACGGTACCTTGCCACTCCAGGAGCTCCGATGAAACGCTCTGTCCTCGCGCTAGCCGCCGCCGGGCTGCTCACGTCGGCCTGTGCGACGCAGGGCGGGGAAACCGTCTCCCCCCCGCCTCGTCTCGAGGCCGCCGGCGTGGTGATGGCCAGACCGGCGAGCTCCATCGACTACGGATCGGTGCGGATCGGCTCCCGCGAGCTTGGCTATGCCCTCGGGCGCCAGCTCGTCGCTGAGGGCGCCGACACCAACCTGGTGTACTCCCCGACGAGCCTCGCCATCGCCTTCGCGATGCTCCGCGAGGGGGCCGAGGGCAAGACTGCGGCATCCATCGACCGGGTCCTGCATCTGCCGGCGGACCGCCAAACGTCGTACAACGGCCTCGTGACGGAGCTTGCCCGCCCGGGCGGCGGGAACACCCTCGACATCGGGAACGGGCTCTTCATCGACCCGACGTTGTCGGTCGTCCCGTCCTACCTGACGGCGCTCAAGAAGTGGTACGGCGCGGGCATCTACCGCACGCCGTTCCCCTCTCCAGCGCTGGACGACATCAACGCCTACGTCGACACGAGCACGCATGGCCGGATACCCCACCCGATCGCCAAGCTGCCGGATGGCGCGTACTTCGCGCTCATCAACACCGTCTACCTTCATGCGGCGTGGCAGCAGCCGTTCGAGAGGTACGCCACTGCGCCGGCGCCCTTCGCGACGGCAGCCGGATCGCGAGTCACGGCCCAGATGATGACGCGGAGCGGGAACATCGACTATGCGAGCGGGCCGGGCTGGCAGGCGGTGCGGCTGCCCTACCGAGGCGACCAGCTCTCGATGTGGGTGATGCTGCCAACCGGCGCAGAGAAGGCCATCGAGCTGCTGTCACCGGAGGTACTGGCGTCCACCGGGTCGCGGTTCACCAGCAGAAGACTCGTCCTCCGCCTGCCCAAGTGGGACATCGGCAACCTCCTGGACCTGGAGCCGACGCTGAAGGGGATGGGTCTGTCGGACACCTTCGACGGCTCAGGGGACTATCGGGGTCTGACCAACGACGCGCGCTTCGCTGTCGTCCAGGTGCTTCAGCAGGCGAACATCACCGTTGCCGAGAAGGGCACCGTGGCGGCCGCAGCCACTGCGATCATCGCGGTGCCGGAGTCGGCCGAGCCGGCGCCGACCCTGACCTTCGACGCAGACCATCCGTTCGCGTTCGCGATCATGGACAACACAACTGGCACCCCGTTGTTCGAGGGCGTGGTGGGGGATCCGAGCGCCCAGGCCGGCTAACCCCGATATCAGGCCGACACGGAGCGCGGTGCTGCGCTATCCTGACGTCATGCAGAGGTCTCTCCTTCTTCGATAGCCGCGACGCGCCAGGTCCGAGCGTCGCGGCTGCCCCTCGTGACCGAGGGGCTTTTTTGTGCCCTGGACCGGGGCAGCCAAAGCAGACGAAACCGGCGAGACGCGACAGGCACGAGGGAGACGAGTAGATGACCGCCCAGCAGGCAGAGCCGGCGAGGACGCACCCGAGCGAGCGGGACGGGTACGACGTGGTCGCGACGCAGGAGAAGTGGCTGAAGGTCTGGCAGGAGCTGGACCCGTTCCGGGCCATCGACGACGGCTTGCGGGAACGCCGTTATCTGCTGGACATGTTCCCCTATCCCTCCGGAGACCTGCACATGGGTCACGGGGAGGTTTTCGCACTGGCGGACGTCATCGCCCGCTACTGGTTCCAGCAGGGCTTCGACGTGCTGCATCCGGTCGGCTGGGACAGCTTCGGGCTGCCGGCCGAGAATGCCGCCATCCAGCGCAACGAGCATCCCGCCGACTGGACG
>JBBRYB010000245.1:0-2654 GCA_038238115.1 Propionibacteriales bacterium | reverse complement strand
GCAACGCGACCCTGCGCTGGGCGCGGCGGTGGCGCGATGCGCGAGCCCCGCGGGCGACAGCACTGGAGCACCGGCTGGCCCGGTCTGGCGGATTCTGCGACTGCGAGATCTTCCTCAATGGCTGGGACCGCAGCTCCCGGCTGCCGCCCACGTCCGACGTAGCCAGAGCGGGGCCTGGCGGGCTGGACGACCAGTGCTCCGGTGTGCGTCGCGGCTCGTCTCAGCCCTGCGCCCGCTGGGTACGTCGAGCCCTGCCGCGACCCCGGCGCTGAGTTTGCGGACGTCGCGACTCGTCGGCCACCCCAACGGGCTTGGGCGGGGGAGCCGCGGTAGCGCCTCAGGTATGCATCGAGGCGGCGGGGCTCGGTTCCGGGCGGCAGCCCTCGGCGCCGTACGCGCGGGCGACAGCTGCTGTCCGGCTGGTCACCTCGAGCCGGCTGTATATGTTGTTGAGATGAGTGCGCACGGTGGCTTCGGACAGCGTCAGCCGCCGCGCGATATTCGCGTTGGACAACCCCTGCGCCACCAGACGGAGGATCTCGTGCTGTCGCGAGGTCAGCTCCACACCGCTCGACCTGCTCTCATTCGTCCAGTAGGCCGCCGCGAGGTGTGGACGTAGAAGCAGCAGCAGAAAGCGGTCCCGTTCGCTGAAGTCTTGCCCCAACCCTCGCCGAACGAGCAGGTGCACGCTGCGGCCTGCTCCATCCGGCCAGGCGGTCATCATCTCTCGCTGAAGGCCAGAGTCGATCATGTTGGCGCGAAAGAACGGGTCGGAACGCATCTGTCGAACGGACATGACGTCCGAGATCTTCATCACGGTGGCGTAGTCGCCGGTGCGCTCCGGGCGGCTGCAGGGCAGGTGCCAGAAGAGTCGCCAGAAGGGGTTGTCGCAGCCGTCGAACCTCTGGGCCACCATCGAACCAGTCAGCTCGCCGTGGTCTGTCGAGCTTTGGTCCAGGAAATGGCCTCGAAGCTGCCAGTTCTGACCGCTGACGGCGAACTCGTCGCAGCTGATCAGCTCCCGGAGCGCACGCAAGGCTGGCACCGGCAAGCCTGGCGACGATATCTCGTCTCGACAGGCGTCCATAACCGTTCTGAGGGCGGTCACGTCGCGAGACGTGAGCGTCATTCCCACCATTGCCTTGCCTCCCAGCTCAACGCTAGGGCAGCTACCTCACCCATGGAAACCCCGAATTACGCAAATGCGCGTATGGCTCGTTGCGACGGACAAAGCTAGCGTCCGTCTCATGTCAGCAGCGGTATGGACCTGCTGCACCGGAAGGAGGCAACCACCCATGAATCGTCGAAACATGGCAGCCTGCGGGGCCGTCACTGCCCTCGTGGCGACGACAGCCGTATCGGGGGCCACGATGGCCCAGGCGAACTCAGGGAGCGTCGCGGACTCGGCGGTTCCTATCGCTCAGATCCACCATATTCCGGGTCGACCAGTCGGTTCGGTGGCGCAGGCGGAGCGGCTGATGGGCGGCCAGGCGACGCTCAACCTGATTGCCCACCTCGTCGACTTCCTCAATCCCCAAGACGTCGATCCTCCGGGTTTCTCTCCGGGCGACGTCTACCTGTCGGGGGTCAAGGTCTTCAACGAGAAGCGGTCACAGGTAGTCGGCACTGACGCTGAGCACTTCGAGGTGGGTTTCGACACCTATAGCTGCCAGATCACGATCAAGCTTCCAGGCCGCGGCAAGATCAGGGCAGACGGTGCCTTCTTCGAGGACAACGTCATCCCCGTCACTGGTGGGACAGGTGAGTTCGCGGGTGTTGGAGGCGAGTTGCACGTGTTCTTGCTGAAGGGCCACCAAGACGAGCTCTACTCGTTCCAGCTCAGCTCCTGACCTCGACGCCAAGGGGCTCGCAAGCGTAGCCAAGCCTGGCAACCCCCTTGGGCGTCACATCTCCACCGATGCGGGCTGCGGAAGCGGTCCACGCTGGACGACATCAACGCTTACCGGCTCTACCGCAGTCTGTGGGCGGAAGTGGTGGTTGTCCGGGGACTCTCGTTGGCGAGTTTCGCGCCTGTGCGTGAAACTTGCTCCCCAGTGCGATCGCGGCGTAGGTCGTCGTACCGGGAATCCGCCTCCGATGCCGATAATGGGGCCGACAGTGCGCTCGGTCTGCGCTATCCTGAGGTCATGCAGAGGTCCCTCCTTCTTCGATAGCCGCGACGCGCCAGGTCCGAGCGTCGCGGCTGCCCCTCGTGACCGAGGGGCTTTTTTGTGCCCTGGACCGGGGCAGCCAAAGCAGACGAGAGCGCGAGACGCGACAGTCACGAGGGAGACGAGTAGATGACCACCCAGCAGGCAGAGCCGGCGAGCACGCACCCGAGCGAGCGCGACGGGCGCGACGGGTACGACGTGGTCGCGACGCAGGAGAAGTGGCTGACGGTCTGGCAGGAGCTGGACCCGTTCCGGGCCATCGACGACGGCAAGCGGGAACGCCGTTATCTGCTGGACATGTTCCCCTATCCCTCCGGAGACCTGCACATGGGTCACGGGGAAGTTTTCGCACTGGCGGACGTCATCGCCCGCTACTGGTTCCAGCAGGGCTTCGACGTGCTGCATCCGGTCGGCTGGGACAGCTTCGGGCTGCCGGCCGAGAATGCCGCCATCCAGCGCAACGAGCATCCCGCCGACTGGACG
>JBBRYB010000244.1:0-2665 GCA_038238115.1 Propionibacteriales bacterium | reverse complement strand
CGGAGCCGTTCCAGGTCCTCATGGTCTGCCTCGTGCATCTCCATGGCCACCTCGAACGTCTTCCCGGTCTGCTTGGGCAAGTCGAGGAACTTGCGGAACTCGTGAACCCGCAGACCGTAAGTGCTCCCTCGGTACTCCACGGGTGCAAACGGCCCCCGCCAGCTGCCGATGCTCGTGAAGCTGCTCCCGGTTGGCAGCTGCACCGGCCACTCGTCGAGCACGACCGGCTGTGGCGTCGTCACCCAGTCGATACCGCAGGCGGGAACGGTGCAGTCAGACCGGCCGATGTTCTGCCCGATGGTGACGTAGTGGTCGTGGCCCTGGAAGAGCTCGTACAGTCCCAACGCCTGCCACATCTGCCCGAAGCCGGGGTCGATGTCGAGTAGGACCCGGTTGGAGGCCTGGGTAAGGACCTCCTCGTCATCGAGAAAACCCATGACGTTGAGCAGCAGCGAGGAGCGTTTGGCCCATTTGGCCAGCTCTGCTCGCGACCTCCCGATCACGCGCTTACCGGCGTCGTACAGCAGTGCATAGGAGTGGTCGAGCTCGAACGCTCGCAAGACGTTCAGCAGATATCGAAGGTTGACGGACTCCTCGGGTGCGCACCGCGCCCCCGAGTCGTCGACACACATCTCTGGCTCCAGCCTGTCGACGAAGAGCACGTCGTAGCCCAGCCGACGAAAACCGAGAAGGTACTGTAGGAATACCCAGGTGTGGCCGCCGTATCCGGGGCGCTGCGCCACGGATCCAGCGACGACGATTCTAGGTCTCACGCGTACCAGCCTGTCATAGACCTCCTCGCTCTAAGCGAATGGGAAATCTCGGTAAGCGGGAAAGCACCCGCTGGTACACCGCCTTGAGCGTAACCGGAGCTGCGGGTCCGGTCGGGGGTATTCTGCTTCGAGTCGCGGGTCACCTGGGGAGATGTCCGCCTTTCGCCGGCCGCGACGCCTGACGCCAGCGAGGAGGTCGGTCACGGCGTGCCCCCAATCGAGGTCGACTCCGTTCGGTTAGCCGAGTTCGACCGCGATGTGCTGTACGGACGCAACGTGGACGGGCAAAAGCCGGGAGAGCACGCGACGAATCCGTCCCTGCACCTCGTCGGATGGGTTCTGGGCAAGGCGGAGCCGGCTGTAGCTGTGGAGATCGTCGCGGCAGACAGGGTGGTCGGCAGAGTCCCCGTCGAGGCGGAGCGACCAGACCTTGCTCTCGCCTTCCCCGACGTTCAGGGAGCCGGTACAGGTGGATTTCGCGCGCCGGTCACCGTGGTCGATGCCGGACCATTCCTCGATCTTCAGGTGCGCGCTGTCCTCCAGGACCAGCGCCGAGTGCACCTCGGAACCATCCGCCTGAAAAGCGTTGCAGCTACCACTGCTACCAGCCCGGACGATCGAGTGTCTGTCATTATCCCGTGTTACAACCAGGCCCATTACCTTGGTGATGCACTTGCCAGCGTCGCGGCCCAGACGCATGGCCAGCCGGAGGTAATCGTCGTAGACGACGGTTCCACCGACAACACGGTGGAAGTCGCCGAGCGGTGCCCCGGGGTGCGGTACGTCCGGCAGGACAACGCCGGTCTGGCCGCTGCCCGCAACACGGGCATCCGACACTCGACGGGTGAGTATCTCGTCTTCCTCGACGCCGACGACAGGCTGCTGCCCTCAGCCTTCAGAGTTGGGTTGACCGCGCTGGCAGCCCGGCCAGGGCACGCCTTCGTCTACGGCGGGTGGCGTCTCATCGGGGCGGACGGGGCGGTTATGCCGACGCCAGAGCCAGCACAGGTGGACGACGACCCGTACCGCGGGCTCCTGCGCATGTGCTTCATCTCGACACCCGCAGCGGTCATGTACCGACGCGCGGCGGTGGCGGCTGGCGGGTTCGACACTGCTGTCAGCCCGAGCGCGGACTACGACCTCTACCTTCGCCTCACGAGGCGGTGGCCCTCCTACTGTCACGGTGAGCTGGTCGCGGAGTATCGGCGACACGGCGCCAACATGACACTCGACCGAGCCATGATGCTGCAGGCCGAGCTGACTGTCCTACGCAGGCAATGGCCATACGTGAGAGGAGATCCCGAGCTGGTCGACGCCCTGTGGGAGGGGCTGCACCGATCCCAGGACTACCACGGCGGAAAACTGGCGCGGGATGTGCGAGCTCAGGCGGCGACGGGAGACTGGCAGCCTGCCGTGTGGGGTTCTCTTCGGCTGATCCGCCACCACCCAGGTGCTCTGATGCCGGCGGGGCGAGAGTGGGCCGATGCCGCGAGTGACCTGCGTGTCCGCCTGCGATGCTCCGCGCTCGTTCGCGCGATACGCGGCGGCAATGATCGTGGTGAAGGGTGCGAGAACGAGGAGCGGGCGCCATGGGTGCGGTAGCCGAGATCGTGGCTGTCGACCTGGCCGAGCCGACTCCGGGGGTCGTGCGTGCCTGTTATCTCGACGCGCCATCGGCCGAGAGCCGTATTGAGGCGCATGCGTTCGAGGTCATGGGCTGGGTCGTAGGAGACCAGTCGCCGGTTCAAGCGGTGGAGTTCCTCGACGGCGACACGGTGGTGTGGCGCGTCCCGGTTGACGTGCCACGCCCGGACCTGGCCACTGCCTTCCCCGAGCTGGACTGGGCGGGCGACGCCGGCTTCGCCACGACCCTCACCGTCACCGGCACCACT
>JBBRYB010000243.1:0-2687 GCA_038238115.1 Propionibacteriales bacterium | reverse complement strand
TGGAACACCATCCCGTCCGATCCGGCCGACTACGCGGAGCTCGTGGCCAAGGTGACCGCGCGATACGGCCCGGGCGGAACCTTCTGGGCCGGCCACCCCGAGTTGGCGAGCAGGGCCCCGGCGTACTTCGAGCTGTGGAACGAGCCCTACTACCCGCAGTTCTCAGACAATCGCATCGACCCGGGCCGCTACGCGCGCATGGTCAAGGCCGCAGCGCAGGCCGGCCGCGGCGCCAACGCGCAGGCCAGGTTCGTCATGGCGTCAGAGACCGACGTGCTGCCCACCGGGTCGAGCGATTGGGTGAGCTGGACCGATGCGATGTACGCCGCGGTGCCCGACCTCAACAGCTACTTCGACGCCGTCGCAGTGCACCCCTACAGCAAGGCCTACGCGCCCGATGCGCCGGCCAACGGCTACGTACACGACAAGTTCCGGCGCATCTCGAACATCCACGACGACTTCGCGGGCCACGGCGCCGCCAACAAGCCCTTCTGGATCACCGAGATCGGCTGGTCGACCTGCTCGGACTCCACCTACTGCGTCAGCGAGGCTACCCAGGCCGCGTACACGTCCAAGCTGTTCACGCTCCTAGGGAGTACGTACACCTACGTCGACGCCGTGTTCCTCTACCGCTCGAGCGATCTGGGTCCTGCCGGATCCTCCGATCCCGAACAGGACTTCGGCCTCATGCACGAGGACGGCAGCGCGAAGCCGGTCTGGAACGTCCTGAAGGCGGCGACGGGGGTGGCCTGAGCGGCAGGCTCAAGGGGCGCGCCACCAGCTCTTCTTTGTCTGGGGCTCGGGCCGTCCGTCCGGTCGGACGAAGCCGAAGCGGTGGGGCATGGCGTCCCCGGTCTGGCGCCGCCGGTACCCCGCGGTGCCCGGCAAGCTCGGGTCGCCGGCGGGCGGGGGTGCACTCGGCTCGGTCTGATGCTCTACGGCGGTGCTCTTCTTCCTGAACAAGCCCATCTGTGTTGCGCTCCTCTCGATGTGTGTCCGGACCGTCGTTTTCTCGACGATCCTTGTCGCTGCGCACTGTCGAGTGGCAGCGCTGGCCCCAGGCCCCAGGCGAGCTTTTTTACCTGAGCGTCCGCCAGTACGTAAGTGCGCCCGCCATCTAATCACGTCGATCGTGTTGTCACGGTCCGCCGCTGCATCTCGGATCCTCCAGCGGGGGCAGCCTGACCGCGGCACTCCTCGGCAATCCGAGGGGCGTCGGTGCTCAGGAGGGCGCAGTCGTCCAGCGGGAGGCACTGGCAGCTCCCGGCGGCCTGCAGCCAGCGCCTGATGGTGTGTGTGTGCTCGATCAGGGCCTCGACTTCCGGCAGCTTGCGCTCGGCCAGCGTCCTCAGCGTGTCACCGATCGGCGAACCGCTCCGGGTGGCGTTGAGAAGGCTGCGGATCTCCTCGAGCGAGAGGCCGACCCGTTGGCCGGCGTCGATCACCGCGAGCAGCCGCAGGACGTCGGGGCCGTAGCTGCGTTGGCCGGCGATGCGTTCAGGCGCCGGAAGCAGCCCGATGGACTCGTAGTATCGAATCGATGACGCGCGCCGACCGGCTTGCTGGGCGACCTCTCCGATGCTCAGCCGCGGCAGAGGATCGCGATACGGCCTCGCAGTGTCTTTGCCTTTGCTCATGGCTTGACCTCAAGTCAGCTTGAGGGTGCACAGTAGCGGGATACATTCCATCCGAGTCTTCTGGAGGAGCCCATGAGCGCTGACCAACCGCAACCCCCCATCGCCTGCTCCCTGGCACCGGCGGAGCTGACCGATCGACGCGCGGTGTGGGGGCAGCTGTCCAGGCGCGCGCTGCGCGAGCAGCGCTTGATCCCCGGCGGCATGCAGCTCGTCTTCAAGGTGTCGAGGATCAGCTGCACGAGCTCACGCGCCTCGAGGCCCAATGCTGCTCCTTCGCCGATTGGAGGGTTCGCCGCAGTGACGAGGAGGAGGTGCTCGACGTGACCGCGCCGGCGGAAGCCGTCGCCGCGGTGCGCGCGTTGTTCGACGGGCCCGAGCAGGCCGGAGAGCCGGCACGATAGCGCGGAGGAGCGAGCCTGCTCCGGCCGCGCGATACTGGTGCGGTGGCCGATCGCAACGTGTTGGGTGAAGAGCTCGAGCTCTGCGGGAGCGACCCCGTCACCGGCTTCTACCGGGACGGATGCTGCCACACGAGTCCGGAGGACCGGGGCAGCCACACGATCTGCGCGGTGGTGACCGCTGAGTTCCTCGAGCACCAGCGTCGCATCGGCAACGATCTGACCACGCCGATGCCGGGATATGGCTTCCCGGGCCTCGACCCGGGGGATCGTTGGTGTGTCACCGCGGCTAACTGGCTTCGGGCCCATGAGGACGGCGCGGCCGCCTACGTGGTGCTGGCGTCCACGCACGAACGGGCGCTGGACATCGTGCCCCTTGCGGCGCTGGAGGAGCACGCCGTCGACGTGCCCGGTGATCCGGGCACCCTCGGTGTCTGAGCCCGCCTAACCATGCGGCCGCGCGGAAGGGAAGCGCGGCAGTCAGGAGGCTGACGCGGTGGCCCGGTGAAGCGCACCACGGCGCGGCCGCATCGCCACGCGCTTGCTCTGATCCCAGAACGCGAGCACCGTCGGGACTACGACCAGGAAGTTGTAGGCGAAGTGCATGTACGGTCGTGCCAGCGGCGAGCCGATGACGCCGTTGTAGCCCATG
>JBBRYB010000242.1:0-2757 GCA_038238115.1 Propionibacteriales bacterium | reverse complement strand
CGATCTAATCCGGCTGGTCCCTCTCGAAGTTCCGGCAACATCATCGGCTTGGTCCGGCACCGACTCCTCGGTTTGCCGGACGACACCATCGCCCATTCTCGCCACGACCATCGCCCGAGGAGCGCCACCTCCCGAAACTGGATCCGAGGCCGCTTGTCGCCGTGCAGTCGCAGTCGGCGATCCGATCGACACGTCCGCTCATCGTCGACACTGTTCAGCGTCTTGGAATCGGTGCTACTGGCCTGTGGAGCGCCACGAGTTCGAACATGCCCCAGGCCGCAAGGGTGATTGCCCACACCGGCCATCGCCCAAGTTCCCGCCAGTCGTACGCCAGGTAGAACGAGAGGCCGCCGATGATCGCGGACATGAGCGCTCCCGTAAGTGTCACGTCCGTCCGTTGGGTGTAGCGGTGCGCGGCGAGCAGCCCCACGGCCAGACCGATGAGGTAGGCCAGCGTCTGGCGGTTATCGGGCACGGGCCCGTTACGCACGAGCAGCACAGCGGCACCCCAGCCGGCTAGGACGCTGTTGAAGAAATCCCTATTTGGTGTTCGCGATTTTGGCGGGGATCGAAAAGAATGGGGGGATGCAGGGACGTAGCGATCCTGACCGGCAGTTGTTGGACGCGTCGGCGTTGTGCCGCCACCTCGTGGCGGACGACTCGGTGCACGCGTTCCTGGCTGACCGCCGCCACCAACTGTTCCCCGATGCGATGTTCGAGGACTTGTTCCCCTCCGATCGCGGTCGGCCATCGGTGCCCGCCGATGTGATCGCGACCGTGATGGTGCTCCAAGCGCTGGAGGGCCTCTCGGATCGCGACGCGGCCGCCGCGTTGCGCACGAACATCGCATGGAAGGTCGCCGCCGGGTTGGCTCTCGACGATGCGGGCATCAACTACTCGGTGCTCACCTATTGGCGCACCCGGCTGCGCCAGTCGCAGCGCCCGGAACGGATCTTCGACGCGGTGCGTGAGGTCGTGGACCGCACGGGGGTGCTCAAGGGCAAGCGGCGTCGGGCGTTGGACTCGACGTTGCTCGACGACGCCGTCGCGACCCAGGACACGGTCACCCAGCTGGTCTCCGCGATCCGCCGGGTCCGCCGCGTCGTGTCCGAAGCACGCGCCGTTGAAGTTGGTGCGCATGACTATGACGCGGGTGGCAAGCCGGTGTGCGCGTGGGATGACCCGGCCGCGAAGAACGCGTTGGTCACCGGACTGCTCAACGACGCTCGCGCCATCATCGACGCGCTCGCCGAGGTCGTGCTCGACGACGAGCAGGCCGACGCGGTCGGCCTGTTGGCCTTGGTCGCCGGTCAGGACGTCGAACCCGGCGACGAGGAGGGCACGTGGCGGATCGCCCGCAAAGTCGCGCCGGATCGGGTGATCTCGACCGTTGATCCCGAGGCCCGGCACATGCACAAGTCCGTGAGCGAGTACCGCGACGGCTTCAAGGCTCACCTCGCGGTCGAGCCCGAGACGGGCATCATCACCGCGTGCGCGCTCACCCCGGCCAACACCGCCGACGGACCGACCGGGGTCACGTTGCTCGACGGCGAGCAACGCGGTCTGCAGGTCCTGGCCGACTCGGCCTACGGCTCGAGCGAAGTGCGCGTCGAGCTTCGCCGCCGCCGACACCACGCCGCGATCAAAGCGATCCCGTTGCGTCGCGCCATCCCGGGCGGGTTCGACCGCGACTCGTTCATCATCGATCACCGGGCCCGCACCGCGACCTGCCCGGCGGGGCACACCGTGACCATCACCAAGAAGGGGTGCGCCACGTTCGGGGCGATCTGTCGAGGTTGTCCCGAACGGGACCGATGCACGAAGAACAAGACCGGGCGCACCCTCCACATCGGCACCCACGACGCCGAGCTGGTCGCAGCCCGCCGCGCCTGGCGAGACGGCGACTTCGCCGACGACTACCGACAATGGCGACCCATGGTCGAACGCTCCATCGCCTGGCTCGTCGCGCGCGGACACCGCCGAGTCCGCTACCGCGGCATCCAACGCAACCAACTCGGACTCGCCCATCGCGTCGCGGCCATCAACCTGCGTCGCTTGGTCAACCTCGGTCTGGACCACAACGGCCGCCGCTGGATCCTCGCCCCATGACCGCCCGACCCTCACGACACCAACAACCCGAACGGCGCCCCCACGCCACCCACCACGACCCGACTACCCGCCGACACCGCTGACCGGCCAAACCGACCGACCGCATCCCCCCGCGGCCGGCGACCCCAGCCCCGCCCTACCCGAGATCACCAGCGCGCCGATATGCGCCTTGTTCAACAGCGTCCTAGTCGAGCATCGCGAAGCCCGGCGCGCAGGCCTCGCTCAGCGCGGCCTGCGCGGGCGCAGCAAGCGACCCAAAACGGACCGGTGGCGTGGTCCCCACCAGCGACGCGGCGCAGGCCAGGAACGCGGGATCCGCGGGAAGGCCGAAGAACGCAGCTACGCGGTCGAGCTGACGCGCCGGGTCGGCGACAACCTCTTCGAAGCGGACGGTGAGGAGGCGGTCCGCCGGCAGCGCAGCGAGCGTCGGCCGGCCGGCCGCGAGTTGGTCCGACCAGTACCGGCCGTAGAGCTCGACCGGCGGATCGCCGCGCAGCCAACCGTCGACGACCGCCTCCTCGTCGGCCGGATCGACCCCGTCGGGCATGTGGCCGTAGAGCAGTTGGACCGCCATGCGGTACGCCGCATGGTTCCGCATCGACAGCGCGACCTCCAGTCCGTCGCGTACGAGGTGGACGATGCGGGCCT
>JBBRYB010000241.1:0-2823 GCA_038238115.1 Propionibacteriales bacterium | reverse complement strand
GACAACTGAGGCTCCTGCTCACGAGCCTCAGCGACAAGCCGCTGCGCCCGGTCCCGCAACTCCTGCGGATACTTCCTCGGTGCTGGCATGAGTCCACCCTTTCGTGGAATCAGACCCTCCACCAGACCCGGGGCGGTTCAGTCCTGTCCGCCGGCTCCGAGCCCGCGGACCACGTCAACCCCGTCGCCATCCAGGCGATGGCCGAAGACAGCATCGACATCACCAGCGGCACCCCCAAAATCCTCACCAACGAATCCGTGCA
Source organism: Propionibacteriales bacterium (assembly GCA_038238115.1). GTDB lineage: Bacteria > Actinomycetota > Actinomycetes > Propionibacteriales > Nocardioidaceae > JBBRYB01. Next base: position 2,561 of record JBBRYB010000241.1, on the reverse strand, counting down.
GGAGTCCGACGTCGTCATCACCCTGGGCTGCGGCGACACCTGTCCCTTCTACCCAGGAAAACGCTACGAAGACTGGGCCCTCGACGACCCCGCGGGCCAAGGCATCGACGCCGTCCGGCCAATCCGCGACGAGATCAAGCAGCGCGTCCAGAACCTGATCGCCTCGCTCAACCTGGAGCCATAGCCTCGCACCGAGCCACCGCGGGCATCCGAATCCCGGCGATTCGCACACGACACCCACGAGTCCAGCCGATGAGTGACCGGCGCGATCACCTCGTTGAGGAAGGTCCGTCTGCACGCGGTACGGGTGTTGGCGCATTGTGTGTCGACGGCGCTCCAAAGCTGGTCGGTTCCGGCGCTTGAAAAGTGAACGGTTGTCGGCAGTCTAGGACTCGGTTTCGCCTGTGGTGGTGCGGATGCTTGGGAGGCTGTCGATGCCGCGTCCGCGGAGTCGGTAGCTGGCGCCTTTGAGGGTGAGTACGTCGGCGTGGTGGACGATGCGGTCGATCATCGCGGCGGCGACGGCTTGGTCTCCGAAGACGCCTCCCCAGCCGGAGAACGGCAGGTTTGAGGTGAGGACCAGCGAGGCGTGTTCGTAGCGGGAGGAGACGAGCTGGAAGAACAGGTTCGCGGCGTCTTGCTCGAACGGGAGGTAGCCGACCTCGTCGACGATGATCAGTCCGTAGCGTCGCAGCCTGGCGAGCTCTTGGGGGAGCCTGCCGGCTCGGTGGGCTTCGGTCAGGCGGGTGACCCAGTCGGTGGCGGTCGCGAACAGCACTCGGTGGCCGTGTCTGGCGGCGGCGACTCCCAGTGCGGTGGCCAGGTGTGTCTTGCCGGTGCCGGGCGGGCCGAGGAGGACGACGTTGCGGGCCTCGGTGAGGAACCCGCCGGAGGCCAGTGCCCCGACCTGCTGACGTGCTGCTGGTTGGGCGTCGAAGTCGAAGTCCTCCAGCGTCTTGGGCGACGGAAACCCGGCCGCACGGATCCGCAACCGGGCGCCGGAGGCGTTGCGGGCACTGACTTCGCGTTCGAGGACCGCGGCGAGGGGCACTGTTGCATTGAGCGATCCCGCGAGCGTCCCGCCGGAATTCTTGCGGCCCGCCGACAGCTCACCTCCCACGGGGTGTCCCGTTTCTGCCGACTGCAACGGCATGACCGCGACCCTCGGGACTCGTCGTGAGGCACGCCGACAGGAAAACCTGCTGTGCCCCCGTCCCACGATGGCTCAATGCAACAGTTCCGACACGCTCGCTGGTGAGGCGGTCGACTTCGTGCACGCGATGACGATGACCACGGCCGGAGGAGGGCATGGGCGTCGTTCGCGCCGCACGGTCGGCCGGGGTTGCGGTGGCCGTCTCGTTCACCGTGGAGACCGACGGACGGCTGCCTGATGGGTCGCGGCTGGGTGCGGCTGTGCAGCTTGTGGATGGTGCGGCACCACCGGACTGGTACGGCGTCAACTGCGCCCACCCGACCCATGTCGCGGCCGCCCTCGACGGCGGCAGCTGGCAGAGCCGGATCGCAGCGCTGCGACCCAACGCGTCGACGCTCACCCACGCCGAGCTGGACGCCATGGAGGAGCTCGACGAAGGCGACTTGATGCTGCTGTGCTCGTCTCTTGACGAGGTCCGGCCGCAGCTGCCCGGGCTCAGCATCGTGGGCGGGTGTTGTGGGACCGACGTGCGTCACGTCGCCGCCCTATGGGGGTCGGTGCGGCGACCACGGCGGGTTGAGGAACCGGTTGACCTTGGCGCACAGGCCACCGGCGGTGAACGGATGATCGGGATCGCCATCCAGCGAGGTCGCTCGTCCCTCCCGGACGGTGACGGTCCAGGCACAGGTGTCGGGACAATCGTACGGACACGCGCCTCTAACAGTGGTCTCGCCCCCTGCTCGGCTCATCCTCGCAATACAGGGCCGCATCGGGCCCGTGGGAACGGGTTCTCAAAGCCGCCGACCCCGCCGTGCGCACGCTCCGATCGGCAGCCCGAATCCCCGAACCGGATGCCGCCGGCCTTGGAGGCGCGTCCCTTCAGCCGCAGCCGGGCCGCCAGTTGTGAGCGCGATGTAATCGCTCTGGGCTCCAGCGTCCAGATTTCTCCTGGCGGGGCTAGCGTGAATCGATGGACCAGAGCGCGAGTTGGGTTGAGCTGTCGACCGGCGTGAGACTGCCTTACGTGTCGGTCGGTCCCAGGTCCGCGACACCGGTGATGTTGCTGCACGCATGGGGAGAGTCTCGTCGATCCTTCGATCGACTCATGCCGATGCTCGCCGACTCTGTGCACGCTGTGGCAGTCGACCAGCGCGGTCACGGGGAAGCTGACAGACCGAGGGACGGGTACTCCCTTGCGGGGTTGGCTGAGGACATCGTTGCGTTCATGGATGCCATGGGCATCGCCTCCGCGGTGTTGCTGGGCTCCTCGAGCGGCGGCTATGTCGCACAGCAGGTGGCGGCCACAAGCCCACACCGCGTGGCAGGTCTTGTGCTGGTCGGGTCACCACGCAGCCTGCAAGGGCGGCCGCCGTTCGCCGACGAGGTCGACCGACTCTGCGATCCGGTG
>JBBRYB010000240.1:0-2867 GCA_038238115.1 Propionibacteriales bacterium | reverse complement strand
TTGAGTCGGCGTTTGATCTGTGTTGAACGTGCGGCGGTCCTGAGGTCGCCGTCCAGAGCGAGCGCGCGGCGCCCCAGAGGGAACGCGCGTTCACAGGCGTCTAGCGTGTCGAGGAGGCTAGCGGCCGCCAGGTCAGCAGCCGTCTCAAAGTCCGTACCCGCCGCAAGCCGTGTCTTTGCCCTCCCCGGCACTGGGGCCTTGGCGATGACCAGCACCCCCGCCTTCACGCCAGCACACGAACGAAGTCGACGCCCGCCAGGACAGTCCCGCGGACTGTGCCCGAGACCTTCGAACGCGTTCCCAAGGCTCGCGCGGAGTAGCTCACCTCGAACTCACGGATGTCCCAACCAGCCGCCCCGGCCTTCCTCAGCAGCTCGACCGGGTACCCGAACCTGCGGTCTAGAAGATCCAGCCCGAGGAGGTCGAGACGACGGCATACGCGAGCGGGTGCAATGTCGTGTATCGCGAGGCCCTGGCGTCGGAGCCAACCTGTCACCAGGCGGTTGCCAACTCGTGCGGTTAACGGCATGAGGCCTCGCTTGGTCGGATTCCTGCGCCCAACGGCGAGGGTGCAGCGTCTGCTCGAGACGGCCTCGATCATCGGCAACAGGTCCAGGGGGTCGAGCGTCCCGTCTCCGTCGATGACGGCGACAAGGTCTGCAGTCGATGCCAGCACTCCTGCATGAACAGCGGCGCCATAACCATGTCTTGGTTCGCTAACCAGGGTGGCGCCCAGTCGACTTGCGACTACTGGCGTGTCGTCGCGTGAGCCGTTGTCCACGACGATCACCGAGAGCCAGCCTGGGACGCGGCCGAGTAGGGTCGCAAGCGCTAGTCCTTCGTCTTTGCACGGAATGATCAAGTCGCAGAAAGCCACCACAACGCGACCATACCCCCAACATTCAGCGGAGCATCAGAGACTATCGCGAATGGCCAGACAGTGACATGGCCGCGACTCATGGTGGCGAGCCGGCTTGCGAGCCGCGGATGGCCAAACCTGTCGCCGAAATTGGGAACGATTGTCTCGCTCGACCGTGTTATCCATGCAGGGAGCCGTTCGGGCTGCCGATGACTTAGGTTCAAGGGGTCGTTGCAACACCGGCTTGTTGGATTGATCGTAGATGCTCGTCGAGGGCCTCGGCGGGTGTCTTCCATCCGAGGGTCTTGCGGGGTCTGGTGTTGAGGGTGTGTGCGACGGCGTCGAGGTCGTGCTCGTCATAGCGGGCCAGGTCGGTGCCTTTGGGAAAGTACTGGCGGAGTAGGCCGTTGGTGTTCTCGTCGGTGCCGCGCTGCCAGGGACTGTGCGGGTCGCAGAAGTAGATCGCGACGCCGCTGTCGATGCACAGCTGGGCATGTTGGGCCATCTCGGTGCCTTGGTCCCAGGTCAGGGTCTTGCGTAGCTGCTCTGGTAGGCGGGTGATCTTGGTGGCGATGGCGTCGCGGACGGCCTCGGCGCCGTGCCCGGCCAGCGGTGGCCCGTTCTTGACCCGCACGATGGTGCCGTGTCCTTCCATCGGGGGCAGGTGCAGCAGCATGGTGAACCTACTGGTCCGCTCGACCAGGGTGCCGATCGCGGACTTGTCCAACCCGATGATCAGGTCACCTTCCCAGTGCCCGGGCACGGCCCTATCGTCGACCTCGGCTGGCCGCTGACTGATCATCACCTCCTCGGTGATGAAGTTCTTTCCCCGCCCACGGGTCCTGGCCCGCGGGACTCGGAGGGCACGTCCGGTGCGCAGGCAGGTGGCCAGCTCACGGCGAAGCCCGCCACGGCCTTGCACGTATAGGGCCTGGTAGATGGCCTCGTGACTGATCCGCATGGACTCATCATCGGGGTAGTCGATCCTCAGTCGGTGGCTGATCTGCTCCGGGCTCCACGCCGAGACCCATCGTCGGTCAGCCCGTCGAGGCTTGTTGCGGCCCTTCCATACCGGCACGACTGGGCCGGCAACCAAGGTCCGGTCCGGATGCATGACCGTCCCCGACAGTCGGTCTTGCACATAGTCGCGGAGCCGGTCGTTGGCGGCGAGCTTCGCGGTCTTGGGACGTTTCGCGGCCAGCTCGGCCTTCCAATGCGCCACCGACGCCCGATATCCCCGTTGGCTGGCGCGGGTCGCGGCGTTGCGGCGAAGCTCCCTTGAGATCGTCGACGGGTCGCGACCGATCCGGCGGGCGATCTCTCGCACCCCATGGTGTTGGGCCTTCAGAACGGCGATCTCTTCACGTTCGGTGAACGACAAGTACCGGCCCGACGGCTTGGCAAGACTGATCGACGGCATGCCGCCACCGTGACGGAACCAGCGGGCGCCCACCGGCCCTGACACGCCGACCGCGGCCGCCGCGTCCTCACTGGTGACACCCTCAGCGATCCGCCGCCAGAACCGTCGCTCGACCTCCCGCCGCGTTGGCGCCCGTCCCGGCGACCGCATCGCCGGCCGCACTGCCCGATCCGCCTGCCACTGGCTGCGTCCTGCCATCGAAGAACACCTCCATCATCGAGGTGTTGCGACGACCGCTTGATTTCGCCCTGGCTCCCGGCATCGGAATGATGCACTAGGCCGTCGACGCAGTCACCGTCTCGGTCGCGGGTCCACAGCGCCATCTCCAACGCGTCCAGCGGCAGCTGGGTGGGCATCGACGCCGCGGTCCGCCAGCCCACGATCCGCCGGGAGAACACGTCGGTGACGAACGCCGTGAAGACCATGCCTGACCACGTCGAGACATAGGTGTAGGGGTCGGACCGAGGCGCCCTGCCAGCCTCTCGGCTGGTGGGTTTCCCCGGCCCGCCCTCCGAACCGGACGTGCGACTTTCACCGCATCCGGCTCTCCACGTGTTCACGCCGCTGGTGCGGGTTCTCCTGTTGTCG
>JBBRYB010000239.1:0-2902 GCA_038238115.1 Propionibacteriales bacterium | reverse complement strand
GCTCGACATCGCGATCGAGGATGTCGTCCGGGGGGACGTCGTGCTGGTGCGACCCGGCGAGAAGGTGCCGGTCGACGGAATCGTGCGTGACGGCGGATCGGCGGTTGACGAGAGCGTCGTCACGGGCGAGAGCATGCCCGTGACCAAACGAGCGGGCGACGAGGTCATTGGCGGCACGATCAACACGACCGGCGCGTTTCGATTCGAGGCAACCCGCGTGGGACGCGACACGGTGCTGGCGCAGATCGTCCGCCTCGTCCAGGAGGCGCAGGGTTCGAAGGCGCCGATCCAGCGGCTCGCCGACGTCGTCACGGGCTACTTCGTGCCGGCGGTTCTTGGAGTCGCGGCGTTGACCTTCGTCGTCTGGTTCGTCTTCGGGCCGCAGCCCGCATTCAACCTGGCGCTGCTGAACATGGTCGGCGTCCTCATCATCGCGTGTCCCTGCGCCCTCGGCCTCGCCACACCCACATCGATCATGGTCGGCACTGGCAAGGGAGCCGAGAACGGCGTGCTGTTCCGCAACGCCGAAGCGCTCGAGCGGCTTCACAAGGTGCGTGCGGTCGTCCTCGACAAGACGGGCACCCTCACACAGGGGAAACCCCGAGTCACGGACATCGTCCGGAGTGCCGATGCCCCGAGCGAGGCTGAAATCCTCCGCCTCGTCGCGACTGCCGAGCGAGGCTCGCAACATCCTCTCGGTGAGGCGATCGTCCGCTACGCCCGGGAGGAACGCAACCTGGACGTCGGCGACGCCGAGGCGTTCGACTCCGTCTTCGGCGAGGGCATCGTCGCAACCGTGGGCGGGCGGCGGATCCTGGTTGGACGCCGCGCGTATCTGGAGGCCGAGGGAATCGACACCGGTGAGCTGCCAGATCAGGCCGAAGCGCTCGCGCGCTCAGGCAAGACGCCAGTGCTCGTGGCGATCGGCGGCCGTGCTGCGGCGGTGATCGCGATCGCGGACACGTTGAAGCCAGGCTCCGCGGCAGCAGTCGCCGAGCTCCGTCGGCTCGGCCTCGAGGTGATCATGCTGACTGGCGACAACGAGACGACGGCGAAGGCGATCGCAAGGGAGGCCGGCGTCGACCGGGTCCTCGCCGATGTCCGCCCGGACGAGAAGGCGGCCCAGGTGCGGAAACTCCAGGCGGAAGGCAAGCTCGTGGCCATGGTCGGCGACGGCGTCAACGACTCCCCGGCCCTGGCGCAGGCAGACGTCGGCGTGGCCATCGGGACCGGGACGGACATCGCCATCGAGTCTGCCGCCGTGACGCTGATGAGCGGCGACCTGCGCGTGCTGGTGACCGCCATCGCGCTCTCCCGAGCCACGATGCGGAACATCAAGCAGAACCTCTTCTGGGCGTTCGCCTACAACGTGGCGCTCATTCCGCTGGCCGCGGGCGCGCTGTACCCCATCGCCGGCGTACTGCTGGATCCGATCTTCGCCGCGGCGGCCATGGCCCTGTCGAGTGTCACGGTGGTTTCGAACGCACTCCGGCTTCGTCGGTTCAATGCGCGTGCAATTGCACAGCCGGTTCCCGCTCGTCCTCCGAGGACAGTCCCGGCCTCCGCTCCCAAGTAAGCGACGCCAGCGGGTCCATGACCCCATGAAATCGGCGTGACGCTGGCGATCGCGTTCTTCGGTGGGGTCCTCTCCTGCCTGTCCCCGTGTGTCCTTCCGGTGATCCCCGTGTTCGTTAGCAATCTCGCGGGCGGCGCCGCCAGCGCGCGCTTCGGAGGAGCCCTCGCTATGAGCGCGGCTCGGTACCGGGCCTCCGGATTCCTGCTGGGCTTCGCGGGGGTGTTCGTAGCGCTCTGGGTCTCGCTGGGCCTCATCGGCTACGCGGTGTTCGACACCGTGCCGATCGCCCGACAGGTTGCCGGCTTGGCGATCATCGGCCTCGGTCTTGCCACGATCGCTGGGTGGCAGTTGCGCTTCGGGGTCGGCCGCTGGGGAGGAGCGACGTCCTTCGGTGGGTCGTTCCTGCTCGGGGCGGGCGTGGCTGTCGGCTGGACGCCGTGCATCGGGCCAACTCTCGGGGCGATCCTTACGCTGGCTGCCGCAAGCGCCACGGTCTGGGCCGGCGCCTCATTGCTCATTGCCTATGCCCTGGGAATGGCGGTGCCCATCCTGGCGATTGCGCTGGGGTTGTCGCGGCTTCGGCCGCTCACCCGGGCTCTCGCACAACACCAACGCGTATTCCAGGTCGGATCAGGCCTGCTGATCGTCGCTGTCGGATTCCTCGTGATGACGAACGCGTTCGGTCGTCTTGCCGGCCTTGTTCCCTGGCCCTTCTGAACGAGACGTCTGGTCGCTGAAGCCCGAGACCCGGTCCGGGCAAAGGGAAAAGAAGCATGGCAAACAGGAAAAGATCCAACGGTTCACGGAGGCAGCAGCCGCGTGCGCCGTGGTGGCGCACATGGCGCGTGGGCGTGATCGGGCTCGTCGCGGTAGCAACATTCGCGGTTGCTGGGTTCATCGTCCGGGGTGGCGCTGGCCAAAACCCGACAGACGACACGCCCTGGGCCACGCTTGGAACGGCAGACGTGCATTCACTGGCCTTTGATCCCGCCGACGCCCAGCACCTCTACTTTGGCCATCACACTGGCCTCCTCGAGTCGCGGGATGGCGGACGACGCTGGCAACCGACGGCCCTTGGTAGCACTGATGCGATGAACGTTCGGGTGTCTAGTGGGCGGACGCTCCAGGTCGCCGGCCACAATGTGTATCGGGAGACGACCGACGGTGGGCGTACGTGGGCCGCAATGCCCAATGACCTTCCCGGACTCGACCTCCATGCGTTCGTAATCGATCCGGCGAATCCGACGCACGCATGGGCGTATTCGGTGGGCTTCGGTCTGTTCGAGAGCAACGACGGTGGCCGACATTGGCTGCTGCGTCAAAGCG
>JBBRYB010000238.1:0-2931 GCA_038238115.1 Propionibacteriales bacterium | reverse complement strand
GTGTGGTTGCGCAGCCAGGTGAGCATCGATCGTCCTGGAGTCGGCGTCGAGATCGAGAAGGTGGCGAACTCGCTCGACGCACGTGGGCAGGTCGAGCGGATCAGCCAGCCAGCAGCTTGCCTCGACGCCCGCCGAGGTCACCTCGAGGCGTAGCGCACCCGGCCCTGATCGAAGTTGAACGGTCCGCGCGTAGCGGTTGCCGTCAACCGCCTCGATGCCGGTCACGGCTCTGCGTCGCAGGAACTCCATCATGGAGGTCGCGTCGTAGGGTGCCTCCGCGGCAAGGACCAGCCGACATTGCCGAGCGGCGGAAGCCGGCTCGCTCATCTCGAATCAGGCGACATGTCTGTTCGCCTGGTCGGGCTTGACATGCGGGCCATCATTGCGGATCGGCGCAGGGATGGCCCGCCGAGCTGCGGAGGTTTGGGCTGCGGGGGGTGGGGCTGCGGGGTTGCCGCCCCTAGCACTGTCGTCGTCGACGGACTTGGGCGGCGTTCTCACTGCCGTACCCCAGCGCCGGCGGTGGAAGGATCTTCGCGGTCGCCCCCGACGGCAGTGTCCAGGTGGTGGCGTTGCTCTCGGGATCTCGGCTTGCGGTGACGCCTGGATGGTCACGCAGCGTGTGACATCCTCGGGAGAGCCCTTGTCCGTTGCGGACACTCGTGCGGCCACCCTTGGCGTGCTCACGGATGTGGTCGATGTCCGCGATGCCCGTTGGGCATCGCGGTCCGCGGCAGTGTTGGTCACGCAGCACGATGAGGTCACGGACCGCGCCGTTGAACCGGCGCGCCCGCGTGTCGGAGAGGACCGCGGAGCCGTCGACCGGGTCGGTATAGAGCCGCCTGACCCAGGTGTCGCCGGTGGCAGCGATCAGCCGCGCCGTGTCCGGTGGGATGGGGCCGAACCCGATGAGCTGTCCGGGTTTTTCCTCCAGGCCGATGAGGGTCCGGTCGGTCATCACCAGGTTCACCTGCGTCTTGATCTTCCGCGGTTGGCTGATCCCGGTCAGGCGTTCCACCAGGGTGTCGCACATGATGCGGCTGACGCTTCGACCCTCGAGGTCACCTCCGGCGTACACGGCGGTGGCATGGTCGTGAACGGCATTCCAGCACGCCAGCACCTGCTCAGCGGGAAGCTTCGCGGTCAGGAAACCGTCGGCGTCATCACCGGCCGTGGCTGTCACGTATCGGTCCGCCCTGGCAGCCGCGGCGCGGGCGTCCGCTGCGGCCGGGTCGACGTCGACGACTCGTGTTCGCGCCAGCTGCTTGACCTGGCCCGCGGTCAGTCCCGGGGCCTCGGCCGCGATCAGCTCGTCGGCAAGGTGCCGCAGGGCAAGGTCGCCCAGCAGGCTCACCTGCGAGCTGATCTGGCGTGCCGCCCACAGTGAGACCTCGCCGCGGCCTAAGGCCGCCAACGTCGCCGGGCACGTGTCGTCGAGCGTGAAAGCGTCGGCCAGCCAGCTGGAGGCGGAGAGTGTCGAGACTCGCCTGGCTAGCGCGACCTCGGCCACCATTGCGCGGTGCTGCTCTTCACCCGCCGTTCGGCTCAGCCGCGAGTCGAGCTCGAGCTGTTCACGAACGTACGTCGCTGCCCGTCGTACCTGCTCGGCCTGCAAGGAGCAGATCTGCGTCTCCAAGTCGCCGATAGCCTGCAGCTGGTTGCGCACCGACGACTCGAGCTCGCCCACCCCCCGCACCCGGGGCGGCGGCCACACGTCGTCGACCGACGAGACGTATCGGTTCTTCCGATGACTTCTGGCCATAGTCGAACACTAGTACGATCAACCGACAGAAGGCTGAAGAAGCGGGCGCCCTGTGGAAAGCCGGCCGCGTCCCGACGGACTCCAGAAGTTGACTTATCCCGCCTGGCCGCGAGCGCAATGAAAGTCGAACCACCGCTGATCAGTAGGAGCGACGTAACCGTACACGGGCCAGATTTTGCCAACTACCTGGACGAGCCGCATTTCGCACGGCACCGAGCTCGCCCAGACCATCTGCGGGTCGAGGCTGGGGTCGCGCTCGCAGCGGACCTGCTGGACCCGCTCCATGTCAGGCTCGATGAAGTCCTGCGCGTCAGCCGTCGGAACGTTCGCCCGCTTGTCGTTGTGCTTGATCGCCTCGACCGGCCCCTTCGGTGGCTAGTCCTACGTGCCACAAGGCCCCCTTACCGTGCTCACGCCGACTTCGCCAGCTTGGCGAGCCGCTCGACGTCGAGGCGGAGGGCTGCCACGGCATTGCTGAGGTCGCCGGGCTCATCGCCCGTCGACACTCGCTCGGACACCCACTGCCGAATCAGCGCTGACGGCGTCAGATGGGCGCGTTCAGCCGCCTCGCGAACTGCGTCGTACATGGGCCGGGACAGTCGCACGGAGAAGACCGACGAGGCGGCGTCTCGCTCGTCGCGCTCGCGAACCTCCTCCTCCGCGGCCTCGCGCTCCTCATCGGCGAACTCCGCCCGCACCTCATCGATACGCCGGTTCAACTCAGCCTCAATCTCTTTCGGTGGCTTCGCGATAGGCACGTCGATCACCTCCTGATGTCTTCCATGCCGTGGTGCCCCACAGCCGACCACTGACCCTGACCGCCTCGACCGTGACGAGAAAGCCCGCGCTCGGGGAATAACCGACGATCCGCAGAGCTCCGGTGCGAGACCGTGGGTCAGGATCCCAGACCAGGGCGCGAGAGTCGGCTACCGCCTCATCAATCCACTCCAGCTCAAGATCGATCGCATCGCGGTAGCGCTCCGACCGCGTCGTGATGTGTCGGACGTCTACTGCTCTCCAGAGCACGGTCAGCAAGTCGTCGTCGTTTCGACTACATTATGCACGGCATGCCCTTCCTTGTCACGCGGGTTCCCGACGGGAAAGGAGGCTATCCGCGGCGACCGACGGTCTCTGCGAAGTCGAGGACGTACGAGTGGGTCCGAGTCTCC
>JBBRYB010000237.1:0-2936 GCA_038238115.1 Propionibacteriales bacterium | reverse complement strand
GGCCCCTACGAGACGGTCGCCGGCTACATGGTGCAGCAGCTCGGCCACGTCCCGGGTATCGCGGAGTCGGTGGTCTTCGACAGCCATGTACTCGAGGTCGTGGAGGTGGACGGCCGCCGCATCTCCCGCGTCAAGGTGACCGCCGCTCCGCCTGCCGCGACGGCCCCGGCGGAGCCGGAGCCAGAGTCGGAGCCCGACGCCGATGCCAATGCCGTGACGCCGCACCGTCTCAGCAACCCCGCCTGACCGACCAACGATCGCTCCGGTCAGGTGGCTTAAGACACGTTTTGGTAACGGAAACGCCCGTTCAGGCGCTCTCCTTGGTTGCATCGGTCGCGGCTGTCGCAACTGAGGTGCATGCTGAGCAGGCACCACCACCCTCACTCGAGTTCGACGGAGAGGCCGTAACTGATGTCAGGTCGTTGGTTGAGTTGGAAGCGTCTCGTTCCGGGACTCGTAGTCGTGGCGGTCGCCGCACTGGTGATGAGCCTGTTCGTATTCAGAAGCAAGGAGAACGGCGAGACTGACGCGGGCAACGAGCTCGCAGACGCACTCGCAAGCCATCCCGGTCTGGCAAGCCACCGGCTTCCCTTGGCGTACGTCGCGGAGAAGCTCGCCCAGAACGGCGGTGAGGCGTCTGGTGAGACCCTCAGCGGTCCGGCGCAGGAGGCGTACGACTCCCGAGCCTTCCCCCACAAGTACATTCTGCCGGCACAGACGGCGGCGGCCCGGCTGGCATACGCTCGTGCTCACGTGCGCGGGCAGACCGCCTCGGGACAGGTCGCGCTGAAGCAGGCACAGGGCACGTCCACTCCTCAGGGCTGGACCGAGATGGGGCCGCGCAACCCGATCCAGGCTGCCCAGACCTCCTACACCGGGACCCGTGCCTACGTCTCCGGGCGTACGACCTCGTTGGCGATCGACACGCCATGCACGTTGACCAGGTGCGTCCTGTACGCCGGTACGGCTGGCGGTGGCGTGTGGAAGACGGTGAACGCGCTGGCGGCCGCCCCTCGCTGGGACCCCATCGGGCAGGGCATTCCCTCCAACGCGATCGGCTACGTCTACCTGGCGCCCACCGGCGACCTGTACGTCGGCACCGGTGAGCCGAACGGCTCCGGCGACTCCGAAGCCGGCGTCGGCCTCTACAAGTCGACCGACGACGGCGCCTCGTTCACGAAGGTGCCGACCATGGTCGGCCGCCACGACGTGACCCTCGGCCGCTCCATCTCGAGCATCGTGGTGGACCGGAGCAACCCCCAGCACATGTACATCGGCACGGCCGTTGCGCGGCACGGCTCCTCCTCAGCCAACGGCGGAAGGTTTACCCCGCCCGGGTCGGTGGATGTCGGCGTCTTCGAGAGCATGAACGGCGGCGCGAAGTGGACGAGAAGCCTCACCGAGCAATCCGACGTCGTGCGGGAGAACTCCCCGACCGGACTGGACTACTTCCGTGGCGGAATCTCGAAGCTCCAGTTCGACTTCGCCCACCCCGGCACCGTCTACGCGTCGATGTTCGACTACGGCTTGTTCCGCCGGGTCGGCACCGGTGACTGGCAGATGATCTACTCGATCCACAACCCCGGCAGCAAGGCAACCACCATCTCCAACCGGGTGGAGTTCGCGCTGGCGTACCCGCCCGGCGGCAAGACCCGCATCTACCTCGGCGACGCGACGTACTTCAACGACTCGGTCTCGGGCCTGCTGCGCAGCGACAACGGCACCGCCGCCACCCCGAGCTGGACGCTGCTGTCCAACCCGGAGCACGGCACCCCGGGCTACGGCTCGTACAACTTCTGCCACGGCCAGTGCAGCTACGACATGGTCGTGGCGTCGCCTCCTGGCCACCCCGACCAGGTGTTCCTGTCCGGGTCGATGAACTACGCCGAGCTGCAGGCGTTCGGCGGCCCGGGCAACTCCAACGGTCGGGCAAGCGTCCGCTCGGTCGATGCCGGTGTGCACTTCACCGACATGACCAATGACGCCCAGCCGAACCCCAACGGGCTGCACCCCGACCACCACGCCCTGGTGTTCGCGCCCGGATGGGACGCCCAGAAGTGGTTCACCGCCTCTGACGGCGGCATCGTCCAGCAGAACGGCCCGTTCGTCGACAGGAGCGGCCAGTGCGCCTCGCGAGGTCTCACGGGTGCGCTGCTCGCCGACTGCCTGCAGTTCCTGTCTGCGATCCCGACCGAGAACAACAACCAGATCAACCAGGGGCTCGCCACGCTGCAGTTCCAGAGCGTCAGCACCTCCAACAATGCCCGCATCCTGCAGGCGGGCACGCAGGACAACGGCACCTGGGAGAACGACAGGATCCAGGGCTGGGTCGAGACGGTGGGCGGCGACGGCGGGCAGTCGGGCATCAACCCCGACACCAACTCGATCCGCTACCACTCCTACTTCGGGCCGCAGCACGACGTGAACTTCCACAATGGCGACCCCGCCGGCTGGGACTACATCAGCGACCCGTTCAACGAGAGCGCGTCGTTCTACGTGCCGTTCATTGCAGACCCGGTCAAGGGCGGAACCGTCTTCGACGGGCTGCAGCACGTCTGGCGGACCACCGACAACGGCGGCAAGCAGGCGTTCCTGCAGAAGTACTGCAACGAGCTCACGGGTGACTACGCCAACCGGCCGAAGCCCTGCGGCGACTGGAAGCCCCTCGGTGGCGACCAGGGCGACCTGTCGAGCACGTTCTGGGGACCGCGCACGGACTCCGCCAACTACGTCGTGGCCGTCGAGCGAGCAACGACCGACACGTCGACGATGTGGGCAGCGACTCGGTACGGGCGGTTGTTCATCTCTCACAACGCCGACGCCGCGAACCCCAACGACGTCAAGTACCAGCGCATCGACCAGGCGCTGAACCTGCCTCAGCGGTTCATCTCCGGCATCTCGATCGACCCCGCCAACAAGAACCACGCCTTTCTCTC
>JBBRYB010000236.1:0-2959 GCA_038238115.1 Propionibacteriales bacterium | reverse complement strand
CGGGAGTTGAGGGGCCGGGCGTGGCCCTCACCTGGTTCAGGCGCCGGCCTCGAGCACGGCGAGGTCGCGCACCGCATAACGGTGATGCTCGGCCTCTTCCTTCAGCACCACCTTGAGGCAGCGGCGCACGACGTACTCCTGATCTGGATACGTGTCCGCCGGCTTGCGACCGCATATCCGATCGAGCTCGGCCACGGTGAGCCCGTCGACGACACGCCGCATGGTGGCCTGGCGGGCGAGCCGTGGCGCGAGCACCTCGTCGAGCGTCGGGGTGGCATCGAGGGTGAGCCCGAGCTTCGCTGACGCGTCGGGCGGCATCCCGCCGGCAGGGAAGCCCAACGGGTGGTACGGCGCTTCCTCCTCGAGCACGGCATTGCCGAGCCAAGCATCGCTGGCGAACAGCAGGTGCCGCTGGGTCTCGACCAACGACCACTCGCCCTTGACCTGCTCGTGCAGCGTGGCCTCGGGGAGCAGCCTGGCACGGTCGAGCGTCGCCTCCCACAGGGCCTCGATGGCATCCCACGCAGCCCGGTAGTCGCCGGGGGAGGCGGCGTCACGCGCCAGCACCCGCGTGGGGTGCAGCCGGTCGAGCTCGCCCTCCACGTAGGCGGTCACGTCGACGTCGTTGACGAGAAGACGCTCGAAGTCGCCACCGAGGTAGACGTTGCTCCCATAGCAGTCGACGATCTTCAGACCGCTGACCTCGCAATCGCGGATCTCGAGGCCGGCAAGGTCGCACAGGTGGATGCGGGCACCACGGAACTGGTCACTCTGGGCGTACTCAGCAGCCATCCACGCAGTCTCCCGCACCCGCCAGGCCGTGAGTCGCTACCGTCTTGGCTCGTGGACGAGCTTGAAGTTGAAACCAGGGACGGCGTGCGCCTCCACGTCGGCAGCAGCGGTTCGGGACCCGACGTGGTCGTGTTGTCCGGGGGACCAGGTTGCGTTCACTATCTCGAGCAAGTCCGACTCGTTCCGGGCGGAACGCGCGTGGTTTCCTGAACCCCGAGGCGTAGGGCGATCTGGTGGCGGTCCACACACCATGACGCAGGCTCTGGATGACCTCGAGTGCATCCGGGTCGCGCTCGGCATCTCAGCATGGGTCGTGCTTGGCCACTCCTGGGGGGCCGACCTCGCCGTCAGGTAGGCTCTCAACTTTCCGAGATCCGTTTCAGGCGTCATCGGGATTGCGGGTCACGGCCTACACAAGGATCGGACCTGGTCGCAGCAGTACGAAGAGCTCATGGGCACAGACCCAGGTCCTGAGATTGCGTGGGATCAGCCTGTCTGGCGATCTCTCAGCGACTCCTTCCTCGAGTGGATCCATGAGCAGCAGCTCTTCCGCGCCTTGGCGGACTCGACTGTCCCCATGAGCTTCATCGCCGCGGGCAACGACATTCGACCGTCGTGCCTCGAGCAGCTTGCCGCACTCGTGCCAGGCGGCACCTTTGAGAGTGTCCCCGGTGTCCCTCATGACTTCTGGTCCACGCACCCTGACGTCTGGCTCGAGGTCGTCAGCGCTGCTTGCGCCTCAGTGATCTCGTGACATGGACTTGTCGGCTTCGCGGAACCAAACTTTATGTACCTTGACGGTTACGTAACTACCTTGGTACGGTCATTCCGTGGAAGCCATTCTTCGGGCGCTGGCTGACGAGAGCCGGCGAACGCTGCTGGAGACCTTGGTTGGTGGTCCGGCAACCGCGGGTGAGCTGGCGGCGCTGCTGCCGATTGCTCGCCCAGGGGTCTCCCGACACCTGCGGGTCTTGCGCGAGGCGGGACTGGTCGAGGTTTGCCAGGAGGCGCAGCGGCGGGTCTACCGTCTTCGTCCCGAGCCACTCGCCGAGGTCGATGAATGGCTGGGCCGGTACCGCGCCTTGTGGGAGCAGCGGCTGGACGCCCTGCACACCGAGGTGGCCCGAGGAAAACGCGAACGACGGAGCAGCAGATGAGCAGCAACGCGCAGGGCGGCGGCGGCCGCATCCTCGGCAGCTTGCGATCAGCCGATGGCAAAGGCGCTGTGCGCATGCAGGACCGCTACGACACCGACATCGACGACCTCTGGTCGGCACTCACGGACCCCGTACGTCTCGCCCGCTGGATCGGCGAGGTCGAAGGGGACCTGCGACTCGGCGGACAGTTCCGCGCCCACTTCTTCACCAGCGGATGGGAAGGCACCGGGCGCGTAGAAGCCTGTGACCCCCCGCACCGCTGGCTGGTTCGGACCAAGGACGTGGACGACCCGGACAACCCGGACGAGGACGCTATCGAGGCCACGCTGACCGCCGACGGCGACCAAACCATCCTGGTCATCGACGAACGAGGCATGTCCCTGGACCAGCTCGCCGCCTACGGCGCCGGAGTCCAGGTCCACGTCGAGGATCTCGCCGCCCACATCGCCGGTCGTGAGCGTCGCGACATGCAGGAACGGTGGGCCGAGCTCCTCCCCACCTATCGAGCATTGGCTGCGGGGCTGGGCTGATAGCGTCCGCTGCGGTGGACAGTGTGGATGACCTCCAACTCGCGTTCGACACCTCGGACTTGGCGGCGGAACTCGCGCTCGCTCACTTCGAGGCTGGCGTTTCGGCAACGCTGAAGCCCGACGGCACACCGGTTACCGAAGCCGACCGGGCAGTCGAGCGCTTGCTGCGGGAGACGTTGTCGCAGGCACGGCCCGAAGATGCGTACCTCGGCGAGGAGCTTGGTCAGCTCGGTGAGTCCGATCGGGTCTGGATCCTCGACCCGATCGATGGCACCGGGTTCTTCAGTCGGCGTGCTCCAAACTGGCGAATCCACTTGGCTTTGCAGGTTCAAGGGATCGCGGAGGTCGCGCTCGTCACCTCTCCTGCGCTGCGGCGCTGTTGGTGGGCGACCCGAGGTGGCGGTTCCTTCGAGTCATCCTGGCCACGCGAGGAGCGCAACACGCGGCGCCTCAAGGTCAGTACGACGTCGACGCTCGCCG
>JBBRYB010000235.1:0-2970 GCA_038238115.1 Propionibacteriales bacterium | reverse complement strand
CGTCGGTCTTTCCGTCCATCTCGCGCAGCTCTTTGCGTACGGCCGCCAGTTGTTGGCGAAGCAGGAACTCGCGCTGTTGGCGCTCCATCCCGTCCTGGACGTCCTTGCGGATCGTCTCGGCGACATCAAGTTCGGCGAGGTGTTCGCGGCTCCACGCCACCAGCTTTTCCAGCCGCTCGGCCACGTCGGCGGTTTCCAGCAGCCAGAGCTTCTGCTCGTTGGTCAGGTAGGGGGCGTAGCCGCCCAGGTCGGCGAGCGTCGAGGGGTTGGTGACCGACTGCACCGAGTCGACGAACTGCCACGCACCGCGCTGTTGCAAGATCATCGTGGCCAGTGACTTGTACTCGCGGGCCAACTCGACGACCTTGTCTGACCTGGGTGGCTCGGCCAGCGTCTCGGTCTCGACCCACAGGGCCGCGCCGGGACCAGTGGCTGCGCGCCCGATCTTGGCCCGGGTGGTGCCCCGGACCACCGCGGCGTGTTCACCGCCACGAAGCCGGCCGACCTGCTCGATAACGCCGACGGTGCCGACGGTCGCGTACTTTCCATCCAGGCGGGGGACGAGCAGCACCTGCGCCTCGGCCTGGCCGGATTCAGCGGCCTGGGCCGCCTCGACGGCGGCGCGGATCTCGCCGTCGCCCAGTTCCAGCGGGACGACCATGCCCGGGAGGACGACGACGTCGTCCAGCGGCAGCACGGGCAGAGTAGGCAATTCAGTCATGTTGTCCTGGCCTTCGAAAGATTGAGTCACACGGGCTCAACTACGTCCGGAGCTCGTTTGTTTCCTCAGTTCGGACGTTGCCGAGCCGGATTTCACGGGTAGGACCGTGGCATGGCCGACATCATCGAGTTGATCTACGAGGACCACGTGTGGTTCCGCCGGCGCTTCTTCTACCTGGACGGCGCCACGACAGACGAGGAGCTGAGCGCGATCTGGGAGCCCCTCGCCATCCGGCTCGACACACACGCCGCGGCCGAGGAAACGGTGTTCTACCCGGCTCTGCTGAAGAAGGGCAAGGCTGGTTCCCCCGAGGACGAGACCGAGGACGCCATCCGCGATCACAACCACATCCGGGATGCAGTGGCGGACGCAGCCAAGCACCCAGTCGGCACGCCGCCGTGGTTCGAGGCAGTCGGCAAGGCGCGTACCGAGAACGGTGAGCACCTCGACGAGGAGGAACGCGAGGCGATGCCGGACTTCATCAAGAGCTCGTCACCCGAGTTGCGCCACGAGCTGGCGATGAGGTGGCTGCGGTTCTACCACCAGCACGAAGGTGGCCGCGGGGTCGATACGAGCGACAAGGATCCCGAGACCTATATCGAGCAGAATCGCTGAGCCCTCCGTGGCGGGTCGTCAGGCCGCCCCGAGTTCGAGTTCCGGGTCCACCCGACGGGGCATGCGCTTCCCACCGCGGCGGTTGCGCATCCACTTCTCCAACCGGGATGCGACAACCGTGAGGATGAAGTTCATCGTGATGTAGAGGACCGCGACGACGCCATAGGTCGCGACCGTGTTCGAGAAGTTTGCGGTCAGGTTGTTCGCCTTGGCCAGCAGCTCTGAGTAGTTGACGGCGACGCTGCCCAGTGCCGTGTCTTTCAACACGACCACAAGTTGGCTCACGATCGACGGCAACATCGCCGTCAGTGCCTGCGGCAGCAGGATCAGCGTCATCATCTGTGTCTTGCGCAGGCCAATGGCTTGAGACGCCTCCGTCTGGCCATAGGGCAGCGACCGGATCCCCGACCGCAGGATTTCGGCCAGCACCGATGCGTTGTAGAGGACCAGGCCCGTCACGACGGCGTAAAGGGGCCGAGATTCAGAGGAGACGTTGGAATACTGGAAGAAGAACTCGTTCGCGAAGATCATCAGGATCAGCACCGGGATCGCCCGGAAGAACTCGACCACCACTGAGCACGGCCAGCGCACCCACCGGTGGTCGGACATCCGGCCCACGGCGAGGACGGCGCCGATAGGCAGCGCGATCAGCACACTGAGCACTGCAGCCTTGATGGTCGCGAGGAGCCCTGGGATCAGGAAGTTCGACCACACATTGCCGGTGGTGAATGGCTTCCATTTCTGGGCCGTCAGCTCGTGCTTGCTGTTGAGCTTGTTCACCACCCACCAGACGAGCAGGGCCAGCAGGATGCCGAAGATGATCGAGAAGATCAGATTGCGCGTCCTGGCCTTCGGGCCGGGGTGGTCGTACAGAACCGTTGCGCCGCTGCTCATCGCTTCACCGTGGCCTTGTTCGCGACCCAGCCCAGCAGCAGACCGGTCGGCAAAGTCAGGATCACAAATCCCAGGGCGAAGATCGAGAAGACGCCCAGCAGCGCGTCGGACTCGTTCTCGACCATGGTGCTCATCAACAGCGACGCCTCAGCGACTCCGATCGCAGAGGCGACCGTGGTGTTTTTCGTGAGTGCGATCAGCACGCTGGCTAGCGGGGCCACCACCGAGCGCAGCGCCTGCGGCAGGATCACGATCCTGAGCACCTGGCTGAACTTGAGCCCGATCGCTCGCGCGGCCTCGGCCTGGCCGGCGGGCACCGTGTTGATGCCCGATCGGATCGACTCGCAGACGAACGTCGACGTGTAGATCACCAACCCGAGCACGGCCAGCCGATAGTTGTTGTCCTTGATGAACGTGTGGGAGTTCTTGCTGGCCAGCACGAGTCCGAGCTTGTTCGAGAGCACGACCGACATCGAGATGAGGATCAGGGTGAGCGGCGTGTTGCGGAAGATGTTGACATATACGGTGCCGAAGCCACGCATGAGCGGCACCGGGCTCACCCGCATCGCGGCCAGCACGGTGCCCCACACCATCGAACCGGCCGCCGCGAATAGGGTGAGCTGCACTGTGACCCAGAACGCCCCGAGGATGTTGTAGTCGGGGTTGGAAAGGAAGTCGAACCTCACCGGCGTCTCAATTCAAGCTGTGCTGCGCGTTCGGACAGGGCAGTGGGGGGGGGG
>JBBRYB010000234.1:0-2979 GCA_038238115.1 Propionibacteriales bacterium | reverse complement strand
CGGGTCTGGCACCCGGCGTCGAAATCCGTCTTTCGATTCCGTAGGAGCCACCGCATGGCAATCAATGCCGCTGTACCCGTCGCCGTACCCGAGCTGACCGCAACCCAGGTCGCCACCGTTCTCGTCCGACCGCTGGAAGCACAATCCGTGTTCCTGGCTGCCGGCCCGCGCATCTTCGACACCGCCGGCCCGCTGCGCATCCCGAAGCTGGGCGCACCGACCGACCCGTCATGGACCGGCGAGTCAGAGCTGATAACCGAGGTCAACCCCGACTTCGACGAGGTGCAGTTGCTGCCGTCGACCATGAAGTCCGTCAAGACGCTCACGCGGTACAGCAACGAGTTGGCCCGGCAGGCTGTCGTGTCGCTCGACCAGGCGCTCAGGGACCGGCTCGTGTTCGACGTCGCCGCGAAGCTCGACACACAGTTCCTGTCCGCGTCCGGTGACGGCACGACCACCCCAAAGGGCATCTTCGCCTACTCCGGTATCCAGACGTTGCCCGTGGCGGGTGCGCTGACGCTGGACAAGCTGCTCGACGCCTGGGGACTCGCGCTCGCCGCGAACGTGAACATGGCTTCGCTGAAATGGGTCATGAAGCCGCGAGAGTTCACCGCGCTCCGCAAGGTCAAGGACGGGTCGCAGCGATACCAGCTCCAGCCCGACCCGACACAAGACGGTGTGTTCCGGCTGTTCGGCGCCCCCGTCATCATCACCGACCGGGTACCTGACACGACCGGCGCAACCCCCACCGGTCGCGCCGCGCTCGTCGACTTCTCCCAGATCGCCGTCGCCCGCGACATGGCGCCCTCGGTCAAAATCCTCGACCAGACGTACGGCGACTACGATCAGCAGGCAATCCGGGTCGTGGCCCGCTACGACGCGGCCCCGCTGAACGCTCAGGCCGTCGTCGCGCTCACCGGCATCACGATTAGCTGATGGTTGTCTGGCCCTCCGACGTCGCAGCGTTCCTCGGCCAGCCCGGCGACAGTGGACTCGTCGCCCTGGCCGAGGAACACCTGCCGATCGTCACAGCGATGGTCCGTGGCTACACCCGTGGCCGTGGCTTCGACGCCACGACGGGACTGCCGGCCGACGACCTCGGGCTCGTCATCGTGTCCAGCACCGCCCGGCTGACCGCGAACCCGCGTATGAAGACCGAAGTGAGCATCGACGACGCGATGATGCGGCAGACCATCTTCAACGGCTGGACCCTGCCCGAGCTTGCGGTACTGCACAACTACCGCCGCCGGGCAGCGTAACGGCGTCAACCTCACCCGCCGCCCGATGATGAGGCCGGCGACGGGACTGGATGGCAGCGAGGGCCTCTCGACCTTTCTCGGCCCACAGACCTGCCAGCGCCGATGAGGCCCCCGGTACTTGGGAGAGGCCGGGGGTCTCGCTTGTCCGCAGGTTGTCCGCAAGTTACCGCGAAACGAGGGCAAACGACGAGTAACGACGCGAGCCTATAACCGCAGGTCAGCGCGGCGTTTCGGGCATCGCCGCAGGTCAGCGAATCAGGCCGGAACGGATTCCTAAACCGTGTGCCGCAGGTTCGAATCCTGCCGAGGGCACCGCAAGACGTCGGGAGAAGCTCGACGTACGAACACTCCCTTGCGTACGACGCGTACGACGCGTACGACGTGGGAATGGTCGCATCTGTTCGTTCGATGCCAGATCTGCGCGCGCGCCTGTTCGGAGGTATTGTCGCCGTCGATCCAGTTTCTGGATCCCAGGTAAACCGGCGCTGAGGAGGCAGCGGATGACCACCGAATCCAAGGAGCGGGAGCCCCAGGGTGAGGGCGTGCTGGCGGGCCTTGACTCTCAGGTCACGACCTCTTTCTACTGGTATCTCTCGGTGCTGGCATGCATCGGCGGGTTCTTGTTCGGCTACGACACCGCCGTCATCGGCTCGGTGTTGGACTTCATTCCGTACGACCTGGGAAGCTTCGCGACCGGGTATCTCGTCGCCGGCGCCTCGATCGGAGCCGCCGTCGGCGCGCTCGCAGCGGGGCCGTTCACCGACAAGTTCGGCCGCAAGTCCCTCCTGATCATCGACGCGTCTATCTACGCAGCGGGGGCGATCCTCTCCGCCGTGACGGTGGACTCCGCCATGCTGCTCGCCGCACGTACGCTCATCGGGCTCGCCGTGGGGGCTGACTCTGCGATCGCCACGGCCTACATCGCCGAGTTTGCGCCGCGAGATCGCCGGGGCTCCCTCATGATCATGCAGCAGTGGATGATCACGGTCGGCATCTTCGTGTCCTACCTTCTCGCCATCTTGGTCTTCAAGGTTGCTCCCGGGTCAGCCACCGGGGCGGACTGGCGGATCATCCTCGGCCTGGGCGCGATCCCTGCTCTGCTCGCGTTGGTGCTACGAACGAAGATGCCGGAGTCCCCGAGGTGGTTGATGCTCAACGAGCGCTACGCGGACACGCAGAAGGCGCTCAACAAGCTGGGGATGGACGTAACCGAACAGCAGGTCCGCGATACGGCAGAGCAGCTTGCCCAGAGGGAGCGTGAGCTGCAGCGCAAGACCCAGTGGACCTCTGGAGTCAAGCGGGCGCTGGTCATCGTCTGTGTCTTCTTCGTGTTCCAGCAGATAACGGGCATCAACATCCCGTTCTACTACGGTCCGCAGCTGTTGGGCACGTACTTCCAGAGCGGGAAGTCTGCCGTTGACGCTGCCGTCGCCGGTGTCGAGGCCGCGGCGATCCTAGGCGCGGTCAACGTGGTCGCTACCTACTTCGCCTTCCGCTACATCGACAAGGTGGGCCGGAAGAAGCTGGCCATCGGCGGCTACCTGGGTATGGCGCTTTTCATCCTGGTTGCCGCATTCGGTGTTGCGCACCTGACCGGACTGCCGAGGGTCTGGGTCGTGATGGTGGGCTTCTCGTTCTTCATCACGTCGTTCGCGATCGGTGTCGGCGGAACCGGCTGGCTGATCCAGGGCGAGGTGTTCCCGACGGCGGTCCGAGGTCG
>JBBRYB010000233.1:0-3068 GCA_038238115.1 Propionibacteriales bacterium | reverse complement strand
GCCACGGTGGATGCCTACGGCACGTCCTGTGGCCTTATCGACTGCACGGACGTGAGCCGCACCGGTCAAGAGGTCACGCTCTACAAGGCCGGCGCACAACAGGCCACGGCACCCAACGCATCGGGAGCTTCCGGCTCCGCGCCGGCTGGTTGCTCGTCCCGAGGGGCCACCACCTTGTACTCGATGAGCCCTGGCTGCCGGGCGCTGGCGGGAGCGACTCCCCGGGCCTAGCCGCTGGCCTAGCCCCTGCATGATGAGCAGACGCGCACCGGTTGAACACCGGTGCGCGTCTGCTCGGTTCGGTCGCTGAATCTGGTCCCGTTCGGCCCCGCCGGGTGGTGGGCGCGGGTGCGGAAGCACTCATGTGGTTTCGGGTGGATCAGTGCTCGAGCCATCCAATGAAGGGTCCTACCGGGTGTGGATGTAGGTGAGGACGGCGAGCACGCGGCGGTGTTGGTCTGCGGTGTCGTCGATGCCGAGCTTGCGCAAGATGCCGCGCATGTGGGTCTCAACGGTGCGCTCGGCGACCACGAGGTGGGCGGCGACCGACGCGTTCGATCGGCCCTCGGCGACGAGTGCGAGAACCTCCCGTTCGCGCTCGCTCAAGGTGGCGAGGGGATCGTTACGCCGTGCGGGGGCGAGTAGGGTGCGCACAACCTCGGGGTCGAGCGCGGATCCGCCTTCGGCGACCCGGCGGGCGGCGTCGAGGAAGTCGTCCACGCGCAACACCCGATCCTTGAGCAGGTAGCCGAAGCCGCCGGAGGCGACGAGGGCAACCGAGTGCCGGGTTTCGACGTGCTGGCTGAGCAGCAGCATCGGCAGTGTGGGGTGCCGCTCGCGCAGTCGGCTGGCGGCGCGGGCGCCGTCGTCGGTCATGGTCGGTGGCATCCGGACGTCGATCACGGCCAGGTCCGGGACGTCGCGGTCGACCGCGGCGAGGAGAGAGTCGGCATCGCCGACGGCAGCGACGACCTCATGCCCGGCCTCGATGAGCAACCGTTGGAGGCCCTCACGAAACAGCGCCGAGTCCTCGGCGATCAGGACGCGCACGGAAGCTCCGCGTGGATGGTGGTGCCCGCAGCGACGGGGCTTTCGCTGTGCAGCCCGACGCCGTCATCGCGGATCGTCACGGCGAGGGAGTGGGCGCCCTCGAGGACCTGGACACACAATGAAGACGCGTGCGCGTGTTTGTAGGCGTTGGCGACGCATTCGGCGACCACGAAGTAGCTGGTGGTGGCGAGGGCCTCGGGCAGGTCGACGTCGGTGACCTCAAGCTCGACCGGAATCGGGCTGGCAGCGAGCAGGTCACCGAGCGCCGCACGCAAACCGGCCTCGAACCGGCTCGGTCTCACCCCGTGCGCAAGCCTGCGCAGCTCGGCCACGCCGGCCTCGATCATCTCGACCGCCTGGTCGAGTTCGGTGTACGCCGGCTGTGTGGCACCGAGTCGTCGCTGGATCGAGCGCAGACGCATCCCGACCGCGACGATGTGTTGCTGTGCTCCGTCGTGCAGGTCCCGCTCGAGACGGCGCCGTTCTTCCGCGCCGGCGATCGTGAGCCGCGCCTGGGTGGCTCGTACGTCGCGCAGGGCCAGGCGAAGCTCCAGGCGAAGCCTGCTCACCTCGATCGGCAGCCTGGCGAGGAGGGCGAGCTCGCGAGCCTGTCTCGTCCGGCGGGTGGACGGCGTGCCGAGCACGATCGCGGCCACGTCGCTGCCGTTCTCCAGCAGCGGGATGAGAGAAGCGTGCGGGCGAGCTGCCGCGTTGCCGGCCAGGTCGACGTAGCCGTCCTCGCGGCCGCCCGGCAGCCGGAACAGCAGGCGCTTGTCGGGGTCGTCGAGCACGGCGCGCAGGACGGCTTCGACCTCCTCGGGCTCGGACTGTCCGTCGCGCACCATGGTGACGAACGCGCCGACACGTGCCTGCATCACCGGGCGTTCCCGGTCGAAGATCCCCCCGACGTGACGGTGGACCACTCGATACATCGGCATCAGACACAGCGCCGTGCCGAAGGCGGCACCCGTGACACCGGCCGCGGAGCCGGGGCCGCACAGCTCTCCGGCGACGTAGACGATGCCGGCGAAGACGCCCGCCGAGACGACCGACGTCAAGAAGACGGCGAGGGACGAGCCCAGCAGCCGGTCGACGTCGTAGAGGTCGTAACGCAGGATCGCGACCGCGACGGCAGTCGGCATCACCAGCAGCATCGCGACGAAGAATCCTGGGGTCCAGACCTGCTCCGGTACGCCGGCCAGTCCGGCGATCCACCCCGCACCCAGCTGGTCAACCTCGTCATCTACGCCGCAGGCGTCGGACTCGTGATCCTCGGCGGCCGCCTCGCCGCGCGGCGACGGCGCCGGAACGCCGACGCGGTCGAACTGACCGCCTGAGCGAGGCCCGTCGACCATGGAGAACCTTCGGACGGCGCTCGTACTTCGTGCGCCAACAAGCTGGCCCAAGCCGAACGCGACCGTGCTCGACATCCGCTGATCGCCGGCTGTCCGTGTCACATCGCGCCAAGCCGCCAGGTGGCATGCCGTCTCAAAGTCGGCCTGCACGACGAGCCCGCCGACAACTCGGGCACCCCATGCACAGCGCCCATCCGGCACGTCAGACGAATCTCCTGCGGACTCCGTGCGAACTGAGTATTCGTCGGTCTCGGCTGGACTTGTTGCGGGCCATTTGCGGACTGCTGGGGGCTCACGGCCCGATACGTCGGGCGATGGCCGCGTCGAACAATGCGCGAGCGACCTGCTCGGCCTTCTCGGTTGCGGCGGCGCCCACGGGCTTCGCCTCGCAGCGGTCCTCGTTGCGAGCGCGTCGCAGGCGGTCGAACTCGCGTGCCGCCTTCTCCGCGGGCGGCTTGTCGAAGACGGCACGCAGATAGCGGCCGAGCGCCTCGTGCTGGCCGGGCCCGTTGGTCGTCCGGAAGCCGTAGGCCGCCAGCAGCGCCTCGCCGGTGTCGTGACAGGCGTCGTACGCGATGCCGTACCTGACGGGAACACTGGTGAGGAGCGGCAGCTGGCTCAGGCGGTCCTCGGCCTGCCGCAGGAACGACGCCGCGCGCGCGG
>JBBRYB010000232.1:0-3109 GCA_038238115.1 Propionibacteriales bacterium | reverse complement strand
GTGGTTGAGGCGGCGAAGCCAGCACAGGGCGCTCGATGACGGAGGCAGGTCGACTAGTGGCACGACCGCGATGTCAGGGTGACGGAAGTGCTGGGCGAATGGCGCAACAGTCGGATGCACTAACCGTCCTTGAGCGATGAGCAGCAAGAGTTCGGAGACGTCGGCGATCGCGATGTCGGCTGCGACGATTGGTCTGCCGCCCGGCGTGGTCCAGGGGCAACTGGCAGCGGCGACTTCAGCGGGGTCGTCGGGGGATCGCCGTACCGGGAAGTCGGCGAGATCTTCGACGAAGACTTCGACACGATCGGCTAGCGGGTGGTCCGCCGCCACCATGATCACTCTCGGGTCGTCGACGGAAAGCATCGGACCCACCATGATGTCCGGCTGATTGAGCGGTAGGCGCGTCACCATCAGGTCGACCTCGCCACGGCGCAGGGGACCGAGCCTGTCGTTGAAGGTTGTCGTGGTGATTCGAACTGCTGCGCCTGGGTGACCCGCCTCGAACCGCTTGATGGCCCGGTTCAGGACCGCCGAGCCGGATGCTGCGTTGAGGACACCCACTCTCACGACGCCGAGTCCCGTGCTGCGGTTGCGTGCCCTGAGGACCGCCTCTTCTATGCCTGTGAGGGCTGGCGTCAACTCTCGGCGTAGCGCGGCACCGGCCTCGGTCAGCGTCACGACGCGGCTGGTGCGGTTGAGCAGACGGCTGCCCCCGAGTTTTCGTTCCAGATCCCGGACGGTATGGCTGACCCGTGAGGTGGTGAGTCCGAGCCGCTCTGCCGCGAGTCCGAAGTGCAACTCGTCGGCGAGGACCAGAAACAGTCGCAGCTCACGGAGTTCAGGATCGACCATGGTGTAGCAACGCTACACGATGCGTGCTGCAGGTGGCTCTTGATCGCGGTGCACCAGAGGACAACCGTGGAGTCATGGAGCACTCGTGGTGACGACGACCGGCCAGGACGGCACACGAGGCGGACGTGGCCTGGTCATCGGTGGGGCCGGCCGCGGGATCGGGCGTGCGGTGACCCGAGCCCTGGGACGCTCCGGAGCCAGCGTGGCCGTAGCGGATCTCGACGCAGCGAGCGCGCGGGAGGCGGCCGAGGAGCTTCGAACCCTTGGCATCTCGGCGGTGCCCATTAAGGTCGACGTCACCTCACGTGGCGATCTGGAGCGCATGGTCGAGGAGGCCGTCGATGCGCTCGGCGGACTCGACGTGATCGTCACCGTGGTCGGCGGCCAGGTCGCTCACGTCCCGTCGGCGTTGCTGCACGAGATGAACGATCGCGACTGGGACACTATGTACGAGCTGAACCTCCGCTACGTCGCGCGCACCCTCCACCTGGTGCTGCCGCGGCTTCTCGAGCAAGGAACGGGTGGGTCGATCATCAGCATCGGCTCGATCACGGGGTTCATGGGCGCCCCGCGACAGGGCGCGTACGGGGTGATGAAGGCCGGGCTCGCCAGCTTGGCCCGGACCGTGTCCGCCGAGTACGCCGCCCAAGGCATCCGGATGAACGTCGTCGCGGCGGGCGCGATCGCGACGGCCGTGGCCAACAGCGAGGACCCTGGCTGGGGCGCGGAGATTCCGGTCGGCCGCTACGGCACAGCCGAGGAGGTGGCCGCCGCGGTCACCTACCTGGCCTCCGAGGAGGCGGCGTACCTCACGGGCCAGCAGATCGTCCTGGACGGCGGAGTGTCCTCCCGCGGTCCCTTCGAGCCATGACTCGGCATGCCTCGGGCTTGCCGGAGCGGTCGATGAGTGTCCACCCGGTGACGGGTCTGTCCTGGCAGGTGAGGTCGAACCAACGAGTGGATGGATGGGTTAGTCAGCATGTCCGAGGAGAAGGTGGTTGGGAATGCGTGAGGTGGTCCTGTACATGTCGATGTCGCTGGATGGATTGGTGGCCAGTGATCGTGAGCATCCGGGCGTTGCGATCGCGGACACCGAGGTCAAGCAGTGGAAGCTGGAGCAGATCAGCAGGGCGGGTGCGCACCTGATGGGCCGTGTGACCTATCAGGAGATGTCGAGCTACTGGCCCGAATCGGACGACGCCTACGCGGCCCCGATGAACGACATTCCGAAGATCGTGTTCTCCACGACTCTTGAGGACGCCGAGGCAACCTGGCCGGTGACCCGGGTCGCACGTGGCGACCTTGCCACCGAGATCGCTGCCATCAAGGCCGAGCCTGGACCGGACGTCATCGTGTGGGGCGGCGCTCGTTTTGCGGGCGCCTTGGCTGCGCACGACCTGATAGATGAGTACCGTCTGCTCGTCCAGCCGCTGGTGCTGGGCAGCGGTCAAGCGCTCTTCGACAGTTTGCCGACCGCGCGGCACCTGGACCTGGTCACCTCGACACCCTTCTCCAGCGGCATCGTGATCCAGATCTACCGACCCAATCGGGCCTGAGCTCTCCAAGAGAGGAAGATTCATGGGCAAGGTACAGGCGCAGGCGATGATGTCGCTGGACGGATACGTCGCCAAGGCGGACAACACGATCGGCCGGTTGTTCGACTGGCTGCAGAACGGCGAGACCGCGATCGCAACCCCCGCGGGGGACTTCACCATGCATCTTCACCCGGACAGCGTCGAGCATTGGACGGGTTGGTGCGCCTCCCTGGGCGCGCTGGTGTGCGGGCGTGAGCTGTTCGACGTGGCCGAGGGCTGGCAGGGCCGCCACACCCTGGAACTGCCCGTCGTGGTCGTGACCCATCGGGTCCCGACGGACTGGATCAAGGCGCACCCGGATGCGCCGTTCACCTTCGTCACCGACGGTGTCGAAGCCGCCATCGCCCGGGCGCAGGAGATCGCCGGCGACCGGGTCGTCAGCGTCACCGGGGGCACCATCGCCCGCCAGGCCCTGGAGCTGGGCCTGATCGACGAAGTCGCGGTCGACCTGGTCCCGGTCGTGATGGGCGAGGGCAGCCGACCGTTCTTCGGCCAGCTCTCAACGCCCGATGTCCTGCTCGAGAACCCGACCACCTGCATCCAAGGCGACCGGGTCACCCACCTGGTCTTCCCCGTCACGCGCTGAGCAGATGTCACGTCCTCGCGAGTCCGCCGACCTCCGCTCCCGGCCGGCATTGCCTCCCATGCACGTGGGGAAACAG
>JBBRYB010000231.1:0-3223 GCA_038238115.1 Propionibacteriales bacterium | reverse complement strand
CTCCAGTTCGAGGTGGCCGCGCGCATCCGTGACGAGGTCTCGGATCTCAAGAAGGAGCTGCGCCAGATGGTGGAGGTCGGCTCCTGACGTGACCGACGAGGAGCTGCTGGCCCACTGCCTCGCCAACCGGGAGCGTGGCCGGACCAGCCCTGGGAAGGCGACACTGTGGTGAAGGTCCACGTCAGGATCTTCGCGTTCCTCGATGGTGGTCTCGAAGATCCCCGAGAAGCACCGCCCCGCCGGGTGATGCAGGATGGGCGGTAAGGTGGCGCGCCTCTGGAACGCGACCATCGCGGTCGCCGTGCTGGTGGCGCTCCTGGTACAGCTGTGGATTGCCTTCCGCGTCTCGGCTACGCCGCCGGCCCATGCTGTGGGCACGCTGGCCGGAGCACCGGTTGCGGGTCGAATCGTGCGGGTGCTGAGCTTCTTCACCATCCAGAGCAACATTCTGTGTGGGGTGCCGTCCGCTCAGCTGGCGCGTGATCCGGCCCGTGACGGTCGCGCCTGGCGTGCGGTGCGGCTGGCCTCGCTGTTCGGCATCACGGTGACAGGCATCGTCTACACGACGGTGCTCGCGAAGGTGCACGAGCCGCACGGCTGGCAGGAGACCTTCGCCAACGACGTGTTCCACTACGTCGTGCCGGTCATGATGGTCGTCGGTTGGCTGCTCTTCGGTCCCCGTCCCCGCATCGACGCACGCACTATCGGCTTCGCGACGCTCTGGCCGGTGGCGTGGATCGTCTACACCCTGGTCCATGGGGCTCTCACCAGCTGGTACCCCTATCCGTTCGTCGACGTCATCTCTCAGGGCTACTTTCACGTACTCGCCAACTCAGTTCTCGTCGTCATCGTCCTCACTCTCGTGACGACCGTCTTCTGGCTGGGGGACCGCAAGCTTCGTGCCAACTCGTAAGGTCGGTCCCGTGGTCGATGAGATCTTCGGGCATCCGCGGCTTGTCGCCATCTATGACGCGCTGGCCCCGACCGCAGTGATCTTGAGGTGTACGCCGACATCGTTGACGAGCTGGCCGCCCGCACTGTGCTGGACCTGGGCTGCGGCACCGGCTCGTTTTGCGTTGCTGCTCGCCGACCGTGGCCACGAGGTGACCGGCGTCGATCCAGCACTCGGGTCACTCGCCGTTGCAAAGGCCAAACCCGGTGCCGAGCGCGTCCGTTGGATCCACGGGGACGCGACAGCGGTACCCGCGCTACGGGTCGACCTAGCAACGATGACCGGCAACGTGGCACAGGCGATCGTCGACCAGCGCGACTGGGAGGAGACCCTAGTTCGCCTGCATAGAGCGTTGCGCCCCGGCGGGCATCTCGTCTTCGAGACCCGCGACCCGGCGTGCCGCGCCTGGGAGCGATGGAACCGGTCGGCGTCGTACACCGTCACCGAGATCCCGGGGGTCGGCGAAGTGTCGACCTGGGTCGAGCTGACCGACGTAAACGGCCCGCTGGTGAGCTTCCGTCATACCTGGGTGTTCGCCTCGGATGGCCAGGTGTTGACCTCCGACTCGACGCTGCGCTTCCGTGAGCGTGCTGAGGTCGAGGCCACGCTGCTCGCGCAGGGCTATGAGTTGGACGAGGTGCGCGACGCCCCGGACCGGCCGGCCGGGAGTTTGTGTTCTTCGCTCGACGTCCAGATCACTCGGAATACCAGCGGGCCTGGGTTGACTCGTAGTCCGACAGCTGCCACATCAAGGCCCTTTGTGCAGTCAGGCACCAGAGGAGGTCGAAGTCCGGTCGGCGGTAGGCAGGTACTGAGCATCAGCAGATGAGGAGTACTTCGCCGACAGGGCCCGAAGAACGTCGGTCCTGGCCTCAGGTCGACCGAGATCCTCGAGGAGGCCATGAACGATCACAACATCCTCCGCACTTTCGAGATGCACCACTACGTGCGGATTGCTGAGCACGTTCCGTGCCTTGGCAGTGCGGCGTTCGCTATAGAGGTAAAGCACCTCCGCGAGCACGACACCCCACACTGGCGCGACATGAGGGGCGCCCGTCGGCCCGGTCGTTCCCAGCCAGTAGTTTCGAGCAGCCTGTAGGTGGTCGACGACCTCCGTCCAGGGTGCCGCTCGGCTCATCGCATCAGCATGTGCGTGCCACCTACAGCTTGCCGAGGGGTGTGGTGCCTGTGTGGTCGACGAGGTAGTGGTGGCCGTGGGGGGAGCGCCAGATCCAGACTCCGGATCGGGGTTGGGTGACTTTCCATTGGCTGTGGGTTTTGACGCGGTGGGTCCGTCGGGTCATCCAGGCGAGGTTAGCCACAGCGGTCTGGCCGGGTGGTCCGCCGTCGTCGGGTGAGACGTAGGGCAAGGTGTGGTCGGTGTCGCCGTGGAGGGTCAGGTTGGGGCTGTAGGGGAAGCAGTCGGCTGGGGTGCGGAGCCGGCTGGCCTCGGCCATCCGGGCGGGGACCTCGTAGCTGTCGACGGCAGCCATGCCGGCGATGTCGATGACGGGTTTGATGGTGACGTGGCGGTGGCCGAGCCAGTCGCGGACCTGGTCGCCCAGGGCGGGTCCGATGCCGTGCACCCGGGCGACACCGTCGAAGAGGTCTGGGCCGAGGTGGAGGTACAGCACGGCTCGTCCGAGGTCACAGCCGCGACGCGGGCCGGCCGCGTCGGGGGCGTTGAGAGCCTGGTTCGCGAGGCGGGTCAGGTCGAGGGCGGCCGCCGGGTCGGCGAGGACGCCGAGGGCTTTGGCGCGGCGGATGTCGTGGCTGTCGGTGTCACCGAGGACCGCCATGGCGCGGGCGAGGCCGTCCAGGGACGTGTCTAGGGCGGCGATGTCGGGTGCGTCGGCCCGCCCGAACACCGTCTGGTGTCCGAGCAGGACGTCGCCGACCCACACGCCGCGGGTCTCGGCGACGGCCCGGGTGTCGGTCTTCGCCTGCGGCGGGTCCGCGGCCAACACCGCGGCGTCGAGGACCTTCTCCAGCCGGCCGTACGGCAGTGTCGAGGCGAGCCCGGCGACGCTGCCGTCGACCGTCGCCGCGGCGGCCTCGGTGAGCCAGCGGGTGCGTTGCGCGATCCGCCGGGCTATCCACATCTTCACGTCACCGGCCCGCAGCCGCGCCCACAGGAGCGGGAGTCGGTGCCGCAGGTCGAGGGCGTCGGCGATCAGGAACCCCGCCGACCCGGTCGAGACGCCGAGGACCGCGCCCAGCTCCGCCGCGGCGAACTCGGCGACCTCGGGAGTCCCGGAACCGCCACGCTGG
>JBBRYB010000230.1:0-3241 GCA_038238115.1 Propionibacteriales bacterium | reverse complement strand
GGTGTCGAGGACGTGCTGGTTGATCCCCTCGCGCTCGAAGATGTCGAGGTTGGCCATCGCCACTGCCGTCGACACGGGGTGCCCGCCGAACGTGTACCCGTGGTAGAAGGTCGTGTTGCCCTTGCTGAACGGCTCGAACAGCCGGTCGGTCGCGATCATGGCGCCGAGCGGCGCGTAGCCGGACGTGATGCCCTTCGCACACGTGATGATGTCGGGCTGGTAGCCGTACCGCTCGGCGCCGAACATGTGGCCGAGCCTGCCGAACGCGCAGATCACCTCGTCGCTGACCAGCAGCACGTCGTACTCGTCGCAGATCTCGCGGACACGGTCGAAGTAGCCGGGCGGTGGCGGGAAGCAGCCTCCGGAGTTCTGCACCGGCTCGAGGAAGACGGCAGCAACGGTGTCGGGGCCTTCCATCTCGATGGCGACAGCGATCTGGTCGGCGGCCCAACGCCCGAACGCCTCCAGGTCGTCGCCGTGCTGGGGTGCCCGGTAGAAGTTCGTGTTGGGGACGCGGAACGTGCTCGGCACCAGCGGCTCGAACGGAACCTTCAGGTCTGGGATGCCGGTGATCGACAGGGCGCCTTGCGTGGTGCCGTGGTAGGCGATCGAGCGGGAGATGACCTTGTGCTT
The DNA here is from genome assembly GCA_038238115.1 of Propionibacteriales bacterium. Lineage (GTDB taxonomy): Bacteria > Actinomycetota > Actinomycetes > Propionibacteriales > Nocardioidaceae > JBBRYB01. Next base: position 2,608 of record JBBRYB010000230.1, on the reverse strand, counting down.
CGTCGGCTTGCCCGTCAGCTTGAAGAACTGCTTGGCGAGCTTCCAGGCCGATTCGACAGCCTCGCCGCCGCCGCTCGTGAAGAAGACCCGGTTGAGGTCGCCGGGTGCGTAGCTGGCAACCCGCTGTGCGAGCTCGATGGCGTTGGGGTGCGCGTAGGACCACAGCGGCATGAAGGCCAGCTGCTGCGCCTGGCGAGCGGCCGCCTCGGCCAGCTCGGTGCGGCCATGTCCCAGTTGGCTGACGAACAGGCCGGCTAGCGCGTCGAGATAGCGCTTTCCCTTGTCGTCATAGATGTAGGCGCCTTCGCCACGGACGATGATGGGGACCTCCGCAGTGTCGTACGACGACATGCGGGTGAAGTGCATCCAGAGGTGTTCGCGGGCAGACTGCTGAAGGGCGGCGCGGTTGAGGTCAACCGTCGTGTCGAGGGTCATGCCGCTAGTTTGCCACGTCCTGCGCCGCCTCGGCAAGTGAAAACGTGCATGACGAGGACGAATCACGATGAGATGGCTTCATAAGGCGCCTTTTCGCGACGAATTCCGCAGGGCGATCCTCACCGCCGGCTCGGCAGGCAACCAAACGGTTCGCCCACCCGGTCATAAGGGATACGACAGCTGCGCGTGTGAGGTGGGTGAGGATGTGACGGTGACCGGAGAGGCCGCCGAGAGTCTGCCCGCCCAGGAGGTGTCGGCTCGGGACTCGTTCGCTGCGTTCGTTCTGCACCGTTCTGATGCCCTGCTTCACACCGCGTACTTGCTGACGCAGGACCGCCAGCTCGCCGAGGATCTGCTGCAGACAGCGCTGGCCAAGGCCTGGCCGCGGTGGTCGCGGATAGACGCGAGCCCGCAAGCCTACGTACGAAAGATCCTCGTCAACACGTACTCGAGCTGGTGGCACCGGCGCTGGAACGGCGAGCTGTCGACCGGGCAGCCACCAGTCGCAACGTCGGACGAACCTGACGGCGACACCACAACTGACGTGCGGACGGCGCTCGAGCGCTTGCCGAAGCGCCAGCGAGCCGTGATCGTGCTGCGCTTCTTCGAGGATCTCACCGAAGCTGAGACGGCACGCATCATGCAATGCACAGTCGGAACGGTGAAGAGCCAGACCAGCAAGGCGCTGGCGAAGCTGCGCGTCGACCCGGCACTCGTCGATGATCTCTCCGTCGATGGAAGGCAGGTGCCATGAACGTTGAGGAGCTGAAGGCAGCGCTGACTACGATGGCTGACGACGCTAGCGAGCCCGGGCCTGACGTGGCTCGGTTGAACGACGTGTGGCGGCGGGTTCGCGTCACAAGGCGCAAAAGGACGCTGGCCTTGGTTTCGGCCTTCTCGCTGGCCGTGGCGGCTACGGTTGTCGCTTTCGCCGCAGGTCCATCCACGAACGACAGCCACCCCGCACCTACGCATCCCGCAGGACTGTCCACACTGACCGATCACGGAATCCCCTTCTACCGCTCCCCGGTCGGAAACACGTTGATCGCCCATCGCGTCGGACAGCCAGGTCAGTCGAGCGTCAGCTTCACCTTCGTGCCTCAGTCGGCGGTGCTCCGCTATGCCGTGGTGTGCTCCGCGCCCTACGTGAGGAACAATCCCTACTTCGTGCACCTCATGGTCGGCGGCTACGCGCTCCAGGACGCGACCTGCACCGGCGGCTTCGGTATCCGCCAGCCTGACCACAGGATGTTTCTCGGCTTCGACTCGCCCGTGGCCGGGTTCTCGAACCTGCCGCTGTGGACGGCGGCCGCGCCGGGTCTCGAGGCCTATGTTCAAGTCTCGATCACCCGTGGACTCAACGGGTCGGTCATCACCGTGCCGAACGCCCAGATCGGAGTTGCCCTCTATCAACGGTCGAAGGAGGTGCTCCACGAACATGGCTACATCATCGACCGGCGGGTAGTCCAGGCCGACCATGCGTACCGCCTCGTCAGTCATACCCTCAGGACGTTGTCGACGCGAGGAACCGCGCATGTGAGACTGCCCGCGTCGGATCAGCCCCTCTGGGTTGTATCCGGCGTCCAGCAGTGGAGTAGCAGCTACCGCTTGGGCCTCGCGGGTGACCGATTGACCCCCTGGCAGCATCCAGGTGCCAGCCTCCCCATCGGTAGATTCGTCAGTTCGTCGAACGTGCAGCAGGCTTCCCTAACCGTCCAGGGACGGTCCGGTAGCAGCGGGCTGGCCTACGTCCTGGTGTACGAGCGAGTCGACTAGGTGCTGGTATGCGATGCGCCGGGGGCACCAGGTGCGCCGACGTCTGATATCGGCTATCCCTGCAACGTCAGAGGGCGACGGGCCGGTGCGATTGGAGGCCGATGCGGTCATGATGGCTCGATGAGGTACGGCGCGCAGTACGGCCCTGACTACACGTTCCTCGGAGTGCCAGCGGTCGACCTCGACGACGCGACGTCGTACGCCGGCGCCGACGTCGTGGTGATCGGCGCCCCGTTCGACGGCGGTACGTCGCACAGGCCCGGCACCAGGTTCGGCCCGATGGCGATCCGGCAGGCGTGTTATCTCCCCGTTGACGGATCGCGGCCACATCTGGCCTTGCGTGTCGACGCATTGCGCGACATCTCCGTCGTCGACGCCGGCGACGTCGAGATGTACT
>JBBRYB010000229.1:0-3273 GCA_038238115.1 Propionibacteriales bacterium | reverse complement strand
GAGCGCGGGGAGGCGGCTCGGCGACAGCGCGCCCAAGAACCGGATGGGGTCGTGCCCGCTCGCCTCCCAGGCGCGCGAGTCGAGCGCCTGGAAGAGGTCCTGGGTCTCCGGGTGCCATGACCATCGGAGGTTGGCGGCGAGGTCCTCGAGCGGGCGCAGTGCCTCGGGCAGGACGGGTTGGACGGTGAACCGTCTGATGGCACGCACGAGCAAACGGTAGTGGCGCTGCGCACCCCCGCCTAAATCGGCCGTCGATGCCTGACCAGCCAAGCGCCGGGACGCGTGGCGTCTCACCACATGCGAAGGGTGCCAACTTTTCGGCATCCATGATGTACCGCATGTCGAGTAATTAAGTTGACTTAATACCCTAGGAGAAGTAGTTAAGTGAAGAGATCCCCTTGGCGGCGCCTCGGCCTGGTAGCTGCCGCAGGCCTGGTCGTTGCGCCGTTAGCTGCCTGCAGCAGCGGCAGCACCACCACTTCAACCTCGGGTGGAACGCTCACGCTCGGCTACTTCCCCAACCTGACCCACGGCAGCGCGATCGTGGGAGTACAGAAGGGCTACTTCAAAGACGGGCTGGCGAAGGACAACGCGACGCTCAAGACCCAGCTCTTCGACTCCGGCAGCGACACCATCACTGCCTTGCTGAGCGGGTCTCTCGACGCCACGTACATCGGCCCCAGCCCCGCGATCACCGCATTCGCGCAGTCACATGGTGAGGCGGTCCGGATCATCAGCGGTGCCACCCAGGGCGGTGCGTCGCTCGTCGTCAACCGTCGATCACCTCGATCGCCCAGCTGAAGGGCGCGACGATCGCTACCCCGAGCGCCGGCAACACGCAGGACGTCGCCCTCAAGTACTTCCTCGAGACGCATGGCTTCCACGAGACCTCCGACGGCGGCGGTGACGTGAAGATCATCAACCAGGACAACAGCGTCTCGGTCCAGGCATATGGCCAGGGCCAGATCGACGGCGCCTGGATGCCCGAGCCGTACGCGTCGGAACTGGGGCGAAGGGTGCCAAGACACTCGTCGACGAGTCGACACTGTGGCCGCAGCACAAGTTCGTGACCACAGTGCTCCTCGTCCGCACCGCCTTCCTGAAGGACCACGCGAACCTCGTCGACGACCTGCTCCAGGGCCAGATCCAGGCCAACGACTACATCCAGAGCAGTCCGGCGGACGCCGAGAAGGTCGTCGGGGACTGGCTGACGAGCTACAGCCAGTCGACGATCCCCCAGCCGGTCCTCGACAGTGCCTGGAGCCACCTCACATTCAGCAACGACCCGTTGTCGAGCGCGCTCATCGACAGCGCGAAGCACGCCGAATCCGTCGACTTGCTGGACCCGGTGGACAACCTGTCGTCGATCTTCGACCTCGATCCGGTAAACAAGCTGCTCACCGCGGCAAGCGAGCACACGGTCTCGGGACCGTGACGACGACCGGCTCCACTTCGCACACAGCGACAACGTCCGAGCTGGCTGGGCCGGGAGCGGCCACTGCTGGCCCAGCCATCACGATCCGCGGCGTCAGCAAGACCTTCGGCCGTGGGCACGACCTCACGTCCGCCCTGCACAACGTCGACCTCGACGTCGCCGAGCGGGAGTTCCTTTGCGTCGTAGGCGCGAGCGGCTGCGGCAAGAGCACACTGCTCAACCTGATAGCCGGGCTCGACACCCCGACGGAGGGCACGATCGATACCGGGGGGCGCAAGGTCGCCTTCATGTTCCAGGAGGCGACGCCCTTCCCGTGGCTGACGGCCGGTCGAAACGTCGACCTCGCCCTCAAGCTCCGCGGGGTAACGAAGGCGGAGCGCAAGGACCGCGTCGAGGAGCTGTTGAGGCTCGTCCATCTCGGCGGACGCACGAACAAGCGCCCGCACGAGCTGTCGGGCGGCATGCGTCAGCGGACGGCCCTCGCGCGCGTCCTCGCACAGGATGCGCAGATCGTCTTGATGGACGAGCCGTTCGCTGCGTTGGACGCGATGACCCGCGACTCCATGCACGACGAGATCGAGCGCATCCAGCAGGAGCTGGACCTCACGATCGTCTTCGTCACCCACAACGTCCGGGAGGCAGTGCGCCTGTCCGACCGGACGGTGCTGTTCTACAGCTCCCCCGGTCGGGTCAAGTCGCAGATCGACGTGCCGTTCGACCGACCACGGAGTGCCGACGACCCGGACGCCGCGATCCTGTCCGGTGAGCTGACCGACCAGCTGAAGGCCGAGGTGGCCCGTCATGTCCGTTGACCTCGAAGCCGCTAGGGACCACACCCCGCCGGCACCGGTGCCCGGTCGCGGCATCGGACCGGTGCGTTCGCTGCAGGCCGCGACAGCGGAGCTGAGTCCCCGCACTGCCTGGGCTTGGCTCTGGCCGAAGGTTGTCGCCGTCGGCCTCGTAGTGGCTGTCTGGCAGATCGTGTTCATGTCCCACTGGCGGCCCGACTACATCCTGCCTGACCCCGCCACGGTCGGACATACCTTCTGGGACCAGGTCACCGGACAGCGGCTGTGGAGCTCCGTCGAGACGACGATGCGCCGTGCGATCACGGGGTATGCGCTCGCGGTGCTCATCGGCACCCTTCTCGGAATCGCTGTCGTGCAGTGGAAGGTGTTCCGGATGGGGGTGGGCTCGCTGATCGCCGGCATGCAGACGATGCCGTCGATCAGCTGGTTCCCGCTCGCCGTCCTCCTCTTCGGGACGACCGAGAACGCGATGTTGTTCGTCGTCATCCTCGGGGCGGCTCCCTCGATCGCCAGCGGCGTGATCAGCGGGATCGACGAGGTGCCGCCGCCGCTGCTACGAGCGGGCAAGATGCTTGGGGCCAGCGGCGTGAACCGCTACCGGTACGTCGTGCTCCCGGCCGCCATGCCGGCGTATGTGCAGGGGATGAAGCAAGGATGGGCGTTCGCCTGGCGTAGCCTGCTCGCGGGAGAGCTCCTCGTACAAGTGGCTGCCGTCACGTCGATCGGTGGTGACCTGCACCTCGCGTCGAACACCGGCCATGCAGACCTCGTGATCGCGCTCATGGTCGTCATCTTGGCGATCGGAATGATCGTCGATGGGATCTTCAGCTACTTCACCAAGCGCATCCGGCTGCGGCGCGGCCTGACCGGCGCCATCTGACTACGCTGCCCCCACTCGTCTTCGAGGAGGAACAAGACATGAACCCCCTGTCGAACATCCCCGGCGCTGCCCGCGGGCTTGCGCTCGCTGTGACGCTGGCGGGCACCCTGGCCAGCTCCCCTCGACGGGAGATCCACCAGGACCCCAAG
>JBBRYB010000228.1:0-3299 GCA_038238115.1 Propionibacteriales bacterium | reverse complement strand
GAGCGCGGGGAGGCGGCTCGGCGACAGCGCGCCCAAGAACCGGATGGGGTCGTGCCCGCTCGCCTCCCAGGCGCGCGAGTCGAGCGCCTGGAAGAGGTCCTGGGTCTCCGGGTGCCATGACCATCGGAGGTTGGCGGCGAGCTCCTCGAGCGGGCGCAGTGCCTCGGGCAGGACGGGTTGGACGGTGAACCGTCTGATGGCACGCACGAGCAAACGGTAGTGGCGCTGCGCACCCCCGCCTAAATCGGCCGTCGATGCCTGGCCAGCCAAGCGCCGGGACGCGTGGCGTCCGCCACATGCGAAGGGTGCCAACTCTCGACATACATGATACACTCTTAAGTCGCGTAAGACAGTTGACTTAGCCACTTTAGGAGAAGTAAGTAGTGATCAAACCAACATGGAGGCGTCTCGGCCTCGTCGCCGCGGCCGCTCTGGTCCTCGCACCCGTCGCGGCATGCGGCGGCAGTGACTCCTCGAGCCCCAGCGACTCCCCGAGCCCCAGCGACCCCCCGAGCTCCGACGGCTCCGTCACCTCGGCTACTTCCCCAACCTGACCCATGGCAGCGCGATCGTGGCCGACCAGAAGGGCTTCTTCAAAGATGCCCTCGCAGGCGACAACGCCACGCTGAAGACCCAACAGTTCGACTCCGGCAGTGACACCATCGACGCGCTTCTCGGCGGCTCGCTGGACGCGACCTTCATCGGTCCGAGCCCGGCCAGCACCGCCTACGCCCAGTCACAGGGTGACGTCCGGATCGTCTCCGGCGCCACCCAAGGTGGTGCCTCGCTCGTGGTAAACGACTCCATCAACTCGATCCAGGACCTCCAAGGCAAGAAGATCGCCACTCCGAGCGCAGGCAACACCCAAGACATCGCACTCAAGTACTTCCTGAAGCAGAACGGCTTCCAGGAGAGCTCCGACGGGACCGGCGACGTCACGGTGGTCAACCAGGACAACAGCGTCTCGCTGCAGACGTTCGCAACGGGGGACATCGACGGAGCCTGGGTGCCGGAGCCCTATGCCAGCGAGCTGGTCAAGGAGGGTGCCAAGACCCTCATCGACGAGAAGACGCTGTGGCCGGGCGGCAAGTTCGTTACCACGCTGCTGCTGGTTCGGAAGCCGTTCCTCGACGACCACCCCGACCTGGTCAACGACCTGCTGCAAGGGCAGATCCAGGCCAACGCCTACATCGCGAGCAACTCGGCCGACGCGGAGAAGGTTGTCGGTGACTGGCTGTCCAGCTACAGCGGCTCACCGATCGATCAGGGTGTCCTCGACAGTGCCTGGAGTCACCTGACGTTCAGCAACGACCCAGTGGCCAACTCGTTGATCCAGAACGCGAAGCACGCCGAGGCTGTCGGACTGCTCGACCCGGTTGACAACCTGAACGGAATCTTCGATCTCGACCCGCTCAACGCGCTCCTCAAAGCCGCTGGCGAGCCCGAAGTGAAAGGACCCTCGGTGCAATGAGCCTCAGAGTCCGAGCGAACCCCAGGGTAGCGGCCACCCCTAAGTTGGCTGGGCCGGAAGCGGCCACTTTTGGCCCAGCCATCGTGGTCCGCGGCGTCACCAAGACGTTCGGCCGTGGCCGTGACGAGATGACGGCGCTGGACAACGTGGACCTGGACGTCGGTGAGCGGGAGTTCCTCTGCGTGGTCGGGGCCAGCGGTTGCGGCAAGAGCACGTTGCTGAACCTGATCGCGGGACTCGACACGCCCACTGCGGGGACGATCGACACCGGGGGGCGCAAGGTCGCCTTCATGTTCCAGGAGGCGACCCTGTTCCCCTGGCTCACAGCCGGACAGAACGTCGACCTGGCGCTGAAGCTGCGAGGTATCCCGAAGCCCGAACGCAAAGGCCGAGTGAACGAGCTCCTCGAGCTCGTTCACCTCGGCGGCCGCAATGACAAGCGCCCGCACGAGCTGTCGGGCGGCATGCGGCAGCGTACGGCGTTGGCTCGGGTCCTCGCTCAGGAGGCGCGGATCGTGCTGATGGACGAGCCGTTCGCGGCCCTGGACGCCATGACCCGCGACGTCATGCACGACGAGATCGAGCGCATCCACCAGGAGCTCGGCCTCACCATCGTGTTCGTCACGCACAACGTGCGCGAGGCGGTGCGGCTGTCCAACCGGACGGTGCTCTTCAAGAGCTCGCCCGGACGAGTCAAGTCGGAGATCAGGTACCCTTCGACCGCCCTCGCAGCGCAGATGACCCGGACGTCGCGATCCTGTCCGGCGAGCTCACCGACCAGCTGAAGGCTGAGGTGGCCCAGCATGTCCGTTGACCTGTATCCACGCGCGCCCGAGGCTGCGGCCGCGACTCCGGGGCTCAGCAATGTGAAGAACAAGAACCTGACAGGCAAGTCCGGGCTTGCCCTAGCCTGGGCGTGGACGTGGCCGAAGCTGGTCGCTATCGGTCTGGTCATAGCTATCTGGCAGCTGCTGTACTCGACCGACTGGAAGCCGCACTACGTGCTTCCGGATCCAGCCACCGTGGCGCAGACCTTATGGGACGAGGTCACTGGCCAACGGCTGTGGAGCTCCGCCCAGACGACAATGCAGCGAGCCCTCACCGGCTATGCGCTAGCCCTGCTCATCGGCACGCTCATCGGCGTCGGGGTTGTGCAGTGGAAAGTCTTCCGCCTCGGGGTCGGCTCGCTGGTGGCCGGCATGCAGACCATGCCGTCGATCGCATGGTTTCCGCTCGCGATCCTGCTCTTCGGTCTCGACGACGCGGCCATCACTTTCGTGGTGATCCTCGGCGCCGCGCCTTCTATCGCCAGTGGGGTGATCAGCGGGATCGACGAGGTGCCGCCACCGCTGCTGCGCGCCGGCAAGATGCTGGGGGCACGAGGGATCGACCGCTATCGGCACATCGTTCTACCCGCTGCCATGCCTACGTACGTCCAGGGCATGAAGCAGGGTTGGGCGTTCTCCTGGCGAAGCTTGCTGGCCGGCGAGCTGCTGGTCTCGGTGGCCGGCACTACCTCCATCGGCGGCGACCTTCAGCTCGCCCGTCAGTTCGGCCATCCCGGGGTCGTCCTCTCGTTGATGATCGTGATCCTGATCATCGGCATGGTCGTCGACGGGATCTTCAGCTACTTCACCAAGCGCATCCGGCTGCGGCGCGGCCTGACCGGCGCCATCTGACTACGCTCCCCCCACTCGTCTTCGAGGAGGAACAAGACATGAACCCCCTGTCGAACATCCCCGGCGCTGCCCGCGGGCTTGCGCTCGCTGTGACGCTGGCGGGCACCCTGGCCAGCTCCCCTCGACGGGAGATCCACCAGGACCCCAAG
>JBBRYB010000227.1:0-3314 GCA_038238115.1 Propionibacteriales bacterium | reverse complement strand
GTACCGGGCGGTCGACCAGTACGGGAAGGTCATCGACGTGTGGCTGTCCGCCAGGCGCGATCTGAGCGCCGCAGCGGACCTTCCTCAACCGAGCCCGTGCCACCGGCGCCGTCCCGGTGGAGGTGACCACCGACCGGGCACCTGCCTACCCGAGAGTCCTCGACGAGCTCATCCCGGCCACCCTGCACAACACCGAGCAGTACGCCAACAACAGAGTCGAAGCCGACCATGGTCGGCTCGAAGCCAGGCTCCGACCCATGCGCGGGCTCAAGACATTCCGATCAGCACGGATCCTTACGACCGGCCACACCTTCGTCCAGAACCTCAAACGTGGCCACTACGACATCGCCACCGAAGCACCGGTTCATCACCGGCTGCTGACCGCTTTCGATGAGCTGGCGCTCGCCATCTGATTCCCCGGCGGCGGTTCAATCATGCCGATAGATCAGCCAACGCAACAGAGCCCTGGTGGTTGTGTCTGTCGTAAGAGACGGCGCCGCTGCCCGCGCCATCGTCGGGACGCGACCAGCTCAACTTCACCGAGGCTTGCTGTGCACGTTGGCTCGTCCAGGCCGATCCTGGCGGTGGCTCAAGGCCGACGTCGGCCGTGGAAATCTCTGGAGCGGACGCGGGAGCCGAGACACGGCGCGGCAGCGCCGACCTTCACAAACCATTCACCGGGATCCGCCGTAGCACGGGCCATTGCCGGCGCGTGGTCGTGGCGAAGTCGTACAGGCTGCCTCCGAGCACAGCGCGTTCACGCAAGGCCCGCACGTATCCGCGGACCTCATTGCGGCTCGCCTGCGTCGCAACTCCCCCGATGGGGTGCAAAGGGATGTCAGTGCTGCCACTGAGGTGCCGGATAACGCGGATGTTGAAGCCGGTGTAGCGGTGAGCCTGGCGCATCCCACTGGTGCGATAGGTGAAGTAGCTCATCGGCGCGATGACGTCATAGACGCGGGCCAGTTCGAGGTAAGGAAAGTCGCGCACTCGACCCCAATACCATCGCGCCTGGTTCATTCCGTAAGGCGACGGGATGATTGCTCCCAAGGAGTATGACGATCCGACAGCAGCCCGAATCTTGTGAGACAGCCGCAGCATTCTCCGGATACGCGTGGATACCGGCGAGACCACGTCCGCCTCGATGTCGAGCCCGAAGCCGTCGAACCGCTGACCCGTGTCGGTTCGGAATCCGATCACGGCCAGCGACCGACAGAGGTCACGACGCAGGTGCGCGAACGAAGGCAGGTACCACCCGACAACTCGGATGCCGCGGCGGTGTGCCGCGTCGATGAAGCGGCCCAGCGCACCAGGGTGAAAGATCGTACGTGGCGCACCGTAGTTGGCGGTCTCGATGAAGACGGTGCGCACTTCCTCGGCCCTCATCCGCCGAACCGTCTTACCCGGGTGAGCCCACTGCTTGGAGTCGTAGATGTCGACCCATGTTCCAAGACCACCGTACGGCGAAACGTTGTCGCGCTTCTCATCGGCTCTCGACCCTGCGCATGGCCCAGCGACGGCCGCGGACGGTGCTGTCGAAGCCTGGACGGGCAGCGGCGAGGTGGCACATATTCCACAGCCAATGACGGCCGCTGCAAGCAAACCAGTCGCTTTGCGATGTCGGCGCCGCAGATCAGCAGAAAACACAAGGCCCCCTGACAACGTCACCCTCGACCATTTCACCCTCACGACAGCTAACCACACGTCCAGGAGGGCAGCGGGTAGAGCAACCCGAAGGGGGCAAACGCCTGGCCTTCGCCGGGACCTGTCAGCCGCTCACTGAGAGAACGCAGGTGGCACAACAGTCGCCATCAAGCACCACGATCCGCATGACCCCGGCAGGCTCTGTTGCGTTGGCCGAGCCCGGTGCTGGACATGACCACCCAGCACGGAGGGCATGCGTCGTACGCGGATCCGCTCAAGTTGCGCTACAGCTGGTTAGCCGTGCGCGACTGGGGTAGTGCCGAACATCAGGACGCGGCGGCCGACGTCGTACGCGACATCGCTGCCGTGGGCCAGCAGGCCCCTCAGTACCTCGGCGTCCTCGGCGCTGACCGTGAGGACCTCTTCCCACGCGCCCTGGTCGAGGACCAGCTGCAGCGTCAAAACACCGGCTTGACCCGGTTCTTGGGCGGTCCAGGAAAATTGGTAGTGGCTCAGGTGCCGGACCTTGATGCTGTCGTCGGTGATCGGCTGCTTGACGTTGGCGGTACGGGGCTGGGTCGGCATGGTTTCCTCCGGGTCTGGGTGGACGGTAGGCCGGGTGCTCTGCACACGTCCATCCTGCGGGTACCCAACTGGCGGCCCTTCGCACCGGCCTATCACCGACGCCGAGCCGCATCCCCTAGCCCGTTGGCCCATCCCGCTACGACGCTAGGTTAGCCCGGATCCACCGCCCGATGAGGGGGTCCGGCGTGCCGTGAAGTGCAGATGCCCTTTGTGCGTTGAGGATTGAGCTTGCGAGAGAACAATCCTTGACGACACGAAAGGGCATCTGACAGGTGCGAAGCATCTCATGGGTTTGTCCCGGGTATCGGTGAGCTTCACCGAGAACAATCTGGTCCCGAACGCGGGCCTGCTCCCGGCCGGGGTGCTGGCGCAGCGGATCGGCCTGGCCGAGGTTGTCGACGAGCGGCTCCGGCTGGCCGAGCACGGAGCGAGCGGCGCCGCGAAGGCGTTGACGGTGATCGGGTCGATGCTTGCCGGCAACTCACGCACGGCCCGACTCTCCGACATCGACTCAACCGTGCATCCCGGTTCAAACACCAACCTGACCCGGTCGGGCGGTGGATCCGGGCTAAGCGGTAAAAGCGGTGCGGCACCTCCACACCGCCGCGCAGGCTGTGGAACTTCTGCATCACCATGCCCGGCATCGACCTGACCGCTTCGTCGACGAGCCGCTCGCTGGGAGCTCCAGCAGCGAGGGAGATGGCCGACTCAGCCTTCGCCACGGCGAGGAAGTCATCCTCGCCGAGAACCGATCACATTCGAGGACGTAGAGAAGGCCGCCGATATCAAACGCTTAGCACGCGGCGTCTTCGAGGAACGCATCTTGCTCGAGGATGCCTGATCATCCCTACGCTGCCGATGAAGACCCACAGTGCTGTACAGGGGTGATCGCCTCATCGGTCGGCGGTGTTGAGGGATCTGAACCGGTTGCCTTCCCTGGGTTGTCTGCCGGCGGGCCTGCGACTCGAGCGCTTTCAAGGCCGAGGCGTGAGCGGCGCAGGCTGGGCCAGTTGCCGCTCAGTTCGCCAAGTCCCAGCTTTAGCAGCTGACCTTGTGGTCCTGACCAGGTCCGCCAGAGCAACGGT
>JBBRYB010000226.1:0-3336 GCA_038238115.1 Propionibacteriales bacterium | reverse complement strand
TTTGAGCAACAACGCGAAACCCAGCCGGGCCGACCCCCGCTTACTGGCCAACAACTCTAGATCGCCAGGCAGCAGCGTCCAGTGCTCGATCAGCTCATCCAGCTCCACCCTGGGGGGCACCGCCGAACGCTACCGACCCCCCCAACCCCCCACCCCCTCCCCCGGATCCTCTGGCCAGCACGAACGTCAGCTCATGTACTTCCTGACGTCGTCCTTAACGACACCCCGCGTGCTCTGGCGCGATCTCGCCCAGTCCGTGCAGCAGGAGTGGCGTACCGAGATGTATGCCCATGTTCAGCGAGTCGGACTTCGGTACCTGGAGGGCGAGCGGACAAGCAGGATCGCCGGAATACTCACCGACGATATCAATCAGTTGAGTCGTTTCTTCGCTGCCTCAGCGGACTATTTTCTCAAGCTGGGCACGAGCTTTCTCGTCCTCGTGCCTGTGTTCTTGTTCCTCACCCCGGGCATCGCCTGGGTAGCTTTCCTGCCAGTGCCGATCATCGCCTGGTTGTCGTTCTTCTACCATGAACGTTCTGCGTCAGACCTCGCAACCAGTAATGAGAATGTGTCGTTGTTGAACAGTCAGCTGGTCAACAACTTAGAAGCGAGCGCGACCGTCAAGAGCTTCGGCGCCGAACAGTACGAGATCGACCGTATCCACCATCTCGGCGAGGTGTATCGCCAGACCAATCGTCGGATCGATAAGCGCGCCGCAGCCTATACTCCCATTGTGCGGGTGTGCGCGATAGTGTCTCTCTCGGGGATCCTTTTATTGGGTGGTCTGGATGTGCTGGCTGGAACGCTACCATTTGGAGTCTTCAATTCTCTGGTCGGTGCGCCCCAGCTGGTGCTGTGGCAACTACCGGGCCTTGGTGACGCTGTCGACCAGTACCAGCGGACAGTGGCAGCGTTGGGACGGGTGCTTGACCTTCGCAGCCTTCAGGTTGAACCGGGTGGAAGCGGTCGACCTCTGGATGTTGCGAAGGTCGAGGGCGAGGTGGTGCTCGACGGGGTGACGTTTGCCTATCCAGGTCGGCCGCCGGTCCTGCGTAATGTGTCCATGCGCATGGCCGCCAAAAAGACCACGGGAATCGTCGGTGTGACCGGGGCGGGCAAGACGACTATCGCGAAGCTGATGCTGCGCTTCCAGGACGTCGAGTCTGGGCGTGTGCTTCTCGATGGCTTGGACATCCGTGAGGTGAGACTGCAAGACCTCCGAAAAGCGATTGGTTTCGTCGCCCAGGATGCCTTTTTGTTCGACGGGACGATTGACGATAACATCAGGTACGGCAGTTTCGATGCCGAGCCTGAGCGGGTCGTCAGCGCAGCGCGGCTGGCTCAGGCAGATGATTTCGTCGAGGCTCTGCCGTCGCGGTACGACACGATGATCGGTGAGCGTGGCGCCACGCTGTCCGGTGGCCAAAAGCAACGCGTCTCCCTGGCTCGAGCCATTGTGAAGAGCCCACCGATCGTCATCCTTGACGAGGCGACGTCGGCTGTGGACAACGAGACGGAGGCGGCCATCCAACGTGCCCTCAAGGACTTCGCGAGGGACCGGACTCTGGTCATCATCGCGCATCGACTGTCGACCATCCGGCATGCCGACTGGATCTATGTGATGGACAAGGGTGGCGTGGTCGCCGAAGAGGGAACGCACCGTGAGCTGATAGCGCGCGAGGGCGTGTACGCGTCCTTGTGGCGCCTGCAGATCGGCGAGGCAAGCGCGTGATCCCGGAGACTGACGCCGTGCGTGATACCTACGATCGGCTGGCACCCTTTTATGACCAGGACACCGCCGCCGACGACTACGGCCGATGGGTAGGCCTCTACCAGGGACTCATCGCCCGGTATGGGGCGCCTGGCTCTCGACTGGCCGATCTCGGCTGCGGCACCGGCAAAAGCGCGTTGGGGCTGGTGTCTCTCGGTTACCAGGTCACCGGCAGTGACCTCTCCCCGGCGATGTTGCGAGTAGCAGCGGCCAAACCCGGCGCAGACCAGGTGCGCTTCGTCGAGGCGGACCTCAGTGACCTGCCCGACCTCGGCATCTTCGACATCGCAACCTGCCTCGGCGAGCCGCTGTGCTACCTGCTGACGGAAACCGAGCTGCTAGCGGCTTTCCGCGGGGTGTCCCGGCTGCTGGCCCCTGGCGGTCTGTTCCTGTTCGACCTCAACACGACCGGCTTCTACCGCCGGCTGCAAGGCGCCCCGTTAGTGCAGGACCGCGACCGGGAGTTCGTCATCTGGCGCGCCTCGGGTTTCGCCGGTCCGGGCGACTTGTGTCATCTAGACGTCGACCGCTTCCTCCAGGAGGCTTCGTGCTGGCAGCGACTCTCCTACCGGCACACCTTCCGCCACCACCCGCCACCGCGGGTCGCTGCGCTGCTCGCCGACGCTGGCCTGGAGATGCTCGGAGAGCACGGACTGCGCCGCGGCGAGCTCTGCGACAACCCGGACGAGGACGTCGACCGCAAGGTCATCCACGCCTGCCGTAAACCGGGACCGGCATTGAGCTAAGGAACCCTGACGCCCGACGACCCCACGACCCGTTCAACCGTAGGAGACGAGAAAGGAGGTGAGCGACATGCGCACTTTGGTCATCAACGCACGCAAGGTCAGCTTCGGCGAGCGCCGAGTCTTCAGCTGGAGCGACTGAGGCATCGGAGGGTCGGCGGTTCGCCGTCGACCCTTTGCCCCTGCCATCCAATCATCTCCTCCAGCTTCCCATCATCTACCCCAGGAGACGCCGCATGCGCATGCGCCGCGCCTATTGCCTGATCTGCTTCTGGCAGGACGGCGCCCTCGCCGTCTACAACTACCTGCTGCAGACTGTTACGGCCCTGGACCCGGTCGCCGTCGAGGTGCTGGACGCGTTTGGGGAGTGGACCGACCCGGCTGATGTCGGCAAGCGGTTGGTCGGCTATACCCCGGAGTCCGTGCAGGCAGCCGTCGACGTACTGGGTGAGCACACGTTGCTGCTGGCGCAGGGCAGTGCCGAGGCGCGGGTGGATGAGCAACTCGCTGAACACTGGCAGACGTGGGCGCCCGAGGCGGCCCTGCTGCACTTTGGCACCAAGAACGTGCCCTTCGAGGAAACGACTCCCCAGCTCCGCGAGGAGTTGATGGCCGACGGACGGCCGGCCCTGTTCAAGGAGTACCCCCACGCCGAGCGCATCCTGTTGCCGCGCCA
Source organism: Propionibacteriales bacterium (assembly GCA_038238115.1). GTDB lineage: Bacteria > Actinomycetota > Actinomycetes > Propionibacteriales > Nocardioidaceae > JBBRYB01. The sequence continues at coordinate 146 of JBBRYB010000226.1, read as the reverse complement.
TCCGGTCAGGCTGGATACACCGCTGGAAGACGTGCTTCATCGGCGGCGCACCCACCGCGCTTTCACCGGTCAGCCGGTGCCACTCGCTGTCCTGTCGACCTTGGTGCACACCGTGTTCGCGCCAGTTGGCTACCTCGATGCCGGGG
>JBBRYB010000225.1:0-3351 GCA_038238115.1 Propionibacteriales bacterium | reverse complement strand
GGGCTCGCACTTCGAGATCAGGAACCCCAAGGCTCCCGAGGCCCTGGGCGAGGGCGACATCGTCGAGATGGACCCACCCCGCCGGCTCGTGCAGACCATGGTGGCGCTGTGGAGCGACGAGGTGAAGAGCGAAGGCACCTCAACCGTCACCTGGGAGATCGAACCCGTCGCCGACTCCTGTCGGTTGACCGTCACGCACAGCGACCTGCGCGAGGGAGCGAACGAGGAGCTGTACGGCGGGTGGCCGATGATCCTCTCGGGGCTCAAGACCTGGCTGGAGACCGGCGAGGTGCTCACTACCCCCGGGTCACTGATGTACGGCTGACGTCGCCAGTCGTCAGCCGGCAGACCTCAGGCGACCAGTCCCACCGGTGCTGGTCTGTCACTCAAGATTCCCGCAGCCTCAGCAATGTTCAATCCGCGGGCCGCTGTCTTACCGTGAGGGTGCTGTCAGTTTCGAACAGTTCTGCAATTCCAGGTCCCCAACAGCCCCGGCGGCGTCCCTTGCTTCCACCAGAGCCTCTTCAGCTGTGAGCGTTTGCCCGGAGGCCTTGGCCTCCTCCCATTCGCTGTCGCCTATGCTGCCGCGGCCAACGTTGAGCGCTTCTTCAACGAATAGCCCCTCCATAGGAACTTCCCGGCCGGACCTGCTCATGAGCTCCTGGTCGGCGCCGAGGCAGCGGGCGGCGGGATGCCCTTGAAGCAGGACACAAAGGAGAGGTATGTACGTGCCTAATACCTGCAGGTTGAGGGTATGATCTTGTATTCGCAGAAGGTCATCTACTAGATCGTGCAGTTCGGCACGTGCTTGTGCCACTGCCCGACTTCCAGGACAGTGAAGGCGAGCACATCCTGCATCCCGATCCGGAAGACGTCGTCTCCTCGCTCGACTCCCAGGTCTCGGCATCGGCTAATGATCTCGACGGCCTTGTTGAAATTGCCGCTGAGCTTTTCTACCTCGCCGAGGCGGTAGGTTGCTCCACCCAGTCCGCGAAGGTCATGGCGGTTGATGAGGTCGATGCTCTCTTGGAGCATGTCGCGCAGGGTCGGCAGGGGTAGGGGATTGTTGTACGGCCAGGACAGAGAAAAGAGCACATCGGCTGTCAGCTGGTGATCGCCGAGGCGCCGCGCGTGGTGCAAGGCTTGGCTGAACAGTTCGGAGGCCTGGCGGCGGGCAGTCGAGTCCCTCGTTGACAGAAGTGTGCCGAATGCGTGGCGAGCTCTGGCCATGTCTTGCCCGTCGTCGTCGCCGGCCCAGGACGTGGCACGGTTCAACCAGTCCTCACCCCGGAGCTCTGCGCCGGCTCTGATCCACGTCCACGCCATTGCGGTTGCCAGCCTCCTGCCGATTTGCAGCTGCGTCGGCGACGGCTCAGCCGAGTCCAGTGGTGGAAGAGACCATGTCAGTGCTGTCCGCAGATTGGCGTCCTCCATCTCCAGCTGGCTTCGCGCCTGGAGTTGGCGGCCGGTGAACATCTGTGGGCTCATCGCCTCCGCCATCAGCATGTAGTGGTGCGCGTGCCGCTGGCTGATGTCGGCCAGCTCACCCACCTCGCTCAGCTGTCCGAGGGAGTAGGCGCGAATGGTCTCCAACATACCGACCCTGGGTTCCCCGTCGGGGGCCATGGTGATGGTGGCCAGGCTCGCATCGACCAAGTCCGCGGCCAGATCCAGCGGGTCAGCGTCGGGAAGCAGGTCAGTCGTGACGGCGGCAATCGCCTCGAGGTCAGCTCCCCCGGCGAACACTCTCAGGCGCCGGAAGAACGCCTGCTGTCTCGGCCGGTGCCACCGCCATCAACTCGGTCACCACCTCATCGGCGCCGTCGATCTGCTCCAAGTTGTCCAACACGGACAGCGCGGACCGGTGCGCCACATGCTCGAAGAACCCCGGCGGCGCCTTCCCTTCAGGTGGAACATCCAGAGACTCAGCGATGGTCGTCCACATCACATCCGCGGTGGTGACAGCAACCAGCGGCACGAAGTACACCCCGTCGGGGAACCGCTCGGTCAACTGCTGGGCCAAAGCGATAGCCAGCCGGGTCTTCCCCGACCCACCGGGGCCAGTCAACGTCACCAACCGCACATCCGGTGAACCAAACAACTCGGTCAGCTCGACGAGCTCCCAGCCCCGGCCCACGAGCGGCGTCGCCGGTCGCGGCAAGCTGGCCGCCGTACCCAGCGTCTTCAACTGCGCAAACTCGCTCTGCAACCCCCCAACGGTCAACTGAAACAGGTGCTCCGGAACTGCGATGTCCTTAAGCTGATGACTGCCGAGATCCCGAAGATGGGCCTGGTCGGGAAGACAGCCACGGACAAGCTCAGCGGTGGCCGCCGACACCACAACCTGACCCCCGTGCGCGGCACCAGCAATCCGGGCAGCCCGGTGCACATCCATCCCCACATACCCGCCGTCGTGCGGACTCGGGTTACCGGTATGCACACCCATCCGCACCCGGACCTTCTCCCCACTCGGCCACGGGTAATCGGCAAGCTGGCGCTGAGCTTGGGTCGCTGCCGCCACCGCGCCCGCGGCAGTGGGGAAAACCACAAAGAAGCTGTCGCCCTCCGTACCGAGCTCCGTGCCGCCGTACGCGACCCATGCTTTGCGCAGCACCTGTCGTTGTGCGTCCAGCGCTTGGGCGTACGCCGGGCCAAGCCGCGAAAGCAAGGCAGTGGAGCCCTCTATGTCGGAGAACAACAGGGACACCGTCCCGGACGGCAGATCCGTCATTCCGCCATCATCGCCCCGAGGCGCAGCGATAGCCAAAAGCGTGAACTGCCGCTCAGGCGACCAGTCCCACCGGTGCGTCGGCCGACACCCGCAGTCCATCGCGCTCGGGATCGACGTCGACCTTCACCGTGTCACCGTCTTTGACGTCGCCAGCAAGGAGGGCCTTGGCAAGGGCGTCCCCGATGGCGCTCTGCACCAGCCGCCGCAACGGCCGGGCACCGTAGGCCGGGTCGAAACCGGTCACCGCAAGCCATTGGCGGGCGCCGTCGGTGACCTCGAGGGTGATCCGGCGCGCTGAGAGCCGGAGAGCCAACATGGCCACCTGGAGGTCGACGATCTCGGCCAGCTCGTCGGTGCCGAGCGGGTCGAAGAGCACCACCTCGTCGAGCCGGTTCAGGAACTCCGGCTTGAAGGCGGCCCGCACGGCTGCCATCACCGCGTCACGTTTGGCGTCAGCATCCAGCGCCGGGTCGACGAGAAAGGCCGAGCCCAGGTTGCTGGTCAAGATGATGATCGCGTTCCGGAAGTCGACGGTGCGCCCTTGCCCGTCGGTCAACCGTCCGTCGTCGAGCACCTGAAGCAGGATGTCGAAGACCTCCGGATGCGCCTTCTCCACCTCG
>JBBRYB010000224.1:0-3354 GCA_038238115.1 Propionibacteriales bacterium | reverse complement strand
GACGCACGCAACCGGATCAGTCACCATCACCGGACCGATAGGAGGTTCAAACCGATGCAGATCAGCGAAGTGACGGACAGTACGAGCAACCCCGGCCCCGGCGACTGGTTCACCGGGCAAACGTGGATGGAGGACCTCGGCACGCTGCCGACCCCCACTCCGACTCGCATCCTCAGGGTCACGTTCGCGCCGAAGGCGCGGACGTCGTGGCACACGCACCCGTTGGGGCAGGTGCTGCACATCCTCGACGGAGTCGCCCGGATCGGCCGCGAAGGCCAGCCGGTCCGCGAGGCGCACGCGGGCGACAGCGTCGTGTTCGCGCCGGACGAGCGTCACTGGCACGGCGCGACGCCCGGACGGCTGATGACCCATCTCGCGGTCCAGGCGACCGACCCCGCGGTGGGCAGCGAGACGATCTGGGAGGAGCACGTCAGCGCCGAGTCCTACGACAACACTCAGTAGCCCACATACGGTGAATCTCCGTCGAGATAGCCACAGGCGTTCAACCATCTAGACAGCGGCACGAGCCACCATTCTGCTGGGGTCTCGGTCATGTGGGCGCACGTGTCCGGCGAGCCGCAGGCGGCACACGGCGGGGCTGAGCTCTACGTTCGGCGGCGCTCCGAGCTGCACGACTGGGATTGCCGCGCTCATACGCGCGACCGCCAAGGCGATAGCCGCCGGGATGGGGCTCGTACAGTCGGTCGGTCACACGCGGCGGCGCGTAGCCGGCCGTCGCCTTCCAGGCCGGCTGTCTCTCATCGGCATCGTTTTCGGCCCAGAGCGCCTGCCGCGCCACATACACCCCACCCAGGAGCACCACCTGGGCCACCAGGAGCGGAACGACCAGGAAGGACAGGCCGGTCGCGACGCTGGAGATGATCAGCAACAGGCAGACACCAGAACCGACGTACCACACCGAATGCTGTTCGTGGGCCACCTCTTGGGGCACCAGCGCTCGACGGGCGAGGTAGACCGCGGCGAGGAGCATCAACTCCGCGACCAAGATCGGGACCACCAAGAACGAGAAGCCCACCGCGACGCTGGAGATGATCAGCACCCCGCAGACAACCGAACCGACGATGACGACAACCGCAGTCCACACAATGGCCAGCTCCGGCCGGTAGGAAACGGCGAAGCCCATGGTAACGCGAGGGGGTTGGCCGGGCGCCGGCGCCGCGCCAGATCAGGCACACAACGCCACCGTCGATCTCGAGACCTCGCTTCGAACGATCTCGACCGACCGGCTGAGGGGAAGAAGACGACTGCCCGCAACCACCCTGATGTGCTGATCTTCTCGGACTCGATGTCGCCGCCTAGCTTCATCTCCAGGTCTGTCTCGGGCAGTCGTTTGCGGCGTCGAGCACCCCGGCAAGCCTGACGCCGGGAAGCGCCACAAGGGTTGAGAACTCGATCGGCACCCGACGTCTGCGCCGCCACCATCTCTCACGTCTACCTCAGTCGGATCGAGGCTGGCGTCCGGCGGCTGGGCTGGCCGGTGTCGCTCCTGCGAGGCGCAGGACGGCGCCTCAGCGGCGTGCGTCTCGCGGACCGAGGTCATCCTTGCGAACTACCTCCCCGGCGCCGGATAGCAGGTAGCGCATCCGGCGTCCGCGCTCGTCTCGATAGATATAGATCTGGTCGCGGTGGAGGCGTTGGCCTATCTCCACGGCACCGAGTCGATTGACGACGTCCTGTTGAGCGGGCGTCAGAACCCCCCACGTAGTAGGGATGGCCACCTACTGGCTCTCGCCATTGCTGTGCACGTCCCTACCTCCCGGGTGCCTCGGGCCGAAACCCGGAGTCTCGTCGCGCTCGTCGAGCTGCATGCTGGTTGGTGATCGAGTCTGAGCATGCCATTGGTTTGCCGCGCCGGACCCTACTTGGACTTGCGGCTATATGTCGGGCGCGAATACCTTCGCGTTTCGCCCTGAGTCTTCGCTCGGTCGGGCTGCCTTCCTGGGCAAAACCGAGACGGTGGATGCAGACGCTACCGTCGTGCTCGACAAAGATGAGGCGTGTTTCATGGCACCTTGCAGCAGCGTGATCGCCCCAACTGAACGAATGTGAGGACCATGCGAGCGCGAAACGTGGCGGTCATCGCGGCAGTGGCGGGCGCCGTCAGCATTCCGGGCGTCTCGGCAACGGCTGGTCCGCCGGCGGAGCCGGCGGCGGTGTCCTGCGGGGTGGAGCGCTGGGCCGTCAAAACGCTCAGCGACCGCGACGCCGCGCGCGTCAGGTTTCGGCCGCGCAACACGACGGTCACGGCCCTGCGGGGGCTGCGGGCCCCAGCCCGGCTGCCCAAGACCCGGATCTCGCCGGTCGAGTTTCGCACCTACCGCCTGACCGCGCTGTTGGTCGAGGCCAAGCGCGAAGAGGATCGAGACATTCATCTGGTCATCGCCGACCCTTCCCATCGGACGCGGACAATGATCGTCGAGCTGCCCGACGTAGCTTGCCGAGGCCCCGCCGGCTCGATCAAGCGTGCGCAGATGCAATCGGCCCGCAGGCGCTTCGAAGATGCCTGCGGCGTGCCGTCGCGCTCGCACTTTCAAACGACTGCGTGGCAACACCACGATCACCGGCGTCGCCTTCTTCGACGATCTCCATCGCCAGAGCGGCGTGGCGCCCGACGGCATCGCACTGCACCCGCTGCTCAGCTTCGTCTCATCCAGCTGCCGGCCCGCTTGAGGCATCTCGTCAGCCCGGGACTGGAAACCCCCGGTCCGGAGACGGTACGCACTGGTAGGAGAGCATCGGCACCCTCGTGGCCTGACCGTCGGTCAACCGGGCAGACCGCCAGGCGGCCTGGAGGCTCGACCTTGCCGATCCCTCGGCGGGTCGCAAAGAGAAGGAATCGCTGCGTAGCCGCCGCACGCTCAGTGCGAGGGCGGCCTTTGCCATGCTCACCGGATGAGCCCGCGCGACCCAGAGGAACTCGGAGCGGCCGCGGTCCCGGTCGAGGCGGAGATCTACGCGGCGACCACGATGGGCGCTGTCGACTTGACCGTGTCAGACCTCGGGCGGTCGGTGGCCTACTACCAGGAAGCAGTCGGGTTGGAGGTCCTCGAACAGGGCGCCGGTTGCGCGCGCCTTCGCAGGGACCCGCAACCTGCTCGTGCTCGCCGAGCAGCCCGGTGCGCGGCGAGCCGTGAGCTTCACCGGGCTCTATCACTTCGCGTTGCTCGTCCCCGAGCGCGAGGACCTGGCGCGCTGGCTGGCGTACGCCGCTCGAGACCGGACGGCTCTCGTCGGGCTCTCCGACCACTTCGTCAGCGAGGCGATCTACCTCAGCGACCCCGACGGGCACGGCATCGAGATCTACTGGGACCGCCCGCGCGAGGTGTGGGAAGG
>JBBRYB010000223.1:0-3361 GCA_038238115.1 Propionibacteriales bacterium | reverse complement strand
GCATCGCGATGAGCATCGCCAGCACGGCTGCCAGCAGAGTGCCGAACGCCAGCGGCCAGATGTATCCGGGGATGCTGTCACCGCGCAGGATCGAGCTTCGCGGTCCGGTGACTGCCGGGATCCCCTGCACGACCAGGAAGACCAGCACCCCCGCAAGCACGAGCATGATGAGGCTGCCGGCTCCTGTTGTCAGAGCCTTGAACACCCGGTCGCCCAGCCGCCGCTGCGACTTCGCCGGCTCGGTGCTGATTTGTGCGGTCACATCACTTCCCTCGTACATCGGAGTGGAACTGGTCGTCTCCCGATCAGGGGCTATCGGGAGACGACCAGGGACCTATCACTTGGCCGTGATGGTGTCGATTGCCGCCTGAGCCTTTGTGCGGAGCGTGTCGGTCAGTGGTGCCGAGCCAGCCGCCTTCGCGGCGGCGCTCTGGCCGTCCGAGCTGATCACGTACGACTCGAACGCCTTGATGGTGTCGGCCGCCGACTGGCTGCTCTGCTGCTGGCACATCATCTGGTAGGAGATCAAGATGACCGGGTAGACGCCCGACGATGTCGTGGTGCGGTTGACGGTCATCGCCAGGTCTGTCGCGGCTCGACCCGACTCGATCGACGACTCGTCGAGCACCTTGGACGCCGCGTCCGCTGAGGGACCGACGAACGTGGAGCCGACCTTCACCTTCGCCTGACCCAGATCAGCGGCTTGGCTGGCGTCCGCGTAGCCGATGGTCCCGTCGCCGTTCGTCACGGCGGCGACCACGCCCGAGGTGCCGTCGCCTGCCTCACCACCCTGGACCGGCCAGGTCTGAACAGCGCCGTACGACCAGTCGGATGCCGCGGCCTGCGAGAGGTAGTCGGTGAAGTTCTCGGTCGTGCCAGAGTCGTCGCTGCGGTGAACCGGAGTGATCGCCGTGCTTGGCAGGTTGGCGTCGGGATTCTCCGCCTTGATGGCCGCGTCGTCCCAGGTGGTGATCTTGCCGGTGAAGATCTGCGCAAGCGTCTGCGGCGTGAGGCTCAGTGAGTCCACCCCGGAGACGTTGAAGATCACCGCGATCGGGCTGACGTAGACCGGGACCTCCACCGGGTCGCTGCCGCACTGCTTTTTGGCTTGCGTGAGCTCGTCGGTGGTCAGTGCCGCGTCGGACCCGGCGAACGTAACCGCACCGGACAGGAACGCGTCACGGCCCCCGCCGGAGCCAAGTGCGTCGTAGTTGACGGTGACGTCTGGGTTAGCCGTCTGAAAGCCCGCCTTCCAGGCGGTCATCGCCGCCTCCTGGGCGGTGGAGCCGGCACCGTTCAGGTCGCCGGAGAGCTTGCTGGTTGTGCTAGTGGAGTTTTCGTTGGACGCGCCGCAGGCGGTCACGGATGCGGCGACGCTCATCGACAGGGCTGCCATGATCAGGGCGCGGGGCGCGGGCAATCGTCTCACGTGTCTTCCTCAGCGTCGACAGTGGTGCTCTGACGCTGGTGACGCTAGGCAGCGGAGGTGTATTGGGCGGTGGCCGAAAGTGAACGGAGCGTGAACCCTGGGTGGACGCTCGGGGAGCAGTGCGAGTCAGATCACTCCAATTCACGGCCGCAGGCCCCGCAGGCGGGTCCGGAAGGCAGATCTTGGCACCCCGAACCCAGACCAGTGCCACCTAGCCAAGGAGATTCGAAATGACCTGGGTTCAACGCGTCACAATCGTGGTCGCCTGGCATTGTCGCTGTTCATCGGTGTTCCGGCGGCAATGGCCAACACGGGCGACCGCTCCAATGGGTGTACATATGGTGCTGGCTGTGACCACAACATGTACACAAACAAGTGCAACGACGGCGTGGGATTCTTCGTCCTGCCACCCGCGGAGCTCATGCACCGTCAGGATCTCTGGTACAGCGGCCCACGCGCCTGCAACGTGCGTGCCCGCGTGCGTGTGATCAACGCTGATGGCCACAACGCCCATTGGTCGGCATGGGCCTACAGCAACAAGAGTACTGACGTTGTGCTGGAGTGGGACGCTCGCATCTGGTGCTTCAGTCAGTACGAGGTCAGACGCTACGACGGCACCTGGTTCAACAACTACCACTACAGCCAGGCGTTTCACGACAGCCTAACGAGGCGCCAAATCTGCACCGACGCGTGAGGCAAAAGACAAGGCGGTTGGCGCAGACAGCGGGGCATCACGGTGAGTCATGAGGGGTCCTCCGGTCGGTAGAACCGACACAATCGGATCGGGCACAATGAGTGAGGTGAGCCGGCACGAACACGACCCCCCGACGACGCTCCAGGGAGACCGCCGTCGGCTCGCTCTCGTCCTCGCGACCACCTCGGTCGTCCTGATTGTCGAGGTTGTCGGCGCCATCGTGTCCGGCAGCCTCGCCCTGCTGGCAGACGCCGGTCACATGCTCACGGACGTAGCCGGTCTGACTCTCGCGCTGTGGGCGGCCGCACTCGGTCGGCGGCCGGCCACCGATGCCCGGACGTGGGGGTTCCGCCGGGCCGAGGTCCTGGCGGCGGCAGCGCAGGCAGCCGTGCTGCTGGCGGTGGGCGGGTTCGTTCTCGTTGAAGCGGTACGACGCCTGGTGACCCCGCCTGACGTGGCCGCGACCTCGATGGGGCTCTTCGCGGGCGTCGGCCTGGTCGGGAGCGTGCTCGGCGTCGCAGCGCTCGCAAAGTCACGCCATGCGAACCTGAACATGCGAGCAGCGTTCCTGGAGGTCGTCGGCGACGCGCTCGGTTCCGCGGCGGTGATCGTCGCGGCCCTCGTGATCGGCGCGACGGGCTGGCTGCGGGCGGACGCTGTCGCCTCTTTGTGCATCGGGGCGCTGATCATCCCGCGCACCGTGCGCTTGCTGCGGGACAGCGTCAACGTGCTGCTCGAGTCGACTCCGTCGGGCATGGCACTCGGCGACGTGCGGGCCCATCTGCTCCGTGTCCCGCACGTCTCGGAGGTCCATGACCTGCACGCGAGCCAGGTCGCCACCGGGCTGCCGGTGCTGTCGGTCCACGCCGTTGTCGACGACGAGTGCTTCCACGACGGGCATCTCATGTGGATGCTCGACGAGCTGCAGGAGTGCCTGTCCGGGCACTTCGACGTGCAGCACTCCACGATCCAGTTCGAGGCTGCCAGCCATTTCGCGCACGAGCAGGCGGCGCACCCCTAGCCGCCGCTCCGCGCTGCCGCCTCGGCAGCGCCTGTTCTCGGCCAAAGGTTCCGACATCCAGGCTGCTCTGGTGACTCGGTAGTCGGATCTCTGGCGGTGGGGGCGGGCGCCGATCGAAGGAGCGAGCTTAAGCCGCGGTCAGCGATCGTCGTACGGCAGCGGCTGCCCGCCGACCTGAGACGATCGCGCCCTGGATCGACGCGGTGTCGCGGTGGTC
>JBBRYB010000222.1:0-3398 GCA_038238115.1 Propionibacteriales bacterium | reverse complement strand
GTCGGCCGTCTGCTCTACGTTCTTCATGCGGTTCTCCTCGTCTCGAATGGATGACTTCGCACTCGCCACGCTGCCAACAGCAGCGGACGAGGCGGGGAAACCGCCACCACTTCAAGTTCTACGAGCTACGGGACAACCTCCTGCGGCGGCGGGCCACTCGTAGCTCGCGGGAAGATCAGGCCGGCCGCCTAACTTCGTTGCACCAATCGGGAGGCGCCCTGCGATCGCCGGTCTCGGACGCAGCTCGATGGCGGAGGCGACGAGCGCGCCAAGAGCGCGAAGGCGGGCGGGACGGAGGGGCCTGACCCGGCGCCTCCCCACCGCGACATGAACTCGGCCGAGCCCGAGTTCACCCGAGCGGTTGTCTCCCCATGCTGTAACCGTGCCGTCCGACCTCAGGGCAATGGAGTGAGATGTGCCACTAGCCGCTGCTTGGACGTCGGCGATCCCGGAAAGCGTCGTGGGCGTGGGGCTACGCGACCCCCATGTGATGACGGAGCCATCGACCATGATGGCTAACGGGCGAAACCCGCCAACCACAGCCTTGGCCGGACCTGGAAGCCCCACTACCTCTGAAGGAACGGCACGTGGCTCCTGCGAACCGTCGCATGGCGGGCACTCCGGGCCCCAAGTCCATACCGCCCCGCTCTCCGAGAGAGCCATCGAGCAGGGGCCGGCACTCACGGCGACGGCTCGTGGCAGATCGGGTATCGGTGTCGGCAACGGGCTGGGAGCTACGCCGGGGGAGTTGAAGCCCCAGGTGGCGACGGTGCCGTCGTCAAGAAGCGCGAGGCTGTGCATGCTGGCGGAGATCGCAGCAACGCGCCCGGGACGCAGACGCACGAGAACCGGGTGGAGCTGCCCCTCGTCAACGCAGCCGTCACCCAACTGACCGTGGCAGTTCCAACCCCAGGCCATGAGAGTGCCGTCCTCGAGGAGAGCCAAGGAGTGCGACGATCCAGCGGCAACGGCCAAAGCACGCCCAGAAAGTCCGACCGTCCGCACCGGAGCATGACGTGCCTCGCGCGTGCCGTCACCGAGCTGACCCTTGCGATTCTCACCCCAAGCCATCACCACGCCATCGGCGGTCAGCGCCAAACTGTGATCTCCGCCAGCGGCGACCTGGACGATGTCGGCGAGGCCGCCTACCCGACCCGGAGCAGCCCGATCGACGGTTGTTCCATCCCCGAGCCGGCCGTCTCGGTTGCACCCCCACGCCCTCACCGTGCCATCGTCGGTCAGGGCCAAGTTGTGTTGCCCGTCGGCGACCAGGGCAGTCACGCCATCGAGTCCGGCGACTTCCCCGATGCTCCGGCGCATCAGGCTCCAGGCGAACTCCCCCTTGCCGACGCCCTCAACACTTCGACCGAAGACCTCCAATCGGTAGAGCAGACTGCGCCAACTGATCGCGTCACCCTCTCGAAGTGAGGGGGCTGGCTCCGTCAAGCAGTGCAGCAGAAACGGCTCCAGTGTTCCGTCATCGGAATGACTGCCGGGCAGGATCATCTCCGCGAGGCCGAAAGTCGACATCCCACGAGATGTGACGCCCGCAGAGCCGATTTCGACAGACACGTAGGCGTCGAGGAGATCCTCCGGGTGCTGTTCAGCCGCCATTCTCTGCCACTCAGCGCGACTATGAGTGAGCCTCGAGCTCTCCACGTAGACGCCGATTCCGCCGGCTTCGATGGCCTCTGATCCGAGTCTCAGCATTACTTGGGCCGCGGCCCGGGAGCCTCCCGAGCCGACGACGCGAAGCAGGCCGGCGTGACCATCAAGCGCGCTCAGCTCGTGATCCTCCATCCACCCGTCGCTGCTTCGAGCCATCTCTCCAGCAAAGGTTGGATCGGCTGGCAGCAACTCAACCACCAGTCCAGCGCTTGCCACCGAAGGAGGTTGTCCCGTTCGCCGTGGAACTTCGCGGTAGCGATCCGGTGATCAGGTGACGGTCGCGAGCGTAGCGGCCGGCTCGGTCGTGATGGTGGTCGGGCTGGGTGGGGTGGTCGATCGGCTTGTCGCGGCGCGCCGCGAGGCGAGGTCGCGCTCGACGGCGAGGGCGAGTGCGGCGAGGTGCTTGTAGCCGATGATCTTGCGGAACTGAGCTTCGGCTTCGAGCATCCCGGCGGCCGTCCAGCGCAGGCACATGTCGCCGTTCTGCCAGTGCTTCACGTTCCTCGATGCGGTGCGGATGATCGAGATCATCGACTCGATCGGGTTCGTCGAGGACAGGGTGCGCCAGAGCTGCTCGTGGGCGCCGAGACGCTGCAGCGTGAGCGTCTCGGCCAGGCCCTCGCGCAGCGATGCTGCGGCGCCGGGGTGGGAGTGCGCGAGCTCGTCGGCCAGCGCCTCCAAGCGCCCGAGCGCGGCCTCGTGGCCGGTCAGCTTCCAGGCCGCCCGCAGGCGCCGCTTGACGGCGGGCCGGTCGCGTTCGGGCAGGTGATCGAGCACGTTGCGTTCCTTGTGCCGGACACAGCGCTGGACCGGGACGTCGCCGAGCACCTGACCGACCGCCGCCCGCAGCGCCTTGCCGCCGTCGAGGACCACCAGGACGCCCTGTTCGCAGTCCAGGCCGCGGCCCACGAGGTCGGCCAAGAGCTCGCGGCAGATCGTCGTGTTCTCCGTCGATCCGTCCCACAAGCCCAGCGGGAGCTTGACCCCGTCGGTCGTGACCCCGAGCGCGACGACGCAGCAGCGGCCCTTGAGGTCCAGGCCGTCGAGCATCAACGCGGCCAGCCGGACGTCGGCCAGCGAGCGCGACATCAGGCCGCGCAGGTGCTCCCCGGTGCGCCCGACGAACTCGCGGCTGACCGCCGACTTCGAGCTCGAACGCTCCCGGTCGCGCACGTCGTGGCCGACCGGCTCACGCGTCCTGGCGAACCGGCGCGTGGAGACCCCGGCGAGCATCTGCTCCATCACCACCTTCGTCAGCGGATCACGGTTGGCGAAGTGCGCGTAAGTCGCCATCGTCACCTCCCCGGTGCCGTCGGTGGCGCGCACCCGCGGGCGCTCGACCGGCACGCGCCGGCCACCGAGCGTGACCGACCCGGCCGCGCTGCCGTGCCGCACAGCCGTGCGCTCGACGTCGTGACAGCCCTTCGGGCCGACCACCTCATCGACCTCCTCGGCCATCAACTCCGTCAGCACCCCGAGCCCGACACCGACGCTGAGCGCCAGCAGCCCTTCCTTCGCCGCGCCGGCCAGCTCGCCGAGCGCCTCCTGCACACGCTGCGGCAGCGCGTCGAACTTCGCGTTGCCGATCTCGTCGGCCGTCTGCTCTACGTTCTTCATGCGGTTCTCCTCGTCTCGAATGGATGACTTCGCACTCGCCACGCTGCCAACAGCAGCGGACGAGGCGGGGAAACCGCCACCACTTCAAGTTCTACGAGCTACGGGACAACCTC
>JBBRYB010000221.1:0-3425 GCA_038238115.1 Propionibacteriales bacterium | reverse complement strand
GTCGTAGGCCCGAGTGGTTCTGGGAAGTCGACGCTCGGGCGGCTGCTCGCTGGGATCAACGGGCCGCGCACCGGATCCGTGCGTATCGGAGGGGTCGACCTGATCAGCCTGCCGCTGGAGCAGCTTCGTGAGGAGGTCGCGCTGGTGACCCAGGAGCACCACGTGTTCATCGGCTCCGTACGCGACAACATCCTGCTCGGTCGCGAGACGGCGGATGAGGATGCGGTCTGGGCGGCGCTCGACGCGGTGGGCTCCGCGGACTGGGTCCGCCGGCTACCGGACGAGCTGGACACCCGGGTCGGTTCGGGCAACATGGCACTGACGCCCGCGCAGGCTCAACAGGTGGCGATGGCGCGGCTGGTCATCGCTGACCCGCACACCCTGGTCCTCGATGAGGCGACGTCGCTGATCGACCCGCGGACCGCACGGACGCTCGAGGGCTCGGTACACGCACTGCTGGTGGGCCGCACGGTCATCGCCATTGCTCACCGCCTGCATACCGCCCATGACGCCGACCGGGTCGCGGTGGTCATCGACGGGCGGATCGTGGAGCTGGGTAGCCACGATGAGCTGGTTGCCCGGGACGGCGAGTACGCCGCACTCTGGCGTGCGTGGACCAGCTGAGGTGTCTCGTCGGACTGCCCGCGGTCAGGGGAGGCAGGCGTGGATAGTGGTGACGAGGATGCCGCGGGCACCCACGTCGTACAGGCGGTCCATTACCGACGGCGCGTCCGCGGTCGGGACCATGGCACGCACGGCGCGAGCCAGCCTGCGGGGTGGTCTCCATCCCGTCGGTCATCCCGCTGGCCACAGCCCGCACGGTTCTGCGACGCGTAACGTGCGGAGCTCGAGTCGAGCGCGCCGTACGTTGTTCAACTGTCGACTCCGCGGAGCAGGCCCTCGTCGCCGGCGATCGCCCTGCGTGGACGCTCACCATCGGGCCTCGCGGTCGGCAACCCGGTGCGGAAGGATGGGCGGATGGTGGAGGCGCTCGACCACACTGTCCGACCGCACCACGCGGCCCCGCGCCGAGGCACGGCTGCACGCGGTGCTGGGTCGACGGCTCCGGGCACGAGGATGGACACCGAGTGTGGTGCCCTATGTCGGGTACGGCGCGGACGGCTGGGTCCGGGTGCTCGCCCGTGTGCTGTTGGCACCGCCAGGGTCGCGTCGTAGAGAAGTCGAGGATGGTCGCGGTTGGCGACGCTTCTTTTGCGCGTCGGCCGCCGACGTTCCGGTCACGATCCAGCTCGGAGAGCAGACTCACGTCGTCACCAGCGTCCGTGACGGGTACGTCGACGTACGCCTGGAGTCCGACCTGGAGCCGGGGTGGAACACCGCACGCTTGTCGGCGCATGACGCCGACCCCGTTGACTTGCCGGTGCGGGTCGTCGCGCCTGGTCCTCAGCTGGGCCTGGTGAGCGATATCGACGACACGGTCGTGGTCACGATGCTGCCTCGCCCCGTGGGCAAGAAGCGTGCGGGCGACCCCATCGCCACTCTGACCGACCGAGAGCGCAGGGTGCTTGCCCTGATGGCCCAGGGAATGTCGAACAGTGCGCTGTCGACCGAGCTCTCCCTCAGCGCCAAGACGATCGAGGCCCACGTCCGCAGCATCTTCACGAAGCTGAACCTGGTCCCGGACGCCGGCGACCACCGGCGGGTGCGCGCCGTACTCGCGTTCCTGCGCAACGCGCCCTGACACACTCCGGGCACGCGAGCCGACGCCCGCGGCTTCGACTACATGGCCAAGGGTGAGGTCTCCATGCGGTGCGGTAGGAGTGATCACATCCGAACCGTGCTCAGCCAGCCACCGCGCAGATCTAGTCGCGCTTTCCGCTCATAGCCGCGATCCGCTCGCGATCCCTAGTACCTCGCCGGGCTTTCGTCACGGACATACCAGCACGTCTCGGACTAGGTGGTGAAGGTCACCAGGTCCGCGCAGAAGTCGCGGCCCTGAGTGTCGTTGCGTCCTGTGGAGTCGCGGATCACTCGGAACGAGCCGGGAACCTCTTGGTCGTCGTCGGGGTTGCCCGGGGTGCCGTTGTAGTCCACCTCGAAGGCGAACCGACTCTGGCCGGGGTCCTTGAGCACCAGCTTGCCGTTCTGGTCGTAGTACCGGGAACCGCCGGAGACGAATTGGGTGATGGTGATGGTGCCGTCACCGTTGTCGACGATGGTGTGGTCCCTCGCGCTAACAGTGAAGATCGTCGTGAACGCGCCCCCGGTGTTGAGGTTGGGGAACGCGACCGTGCCCCGCATGCTCTCCCTGTAGTACGGGAACGCGCTGGACCCGCGTTGGTTGAACAGGAAGTTGCCGGACACATCACCGTCGGCCCGGACCGGGGTGCCGTCACAGTCGAAGGAGTTCGTGTAGACGTCGTGGAAGTGTCCCTTGTCGAGCGGCGCAGCGGTGGCCGGTGTGCTCGTGACCAGGCCTGCGATGGCCACCCCCGCGACGAGAAAAGCAGAACGAACTCTCATGGAACCCTCCTGAGGTTTGACCCGAGTGTTGTGATCCTGAGACACATCTCGAATCATGTCACCGGCGCCTGGTGCATGGCATCAGTGCAAACCCTCACCCGGGATGAGGGTCTGCACTGATGCGGTGAAGTATGCGGGCGCCTAGTTGGTGACAGACCCCACTCCGGCCATCCTGGCCCATCCAGGGCCCTTTGAGGTGCACAGCCGCGAGCCGGCCACCGAGCTCACCTCGACCCCACGGGTCGACGTCGACCAGGTCGAGGTAGTTGTAAACAGGTGGCACCTCATCCGTCAACGCTCGGCTCGGTAGGCGGCGCTCATCTCGCGCAGCCGCGCATGACTGCCCGCGTAGGCACTGTGCCGCGGGAGGAAGGCCTTGCGGATCTTGGCCACCACCGTGTAGTTGGGGTCGCAAACGTTCGCGATCGGGCTCTCCGACGCCTGGGTGACCAGCTGATATCCGTCGATGGGGTCGAGACCGCACTCGGTGGCGATCCAGGTCACCAGGTCGTGCTGGGCGATCCGAAACGCGTCCTCCAGAGGCCTCGCGGAGCCGGTGCTCATCAGGTAGCCGTCACTCTCCAGCCGAGGCCAGGGCGTCGGCACGCCCTTGATGAGATCCACGATCACCACGGTGTCCATTGCCGCCTCGACGGCGACGCCGCACGTCTCGCCCTCACCTTGGCGACCGTGTCCGTCGCCGAGGGCGAAGAGAGCACCCTCGACGTTGACACCGAGGAAGCAGGTGACGCCGGCGCGCATCTCCGGGGTGTCCATGTTCCCGCCGTGCGCATCCGGAACGAGCGACGACCGGACCTCGAGGCTGGCCGGCGCGACGCCGACGGTGCCGTGCATCGGGTCGAGGGGCAGCACGATCTCGGTCTCGCCGAGCCTCGCCCGGAACGTCACCGTCCGCGCGACGCGGTCGATGTCGTACATCC
>JBBRYB010000220.1:0-3439 GCA_038238115.1 Propionibacteriales bacterium | reverse complement strand
CGTGTGCAGGGTGTGGGAATAGCTCGCGACGACGTAGGCAGGCACAGTGATCCGGTCCAACCGCGGGATCTTGTCCGACCACAGGGAATTCATCAGCGGGTAGCGCTCCGCCTCCGCGAGCACGTCCTCGCGACGGTTCTTGCCCGCAAACTTGTGCTGCAGCATGTCGGCGAAGCCCAGGTCCGGCATCCCGCCACGCAGAACCAGATCGCGGTAGACGTCGCTGACGCCCTCCCACGGGTTGATCGCCGCCAAGTGCGGAGGTCGCTCGGCTGCGGTGAACCACTGCGAAACCGCCAGATAGGAGGTCCCGCTCATCGCAACCTTGCCCGTGCACCAGTCCTGCCCGGCCAGCCACTCGATCAGATCATGGCAATCCTGACCCTCCTGGCGGTCCCACACGACGCTGTCGCCGTCCGACTCGCCGACGCCGCGGGCATCGGGGTTGCAGATCGCGTAGCCCTGCGCGCACCAATACGCAGGGTCGGGACCCTCGAACTTCTCCAGCCCAGACACGACGCCGTTGTCCAGGCCGACCAAGTCGAAGATGCCGGTCACGCTAGGCGCAGTGCCCTCACTCTTGCCGTACGGGCTCCACGCAATGATCACGGGGACCTTTTCACTGCCGACCGGGCGGAAGACGTCGACATAGATCGTCACGCCGTCGCGGAGCCGCACGGGGACGTCCTTGTCCAACACAATGTCAGTCGGGATAGACCGAAACCTCGGATCGATCCGGTAGCCGGCCGGCAGCGTTCGCGTGCCCGGCTCGAACGGGCTCAGCACCCCGCGCGCCGGGCCTGCTTCGTAGGGGTAGGACGGGACGAACACCCTGTCGTCGCTCATGTGTATCTCGCACCTCGTGTCTGGGGCCTGCTGTCGGTGGCCTGTGCCGCACCCTCACCATGACCCACCCCTGTCCACGACACCAACGATGATCATGCATGCTCGCCATCACCCAAATCGATGGCCGGGCTGGTGGAGCGACCGCTCGCGGCCCTCGCGTGGGCACTCTTGCGTTGAGAGATCAGGCACGTCGGGACTGTCCGAATGGCCTCGTCTTCTGCGTCGGCGTTCGCTGGGTTTTCGGTTCCCGCCGGAGGTGATCTCGGTGGCCGTGTGGTGGTACCCGCGGTACGGGTTGTCGTACCGCGATGTCGAGGAGCTGCTCTCCGAGCGTGGCATCACGGTCGATCACGTCACGATCTATCGGTGGGTGCAATGGTTCAGGCCAGACTTCGTCGAAGCGGCGCCCTCGACGTCATGTGCCTGGTGACCGCTGATTCGTCGACGAGGCCTACGTCAAGGGTCAACGCCCGGTGGACGTACGGCGGATTCTGGCGGTCGTCGCAACAGCAGGTCGCCGATGAGTTCGATCGGCACTGTTGCATTAGGGCTTCTGTCCACCGCGGCGCAGGAAATCTTCCTGTTGGCCACCCACGTAACCCTGATAGGCAACTCCCAGCTTGTCTAAATGGCCCAAGAGGCAGGTTGCGGGCGGCTCAGGCATCCCCGACCGGAGAATTTGAGGCAGCTGGCTAGCGGGATCGCTCAATGCAACAGTGCCCCGGCGACTACTTGCGCCCAGAATGCTCGTCGTTACCTTCACCATAGACGGCGAAGAGTGCGAACGAACGTCTTAATGTCAACGACGGCTGAAAACTGACCCCCTGGCGGCGGGGTGAGTTCTACTCAACGTCGCAACACAGAGGGTGTGCCGAGCAGCGTAGCCATCCGGCTGGCGGGGCTGTCCCACTCCAGGATCTTCCGCGGCCGATCGTTGAGTTCCACCTGGACGCGAGCGAGCTCGTCAGCTGTGTGCACGGATAGATTGGTGCCCTTCGGGAAGTAGTCGCGCAGCACGCCGTTGGTGTTTTCGTTGCTCGGTCGCTGCCACGGTGAGTGCGGGTCGCAGAAGAAGACCTTCGTGTTCGTCAGGATCGAGGCGATTTCCGGATTCCGCGCCATCTCCTTGCCTTGGTCCCAGGTCAGGGTCCGCCGCAAGTAGGGCGGCAGGAGGCTCAAGGCGCCAATGACGGCGTCTCGGACGGTGGCCGAGTCGTGCTTGGCGTCCGGAAGGCGGCCCAACGGCGTGAGGCGGGTCGTGCGCTCGACCATGGTCACGATCGCTGATGCGTTCCCGGCGCCCATGATCAAATCTCCTTCCCAATGGCCTGGTTCAACGCGGTCCAGAACCTCGACCGGGCGTTCGTGGATCATCGTCATGCCGGTCACTGGCCCGGAGCGGCGGGCCTGGGCGTGGAGGTGAGGAACCCGGTGGCGGCGTCGGTGGCGCAGGACCCTTCCGGGCAGTTCACGGGGCGGGCCACCCAGGTCCGGTCGGTAGACGGCCTGGTAGATCGACTCGGTGCACAGCCGCCGCCTGGGCTGGTCGGGAAAAGCGCGGCGCAACTGGTGCGAGATCTGCTCCGGGCTCCACCGAGCCTTGAGTTTCGTGGCAACCCACGCGCGCAGCGCCTCGTCTCGGCATAGCCGGCTCGGCCGACGCAGACAACGACGTGGGAGCGCGCGCCGTTGTGCCTCGTGGGGTCGGTACCGACCGGCCGCGTCACAACGTCGGCGCAGCTCCCGGCTGATCGTTGACGGGGACCGATCCATGAGGGTGGCGATCGCGCGGATCGACAGCTTCTCGCGGCGGAGGTCGGCCAGACGGATGCGTTCGTCTTCGGAGAGGTAGCGCGGCGAGTACCGCTTCTCCGGCCGGGGGTTGATCACGGGCGGCAAGTCCAGCATGCGCCCGCCGGACTTGACCCTCCGACCGATACGCCACCGCTTTCCCGTGGTGGGGTGGATCCCGACGATCCGAGACGCCCGCTGTGAAGGGACGCCTTCGGCGATCAGCTTCGCGAACTCTTCACGCTTGGCGTATTCCGGCTGAGGTCCTCGACGACCCATGGCCACTCCTGAAGCTCAGGTGTTGCGACGTTGGCCAGAATTCGCCCGCTGCGCCGCGGCTCGACGGGCCTCCATGTCGTGGCCATGAGCCGAGGGTACGGCTGGATCTCCGGTGGCAGAATCGCCACGGTGAGCGCACGGCCGTGGCCCGTCGACGCCGTCACCTTTGCGGAGGCGGCCGTGCGCGACAACCTCGACTGATCTCTCGGTGGGGCCCCGTTCGGTGCACTGGACGCGATCGGTTCGTGCTTGAGACACTGTGGCGTGGCGTCCCTTTCTGTCCGGGTGCCGCTAGCCAGCTCAAAGGGATACGCCATGGGTAGGAAACTGTGGGTGGCGGGCGCGTCGGTCGCGTCATTGGTGGTCGCCGCCGCGCTCGGCGCTCCGGCTGCGGGCGCTGGTACCGGCCGTCCCCCGGGGCCGGTGCTCGTGAAGCCTCGTGGAGTGCCGCCGATGGCCTCCCCAACGGCAAGCCATGGCCTCTCCGACGTGAGTGTCCTGTCGGCAGACGATGCCTGGGCGG
>JBBRYB010000219.1:0-3474 GCA_038238115.1 Propionibacteriales bacterium | reverse complement strand
GGCGAGTCGGGGGAGGGTCCCAGTTCGGCTGCGGAGGCGGAGTTCCTCCAGCGGGCGTACCCCCGCGACACCATCACCCTGGGTGAGGCTCAGGGATCGCAGGCCGCGTTCAGCCAGGCCACCGCCCGCTTCGACAAAGCGGCGGCCGGCACCTCCGCCGTCTGGGAGAGCGTGGGACCGAGCCGGGCGCTCTTCCCGTTCACCCGCCTGCGCAACTCGTCGAACTACGTTCCGAACCGGTACATCGCCGGTGGTCGGACGACGGACGTGGCGATCGCCCCAACCTGCTCCCCGGGCGACTGCCGACTGTGGGTGACACCAGCAGGTGGTGGTATCTGGCGCACCGACGATGCGCTGGCGGCCTCGCCCCGGTGGAAGTATCTCGCTGGACCGTTGGGCATCAACGCGGCCGGCAGTGTGACGGTCGACCCGAGCGATCCCAGTGGCGACACCATCTGGGTGGGCACCGGAGAGGCCAACATCTGCGGAAGCGGCTGCGTCGCCGGTGTCGGTCTCTACAAGTCGACCGACGGCGGCGACAGCTGGGTCGGGCCGCTGGGCCGCGGAGTGCTCGGCGGCAAGGGTATCGGCGACGTGGTCGTCGACCCGACCGACGGGAACACCGTCTACGTGGCGACCACCACGGCACTGCGGGGGATGTCCTCGGTGTGCTGCTCCGGGGTGACCCGACCGGTACCGGGTGCGGCGAAGTGGGGCCTCTACAAGACCACCGACGGCGGCCAGCACTGGAAGTTCATCCACAACGGGTCCGCCGACGCGGCGACCTGCACCCGCAGCCTCGCGACGTTCAGCAACCTCAAGCCGTGCTCACCGCGCGGTGTGCGCTACGTCGAGCTCGACCCGCGTGACCACAACACGGTCTACGCGTCGTCGTACGCACGCGGCATCTGGCGATCCACCGACGGTGGAGCGACCTGGGTCCAGATCAAGGCGTCACTCAACCCCACCCTCATCCCGACGCTCGCGTCCTTCGACGTGACAAGGCTCGCCAACGGCAAGACGCGGATGTACGTCTACGAGGGCAACATCGGCAGCCCGTACTCCCGGCTGTTCCGAAGCGACAACGTAGCGACCGGGAATCCAAGCTATACCGACTTGACCAGCGCTGACCCAGCCGACCGAGGGTACGCGACGTACAACCAGTGCGGTGGCCAATGCTGGTACGACCAGTTCGTCTACACCCCCGACGGGCACCCGGACATGGTCTATACCGGCGGTTCCTACGGCTACGGCGAGACCGGCGGGATCTCCAACGGGCGAGCAGTCGTGCTGTCGACCGACGCCGGTGTGAGCGGCACGGACATGACCATGGACGGCACCGACCCGGTGCACCCCAACGGTCTGCACCCCGACCAGCACGCACTGGTGACCGATCCCGACAACCCCAACGTGTTCTTCGAGACCAACGACGGCGGGATCATGCGCTCCAACGGCGCCTTCTCCAACCGCTCGGGTTGGTGCGATAGCCGCGGTTTGACCGGAGACACCCTCGCCCGCTGCCGGCAGCTCTTGTCGAAGGTCCCTGCAAGGCTGCACGGGATCAACGCCGGTCTCAACACGCTGCAGTTCCAAAGCCTGTCCGTCAGTCCCTTCGACGACCACCTGCTGCAGGGCGGCACGCAGGACAACGGCACCTGGCAGAACAACGACCAGGTTGTGACATGGCTCAACACGATGGTCGGTGACGGCGGTCAGTCCGGTTTCGACGCCAAGAAGCCGGACTTCCGGTTCCACACCTACTACGACGCCAGCCCGGATGTGAACTTCTCCAGCGGCGCGACCGGTAAGTGGATCTGGACCGGAGACCCGATTTTCGGCCAGCCGGGCACCCAGTTCTACGTGCCGATGATCAGCGACCCCAAGATCAGCGGCACGATGTACGTCGGCACTGGCCGCACGGTCTACCGCACCACGACCTACGGGCTCGGCCACCGTACGATCGCTGAAGCTCAACGGGTCTGCAACGAGTGGACCGGCACGTTCGCGGCGCAGTGCGGCGACTGGAAGCGCACCGGGCTGGTCGACCTCACCAGTGTCGACTTCGGCGACCGTGCGGGCGGCGCTGTCGCCGCAGTCGAGCGCGCGACCTCCGACACGTCGACCGCGTGGGCGGCGACGACCACCGGGCGCGTCTTCGTGTCGCACAACATCAACACCGAAAGGCCCGAAGACGTGACCTGGCAGCGGCTCGACGACGACGCCGGCAACGACCCCAACCGGTTTGTCAGCAGTATCTCCATCGACCCGCAAAACCCTGACCGTGCCTGGGTCTCCTACAGTGGCTTCAGCTCGGCCACGCCGACGACCCCCGGGCACGTCTTCCGGGTCGACTACAACGGCCGTCGAGCGACCTGGGCCGACGAGTCAGCCAACCTGGACGACCTCCCGATCACCGACCTGGTCCGTGACAACACGACCGGGGACCTGTACGCGTCGACGGACTTCGGTGTCCTCAGCATGGCCGCGGGCTCCGGGTCGTGGGCTCTGGCCGCCCCTGGTATGCCCAACGTCGAGGTAGCCGGGCTCACCATCCGACCCCACTCGCGGCTCCTGTACGCCGCCTCGCACGGGCTCAGCGCCTGGAGGTTGCGGCTCGGCTAAGCGGTGGACGCTCTGGATCGAAGCCTGGAAGACGACCCTGCGGGAGCCCTCCCAGTGTCGACTGGTCAACGGGCCTGCTGACGATTGAGCGGATGCATGGCAGCTGAGCTGTTGCATGCCCTCGGTGGTAATGGTAGGACGAGCCTAGGTCGTTTACCTTCTTTCCGTCGTTCACTGTCCTAGGAGGACACTGCCATGCGAAATCGAGCTGGACTGGTAGGTGGGGCTGCCTTGGCGGTGACCCTTGCGGGGACCCTCGGAGTGGTGCCGTCCGCCTCCTCTGCGACGCAGACTGGCCGTCCGTCTCCGGGCGCGATCAATGTTCAGACGTTGTCGTCCGGGGCGAAGGCCTGGTTCAACGGCCCGGCATCGGATGGGGGTGTCGGGGTCTCCCCGACCCATACCGGCCCGGTGACCTTCGGAACCAATGTGGATGCGAACACTCCGAAGAAGGATCTGGCCGCGGGGCAGAGTGAGACGGCGATCGCCGCTGCCGCCTCCACCCGCACGGTGGTGTCGGCGTGGAACGATGCAACGGGCTTCCTTGTGGCGCCGTCCACGGACCGGCGGGCCTCGCTGACCGGCGTGGGTGTCTCGACCGACAACGGCAGGCATTTCACCGATCTGGTCGGCCTGCGCAACGACAACCCCAACCAGCAGTGGTTCGGCGACCCAACGATCGCCCGCATCGACAGCCACCACTTTGTCATCGGGAGCCTGTACCTGCCGCCATTCTCCGTCACCTGCGGCAGAGGACAGCGCGCCCGTCTGCAGCTCGCCGTCGAGGTGCTGACGGTGAGAGCCGATGGCACGACGAGGCTCGGGCTTCCCGTGGTAGCCGCCAATGGCGGC
>JBBRYB010000218.1:0-3514 GCA_038238115.1 Propionibacteriales bacterium | reverse complement strand
TGCTGGACGCCGCCCATGAACTGCGGGAAGTCCTCGAACTGGGTCCACTGGTTGTACGCCGAGCTGATCGGCACGTTGACCGTGATGGTTTTCTCGACCTTCGTCGTCATTGCTGCTCCTCTTCAGGCTCTGTGGCGGCGGACCGTTGGCTGCCCGCGCACCCATCGAGTTCCCTGTTCGCCCTACTGCTAAACGGGTGTGGAGCCATCCGGGTCAGCGCGTCCGCAACCGAACGAGGGCACGCAGGACGGCGTCGTAGTGACCAGGCGTCACGCGGGCGAGCAGGTCCGGCACCCTGGCCGTCGTACCGACGAGCACACGTGCTTTGCGCCTGCGGACTCCATCCACGATTGTCTCGGCAGCGTCTCGGGGGTCGATGGTGAGCAGCTTGCCGGCCTGTTGGCGGGCTGCGGGTACGTCGACGCCAACCACGTGCGCCCCGACGGGCGTTCTCCACGATCTTCGTGCGGACGTTGCCCGGGTGGACAACCGTGACGCCGACTCCTGCCCGTTGCAGCTCGTGACGCAACACCTCGGTGAAGCCACGCAGCGCGAACTTGCTGGCAGCGTAGGCGCTCTGGCCTTGCGGGCCGATCAGTCCATAGACGCTGGACACGTTGACCAGGTGCGATCCGGGAGAAGCTTTGAGCGCCGGCAACAGGGCGTGCGTCAGGTGAACCGGCGCCACGAAGTTCACCCGCATGACCCAGTCGAAGTCCACCATGCTGATCTGGTCGAACCGTCCGCCCAGCGCTACGCCTGCGTTGTTGATCAAGAGAGTCAGCGTGTCGAGGTCCGTCAGCACCGCGTCGGTGAGTGTCGCCAGGCTGTCGATCTCGCTGAGGTCGGCGACGTACGTGCGAACCGCCAGACGCGGGTGGTTTGTCCGGAGGTCTTGCGTCACCGCCTCGAGACCGTCCCCGTCGCGGTCGATGAGCGCGAGCTGGCTGCCTCGGTCTGCGCGCGCGTGCGACAGGGCCTCCCCGATTCCGCTCGCCGCTCCCGTCACGACGGCGCTCCCGCCCTGGAAGACGTAGTCACGCACCGCCCGAGCGTAGCGATGCAGCGTCGAGGTTTCGCCCTGGCCGCCTGTGCGCTCCGAGTTCGTCGTACGACGCATGCCGTAGCATCGACCGACGGCTGGCCGAGCCGTTATGCCTCGAAGCGATTGCCACGGGGCGCCGATCATGGGGCGGTAGCTCAGCTGGTTAGAGCAGAGGACTCATAATCCTTGGGTCGCGGGTTCGAGTCCCGCCCGCCCTACCAACACATAACCGCAGTCGCATGTGATGTTGTCCCGCTATCCCGGTTTACCTAACCACTTTCCCGTCCGCGGAAGCGTGAGGGGCCACGGGACGGGGCAAAGTCCTTCGTGCGTCAGCCGGCCTGGTGATAACGAATCTCGGTCCGGCAGGGACGACTTGAATACGTGAACCAGGGCACACCGGGGGCGAAACCCACCTGACGTACATCAGGAGTGCGGGCATGATCTACGCCATGGCGGACATCATCGGGGCACGCTGGCAGGAGCTGGAATGGCTGGCGACGGCGCACGAGTGGATCGACGCCCAGCTCGACCGGCTCGGCATGGTTCGCGCCGGCGACATCGAGCAGCCGCACGTGTATCCGTGGTCGACCGTGCTGAAGATCCCGACTTCTTCCGGCGATGTCTGGTTCAAGGCCAACGCCGACTCGCTACGCCACGAGGCCGGGCTGGTCAACCTGCTTGCCAGCCGTCGACCCGACTGCGTGCCGCCGCTCCTGGCGGCTGATGTCGAGCGTGGCTGGATGCTCATGTCCGATGCGGGAGAGCAGCTGCGAACGGTGCTTCCGCGGGAGCGGAGCCTGGACCGCTGGCTGGATGTCCTGCGACTTTATGCCGATGTCCAGCTGCAGTTGTCGGACGCGGTAGACGAGCTGCGCGCCCTCGGCGTGCCCGACATGCGGCTGGCGGGGCTGCCCCAGAAGTACGAGCGACTGATGGACGAGACCGGTGCCGAGCAGATCTTTCGCGACGCGGCTCCGCGGGTGGCCGAGCTGTGCGAGCGGCTCGCCACCTACGGCATACCCGACACGATCCAGCACGACGACCTGCACGACGGCCAGGTCTTCGCCCGCGACGGCCGGCATCTCTTGCTCGACTGGGGAGACGCCTGTGTCTCACACCCGTTCTTCACGCTGTCGGTAACCCTCGAGGGGGTGCTGGCTTGGGGTCTGGACGATGTGGAGGACTCGGTCGACGTCGCCCCCTTCCGAGATGCCTACCTCAGCCCTTACGCAGAACGGTACGACGGGGACCTCAACGCCGCGTGCGACCTTGCGCTACGGCTCGGTTGGGCCTGTCGGGCCGTCAACGGCCACATTCCTGGTGACATCCAGAAGACGAACACGCGGCTGAGGATGTTCCTGACCGGTCGTGCCTGAGGATCCGGCCAAGCCTTGTCGTCCCGGCGGGTGAGCCGTCACCTGGCTGTCGCCAGTGCGGATCGCCGGATGATCCAGTCGGTCAGCAGAACGGCCCGCAACAACGTGGCGACCAGGCTCGCCATGACCACGGCGACAACCTCGACGAGTCGGCTCGGGGTTGGGTCGTAGACGCCGGCCGCGAACAACGAGCCAGCGCTGAGAACGAGTGCGACGCCGAAGGCAAGCATTTCGTGGGAAGCCTGCCAGGTGTCTGTCCCGCGACCACGGATGTCGAAGACGAGGCGACGATCAGCGAGTGTGTGGCTGCCTGCGGCAACCAGCAGGGCAAGCGCATTGGCGACCTGGGCGGACCCGACCGTACGCAGGCCCAGGTACAGCGCCACGTACGCGATGGTGCTGAGCACCGCGACGCCGGCGAACCGCAGCACCCCGGTCGTGGCTTCGAGCTGGCCCGTCTTGGTCCTCCGGCCGAGCGCGGACCGCACGAGGGAGGGCCGGTTCGGGCCGAGGAAGAGGGAATCAGCATCTTCGAGGCTATGGGAGGGGATACCGACGTCCGTCGCGTCCGCATGACGGGTCACCAGGTTGCTGGCGGCGCGGGACACGACGTCGGTGCTGTCCTGAAGGGAGGGTGTGTTCATGCCTCGAGGATCGTCGGCGAACCTAGGACCCACCTGTGTCGCCGCTTCCAATCTGCTGTCTGCAGTGCGACGCGGGACCGCCTCCGGCTTCCGTGCGCTACCAGGTCGGCAGGGGATCGACGAGGGTGGCCGCGTGCCTTGCGTGCAGCGCGACGAGGGACTCCTCGTCGATCTCACTACCCACGAGGTTGCCGAGCTCAGCGAGCAGGTCCACCCCGTCGGCGGGACCAAGGATGACGAGCATGCGCGAGAGGGCCGCGCCGTCATTGCGGTACGTGTGCGGCGTGCCGCGGGGGACGAAGACATAGTCACCGGCTGTGGCGACGACGATCTCATCGCCCAGTCGCACCCGATAGCTGCCCTCGAGGACGACGAAGGTCTCGTCGTGCCGGGCGTGGACATGGTCGCGGATGCGTGGCTCGCCCAACGGATGTGCTGCCTCGACC
>JBBRYB010000217.1:0-3526 GCA_038238115.1 Propionibacteriales bacterium | reverse complement strand
ATCGCCCACGATCTCGGTGTGGTGCGTCACGTCTCGAGCCGGATTGCTGTGATGTACCTCGGCGAGGTCATGGAGACCGCAGCCGCGGATCCCCTCTACAGCCGTCCCGCTCACCCCTATACCGAGGCACTGCTGTCAGCATCTCCCGACCTCGAGGACGAGGGCGTAGCGCCGCGGGAGCCCATCCTGCTCACCGGCGATGTGCCGAACCCCGTCAACAAGCCGTCGGGGTGTCCCTTCCGCACCCGGTGCCCCTACGCTCAGGACCTCTGCGCCGACGAGCACCCGCCGCTTCGCGAGGTGGCGCCGGATCGCTATGTCGCCTGCCACTTCCCGCTGCTCACGCCCGACGGCGAAGTGGCGCCGCACGCCCTGTCGGCACGTTGACCGGGCAGATGTCCGGTGAAGCTGCCGCGTCCGCGTCAGCCATCACAGACTCTCCCTTCGTGCGCGTATCTCAGATCCGTTCGATGGCCGCCTGGTCGTCGCTCATCATCTCGCTCCCTTCTCCTATGACGCGGACGTAACGGACTGCTGCCCGACGCACCTCGGCAAGGGCCTGCTCAGCCGTGTACGAGCGGCCGCGTTGGTACGCGCGTTCCCAAGCTTCCGGGCTGATCAAGGGCCTGGCCTGTGCGTAGCAGCGCTCTGCCAGCTCAATGTCGTCCGGATCCTGGCCCATGCCCGGCTCCACATCTACGGCTGCCTCGTACGCCCCCTGAAGGGTTGCTGCGTCTTCCGCGTCACCGACAACAGCGCACACCGCCGAGTAGGTCCAGACGAGACCTGCACTCGCTCGCAGCTCACCGCGGCTCAGCACGTCTTCGGCAATGCGGTTCAGCTGTCTGAGGGCCTCGCGCCCCCTTCCCGCCAGCGCCAAAGACCAGGCGATGTCGACCTCGCAGAGGAGGGCGAGTCGTTCGTCCCCGCTCTGTCGAGCGAGATCGCGGGATATCTCGGTCAACTCAAGAGCCCGCTTTGCGCTACCGTAACGCCGCTCCAGGTCGGCCAGCCAGTTGAGCGCATCAGCCAGCCGCTTGTCATCGCCGGACTGGCGGCACAAGGTCACGCTCTCTTCGAACTCCATTCTTGCAAGTGAAATGTCGCCGCCAGCCTCGTGTGACAGAGCCAGGCCGATCAGTGCGGTAGCGGCGCCGCTGTCGTCGCCGAGATTGCGGCTGATGGCCAGGGATCTTTGCAGGAGGCGGTGGCCTCGCCCACGGTCGATGCGATACAGCATTGCGCCCAGCCCAACCAGGGCGGTTGCCATGTCCTTCCCGTACTCGTCCGAGCCGACCTCTACAGCACGTTCGAGCCACCGCCGCCCCGTGGAGTGATACCCGTTGTGTAACCAGAACCGCCACAGAGCTCCGCCAATCCGAAGCCCGAGCCGCACCCGATCGGCAGATGGTGCTGCCTCTCCCGGCTGGAGCGCCCAGCCCAGCGCTTCTTCGATGTTGTCGAGCTCGCTTACTAACCGGTCCTGAGCCGTCAACTTCCTGCCGGTCAGCTGCGAAGCCGTGGACTCAGCTAGCGCGGTGTAGTGCTCGGCGTGCCGTTGGCGCACTTCGTCGAGCTCACCCTTCTCCATCAACCGTTCGAAGGCGAAGTCGGCGACGGTGCGCAGCAGCTCAACCCTCGGCTCCCCGTCGCGCCCCTCGGTGATGGCGAGCAACGAGACGTCGACTAGCTCGGCGACCAGGTCCAGCGGGTCGGCGACACCGTCGACCACAGCGCCGATCGCGTCCAGGTCGCAGCCGCCCGCAAACACTCCAAGCTGGCGGAAGAAGGCCTGCAGTTCCGGCTGCAGCAGGTCATAGCTCCAAGCGATCGCGTTGCGCAGTGTTTGTTGGCGGGTGGGTCGGTCGACGTCTCGAGCGCTCAAATCTGTCGTTCGATCCAGACGGGCGAGCAGGGCAGCGGGGGAGAGCAGCTTGGTCCCCGCCGCGGCCAGCTCGATCGCCAACGGCATGCCGTCCAGTCGCCGGCAGATGGCAGTCACGTCGGTGGCGTTGTCGGCGGTGAGGCCGAAGCCCGGCCGCACCAGCCGGGCGCATCGACAGAACAGTCGAACGGCGCCAGACCCCTCAGACAACTCAAGACTCGTGTGCGCCGGCACATCCAGCGGCGGAACCGGGCGCTCGTGCTCACCGTGCAGGTGCAGCGGCCGCCGGGAGGTGGCAACCACAGCCAACTGCGGCGCGCCCGCCACCAGGTCACGCACCACCTCGGTGGCATCGACCAACTGCTCCAGATTGTCCAACACCAGCAGCAAGCGGCGGTGCTTCACCGACGCCAGGAAACTCCTGGGCTCCAGTGTGTCCTCGTGAGCGCCGATGGTCTCAGCGATCGTCGTCCACATCACATCCCCACTGGTCACCGCCGCCAACGGCACGAAGAAGACCCCATCTGGGAAGGACGCCGTGAGACGTTGAGCCAGCTCGATCGCCAGCCGGGTCTTGCCGGAACCACCCGGGCCTGTCAATGTCACCAACTGAACCCTTGGTGAACCGACCAGCTCGACCAGCTCGGCCAGCTCAGCATCTCGGCCCACCAGCGTCGTCGCCGGCACGGGCAGGCTCGAAGCGGCACCCAACGACTTCAACGCCGCGAAATCGTCCTGCAGGTCATCCACCTGCAGTTGGAACAGGTGTTGGGGCTGGGCGAGGTCCCTCAACTGGTGGACTCCCAGATCACGCAGCCGCACACCCTGCGGCAAAGACTCGCTGACCAGTTCCGCGGTCGTCGACGAGACCACCACTTGGCCGCCATGCGCCGCGGCGGAGATCCTGGCCGCCCTGTGGACGGCCATGCCCACATAGCCGCCGTCATAGACCGTCGGAGAGCCGGTGTGGATACCGATCCGCACCCGCACCCGCCCCGCCTGCGGCCACGCAAAGCTGGCCAGCTCACGCTGCGCCCGGACCGCCGCCTCCACCGCATCCGGGGCGGTGGCAAAAACGACGAAGAAGCTGTCCCCTTCCGTGCCCACCTCCGTGCCACCGTGCGCACCCCATGCCTCCCGCAGCACCCGGCGTTGGCCATCCAACGCGTCGGCGTACCCCTTCCCGAGGCGAGACAACAAAGCCGTCGAACCCTCGATGTCAGAGAACAGCAACGACACGGTGCCGGTCGGCAACGCACTCATGCACTCATACAACCCCCAGCGAGGCAACTACGCCAGAGTCCAACTCCAGCGCAGAGCGGCGCACACCCAGTACCGTGTCCTCGTGAGAGACGTGCTCTCCATCGTGCTCATCGTTTCGCGCAACCCCCGGTTGGCCCGCCTGCTAATCTCCTATGGGCTGTTCATCACCACGGAATATGCGGTATGGATTGCGATGCTGGTGTTCGCCTACCTTCGCGGCGGCGCTGCGGAGGCGGGGCTCGTCGCCCTTGCGCAACTCCTGCCGGCGGCGGTCCTTGCGCCGTTCTTGTCCACTGTCGCAGATCGTCGGCCGCCGGTCCATCTGCTAGTTGTTGGTTACGTCACCCAAGCGGCAGGGATGGCGGCGACCGGTGCCGT
>JBBRYB010000216.1:0-3588 GCA_038238115.1 Propionibacteriales bacterium | reverse complement strand
CGGGCCAAGAGCCAGGAGCATCTCAGCGTCCTGGCGGGCGGGAGCGTCGACGACTCAGTGGGCTACTTCGTCAGGCCTACCGTGATCGAGTCGAGCGACCCGACCGACGAGATCTTCGACAACGAGTACTTCGGACCGATCTTGTCGGTCTACGTGTACGACGACGCCGACTTCGAGGCGACGGTCCACCAGATGGAGTCATTCTCGAAGTACGCCCTTACCGGAGCGGTGATCGCGCAGGACAGGTCCGCGGTCGGCTGGGCGATGGAGACGTTGCGCTTCGCCGCCGGCAACTTCTACGTCAACGACAAGCCGACCGGCGCCGTGGTCGGTCAGCAGCCCTTCGGCGGCGCCCGCGCCTCCGGCACCAACGACAAGGCGGGGTCTGCGCAGAACCTGCAGCGGTGGACGTCGACGCGCTCGATCAAGGAGACGTTCGCTCCGCCGACGGACTACCGCTACCCCCACATGGGCTGACGGCCGGTCAGGCCACGTCCCGGTCCGCGGCGAGCCTCGTACCGAAGAGCGGATCGATGAGGAGCGCGGCGCCGCACCACGTGCAGCAGTACTCGGCCATGTCCGCCCGCTCGAGGTCGGCGGCAACGAAGAGCCGCTCCTCGGCGCAGTCGGGGCATGGGCGGGCAACACCCTCGAGGAGGAGCTTGTCGGCGTCGTCGCGCATGTCCTCAAGATGCCAGCCGCGCCCACCTTCATGCGGAAGGCACGCCCGAGAGACCGGATGTCCTTGACTCCACAGCGTCGGGGCACCAGCCTGACCCTAGGCCACCTGGTCTTTTCCTCCAGCGGAAGGACTTGTTCCACATGTATCTCAAGCGCACTCTGGGACTGACAAGCGCACTCACCCTGACCGTGGGCCTGGCGGCCTGCGGCTCCAGCAGCTCGTCGTCCGACGGCGGCGGATCCGGGAGCTTCGGTGACTGCAACGTCACCACCAAGAAGGACAGCATCTCGCTGACGCCCGCGAGCGCGGGCACGCTCACGGTCGAGACCACCCTGCCGGCTCCGGGGTGGTGGAACGGCACGACGCCGGAGTCGATCAAGAGCGGCTACGAATACTGCATGGCCGCAGACCTCGCCAACATGGCCGGCCTGACGTCGGTCACAGTCAAGAACGTGTCGTTCGACCAGCTCGTCGCCGGTCACACCAACGACTTCGACATCGCGCTCGCCGAGATCTCGATCACCGCGGAGCGGGCGAAGGTCGTGGACTTCTCCAAGCCGTACTTCAACTCCAACATCGGTGTGCTGGTGCAGAAGGGCGCGGACGTCACCCAGGACAACATCGCAACCAAGACCTGCGCCGCCTACTCCGGCACCACCTCCGTCCCGTTCATCAAGGACGAGCTGAAGTGCGCGAGCAACAAGATCTACCCGGACTCCCAGACCCTCTACCAGGGTCTGCTTTCGGGCCAGGTCGATGCGGACTTCCTCGACACTGCGATCGTGCTCGCGGAGGCGAAGAACACCGGCGGAAAGCTGGAAGTCGTCGGCCAGTACCAGACCGGCGAGAAGTACGGCGCCATCTACCCCAAGGGCTCGTCCAACGAGGACGCGCTGAACCAGGGCATCGCGACGATGCTCAGTGACGGCACCCTCGACCAGCTCTCGAAGGACTACCTCGGTCCCGCCTTCGGCGGCGACCCATCCTCGGTACCGGTGTGGACGATCAAGTAGTTTTGCCGAGGTGACCAGCTTGAGCCTCGTCAACGAGGAGCTCCAACCGACGCCGACCCCGAGCCCGCCACGTCCTGTGGCGCGTCTCGCGGTCGTGGGTCTCGCCCTCGCCATGATCGGCACCGCGGCCGTGGCGTACGCCGCGAAGCTGTTGCGGGACTTCAACCACGCCGGGCCGGTGTCTACCACGGTTGGTCTGGTCCTGGTCATTGTGAGCCTCTACGCCTGGTGGCCGGCGCTTCGCGCCTTCGGGTCGGCACGCCAGCGCGCTTCCCTGCTCGCCGACGACCAGTTGGTCGCGGCTCGCCGCGTCTCGGCCGCCGGGCGTGAGCTGGCCCTCATCGCGATGGGGTACGCCGCGGCGTCCCTGGTGGTTGCCCTCGGGCTGGTGTTCGTGCTCGCCAACAACGGTGGTGTCGCCACGACGTTCTTCGCCCTCGACCCGATCCGTAAGTCGTTCCATCAGGTCATCACGGGCTTCTGGACCAACGTCTGGGTGGCGTGTGTCGCTGAGGTGCTGGTGCTCGTCCTCGGCCTGTTGATCGCGATCGTGCGGATGCTGCCGGGCAAGGCGGGGGCGCCGCTGCGTGGTCTGGCGGTCGTCTTCGCCGACGTCTTCCGGGGCATCCCGGCGATCATCGTGATCATCCTGATCGGGTTCGGTCTGCCGTTGACCGGCGTGCGTCAGCTGCAGCACCTGCCGTTGCCCATGCTGGGAGTCATTGCATTGACGCTGACCTACACCGCGTATGTGTCGGAGGTGTATCGCGCGGGTCTAGCGTCCATCCACCCGAGCCAGAGCGCGGCCGCGCGCTCCCTCGGGCTCGGCTACACCCAGACCCTGCGTACCGTCTTGGTGCCGCAAGCGGTGCGACGCGTCGTACCTCCGCTGCTCAACGACTTCATCGGGCTACAGAAGGACACCGCCCTGCTGTCCACCCTCGCCATCGGGGAGTCGCTCAACAACGCGAAGCTCTGGGAAGCTCAGCTGTTCAACCTGTCGCCGATCCTGTTGGCGGCGCTGCTCTTCGTGCTGATCACCATCCCGCAGGCGCGTTTCGTCGACTACTTGATCCACCGTGACGCCTCGCGTCGGGCGGGAGGATAGGCGCCGTGGCCTTTCTGGAGATCGACGAGGTGCACAAGTCGTTCGGGCACAACGAGGTGCTCAAGGGTGTCTCGCTGAACGTCGAGCGGCATGAGGTGGTCTGCCTGATCGGCGCCTCGGGGTCGGGCAAGTCCACGCTCTTGCGGTGCGTGAACGCGCTGGAAGGGATCAACTCCGGTGCGATCCGGATCGAGGGTGACACCGTCACCGGCGCGGGCGTCGATCTGAACGCGCTCCGTCGCGACGTGGGCATCGTCTTCCAGAGCTACAACCTGTTCCCACACATGTCTGTGATGCAGAACATCACGCTCGCGCCGACCCGGGTGGGCGGCATATCGAAGGACGAGGCGCGCCAGCGGGGCATGCAGCTGCTGGAGTCGGTCGGCATGGTCGAGAAGGCAGACGCCTATCCCGACAGCCTCTCCGGCGGTCAACAGCAGCGGGTCGCGATCGTGCGTGCGCTGGCCATGCAGCCGCGCGTGATGCTGCTCGACGAGATCACCGCCGCCCTCGATCCCGAGCTGGTGGGCGACGTGCTCGAAATCGTCCGCGAGCTCGCCCACGAGGGACTCACCATGCTGCTGGCCACCCACGAGATGGGCTTCGCCAAGGAGGTCGCCAGCCAGGTGTGCTTCCTCGACGACGGCTCGATCCTCGAGCACGGTTCGGCTGAGCAGATCTTCGAGGAGCCCCGCGAGGAGCGCACCCAGCAGTTCCTGAGTCGCGTCGTGAAGTCAGGTCGCCTGTAGCCAGCTCAACCACTGCCTGCCGAGCTGCTCCTCCTT
>JBBRYB010000215.1:0-3606 GCA_038238115.1 Propionibacteriales bacterium | reverse complement strand
GACGCCATCCAAACCTGGGCCAGCCACCGCAACCAAGACCCGACGCCCTTCGTCTGGCACGCCGCAGCCGACGAGATCCTGAAGAAAGTACTCCGCGGACGAACGACACTGGCACAAGTCAAATCCCAGACGGACCACTAGAGCGTAGGGATCACAGCGCCCGATGCCTACTCGAAACCGGTGGTTGCAGCCCCGACTACACCCTGGATCGTGCAGCCCGATTCCCGCAACGGTCATCGGCAGGAGCGAGCGATGACCCGGTGTGCCTGGTCCGCCAATTGCGTCACACCGCCGCATATTCTCGCCTCGGTCTCCGGTGGCGCTCGTTCATCGTGCCGGAAGACGGTTCACGGCTGCGACGGATAGGCAACAGGACCGGCTCCGCAGGGCGGCTACCTCCGCACCAGCAATTTCCGGCGCGGATGCTTCGACCGGGCCGTGACCAGCGTCGAACTCCAGGGACTGGTGCCCCACGAGCTCAGGCACACTGCGGCATCGCTCGCCATCAAGTCCGGGGCGAACATCAAGGTCGTCCAGACCATGTTGGGCCACGCCTCCGCGACCATGAGGTGGGACCTGTACGGCCACCTATACGATGGCGACCTTGACAACGTGCCGAGCGGCTGGACACGGCTCGCTCGGAGCTGCTGCAAACAGATCGTGTCCAAGAGCGCTGACGTGGTCACGCTGGATGCGGCCATACTGTCTCTGACCTGGCGTTTTACCTCCCCGCCCTCGTAGGACGTGCGGAAAACTGCGCAACTTGGTTTTGACCTGCCTGTACGCGTGTGGTGAGACCGCACTGGGAAGGTGGACTCGGCGTTTATGGAAGGAGCCTCGGCTCTCTTTCGCCAGCCTCGGGTTCGTGGTGGCGCCCGTGTCCGGTTGGCCGCGGTTGGCCGGTGTTGGCCGCTCATGGGGCTCTCCAACGTGGTCTGCCGCCGTTGCCACGACCCGGGTCCCATCCTCTGGGGGTTCCTCCTTGTGATCCGAGGGAGCCGTGTTTGTGGACGGCGTCGAACAGGTGGTCGAGCGGGTGCGCTTGCCTGCTTCCCCGGACGGTGGTGCGGGCGAGGTCCGCTACGAGCTGGTGGTCGTTGTTGTCTCCGATGAGGGCGTGGACGAGGTTCATCAGGCAGTCGGCGACGTCGGAGGTCTGCACGGGGCCCCGGGTGGGGTGGTCCACGCGACCGTTGCGGATCTCGAGGTGTCGCAGTTCGGCCTCCAGCAGCTCGTGGTGGGGCAGGTGCACGAGGTTCCTGTTGAGCGATGTCTTCAGGGTCTCCGCCATCTGCGTGTTCAACCGCTCCGTCGCGGTGCGCTGGCCGATTGTGGTGCCTATGCCGTTGGCTCGGGCGGCTGCCTGGAGCTGGGGCAGCAGCCCGGCGAAGTTGAACTGGTCGAGGGTGAGCGCGGCGAGCCGGAACCGCACGATCAGCCTTTCCAACCCTTCAGTGACCAGTTCGTAGTCGATGCGGCCGTCTGGGAAGTCCTCTGGGCGCCACACATGGACGTGGTCCACGATGAGATGACCTCGGCCGGCGTCGTCTTGCTCGCGGTGGGCGACCATGACCGCGAAATTGGCGCCGGAGACGGAGGGGTCGGCGTGCGCCACATACGTGGTTCCGAGGGCGCCCTGCGACCGCATCGGCAGGAGTGATCCTGCCCAGGGGGCGAAGGCCGCGTCGATCTCGTGTGCCGGCAGGTACGCCGAGACGGAGGTGGCCCACTGGGCGTTGTACTCCACGTCGAAGTTGTGCGGATCGGCACGCCGCAGCTGCTCAGCGGCGGAGGCATCGAAGATCGGGTGGTCCAGCGGTGCCAGCACCGGCCCACCAGGCCACCCGGTGAGCTCCCCGCGCAGGGTGAGCTCCCAGTCTCGGTAGAGCTCCTGGGAAGGCAGCTGGACGACCAGCATGTCGCGGTCGACCGACAAGTGGGTCTGCGGGTCGAGCGCCAGTCCACGTAGGTAGTTGGCGTAGAACGCGCCCTGCTGCTGCCACGGCGACGACGCCTCGAAGCAGAACGACTCGGTCCCGAACTGCGCCAGCGCCGGCACCGCCGCCGAGTAGACCTCCTCGGCGGCCCGGTTCGTCCCGCCGGCGACCATGTGCGCCATCTCGTCGAACATCTCCACCACCGCGGCCGGGCCCCGCCCGGCCAGTGCGGTCGCCTCCTGGGCGCTGATCACGAACGCTGCATCGCCGGGATCGACGTTGCCGGCAGCGAGCTGGGCCGAGGAGTACAGCCACATGGTGTCGCGGCCCATCTTGGCGATGAACGGTGCGAAACACGGAGCGTATGCGATCACCTGGGTCAGGTCCCGCCACTGGTTGATCCGCGCCTGGTCCTGCTGACCGGCGAACACCAAGACGTGCAACTGCTTGCCTCGGGCCACGCCGTAGTGCTCCTGTGGGTCAGCGACTGCGAGATGGTGCCACAAGATGTACGCCGCCGACACCGCGCCCACGAATCCCTTCGAGCCGCGCCGACCAGCGACCAAAACCACCTCCCGGACCCATCGGCGGCCCGCAGCCAGGCAGAAGTCGATCCGGTCTTTCACATCGCCGACGATTCCGTAGGTGCCCTGGTAGCCGGCCGTGCCGTCGCTGCGGTCCGCGATGGCGAAGCCGTCGGTCCACTCCGCCAGCACAGTGCGGTCGTAGTCGGTGAACAGTTCTGGAGAGCAGAACAGGACCTTCAGCAGGGTCGCCTGCCGCGGGTACAGCCGCTGGTCCAGAAAGTCCGGCCCGGTGACGAAGTCGATCACGTTCGGCACCGTCACCACCGGTGTGCCGGCCACGTCAACGGTCCGGGCGCCCTCAAGGCGACGAAGCCGACCCTCGTATGTCACCGCGACCCCTCCCCAGCGGCCGTCGCTGTGCCGGCCTCCAACGCCGCCAACCGGACCTCGAGCTCATGGGCGTGACGCAGCTGGTTCCCCATCGTCAACAGCAGCTGCGCGGCCCGCAGAGCCACCGCGTCGTCCGCAGAGATCAGACAGCGCCGCACCACCGCGACCGCCTCCGGGCCGGATGCCACCAGCTGCCCAGCCAACGCCCCGACAAACTCGCCCCGCCGAGCCGACACCTCACCCGCGAACGTCGGCTCGCTCATCCGGCGGCGTACCGTCCGCTCGGACACTCCCGCCGTAGCACCCGCCTGCGCGTAGGTGTCACCGACCGCCAAAGCCGCCATCACCACCTGATCCAGATCCGCGCGTCGCGCAGCGTCCTCGTTGGTCTCACCGCTCATGACTACCTCCGTGTGCTCGCAGTTATGTCCTCTACCCCTTCAAGGAGGTAGAACTGGCTTCCAGACAGGTCGGCGTCCGACCAGGGGTGTGGCGACGCGGCCGGGAGGCCTCGACAAACTCTGATTAGACCGTCGGACCCCACCGGTAAACCCGTGACGAGATCGACGGCGACGCCGCGCTCGGCTAGTGTCGTGCGCCTGAAATACGTTGGGAATGTCCTAGACTGGGGTATGCCTCGCACTGGACGTCCCAAAGCCGAGTTGACGTTGACCGCTGGGGAGCGCGACCAGCTGATGCGATGGTCGCGGCGGCGCAAGTCGTCGCAGGCGTTGGCGCTGCGCTCTCGGATT
>JBBRYB010000214.1:0-3643 GCA_038238115.1 Propionibacteriales bacterium | reverse complement strand
CACGATGTGCTGATCCCGGCGGAGACTTGGTAGCCTCGTGCGTCGGCCTCCCCGTCGGAGTCTGCGCCGCCTTAGCTCAGTCGGTAGAGCGTCTCACTCGTAATGAGAAGGTCATCGGTTCGATTCCGATAGGCGGCTCCACAAAAGGGCAGGTCAGAGGCTAAGTCGCCCGACGGTCGACTCGCTGAGCTCCATCGCCTGCTAACAGGTTTGCTAACAGCTGGGTCAGGGCGACGCGGTTCGTCACCTTGTGGTGGCTTCGGGCGTGGCCTTGTGTGTCCTGCAAACTACGGCAAGCAATGTCAGACTTTCTGTTGTGAGACTTCTGGTCAGCCTGCTTGGCGCTGTCGCGCTCGCTGGATGTTCTAGTGGCAGCTCAGAGTCGGCCCCCACTGCCACTACAACCGTGACGGTCGCCTCCCCTCTCGAAGGCGCTGACGAGCCGAAAGCTCGTACCACCCGCTGAGAAGTGAGCCGGTTGCGTCCATAGGCGTGGCTCAATCGGACGGCCTTGAATGCGGAAGTCCTGCAGCAACCCATCCGGCGTGAACTGGAAGTCGGAGAATGTGACGGGTTTGGATGCAGGGTCCGACACGGTGATGGTCTGGTTCTTCTGGTCTGGGACGGCCGGGATGTCGGATAGCTGGAAGCCGCCAACGGTAATCTGAGCCTCAACGAGCGCCTTCTGGTGCGTGATGTAGCGGCTGGCGGGGCTTCCAGGCTCAACCAGCCTCGCGACGCTGCCGGCGCGGTGGGTTGCGATCGCTTGCACGAACGCCACGGCGTGCGGCCATGTCGTGCCCGGCGTTGCGGGTTCTTCGCTTGGCGACGACGACGAACTCTGAAGTACCTAACCTTTGGGGCCGTTGTAACTCATGGCAGACCCACCGCGGACGCGAAAACTTCGCCGACCCGTTCGGCGTTCTCGCGGAGCACATGTGCGTACACCCGTAACGTGATCACGGCGTCAGCGTGCCCGAGTCGAGCGGCCACGACGTGCACCGGCACCCCCGCCAAGAGCAGCGTGGTCGCGTGTAGGTGCCTCAGGTCATGCAACCGAGCGCGTGGGACGCCCGCCAGGGTGACCAACGTCGGCATGAGGTGGGTCGGTGTGTCAGGACTCAATAGTCCGCCCGTCTCCGTGGTGAAGACATGTGCGGTATCTGTCCACAGCGAGCCGGCCCTGAGCCGCTCTGCGGCCTGTCGCGTCCGGTGCTCACGCATTACAGCAACGGTGCCGGCGTCGATCGAAACCACGCGACTCCGGTCGCCCTTTGTGGTGCCCTCGATTCGCTTCCCGGCAACGACCGACTCCGAGCCCGCGATCGTCACGTTGCGGTCATCGAGTGCCAGATCCGACCAGCGTAGGAAGAGCAATTCGCCCCGTCGCGCGCCGGTGTACGCGGCAAGGCGGTAGAACGCAGACAGCCTGTGAGTGTCCGCCATCGCCAGGAAGGCTCGCAGCTGGTCAGCAGTCCAGACCCTCCCGGCCTCGCTTCGTCGTAGTCGTGGACGCTTGGCGCGCTCGACGGGATTCGACGCGATCAGCCGCTCGACGGGATTCGACGCGATCAGCCGCTCGACGTTCACCGCGTCGTTGAGCGCCTTGCGGAGGGTGCGATGTACCGTCTCGACTGTCTGCGCCGAGAGTGGACGTCCGCCACGGCCGCCGCTAGCCGACAGGTCCCGGTAGAGCTGAGATACGGCTGCTGGCCGAAGGCCTTGCAATCGCTGGCCGCCGATCCGCGGGATGACCCAGTGCTCTACGTGATAGCGGTAGCTCGCGAGCGTCTTCGGCTTCACCGATCCGGCGTGAGTCTCTAGCCATTCAAGCAGGTACTCACGCACGGTGATCCCCGCGCGGTCGACATAGTCGCCGCGCCTTGCAGCGACCCGCGCCTCGTCCCGGGCCGCCTTAGCCGCTGACTCGCTGGCAAAGCCTCCGACCCATCTTGGCTTGCTCAACCCGGTCTCGGGATCGGAGACACGCACCACGTAGGACCAGGTTGCTCCTCGCTTGACGAGTCCGTCCTTCACCCTGCCCTCGCCCTTGGGTCGCGGTGTCATTTCGCATCGCCCCTCTGTCGACTCCCGGAATTTCGATAGGCAGGCAGGAGCCCCGCCTGCCGAGCGCGCTGCACGTACAGCGACGCCGTACGGTGAGCCACGCCGAAGGCGGACCGCACCGCTTCGGTCGGCGCGGTCTCGTTGGCGAGGTAAATGTCAGCTACTCGTCGCAGGGTCTCTGTATCAGTGCGCCGCCGCGTGGCACGCAGGTTTGCCAGGTTGGCAGCGCGGGCGGCGTTGTCGCCGGGGGTCGGCCAACTAAACCTCACGACTCCTTGGGCGGTCGTAGCGGTTGCCGTCAAAGTCACCGTGGCCGCCACAAGGTCCCGTTGGTCGTCAATCGCAATGCCTGCTAGAACGCTGCGTTTGACCTCGGGTCCGCCCTCTCGGGCGATGACGCGGACCTCCCGGCACGACAACTGCCCAGCGACAACGTCGAATGTGAGCGCGTAGTCATAGTCATCGCCCGGCCGCTCGAGTCCGCAGGTGATCGGCACTGCGATCAACCGATCACCCAACCATTCCAGCCTCGGAGTGACGGGCTCGCGGCTCGGCTTCTGGTCTTCGTCCTCCATGACGCTCCTCGGTTCGCAGTAGGTGGTAGGCAATGGCCTATCTCCTGCGTAGCAGATACTGCCACGCAGCATGCAGGCTAGCAAGTACCCAAGGAACCTCCTGGGTCGTCAACGGACGGAAGGGAAGACTCATGGCAGAGGGAGCAGCCGTCACACTGCACCCGATGACCGAGGGCCAGATGCGCCTCGGTGGGATCGGGAAGACCAAGACGTACGCGTTGATCGCAGCCGGCGAGCTGGAGGTCGTCCACATCGGACGCCGGGCCTTCATCCCGAGCGACTCGATCGACGCTTTCATCGAACGGTGCCGTTCGAGGCAACCATCGGAAACCGGTCCCGCAGAGGGTGGCGATGCTGCGTGACCGCCGGCACGTCCATGCCGGCCCTTGTCGCCCACGTCGAGGCATTCCAGCGCCGCGCCGTGCAAGACGCCTTCGCCGAGGCGTCGCAGGCCAACTGGACGGGGCGTCGGCAGACGTTCCTCGACGCGCGGCCGCGCGGTGGGGATTTCCACGGCCAGGCGACCAGGGGTGCTCTACGAGCCCGTTACGACCGCCTGAGCGAGATGGCCGCCGCGTGCCGGGCTGCCGCTGACGTGGCGCTGCTGCAGGACGATGACGAACGGTGCAACGCGATCGCCGCCGACCTCGAGGCAGTGCTCGACGAGACTCGGGGCGCGGCATGACGGGATATGCGCCTCCGCCACCTGACTCCGACCCGATGCCCGACTACAGCACCGACGGCGCCGCACTACTGGATGACGTGCGGGCATTCCTGGCTCGCTTCGTTGCGTTTCCCTCACCTGCAGCTGCCGTGGCAACCACGTTGTGGGCGGCGCACGCGCACCTGATCCAGTCGAGCGAGGAATCGTCAAGACCTGTGGATCGCTTGTTTAGGCGACTTGGGGTTCGGTGTCCTGGTCGACGGTTCG
This sequence comes from Propionibacteriales bacterium, assembly GCA_038238115.1. Taxonomy (GTDB): domain Bacteria; phylum Actinomycetota; class Actinomycetes; order Propionibacteriales; family Nocardioidaceae; genus JBBRYB01. The sequence goes on along the minus strand of JBBRYB010000214.1, from coordinate 70 downwards.
CTCGACGAGTATTCCCTTGCTGAAGCTGGCTCCGGCTCTGACCAGGGCGACCAGGTGGGGTGCATTGACT
>JBBRYB010000213.1:0-3672 GCA_038238115.1 Propionibacteriales bacterium | reverse complement strand
GTCGGTGGGAGGGCTCGACCAGTAGACGTCGAGCTCGATGTCGGAGTACGCGTCCGCCAACCCGCGGGCCACCGAACCCGCTACCAGGACGGCCGCCACCTTCGGGTTCGCGACGTACGCCGACGCCGCCCTTTCGGCGATGGCGAGACGACGCGCAACAGGCTCATTGGCCGGTGCGTCCGGATGGTTGACCATGCGGGGACGATAGCGGCCCGGCTACGTCAGGATCGCGACAGCGCGCAGCTCATGGGTTGACGACCTATGCCGGGCCAGGAAACACGACCGGGTCGACGTGGTGGGGCGGTGGCGAAGAGCGCCGTGGGGCCGGCGGCCGGACATGAGCCACTTGCCCGATGACATGGACGTCTCACACACGCGGGTGGCCCTACACGCCGCTGATGTCGGTGTCGAGCGCCGCCATGCAGTGCATCAGGCTGGACTTGCCTGAACCCGAGGCGCCCATGATCGCGGTCAGATGTTCCCGCCCGAACTCCACCGTGACGTCATCCAGCACCCTGACGGCTGCCGCACCGGCGCTCTAGACCTTGCTCAGTCCGAGGGCCTGGGGCGACCGCGCCGGCCTCCGGAGAACCGGTGAGGTCGATGAGAAGCCTCGCACGCGGTGGCAGGCTGCCGTCACCCCTGCAACCAGCACGCCAACTGCCGGGCCGACTGACGTCAGGGTCCAAGGTCCCTTCTCTGCCGACACAGTTCCCTGCCTTCCACGAACCCGTCAACCGAGCAGGACCCGGAAGAGGTCTGCGTACGCCTCGAGGTGCCGGTCGGCGAGGAAGTGGTCGTAGACCTGCGCGCGGGCACCCGCACCGAGCTCGGCAGCCAGGTCGTCGTCACTCAGCAGGCGGCACAGCGGCGAAGGCAACCAGATCGAGTGGGTCTGCGAGCAACAGTCCACTCTCTCCGTCGACGACCTGGTCCTGGATCCCGCCTACCTTGAGCATTAGGGCGTCCATGATTTCTCCTCCGCCTCTGTGGCGGTAGGTGGGCGCACGGCTCGCACGCTCGTGGACATCGCCACACCGGATGCCACACCGTCAGCTCGGTTTCGCGCCGGGCGCGGCAGAGAGCGGGTAAGAGCCAATGGGCAGGCCACCACTCCCCCTCGGCACATGGGGAACGATCACCACGGAGAAGGTCCATGAGGGCACCTTCCGATCGCTCACCCGATTTCGCGACCACGACGGCAAGACCCGGCGCGTGACCGCAACGGGGCCGAGCAAGGCGGCCGCGGAGCGCGCTCTCCGGGACGTCCTTTCTCAACTCACCGCGCCCGCAGGTGAACTCGTCACGGCTGAGACACGGTTGATCGACCTCGCAGACCTGTGGATCACTGGACTGGAGACCGAGGGTCGGATCGAGCAGTCCACGATCAACGAGTACCGACGCGTGCTCGACCACCTTGTGTTGCCAAGCATGGGCGGGCTGAGGCTCCGCGAGGCCACGACTGGCCGATTGGACGGCCTCTTGCTGAAGCTGCGAGAGCAGAGCGTCAACCGGCAACGCAAGGCCAAGCTCGTCCTCGGCGCGATGCTCGACATCGCGGTTCGGCACGACGCGATTTCGGTGAACCCGGCCCGCGTCACCAGCCGCGTACACCGTCCGAAGCAGGAGACGAAGGCGCTGCGGATCGACGACCTCGCCGAGCCGTACGACGCTGGGTCAACGCCGGTCGCCCCGGTCCGAGAGCCAGTGGCGACATAGCCAACATCATCGACCTGATGCTCGCCATGGGCTGTCGCATCGGCGAGGTCCTGGCACTGAGGTGGAGCGACCTCGACCTTGACGGTGACCTAACCACCCTCGCCGTCACGGGCACGATCAAGACCGAGTCCGGGATCGGTACCTACCGCAAGTCGACTCCAAAGTCGGACGCGAGCCGGCGGACCGTGGTGCTCCCTCCCTTCGCCACCGAACTGCTGCGTGTGCGCCGTGAGTTCGCGACGCCCAACCAGTACGACGCGGTTTTCGCTACCCGCAACGGCACCTGGCATCAGGTCGTCAACATCGAGCGACGGTGACGACAGATCCGCAAGGACACCGGCTTCGAGTGGGTGACCCCACACACGTTCCGGAAGACGGTGGCAACCCTGATCTCCGAAGCAATGACGTCGGAGCTCGCCTCGCGCCAGCTCGGCCACTCGTCAAGCCAGGTCACCCGCGACCACGACATCGCCAAGCCATCCGTCGCAGCCGATCTCTCCGAGCTTCTCGCAACGCTCCGCTCAGAGGAATGAGCCACTCCAAGGCTCGTAGTCGCCGGGGTGCGTTTCGACCAGTAGGCATCCAATCTCGCGTTCTACGGCTCGCGCCAGTAGCAGCCCCGCGTACGGGAGCGAGGATCACTGGGGGTCGCGTTCGTCACGGGCCGCGTTGGCGGCCTTGAACAGCGACTGGAGGGACGTCTTCCAGGCAGGGAGGTCTCGCGAGATGGTGAGCCAGGTCAGATCACGATTGATCGCGTCGTACTGGTGGATGATGAAATTGCGATTCGCCACCGCGAGCGCCCACTCGACGCCCTTCGGCGCGAGGACGCCGAGTCGAGACAGTCGGGGGGCGGCTTCGCCGAGTTTTCATCATCAGGGAGTCGCCCGCCTCTTGGAGGAGGGTGTCGGCGAGGTAGGCGCCCTCACCGCGTGTGACGATCTCATCGACGCGTTCGAGCCAGCCCTGGATGTGAGGGAGTTCCTTGGCGGCCTGGCGGTCCATCACAGCGCGACCGCATCGTGGCGGATGTCGTCATCAATTCTCGGCTTCAACCCGCCGTACGACACAAGGTCAACCGGTCGGCCCAAGACCTGCTCGATCAGGCGCTGGAAACGAATGAACCCGAACGACGACGTCCCTTTGGGCGCCTCGACGAGAAGGTCGATATCGGAGTCCGTCCGTGCCTGATTTCGTGCGACCGAGCCGAACACCGCAAGCCGGCGATAGCCGTAGTCGGCCGCGAGCGCCTTGAGAACCGGCGCCGCCGCCGCCAGCAGAACCTCAGGATGGATGTCCGCCAGCTTCGGCGCGAACCTGAGCTGTTGGCTCACCGCCGGTTGCGTGATTTCGAGGGCTTCGGCGATCTCGCGCTGGGTCATGCCGGTCGCCCCCATCGCACGCAACGCGAGAACACGGCGCAGCCGCGCGACGTCCTCCCCGTGCCGGGCATCGCGGTACTCGTCCACCAGCGTCATAAGACAATCTTATATGACAAGGCCCGCACGACCTACGGTCATCGGACGGGACCGCGGCCCCCCTCGTTTTCGACTAGTGAACGTCCATTCTCGGGATTCATGTCAACTCCAAGACCCACTCTGACTCCGCGTTATGCCTGGTCAGAGGCGGTTTCTTCAGTCGGGCTGACAGGATTTGAACCTGCGACCCCTTGACCCCCAGTCAAGTGCGCTACCAAACTGCGCCACAGCCCGTCCGACCCGTCGCCGGGTCAGCCGCGGTGTCCACACCCATACTCCGGCTGAACACCATACTCCGGCTGAACACCAGACTCCGGCTGAACACCAGCGAGCAGTCTAGCGGGCGTGATGAACCGTCATCTCGCGCGGCGCGGCCCTCTCCGTACCCCCGGTCAGCGCAGGTGGTGAGTCTCCTGCAGCCCGTAGACCGGCGTCGAGACACCTGCCTCCCGGGCTTTGAGCTGGAGCGCGAGGT
>JBBRYB010000212.1:0-3769 GCA_038238115.1 Propionibacteriales bacterium | reverse complement strand
GGACGCTTCCTGCCCGAACACACCACCGCCGCAAGCATGCTCGACAGACTCCTGCACCACTGCCACACCGTCGTCACCGACGGTGAGAGCTACCGGATGAAACAAGCCCGAGCGAAGGGAGGCACCCGAACCAAGAACAGCTGAACAACAACGAAGAGTGGGGACTTCTACTTGGCCACCAGCGGAGACCACGAACTGGCCGTTGACATTGGCACTGAGGGAGCAGCGTGGGATCGCATCCTGCGCGCCCTCCGCACGCGAAGCAGAAGGCCCACCGATCCGTGCTGCTCGGCGGGTCTTCGCTGTGGGATGGACAGGGGGAGTGAACTCGTCCTTGATGTCGATGCGAGCTCAGCCGCGTTGTCGGTCAGCTACTGGTGAGCCTGCGCGTCGAGGTAGCGCCCCTATCGCGATGTTCTCGATTGCCCGCAATCTGCCGGAGGGGGAGTTCCAGCCGGAGGTGACGTGGTGGTGGGACGGCCCTTTTGGGCCGTCCCTCCACCGTCGTGTCCGGGGTTGGTTACGGGTCGATGTAGATGGTGCAGGTGTCGGTCCCTGGCTAGAGACCGTTAGCTGCGAAGCTGACGGGATCGCCGAGTCCCTAGTGTGTCGCCTTGGTGTTCGCCGATTTCGTCAGACATCGGCTCAGCGGCGTGACCCACGCACGAGGAAGACGCCGGTCATGCCGGCGTCGGCGTGGAACTGCACATGGCAGTGGTACATCCACAGGCCGGGTCCGACGCCCTCGCCGGCGATGACCTGGAAACCGAACGAGTCGGCTGGCCCCACCGTTTTGGTGTCGAGTACTGCTGTCTCCGAGTCGTAGGAGTTCAGATTTCCCGTTCTGGTGTCTGCCCATCGATGACCGTGAAGGTGAAAAGTGTGGTGAGTGTTGCCGTGGCCGATCACCACGAACTCCACCCGTTCTCCAAGGTCGGCAACGAACGTCGGCGTGTGGGGCGCAAGCAGACCGTTGATACTCATGTCTTGCATGACCACGACGAACGGCCGATGCGCTGGCAGCAGGTCTCCCTTGCGCCGCACGATCAAAGCCGCGTACAAGCCGGCCGCGATGCCCTCCGTGCCGTGCTGTCCGCCCATGCAGTGGTCGTGGTAGTGCCAGTAGCCAGCCGACCCGGGTCTGATCGTTCCGCCCTGACGCCGTTCCGCCGTATGAGCACGCCACACGTACCGTCGCTGCTCGCCCGGCGCAACGCAACCGTCGTTCATCGGCGTCCCGTCACTGTCCACGGCGTAGTCGACACCGTGGACATGGATGCTGAGCCGTCGGTTGGTGGAGTTGACTAGCGTCACCTCCAGCTGCTCACCCTCATACATCTGGAGGGTTGGACCTGGAATGGAAGCCTGGCCCGGGGCGAGGCCATACCCGTAGCCGTCACGCACTGGCTCGGCATACAGCGTCATCCGACGCACGGTGAACTTGCCGTTCACGGTGACGGGGTCCCCGCCAGTGACAGCTGCACTTCTGGCTACGGCTGGTCCCATTCCGGCCCCCAAGAGCCCTCCAGCGACGGCAGCGGGAGCAACCCCGAGCAGCAGCGCTCTACGACTAACCCCTGAGGCGCGGGATTCCCCCTCAGCCATGTCAACCGACCGTGACCGAGAGGGCAGGGCTCGGTTCTGTACCGGGCAGCGAGCCGTGCGTCACTTTGGATCGGAAAGCGTAAGTTCCCGCCTTATTCGCGACGTAAGACACCGACGTGGCCGTCGTGGTGGGCAGCGATGCCCAGGTGCTGCTTCCGGGCACCTTCACCTGCGGCGCATACTTGTATCCGGTGGGAGCCGCCACGGATGCCACCTTGACAGTGAAGCTGGTACCAACAGGTCCAGTCGTCGGTGAGACCTTGACGCGCACCTTCACCTTCCCGCTCATGTTGTGGAAATTGCAGTGATAGGGATAGGTACCTGCGCCCGGCAAGTTCTTGGAGAATGAGCTTCCAGGAGTCAATGTGTTGTTCCAGCCGACAGCACCAGTGATAGTGCTCGTCGTCGTGTGCGACAAAACACCACGATCGGTCCATTTAACAGAGTCACCTTCGGCGGCAGCCACCGCTGACGGGTTGAAGGCATACTCAACGACATCGACCGTGCGGGTCGTCACCGCGGCAGTAGCCTCCTTGGTGATGCCGCTTGTGGTTATCGCGGCTTCAGCACCAGCTGAGCTCACGATGAGCAGAGCCGAACCGCATGCAAACACCGTGGAGCGTCGGATACTAGCAGTCATATAATGCACCTTCTAGAAAACAGAGATGGACGACCTTAGGACCTCGCGAGCTGCTGCAAGTCAACTGCTCAGTACCGGCACAGTCCGCTGGGCTCGGATACGAAGCACTTGTTGCCGATGAACGTGTTCTTCCCACGGCTGTGGTCCACGATGTCCGCGGGCGCGTCTCCGAAGGCCGTGTTGTGCTTGATGACGTTGCCGGTGCTGGGTGGTCCGCCTTGCGACTCGCCGGATACCAGGACGATGCCGCCGGAGACTATGGTGTCACCGCCATTGTTGAACACCGCATTCTGTTTGACGACCAGATCGTGCGCGCCCATCAGAGCGATGCCGCTACCTGAGTAGTTGAAGGGGATCTGTTCGCTCGCCGAACAGAAGCGGTTGTTGCGTCGGACAGTGTTATAGGAGACCTGCCCGTTCCCAGCCACACCGGGCACCCACCAGAAGAAGATTCCGATGCAGTTGTCGTGGACGTCGTTGAGCGCAACATCCACTCCTTGCGCGTTGCGTGTCAGGATGCCGAAACCGTTGTTCCACACCTCGTTACCTAAGATGGTGAGGTTGGCCTTCGGGGAGTCGCCGATGTAGATGCCGGCGTCTCCACTCCCCGTCGCGATGTTGTTGAAGTAACCACCGCCGGTGGAGTCGAACCGGGTGACGCCGTATCGTGCGTTGTGGTGCGCCGTCACGTTGTGAACGAGCAGGTTCCGAGTGTCAATCCCAATGACGCCGTCGTTCGCGAAGTCACGCACCAGCAGATCGGAAACCTCGACTCCAACGACCCTCCGCTGCTGCGGGTCGACCACGCAGATCCCCGAAAGAAGCTGTTTGCCGCAGAACCCGCGCGGGGTCGACGCAGGCTCGATCACTGTTCCGCCGAGACTGGCGCCGGACCCACGGAGCCGCAGATCGTCCTTCGCGATCAGCACACTCTGCCGGTAGACACCAGGCTCGATCAAGACGGTATCCCCCGGAGAAGCTCGGTCGACGGCCGCCTGGATGGACTGGCCTGGATGCACGAAGATCGTTGCTTCCGTCTGTGCGGGCGAAACATTCGTAGCCGCCCCGGCCCCCGCCGCACCCCCCAACAACACCCCTGTCATGCCGATGCTGGACAATGCCGATCGAGTCCTGATCATGGGGGTCCCCTCCCCTGATACGGCCATCATTGCCGACCGCCGAATATTTCTTCATACCACAGATTCGCCATCTGTCAAGTGCGGCCGCGGACCTGGGGTGGTCCGGATGGCACTGTTGCGTTCAGCGATCGGGCGGGCGCGAGACTGGTCCCATGACCTCGTCTTCAACCTCCGCGTTCGATGGGTTCCGGTTCCCTAGCGAGGTGATCTCGATCGCGGCGCGGTGGTGCTTGCGGTATGGCTCGTCCTTCCGCGATGTCGAGGAGCTGCTCGCCGAGCGTGGAGTGGACGTCGATCACGTCACGATCTACCGGTGGGTGCAACGGTTCACCCCAGAGTTCGTCGAAGCGGCGCGGACGTGCCGCCACGTGCCTGGTGATCGCTG
>JBBRYB010000211.1:0-3775 GCA_038238115.1 Propionibacteriales bacterium | reverse complement strand
CCACACGTTCCTACCCATGGCGTATCCCTTCAAGCGAGCTAGCGGCACCCGAGACAGAAAGGGACGCCACGCCACAGTGTCTCAAGCACGAACCGACCGCGTCCAGTGCACCGAACGGGGCCCCACCGAGAGATCAGTCGAAGTTGTCGCGGACTGGGAACGGCTGAAGGCTGTACCCCTCGCGCGTCGCCTTCGGGCGTTGACGATAGGCGCCGACAGTCCTAGCTTCGGGGCGCACTAGACCTGCGGGCACTGTTGCATTGAGCGAGCGCGCGACTGTCGCGCCGCAAAATCTTTGGCCCGGCGGCAGTCAACCTGGGGCCGCCTTGAGTCCAATTTCGTGAGCATCCACGGCCGACAACTGTGAACACCCCTTCGTCGTTCGTGTGTGTGTTGTGTGGGGTGTTCACGGAAATGCCGAAGGCCAGGTCAGGTGATGTGCAGATCCGGGGGCCCGAGCGGGCTGCACACCCTGCCGCGATATTTTGCACACCGGGTTGGGCGGCGTGACCTACTGTGACCAGATCTGACCTTCGCTGACGTCATCGGGAGGACGGATACAGGCCGCCAGGTCACGATATGTAATAATTTGCGCCTTTTGGTCGGTCTCGGGGTCTGTCATCGGCGTGAGACGGATCTCGCCATCGTCGATGAACTGCTGGAAGTATCCCTGCTTCAACCCCATGAAGTGATCAGCATCGGCCGGTTCCATGCCGTGCTGCGAGGCCGCATGGACGACATCGCCGGTCATCACCCAGGCCTGACCTGATCGGGTCCACAATCGGTGTCGCATCCGGTCTCCGGTCTCATCCCCGAGGACCAGCAACGTCTCCGCGCATCCGGCCCGCAAGTTGGCCTGATCGGGCAGTAGCCCGCCCGGCGGTGGGACTGTCAACACGATGGCGAAGGCCTCCTCCAGCGCGCTGGTCGCCTCGGCGGGCACCGGGTACCCCGGCGGATAGGCAGCTATGCGCTGCGCCGCGAGGCGGACCCGATGTTGACACGTCGGTATCAGGCCGGCACGCTCCCGCGCCTCGACCGCGACCGCCTCCGTGAGCCTTTGACGACGAGCAGCAGTGATGAACGGCCGAAAGAGGCGGGCGTAGTGCGCCAGCGTCGCGGTCCCGCGCACATACGCGCGTTCGGCGTCTCGACGGGGGTCGTCGGACACCACAGGATCGATCGAGGGCACCCTCCTGCTGCTAGCGCTGGCCGTCATCATCGCCATCCCGCAACCTGTCGGCAGCGGTGTCGGCCGCCGCTGAACCCGCGTCGTAAGGGATGACCACGTCGGGGACAAACATCGAGACCAGGTCGGAAGCCAGGTCAGCCACGGTCTGGTCGCTGACAAGCTCCTCGCCGCTCGCCTCCACGGCGGCCGACGGCTCGTCATACGACTCGTCCGAAGCAACGCTGTGGTCCGCCTGGGTGCCCGGGTCGCAGTCACCGGACGTCTCGACCGGGCGGTCCGCCACCAGCAGGGCAGGGGCGAGGCTCCAAGCGTCCTCACCCATGGTCTCCAGCAGCATCCGATCCGCGCCAGGGTCAGTCCCCGTGGTGTGCTCCAACTCGGGTTCCGGCTCGGCCATCACCTCGTAGCGCAGCGCCTGCGACAGGACGAGGTTCGCCGCCGCGAGTCGAACCCTCGGTTGGTCATCGTCGAGCAGGTCGGCGAGAACGAGTATCGCTTTGGACCGGGCCGCGCCGAGCTGACCCAGCACCTGCCGCCGCTGCTCTGCGCGTGCATCGTGGATCATCTGCCGCACACCGGGATGACGGCGCCTACGTTGCACCGATGACACACTGCACCCCGCCGCCTCGGCGATCTCCGCCAGCGAAAGCCCAGCCACGAAACCGGCCACCACACCCGCCACATCCCCCTTACACGCCTCAGGCCACCAGCTCGTCTCAAATTCTGTCATCACGCTTCCCTTCGTCGTGGTCAGGCGACAGGCGCCGCCTCCATACCTTCACGACGCTGCTCAGCCACCACAGACAGGGCACGGCCGCGCACCGGCGCAAGCACACCGGCCACCACCGTGTCAACAGGCGACCCAGACATCGCTCCCCAGCAGGCCCCGCCCGGCCATGGCCAACAACTCCTGTCCTCGCCCTGAAAACTGACTCCGTGCGCCTTCCCCACCTGCGTCCGCGGCTCAGTCGACCCCCGTGCGTTCGCCTGGTTCGCCTAGCAACGAGTTCCGATGTTGACTAAGACGAGCCTTACTGAATTGGTGTCGTCGTTCACGACTTCTCTCCTCGGGTGGGCGAGAATCGCCCTCACCCATTCGAGAGGCCCACTTTCGATCGAGGGACAGGTCACACCCCGACCGGCGAACATCGCGCCGGCCCGGGCCCGGGCCCTCTCAGACGGCAAGATCCGGGATCTTTAGGTTTTAGGACGCCAAGGCCGCCTGTGGGGGCACTGTTGCATTGAGCGATCCCGCGAGCGTCCCGCCGCAAAACTTGCGGCCCGCCGGCACCTAACCTCCCGTAGGGTGTCCCTTTGTGCCGACTGCAACGGCCCGATGGCGCCCTCGGGACGGCTCTGTTGCGTTGGCCGATCGAGCGGCATGGTTGAACGATCGTCCGCGGCGAGTCAGATGGCGAGCGCCAGCTCATCGAACGCCGCCCGTAGCCGGAGCTGCGCCGGTCCGTCGGTAGCGGCCTCGTAGTGACCGCGTCGAATGTTCTGGACGAAGGCATGGCCGGCGGCAAGGACGCGAGCTGATCGGAACGTCTTGATGCCACGCATCGGTCGGAGCCGGGCTTTGAGCCGACCATGGTCTGCCTCGATCGTGTTGTTCGCATACCGCTCGGTGTCGTGCAGGGCGGTATGGACGAGCCCGTCGAGGACCCGTGGGCAAGCCGTTGCCCGGTCCGTGCTCACCTCCACCGGCACCGCCCCGGTGGCCAGCGCCCAGGTGAAGAACGCCCGGGCGGCGCTCCGAGCGCGCCTGGCGGACAGCCAGACGTCCATGACCTGCCCATACTGGTCGACCGCCCGATACAGGTACGTCCACCGACCCTTGACCTTGACATAGGTCTCGTCGACGAACCAGCGATCACCCGGCACATGACGGTACGACCGAGCGGCCTCGACGAACGCCGGCGTGAACCGCTGAACCCACCGATAGACAGTGACGTGATCAACCACCACACCACGCTCCGCGAGCAGCTCCTGTACGTCACGGTAGGACAAGCCGTACCGCAGATACCAGCGCACCGCCACCGAGATGACCGCGCGAGGAACCGGAAACCAGCGAACACGGAGGCTGAAGGCGACGTCATCGGACCAGTCTCGTTCCCGGCCCGATCGCGCAACGCAACAGTGCCGTTTTGAGTCCTCTCATCATCAGACCGGTCAAGCGCCTCATCGCTGCCGCGGCCCCCTGGCGACGTAGTGCCATAGCGGCCTTGACCGGCGTGATATCTGGAATGACGTCCTTTCGTTGACCACGAGTGGCCCGGCAGTGTCGACGCAACCGTAGCCGTCGCCCTTAGACCTACGTAATGATGCCTTGGTGGATCATTGGAAGTCCGTCAGGGTCGGTGATGTCGGCCTCGAAGTCGAAGTCATCGGCAACGGCGAAGCTGTTGTGGTTATCCAGACTGCCCTCAACGCCGATGAGCTGCGGAACCTGTCAACCTTTCTGAGACACGTTGTTGAAGTAATTACTGGGTCGTGGGCTCCTTGTCTTCGGGCTTGTTGATCCACACGGTGCCGGGCAGTTTCGGTGGTTGGGGTGGGTGGCGGACGAACCGTTCGGGGTGT
>JBBRYB010000210.1:0-3813 GCA_038238115.1 Propionibacteriales bacterium | reverse complement strand
GCTCGGTGTCCACGTACGGATCGAGGACGAACTTTTCTACCCGGCCGTTGAGAAGGTCACTTCGCTGCTGGCGATCTCGCAGGCCGAGCACCGCGCGATCGACGATCAGCTCGCCGTCGTCCTACGCACCGACACCGTTGGTCCAGACTTTGCGACCGAGGTGAAGATGCTCGCGGCAACGCTGCACCATCATGCCGGCGAAGAGGAACGCCTCATGTTTCCGCGGTCGCATGCGCTGGGGGAGGAGGCGCTCGAAGCGCTGGGGACGCAGATGGAGGAGCGCAAGAAACAGTTGGAGAACTCAACGGTCACGCAGACCCTTCGAAAGGCAAAGAGAGAAGTGTTGCGACACGTGTGAGCCACTAGCCGCACGTGCCTTGCGGCTAGTGCGCTAGGCGGCTGTCGCTTCGGCGGCCGACGAAGAAGCCCAACACGATGCCGAGCACGCCCAGGGTCAGGTGTATGAGGTTGTCCAGCACGGTCTCGTACTCACTTGGCAGCAGCCCGAACATGGCCGGGACGAAGATGCCGAGCACGCCCACTATCAGGTAGACGATGCCCAGCCCACCCACTACCGAGCGGACGGCGCTGTCCGAACCGCGGAAGCCCACCGCGGCCATCAAGCCGCCGGTGACCAGGTGCACGATGTCCTCGGCGATGTCGATGTTGAGGACGCCCAACAGCGACTGTTCCCCCAGTACCAAACCCCCGACACCGATGAGCACGATGATGACTCCGACGACCTTGGCGTAAGTGCGCACGTCCATGCCGACCCTCCCGGTCTCTGGATTCAGTATATCGACGCGGCCGGTCGGGTCAATCGCCCGACGAGACTCACCTAAAATGCTTGCGAAGTGGGGCGCATGCCTCACGAAGGAATGCTCGCGAAACCTGGGTCCAGGTTCGGGCGCTGTAGTGGACTCCGGGGATGGGTCAATGGTTGTCGATGGCAAGGCGCAAAGAGATCACCAAGAAGTACGCCCGCCAGTACGCCTCGGTGGGCAAGAAGGACAAGGGCCGGATGCTCGACGAGCTGGTGGGTGTCACCGGCTGGTCGCGGACCAACGCACGGCGTGCGATCACGACAGCCAGCAAGTGCAAGGGCGCGGCGCGGGCGGCGGCGCGTAAGCCGCCGGCGCCGGTCTACGGCTATGACACGTTGAAGGTCCTGATCGAGGTGTGGACGCTGATCGGGGAGCCGTGTGGGAAGTACCTGGCCCCGATCATGGCGACGACCTTGGCGCAACTGGAGTGCGGCACGCCAGGCCCTCGGCACGAGTGTGGGCTTCGGTGTCCGAGGTGGCTCTGTTGCATTGGCCGATCGGGTGGCATGGTTGAACGATCGCCCGCCGGCTCAGTTGGCGAGCATCAGTTCATCGAACGCGACTCGGACTCGATGGTGGACTGGTGTGTCGGTGGCGATGTCGTAGTGGCCGCGTCTGGTGTTCTGGACGAACGCATGACCGGTGACAAGGATCCGTGCTGATCGGATGGTCTTGAGACCGCGCATCGGTCGGAGCCTGGCTTTGAGCCGACCATGGTCTGCCTCGACTCTGTTGTTTGCATACTGCTCCGTGTTGTGCATCGCGGTAGGGATGAGCTCGTCGAGGACTCTCGGGTAGGCAGGTGCCCGGTCCGTCGTCACCTCAACCGGCACCACGCCCGTGGCGAGCGCTCGGGCGAAGAACGCCCGAGCGGCAGTCAGATCGCGCCTGACGGACAGCCACACGTCGATGACCTGTCCAAACTGGTCGACCGCCCGGTACAGGTACGTCCACCGGCCGTTGACCTTGACGTACGTCTCGTCAACGAACCACCGGTCGCCAGGCACGTGACGGCGCGTACGCGCCGCCTCGGCGAAACTCCGGTGTGAAGCGCTGGACCCACCGATAGATCGTGACGTGATCGACGTCCACTCCCCGCTCGGCGAGCAGCTCCTCGACGTCGCGGTAGGAAAGGCCGTACCGCAGGTACCACCGCACCGCCACCGAGATCACCTCCCGAGGGAACCGGAACCCAACGAACACGGAGGCCGAAAGTGATGTCATGGCACCAGTCTCCCGCCCCGCCTGGTGCCTGAACGCAACAGTGCCTCGGCCCGGGAGTGCATAGCAAGTCCACCCCGACTCTCTCATCGGGCCAGTCCGCGCCGGTGACGGTGACGCTTCAGAGGGGATATATGAGCTGTATTGCCCCGTCCCTGGACATAAGGCCATCGGCTTGGACACCCACATCACGGTGAAGTGACGAACAACCGGGGCCCGTCGGAGACAGAGGCAGTGTTGCATTGCGGGATCGTCGTGGACGCGGGGATGGTCTGGTGACGGCACTGTTGCATTGAGCTGATCGGCAGGAGAGGCGACAGTAGATTTCCTGTTGGGCGTCCGGACCCGGAGCATGATCACGTCTCTACGGGCAGACCCCGGACGGGTCCCTGCGCGATGGACACGTCTCCAAAGGCCGCCCGCAAACTGCGCCCGTAATTCTTCCTGTGTCGCTGTCAGCCGATGCCTCGATGCAACAGTGCCCGACGGCGTCCTTTGGAACTCGGTCGATGCGAGCCGGGCATCGCTTGAGCGGGGCTGTGACGGTGATCGTCGTTCGAACTGGCTCAGCGTCCGGGAGTCAAATCGCGGAAGCGGGCTTCTAGCAAGCAGTACAAGCCGTAGCAAAGCAGGCCGAGTGCCAGCACGGCCAAGGTGAGCGCGCCATAGGCGGTGCTGGCCACTGACCGGAAGGTCGCGTCGAGGCCCTTGGTTTGCCCTGGCTCGTTCAGTAGGCCGGCTCTGACGATGAAGACACCGACAAGCACGAATACCGTGGCGCGTGCCACACAGCCGAAGGCACCGAGCGCGCGGGTTGCGACGCCGAAGGGTCGTGGGTGAAGCTGAGTCGTGAACCGTTCCTGGAAGGTGAGTCGAACCGAGCGACGGCCCAGCTCGCCGCCGGCGACGACCAGCAAGGCGCCGGCCAGAAGGAACAGCAAGCGGCCAGCTCCGCTGCTTAGGAGAGCCGCACTGATGTCAGTGTCCTGCTGCTGCTCCGAACTGGCAGTGCCGCCGGGCCGGTTGGTCGCGAGGAGCAGAAGGACGGTACTCAGGCAGAACGCCGCGTAAAGCAGGCATCCCCAGGTCGATATCACCCGCTGCCGCCATCCACTCAGTCTGCTGTCCGCGTATCGGGGTCGAAAGATGGCTTCGACTAGCTGGGTGAGCGCGTAGCTGGCTAACCCCGCGGCTAGCAGTGCCAGCGGAACCTCACCCCATGCGTGCCGGGCGGCTTCCTGGACGGCTCCGGCGGCACTGGCCGGCTCAGTGGTTCGCCCCTGGGTGGCCAACGCCAGGCGAAAGGTCAGGTAGCCGACAAGAAGGTAGACCGAGCCGCGAGACACCAGACCTAACTTCGACACGCCGCGCAGCCATCGGCCCGTGATGCCAGTGCCGATGCCTTCCGCCAGCGCCGTCAGCCCGGCACTGGGGGAGTCCTGCGGCTCACTAGAGTGTCGCATCATCCCAAGAGTGGCAGGTGCTCACTCCGCCCTTGCAGCGGTGTCTCCTCGCACGGGTCAGCCGGATGAGCACACGATTAGCGTTAGGGGAGGGCACTGTTGCGTTGCGTCATCGCTCGGACGCGTCGGGCATGGTCTGGCCGTCAGTGGGTTCTGTCAGATGGCAAGGAGCAATGATCAGAACCTGTGGATGGCCCTCGGCGGGGTGACGTGAGTCGGGCGCACCTCCCGAGCAAGATCTGAAGCTCATGCATGTTCTGATCAGGGTCGGCGTTGGCGCGCCGGCTCGGGAAGGTACGCCCATG
>JBBRYB010000209.1:0-3835 GCA_038238115.1 Propionibacteriales bacterium | reverse complement strand
ACTCGGTGTGGTACGGCGCGGCCTCGGCGATCCAGCCCTCGAGCAGGCCATCGGCAACCGGGAGGTCGAGTCGCCGGCAGACTTCGGTGCTCGCCACCGAGAACCCGCGATGCTCCGCGAAGCGACGGTTGGGATGGTCTTCGCGCCGGTCGAAACCGTAGATGGACTCGGCGAGGATGACCGGCCGGCCATCGGCGCCCGCGCGGTCGACGACGACCTCGAGCAGCTCACTTCCGATGCCGCGGCCCCGTTCCGCCGGCGCCACATAGACACCGGTGTATGCCTTGGTCAGGTTGTCGAGAACGGGGTAGAACATGAATGCGACGCCGACCATCCGGCTCTGCGTCGACTTCTCGAACGCCACGAGCCCTAACGGGATCTCGTCATCCGCGGGAGCGGTGAAGTGGGCCAGCATCTCGGGCTCCGGCCAGGTCGGTCGGTCGAGAGACCCTGCCTGCCACGCGTCGCGGTAGATCGCGTAGAAGTCATGGAGCTCGCCTTCGTTGTCGAGGTCGAGCTCGCGAATGTGCATAGCCTCGAGCGTAGGTATCCATTACGGCACCGGCCACTTGTTTTCCTCCCCAACCGTCGAGGCGACGTGGATGCCGCTATGTGAGGGACTCATCCGATCGGCGTACTCCCTCATCCTGGAGAGGGCCACCGAGCCGCCCGAAGGTTCATCCCGGAGCCCGATGGATGCTGAGCGCTTCCTCATTAGCGTGGAGACATCAACCACAACGAGGAGATCTCATGATCGAGGCCATCGGTTTAACCAAGCGTTACGGAGACAAGACCGCCGTCGATGACCTGACGTTCACGGTCGAACCCGGTATCGTCACCGGCTTCCTGGGTCCGAACGGAGCCGGCAAGTCGACGACGATGCGGATGATCATCGGTCTCGACGCACCCACGTCCGGGACGGTCACCGTCAACGGGCGTCGGTACGACGAGCACGCGGCGCCGCTGCACGAGGTGGGCGCCTTGTTGGAGGCGCGCGCCATCCACACCGGTCGGACCGCGGAGAACCATCTACGCGCGATGGCGGCAACGACGGGCATCGGGCGTAGACGGGTCCACGAGGTCATCGACCTGGTGGGGCTGCGTGAGGTGGCCGGAAAGCGTGCCGGCGCCTTCTCCCTCGGCATGGGTCAGCGTCTCGGGATCGCCTCCGCCCTGCTCGGCGACCCCGCGACCGTCATGCTCGACGAGCCGGTCAACGGCCTCGACCCCGAAGGCATCCTCTGGATCCGCAACCTCTTGAAGGAGCTCGCGAACGAGGGCCGTACGGTTTTCGTCTCGTCGCACCTTATGAGCGAGATGGCCCTGACGGCCGACCACCTCATCGTCGTCGGACGCGGCCGCCTCATCCGCGACGTCTCGACAGAGGACTTCATCGCCAGCGCGTCGGCAAACTCGGTGCGCGTTCGCTCGCCGCAGGCCGAACAGCTGCGAGTCCTGCTGCTTGCACCGGGTGTCACAATCGCCAGTGAGGAGGCTGGTGAGCTCGATGTAACGGGGCTGTCCAGCGATCACATCGGGCAGCAGGCGGCAGCAGCGGGCTTCACACTCTACGAGCTGAACCCGCTCCAAGCCTCTCTCGAGGAGGCGTTCATGGAACTCACCAGGGACTCGGTCGAGTACCGCTCGCACGTGTCCGACGACGACAACCTCACCCGGAAGGCAGCAGCATGAGTACCACAACTATCGACCTCGTCAGGCCGGCGTCCACGGAACCCACGCCCCCAGCCCCCGGCAACGGCCACGTCACCCTACCGAACGTCGTCCGCTCCGAGTGGATCAAGTTCCGCACCCTGCGGTCCAGCTGGGTGACGCTGGGCGCGGCCGTACTCGCCCAGATCGTGATCGCGCTCGCGATCGGGTACAACATCGGAAAGAACTACACAGGGCTCGCGCCGGAGGACGCTGCTCCCTCGGGACCGCTCCAGGGCCACTTCATGGCCCAGCTGCTGATGGGCGTGCTGGGGGTGCTCTTCGTCACCGGGGAGTACGGCACCGGGATGATCCGCTCGACGCTGGCCGCCGTACCCCGCCGCGTGCCTGTGCTGGTGGCCAAGACCGTCGTCTTCGGCAGCATCGCCGTGGTGACAATGGTTGCCAGCACGTTCGCCTCGTACTTCGGGTCGCAGTTGTTCCTGTCGTACTACGGCCACGGCGGTTCGCTGTCGGACCCCGGGGCGCTTCGGGCGGTCATCGGGACCGGCGTCTACCTGGCGCTCATCGGACTTCTCGGCGGCGCGCTGGGTTGGATCATCAGGAGCACGGCGGGCGGCATCTCGACCCTTGTCGGCATCCTCCTCGTCGTCCCGGTGCTGTTCCAGGTGCTGCCGGGTGCCTGGGCTGCCGACGTCCTGAAGTACCTGCCGAGCGAGGCGGGTGGCTCCTTCGTCAACAGCGTGCACCTGCCCGACACGCTCGGACCTTGGACCGGCCTCGGCGTGCTCGTCGCTTGGGTGGCGGCGGCGATGGTGGCCGCGGCGGTGGTCCTCAGGCGACGCGACGCCTGAGCCGTGCGACTGCTGGCCAGCGCCCTTCGGGCGCTGCGTATACCGAAGGTGGCCGACATCCTCGTGGTGGCGGCCACCATCGGCTATGCGGTTGCCAACGACCACTTCGATCAGCAGGGAAGGCGCTGGTCCTGGGTATTCGACGTCGCGCTCGCCGTTCCTCTGTTCTGGCGCAAGCGTCACCCGCTCGAGGCCTTCGTCGCGATCTCGCTCATCGCGTTCGTCGAGTGGCTGACCGATACCCCGGCCAGTGGCGTGATCGCCGTGCTGATCGCCCTCTACTCGGTGGGGGCTCACGAGTCACGCCGTCGGGCGGTCGTCTTCGCGGCAGCGGTGACTCTGGTCGGGGTGGTCATGGCCACCCTGCGGTGGGCGCCGTCCGACCACCGCCTCGCCACCCTCGTGCTGCTGGCCGGAACCGTGACGGCGGCCGGGATCCTCGGCGTGTACGCGCGGGCCAGACGGGCCTCCCTCGCCGCGGCACTCGAGCGCGCCGCGACCGCTGAGCGAGAGCGTGACTCCCAGACCCTGCTCGCTACCGCGGCGGAGCGCGCCCGCATCTCCCGCGAGATGCACGACATCGTTGCGCATACCCTGTCGGTGATGGTTGCGCTGAGCGACGGGGCCGCGCTGTCTGTTGCCCGCGACTCCGAAGCCGCCCGCGACGCCATGGAGCAGTCGGCGACGCTTGGGCGGCAGGCACTTTCGGACCTGCGTCGCCTGCTCGGTGGACTCCGGCCGCCGGACGAGGTCGAGCTGGCACCGGCACCGGGCATCGAGCAGCTGGAAGTGCTCGCCTCAACGGTGCGGGCCGCGGGCCCGGTGGTGGAGCTCGTCATGGAAGGGCAGCCACCATCGATTCCCCCTGGTGTGCAAGCAGCGGTGTACCGGCTGGTGCAGGAGAGCCTGACCAACGTCCTCAAGCACTCGCCGACCGCGACACGCGCTGTCGTGACGCTGCGCTTCGACGCGACGACTATCGACATCGAGGTCTCGAACGACGCCGCCCACATGCCGCCGGTCAGACCGGGTCACGACGGGCAACAAGACCGACCGCAGCCAGGACAGGGCATCGTTGGGATGAAGGAACGTGCGGCTGTCTTCGGCGGCTGGGTCGAGGCAGGTCCCCGGCCCGAGGGGGGCTGGCTGGTAGAGGCTCGTCTCACCTTCGGCGACGACGACGACCACGGTGGTGCGCCATGACGGTCCGCGTCCTGCTGGTGGACGACCAGCCACTGCTGCGGCACGGGTTTCGCCTCATCCTCGCCTCGCAGGACGACATCGAGGTCGTCGGCGAGGCGGGCGACGGT
>JBBRYB010000208.1:0-3845 GCA_038238115.1 Propionibacteriales bacterium | reverse complement strand
CAATGAGGCGGAGACCGTTTTGGTCGCTAGGGGTAGCGGCCCTGCTCATAGCCGGGCTGATGCCCCAGGCAGCGGTTGCCAGGACACCGGAGCGGTTCGGTCATTTCGACCTGCACGGCCACAAGATCAATCTGAGCAAGGTGCTGAACAGCCTGCCGAGCCGGACGAATGGGAACAGCACTGTCATGGTCGGCGTGGAGATGTCGGGACAGCCGGTTGCCACCTACGTCGGCAACGCGCTCGACAGCGGCTCGACGTTCAGCGAGGCACAGAAGACCGAAGTTCGCCGCGTGCTGAAGGAGCGCCAGGCGAATCTCGCGAAGCGCCTGACCGCGGTCGGCGCGACCGTCCATTCAAGCTTCACGGACGTCTTCAACGGCTTCCGCGTGAGTGTCAGGGCAGACAAGATCCCGCAGATCCTGCGTCTGCCGGGCGTGACGCACGTCTATCCGGTGGCCACGTCCTACCGGAACAACGCCAACACGGACCACTACCTCGGCGCCGACAAGACCTGGGGCCAGACCGGGTTCACCGGGGCCGGCGTGAAGATCGCCGTGATCGACACCGGCATCAACTACGACCATCGTGACTTCGGCGGCGCGGGCTTTGCAGCCTGGACCGCCAACGACGGCACGATCATCGAACCGGGTACCTTCCCGACCGCCAAAGTGGTCGGTGGCTACGACCTGGTCGGTGACGCCTACACCGGCGGCAATACGCCGGTGCCCGACCCCGATCCGCTCGACTGCAAGGATCCGAACGCCGGCGACGTGCAGCACGGCACGCACGTTTCCGGGACCGCGGCCGGCCAGGGCGAGCTGTCGAACGGCCACACGTTCACCGGTCCGTACAACGCCGCAACGCTGACCTCCAACAGCTTCCGGATCGCGCCAGGCGTGGCGCCCGAGGCAAAGCTGATGGCCTTCCGCGTCTTCGGTTGCGACGGCTCCACGAACGTCGTGGTCGATGCCATCGAGCGCGCCGTCCAGGCGGGCGCTGACGTGATCAACATGTCGCTGGGTTCGCCGCTCGGCAACCCCAACTCGATGGATACCGTCGCGAGCAACAATGCCGCGCTTGCCGGCACCACCGTCGTTGCCTCGGCCGGCAACGAGGGGCCCTCGTCGTTCGTGACCGGCTCTCCGGCCACGGCCACCCGCGTCATCTCCGTCGCCGCCATGGATGCCCAGGAGGGCTTCCCCGGGGCGACCATTGACGTCGCGACCGGACCGGACGTTGCGGCAATCAACGCCAACAACGGGCCGCTGCCCGTCACCGGCACGCTCAACCGCTTCCAGGATGACCCATCAACCACGGGCGACACGAGCACCGGCGCAGGCTTCGAGAACCTCGGGTGCTTCCCAGAGGACTACACCTACAATGCCTTCGTCGTGGGACAGATTGCCGTCGTCGACCGTGGCATCTGCGCGCGTGTCCAGCGGGCCCAGGAGGGCCAGAGCGAGGGCGCCGCGGCCGTGATCATGATCAACAACGCGTCCGGCTTCCCGCCGTTCGAGAACACCATCGCCGGGGTGACGATTCCGTTCCTCGGCGTCAGCCTCGATGACGCGGCGACCTTCACGACGAACGACGGCACTAGCGCAACTGCGACGTCTGCCGGCATCATTTCAAACCCCACCTTCAAGCACACGGCGAGCTTCACGTCAGCCGGCCCGCGCCGGGGTGACCTGATGCTCAAGCCGGACGTGACGGCACCCGGCGTCTCGGTCTTCTCGGCCGACGGCGGTACCACGAACCAGGGCAAGACCCTCTCCGGAACCTCGATGGCCTCCCCGGCGACGGCCGGTGTGGCGGCGCTTGTCAAGCAGGCTCACCCGAGCTGGCTGCCGCGCGACATCAAGGCAGCCATCGTCGGGACGGCCTCTCCGGACAAGCTCGATCCGTATGTCGTGCGCCTGTCGGGGGCCGGGCTTGCAACGCCGCGACGCGCGGTGGACACGCAGGCCTTCGTCTACACGGACCCGGGCGCTTCCAGCCTGACGTTCGGCTACAACCAGCTGACACAGCGTGCCGGCACGACCACCGCCTACCAGGACACGCGGGTCTTCACGATCCGCAACACCGGGGCATCGGCGATCACATATGACCTGAGCAACACGTTCAACACCTATGAGTCCGGGGACATGGGCCTCAATGTGGCCATCTGGCCGACGTCGATCACCGTCCCGGGCCACTCGCGTCGTGACGTCCAGGTGACGCTGAGTCTCACCGAGGCCCAGGCAGCTGCGCTGCCTGACGTCGCCCCGGGCCACGCCCCTCTCTTCGGTTCGGATGACTTCGGGCAGGACGTTGCTCCGCTGCTGTACGTGGCGGGCGCAATCAATGCCACTCCAACGTCGTCCGGCGCCGGTATCTATTCCCTGCGAGTTCCGTGGCTGGTCGCACCGCGCGGCCTCTCGGGAGTCCAGGACGTGCCCGCCTCGCGCACGCCATACGTCGCGAGCGGCTCTCTGCGCAACAGCTCGATCAGGATCAAGAACTACGACCTCCACCCCGGTATCGCCGACGTGTACAGCTGGGGTCTCCAGGACAACAACGACGGTCTCGACGGCATCGACCTGCGCGCAGGTGGCGTGCAGACAGTCGATCCGGGGGTCTGCGACTCGTCCGCTGACCCATCGGACCGCTGCCTCATCTTCGCCGTCAACACGTGGGGTCACTGGAACAACGCCTCGGAGAACGAGTTCGACATCCTGCTTGACCTCAACCACGACGGCACCGAAGACGCCGTTCTGGTGGGGATCGACGCCGGGATCGTTCTCGGCTTCGACACCGGGATCATGCTCGACGTGGTGATCAACCTTGTTTCCGGTGACGCCGTCATCTATGCCGCCACGGCCCCGGTCGACGGGTCGACGCTGCTCATGCCAGCGCTGGCCAGCGAGCTCGGCCTCTCGGCGAGCGGCACCCAGGGGTTCAACTACATCGTTAAGTCGTTCGATGTCTATGACAACGACGGTTCTCCGTCGGCAGGGAACGAGACAGACGTGATGAAAACCGGCTCCGATCCCTCGCAGGGATCCGAGTGGGCCCGGTACAACGCCTTCCACCCGGCGCTCTCGAACGGCAACTTCGTGTCGCTCAACGCGGGTGACCAGTTCACGCTCCCGCTCACCGTGCATCGCAACCGCTTCCACCTCCGGCAGGGAATGCTCGGGTGGCTGGTTGTGACGCTCGAGGACGCGAATGGAGAGTTCCAGGCGGACACCATCCCGGTGGGCCGCGTCAAGTAGCCATCTCCAATCGGAGTTGATGCGAGGCCCTCGGCGACCTGCCGGGGGCCTCGTGATATGAGAAGCACGCCAGCCAAGCCCGGCCCGGTGGCCCTGGTCGGAGGAGAAGAGTTTCTCCCGGGCAACGAGCCGCATGACGAGCTGCTCGTTCGCGCGGCCGGGATGCTCGCGCTGGACCGCCCCGCCTTCGTGATCGCGACCGCCGCCGCGCGCCATGGCCCGGAGCGGGCGGTCGAACACGCGGTGCGGTGGTTCGCCGCCCTCGGACTCGAGGTGGAGGAGCTGCCGGTCCGCACGCGCGGCCGCGCCAACTCGTCCGACGTCGCGGCGATGGCCCGGCGCGGACGTTTCTTCTATCTTTGCGGCGGCGATCCGGGGATCGGGTTTATTGGCTTTATTGGCCGGTGGCCACGTGCCACTACCTCCCGGTCACTTGTGTGCACGCCAGATGCACCAGTTGCACCACATAAAAAAGGGCTCTTGTGACCCATCCGTGGGTGCTCATCGCCCCGGCAGCGGCGGACAGTAGCCGCCGAGGCTGAGCATCACCAGCGCGATGAGGGCCCGCGCGGAGTGGAAGCCATAGGCGAT
>JBBRYB010000207.1:0-3857 GCA_038238115.1 Propionibacteriales bacterium | reverse complement strand
GCGATCGCCGCGTACACCCTGGCCATCACCTCCGTGAAGTCAACGTGCACCTGATCAGCGTGGATGCCGAACCTGGCGGCCGCCCGCGCGTCTGCCGCGGCGTGGGCAGCACTCAACAACGTCTTACTCGGCACACAACCGGTCCAAAGGCAGTCACCACCAGGTCGATCGCGTTCGACCATAAGCACCCGGGCTCCGAGGGCGACAGCGGTCTTGGCTGTGACAATGCCAGCTGTCCCGCCCCCGACGACGACCAGGTCCCAGACGGAGTGAGACGACGGGGTCTTGGTCGAGCGGCCTGTCACACCCCGTCCTCGGCGATGACCCTGTGCGCCGACAGCCGAACCCTGGCCACCATAGCCGGATCGGGGAGTCCGGCTTGCGACCACCGGGCGAACCGGCGCCGGAGCAACAGATGGTCGGCGTACACCTCAGCGCACTTCTCACAGATCGCCAGGTGTCCTTCGAGCCGTTCGACCTCGTCTGGAGTGAGTGGCGCGGACGGGTCAGCGTCCAGATAGCGCTGGATCCGCCGGGCTGACCAGTGGCAGGTCAGCATGGTCCTGACGCTCGGGATCATCGGGTCCTCCTGGATACATCCGTGTCACGCAGGCGCGCCCGTACGCGCTGCCGTGAGCGGCTGAGCCGCGACATCACGGTCCCTATGGGGATCCCAAGCACCTCGGCGACCTCCGCGTAGCTGAGCTGGTCGACATCCACAAGCAGCAGCACCGTCCGAAAACGAGGGTCGAGGGTATTGACAGCGCGCTGGAGCTCCTCGTCTGGAACCAGGTCCGTGACCGACTCCTCCGCACTCGGAGCCGAGCGGGCACCGAACGCCGGCCGGTGCTGGTCCAGCGTCGACGGCTCCGATAGGAGGTCCGGTCGCTGCCTGCGAAGCGAGTTCAGGTGCGCACGGCGCAGGATCGTTAGCAGCCAAGCCCGCGGATGAGCGCCGTCGAAGCCGTCGATCGCCCGGTACGCGCGGATCATGGTGTCCTGGACAAGATCCTCTGCGTCAGCCCACGAGCCCGTGAGGGTCTGGGCCACCCGCAGCATCACCGCGATCTCGGGTTCGACGTAGCGAACGAAAGCATCCTTGCGGGCGGCCGTGGCGTCCACCACGGAGGGCTTCACGTGGGAGGAACCCGCTGGGTCGCCCGTCTTCTTCCCGCGTCGTCCCGTCATCGGCTCAGCTCCGCCTCCCGACCGGTCCCGTCCGACCGTCGCCCGGTGACCTGGCCGGCGGCACTGTGCACATGGCCACCCCGAAGCACCGAATGGGTTGCGCTCTGCAGGGAATGCGTCACCAGGGTCCACGGCTGCCGATACGGGTCCGCACCACCGCTGAAGCACGCCAGCCTCGCGAGGGGTGTCAGCCAGCGCCAGCGTCCAGTCGGGAGTCCGAGATCCACCACGACGACACGACCCCCAGGCCGAAGCCGCCTGACGGCCTGGTCGAACGCTCGCTGCCAGCTGTCGATAATTGACAAAGCGTAGGTGAAGATCACCGCGTCGTAACGGTCCTGCTCGGGGAGGAGGGTGTCCAGGCTGGCCGCGTCTCCCCGCAGCACTGTGACGTTGGCCCAGCCCGCGTCCGAGATCCTGCTCCGTGCGCGATCGAGCATTGTGGCGCTCGTGTCCACGCCCACCACCTCACCTGAAGTTCCGACCAGATCCACCAGCCATGGCATGTTCAGCCCGGTCCCACAGCCAATGTCCAGGACGCGCTCACCTTGCCGCAGGTCGAGTGCGGCCACGCCGGCGAGGCGTGGCCGCTGGTAGACCGTGCGCTCTCCGGAGAGCTGGTCGTACCATCGTGCGACGAAAGCGTATCGACGGAATCTGGGAAGGCGCACACTTCCAGCATGCCTGCCAGCATCACAAAGCCCACAATGGATCGCATCCACGCGCTCGTACGCCCTCTGGTAGCTGCTGCCTCGCTCGGGCGCGACGTGGCGAACGCGACGAGCATCACCCCGGCGATCTCTTGTTTGAGGCCGGCGTCGCGGTCGGAGATCACCAGCTTGGTGCCGGTCAGCCCGCGGGCGTTGAGGGAGCGCAAGAAGGAGGTCTAGAACGCGCCGTCTTCGGGGTCCCCCCGACCGCGAAGCCGAGCACTTCGCGGCGCCCGTCCGCCGAGACGCCGATGGCGACCACGACGGCCTGGGACACGACCGGGATCTTTGCCGTTGCGGGCGCCGCCGACGCGGGCCTTGCAGTAGGTGGCGTCGAAGAACACATATCGGAACGGTGTCTCGGACAGGTCCAGGTCGGCGATACCGGCCACATGCTCGTCCAGGTCGGCGCAGACCCTCGATACCTCGGAAGTGGAGATCCCGGTATCGGCACCGAGAGCGTGGACGAGGTCGTCGATCTTCGCCCGCTCGTTCCGGTCACGTACGCCTCCATAATCACCGCGAACAACGCCTTGTCGATCCGGCGGCGACGCTCCAACAGAGACGGAATGAACGAGCCATGCCGAAGCTTGGAGATCCCCAGATCGATGTCACCCGCAGCGGTGGTGATCGTCTTGGGACGGGTGCCGTTGCGCTGGTTTGTCCGGGCATCCCAGCGCTCACTCGGCCCGGCCCCGATCCACGCGGTCGGATCGGTCTCAATCAGCTGCTGCAGGATCACTTGCAAGGCATAGCGGACGACATCGGACGAGTCATAAGTCTTCAGCGCATCAAGCACCTCAAGCAAGGCAGACTGAGACAGGGCCATCTTGTGGTTCTCCTTCATGAGTCGTTTGGCGATAACTCACGAAGCCTGCCAAGGTGGCTCCTCCACTTCGAGGAACCGGACCGACAGTTGTACATCACCCGGGACGTCACCTGAGAACCGCGTAGCCGGAGAGTTCCCGCTTGCCCACGACGGTGCCCTGTAGCAAGCACGAGATCCCCGAGTCCAGCACCGCCAATGGGGTGATCCAACCATCACCCGCTGACCACCAACGAGGTGTCACGGAGGCTGCTCGTCGCCACCCAGGGGTGGCGATTCGGCGTCGCCGGCGGACGTAGCCAGGAACTATGTCGCGGCCAGCTCGGCGTACAGGGGGCGGTCATCACCAGGTCGCGACGATCGACCAATGTCCGCACGACCTCTGTCCGTAACGATGATGCGATCACCATGGTGACCGTGGACAGGCGGTGCGCCACCACCGGGACGGTGGTCTCGCGGGCCGCGGCGCCGATGGTCTCCCGAAGCGCTGCCTCGTTGACGGCGTCGAGCTGCGACGTCACCTTCCCGGCGGCACTCAACCTCGCGGCCGGTCCCTTTGTGCCGATTTTGGCAAGCTGATGGCGCCCCTTCCGACTCGCCGCTGGGTGGCGAACAGGAAGATCTGCTGTGCCGATGCCACACGACGGCTCATTGCAACAGTGCCCTTGCGCTTGAGTTGCGCAGCCTGGAGCAGAGAATGATCAGAGGAAACAGCTACGCCGCCTGCTATTGCCCTTGGAGACTTGATGACCCTAGAACAAGTGGCGCCCGGCGTCCATCGCTGCGCGGACGGCATCGTGAACTGGTACATCGTCGAGGAAGGCGGCGAGTTGCTTCTCGTCGACTCCGGTTGGCCTAATAGTTGGTCGCGCGTGGTCGCCGCGGTCGAGCAACTGGGTCGCCGTCCGTCCGACCTGCGGTCGGTGCTGCTGACGCACGGGCACGGCGACCACCTTGGTGCGGCTGAGCAAGTGCGCACTGAGTGGGGCACGCCGGTGCGGGCGCGCGCGGAGGAGGTCGATCGGGTTCAGGGGCGGGAACGCGGCGGATCATCGTTCGCCCTTGTCCCGCATCTGCTGCCGCAGCTGTGGAGGCCGTCGGCGTTCGGGTTCGTCTTGCACGCGACGCGGCAT
>JBBRYB010000206.1:0-3881 GCA_038238115.1 Propionibacteriales bacterium | reverse complement strand
GTGGCGAACGAAGCCGCGGGCCTTTGCCTATCTGCGGGAGGAGCTCGGAGCTGCCGGCTTGCACGTGGCGTCGGAGGAGGACAAGCACGCGCTGATCGCGTCGGACAGTGAGGCGTTCTTCAGCATCCCGCATTACGACGGCCATGCTCTCGTGCTGGTCCGGTTGGCCGCCGTATCGGCTGGTGAGCTGGCCGAGCTCGTCACCGACTCTTGGCGCCTGCGAGCGCCGGCCCGGGCCGTTCGTCGATGGGAGGAAGCGCACCAGCCACAACCCGGGTGAGGTCCCTCGAGCCACTTCGGCGAGGAGCCGCACGCAGCCGCCTACGACGTCCTGCACGAGTGCCAGGCCACCGACGGCGTCAACCCCCGCAGGGCCGCCTGATCCGAGCCACCGACGGCAACTTCGACGTCGTCACCAACGAGAAGGGTCCCAACGGGGGAGGCACGCTCTTCCGGCTCGCTCCCCATGGGCCGTCGTGGTGATCCACGCCTTCGGTGGGGACGACGGAAATACCCCGTACGCCACCCCGACGGACGGCGGTGACGGCCATCTCTACGGAACCACGTTCGTCGGCGGTGTCCTCAGCCAAGGTGTGGCCTACCGCATCCTCTGAGGGCCGCCGACGGCCCAATGCCCCGGCGCCAGCGGGGATGTCATCGCTCAGCTGACGTCGTCCAGCGCGATCGTCGACGTGGTCGCGGAGCAGGGGACGGGCATGGCATCCAGGTAGGCACCCCGGCTCTTCCCCTGTGCCTGCAGCTGGCTCCAGAGGGTGGTGATGCAGCCCGCGTCGAGATCGTCGAGTCGCCGGCGGTGACAACGTCGGTGGTGTTGCCGCAGCCAGATCCCGCCACGCGCTGCGGGTAGTCCGGCAGCGATCCTCCGGTAGTGCTGCCTTCCCGGCAGCCCGGCTGTGAGGAGAAGGCCCTCACCGAGGCGGGGGGACTGAAAGCGCGCACGCATGCCTCCTTCGCGTCGACCCCTCGCTAACCCTTCCTGAGCCGGACGCCCGCGGGTGGCGGTGCGCGGCGTCCAACCTGTCGACGACTATGCCTTCAGCGTCTCACGGCCCTTCCACACACGCCACACTCCTGCTGCTTGTTGTCTGACAATCTGACGTCTGTTTCGTCACGCTTGAGGCACGAAACATTTATGGAGACACGTGTGCCGCTGGTGGCGTTATGTCGTTACGACGGGGCTCCGAGACTATCCAGCGCCGCCATATCGGCCGTGGACAGCTCGAAGGCGCCGACGTCGGCGTTTGACCGGATTCGCTCCGTGTTACGTGACTTCGGGATGACGACCACCCGGTGCTGGAGGTGCCAGCGGATGATCACCTGGGCCGGCGTCCGTCCTGTGCTGTCCGCGACCCGCTGCACCGTCGGGTGGTCGAGCGTTCCGCCTCGCAGCGCGCTGTAACCCTCGAGCGCGACGCCGCGCGTGCGATGCGCCTCGAGCACCGTTGCATCGAAGAGCAGGGGGCTCCACTCGATCTGGTTGACGACTGGCTCGCTGCCGGTCTCGGACGCGAGGTCGTCGATCACCTCGACTCTGAAGTTGCTCACCCCGATGTCGCGGGCCAGTCCTGACTCTTTTGCGTCGATGAAGGCGCGCCACATCTCGAGGTTGACGGCGTTCTCGCCCGGCCAGTGGATCAGCCACAGGTCGACGTACTCGGTGCCGAGGAGATCCAGGCTCCGTCTCAGGGTGTCGAGCTCCCGGCCGGCCAGGTTCGGCGGACACTTGGTGGTCACGAAGACATCCCCGCGGGCGACACCGCCGTCGCGCAGGGCCTTGCCGACCTCGCCCTCGTTCCCGTAGACCGTGGCGGTGTCGATGTGGCGGTACCCCACCTCCAACGCGGCCGTAGTCGCCTGCACGGCGGCCCGACCCCTGATCTGCCAGGTGCCAAAGCCCAGCAGGGGCATTTGGCCGCCGCTGTCGAACGTCACAGCGTCGTCGGGCACCTTGGGCTTGGGTGAGGTGTCAGTCATCACGCGATGTTAGTCGGCTGTGTGCCATGGTGTTCGTCATGGCTGACCAGCAGCTCAACGACGCGCAGGCGGCGTTCCAGCGATGCATCGAGGAGCGCGACCAGGCCGGCGCCGAGCAGGTTCTCGACGCGGGCTACTCGCTGCTGTTCATCCACCCGCGGCCAGGCATCGTTTCCCGGGCGAAGTGGCTGGAAACTCTCCCGGACTACGTCGTTGCCTCGTACGCCGTCGAGGAGCGCCAGCAACATGTCGATGGTGACGTGGCGGCGGTGCTGCAGCGGGTCCGCATGAGCGCCACCGTGCATCGGTGACTGTGGTCAACCAGGGTGGGGCTTACGTTCCGACGTCAGCCGAGCGCGCGGCGATGAAGATAAGTCCCGCGCCGGCCGCGATCAAGGCTCTGGCGTCAAGTACGCCGTCGGGGTGTTGGTATCACTACTGGTACAAGTCTTGGTACGACATGTGGATTCACGACGGTGACTCATGGATGCAGCTGAACTGGTGTGGGTCTGGTGGCCGCATCACGTCGTGGAATCAAAGCAACGTCGGCTGCGCTGGTCACTATGGAGCCAGCTGTTCGGTCCAGGGGTCTGCGCACCTGAACGTGGGTTAGGAGGTCCGGTCGACCCGCTACTACAGGGCGGACTTCTTCGGCTTCAGCAATACGTTCTGTATGCAAATCCGCGGTGGAGCGACCGGGCTCTACTCTGAAAACAGTTCTGCCAGCGGCGCGTGTCCGCTCGACCCCCTGACGGCGCGACGACCCTCAGGGCTCACTCGGTCCAAAAAAGTGAATCCAGCTGTGGCCGCAAAGCCTGCCGGCGCCCCCTGAGCTGGGAACCCGGAACCGGTCGGCGGGTATAGGAGGAGTGTGGTGGGAGAAGCCGCGGATGTCACCTTGTGGAACCGGATGAGAGCCGGAGACCTCGACGCCTGGGGTCTGCTGTTCGACAAGCACGCGCAGCGGGTCTACCGGTTCTGTTCACGCTTCCTTGGTAGTCCGCAGGACGCGGAGGACGTTCTCTCTGAAACGTTTCTCGAGGTATGGCGTTCTCGACGATCCTTCACCGTGCAAGGTGACTCGGCGCTACCCATACTCCTTGCCATCGCCCGCCGAGTTGGGCAGAAGCGGTTGCGATCCGCCCAACGCCTCACCCGCAACGACGCCTTCGCTCAGACTATCGCGGTGCCTTTGGTTGGTGACATCGCGGAGCAAATCGCCGTCGAGGACGAAGCCGGGCGGCGAAGAGACTGGCTCAGGCAGCGAGTTGCGGAGCTTCCGGCCCAGTTTCGCGACGTATACGAACTGGTCATATATGCCGAGATGCCTTATGGAGAGGTAGCCCGCCTACTCGGTGTGCCGCTCGGAACAGTCAAGTCTCGGATGGCCCGTGCCCGCCGGATCCTCCAAATGCTCGCGGAGGAATCCGTCGGTGAGACGTGCGGGGTGGGCTCACCCATCCACTCGGTGAGAGGACAACGGCATGACCAACAACATTGACGATCTTGTCTGGACGACGAACGACCTCCCCGCGGACCGTCGTCTTGGGCTCAAGCTAGACCTTTTAACCAGGATTGCCCGTCACAGCCGCCGCCGCCGTCGACTGAGGGTCGCGGGGGCAGGCATTGGCGTCACCGCTACAGCCGCGGCCTCAACGGTGGCCGTCATGTTGGCTTCCACCCCGGCAGCCAGCGCGGCCTGGAGCGCAGTGCCGGCGCCGCTGGCTATCTCCGTCGGCAACTCGATGGTCCGGCGGTGCCTCGCCGACCTGCCTGTTGGGCCTAGTGACCAAATCGGGCAGGCGCAGCTCACACCGATGGTGGCCGAACGCAGGGGCACGTCACGTGCAGCACTGCTGGGAGGCGATGACAGTCAGGCGAGCTGT
>JBBRYB010000205.1:0-3912 GCA_038238115.1 Propionibacteriales bacterium | reverse complement strand
GATGGCGGCGTACTCGACCGCCTGCCAGGCGGTGGGCAGCACGTCGGACAGATAGACGAAGCGCTCGTCGGCCGGGCCTTCGGGCACCAAGATGTGCGTCGTCTGCGCCTGCGGCACGCGCAGGTACTCCGCCTGGCCGCCGGGTACCTGGCCGTACAGCTTGGAGTAGCCGAAGAGGGCGGCACCGCTGCCGTACTCGCGTACCTGCGTGGTCTCGCACTGGCTGAAGAGGTGCAGGTTGCACATGTAGCAGTGCCCGCACGACATCTGGAACGGGATCACGACCCGGTCGCCGGGCTTGATCGCGTCGACCTCCGCCCCGACCTCCTCGACGATGCCCATCGACTCGTGACCGAGGACGTCGCCGGCGTCCATGAAGGCGCCCAGCACCTCGTAGAGGTGGAGGTCGCTGCCGCAGATGTTCGTGCTGGTGATCCGGATCACCGCGTCCGTGGGCTCTTCGATCTTGGGGTCCGGTACGTCGATGACGCGGATGTCGCGCTTGCCTTGCCAGGTCACTGCTCTCATCGGCTGTCTCCTCGTGGCTAGTCGTCTGCGGAGCTGGGTTTGGTCATGCCGGCATGGATGGCGGATGCCGCCGGGTCCGGCAGCACGTTCGCGGCGAGTGCCTGCGCCTTGTTCTTGACGGAGCCGGCGACCACATGGTCCTTGCCCGCCATCAGTGCCTCGTAACCGTCGCGCGCAACGTCGTCAGGGTCGTCCTTCGGGCCTTCGCCGACCTTGGTGTCCAGCATGCCGGCGGTCTCGAAGAAGTCGGTGTCGGTCGGTCCCGGCATCAGCGACGTGACCGTGATGCCGGAGTCCTTCAGCTCATACCGCAGCGCCTCGGCGAAGGAGTGCACGAACGCCTTCGACGCCGCATACGTCGCGTAGAACGGCCCCGGCATCGTCGCCGCGATCGAGGCGGTGAACAGCAGGCGTCCACCGCCGTCTCTCAGCATGTCCCTGACCAGGAGCTTGCTGAGGTGGACCGTCGAGGTGACGTTGAGGGCAACCACGTTGAGGTCCGCTTCGAGGTCCGTCCCGGCGAAGCGCCCGCCCGCCCCGACACCGGCGTTCAGTGCGGCCGCCGCGACGGGGCGGCCAAGTGACGTGATCTTGTTGTAGAGCTGCTCGACGCCGATCTCGGTGGCCAAATCCACCTGCTCGGCGATGGCATCACAGCCGCTGCGGGCCAGCATCTTCGCGGCGTCGTGGATGGCGTTGTCCTCTGCAGCGACGACGACGTCGAAGTCGTGGTCGGTGAACTGCTTCGCGAGCGCCAGCCCGATACCGCTAGAGGCGCCAGTCACGACGGCAAGCGGCCGTTGGACGCTCGAGTCCGCCATTGAGCTCGTGCTCATCCGAACCTCTTCTCACGTGTGACGGGTGAGCCCCAGTTGCTTGTTTCGTCACTTGTGCGACTACCCCATCGGCCGCTTCGTCAAACGCGTGGTGCTGACTATGACCTCGACCGACCGGTATGTGACCAGGCACCTTCGACCAACCGGGTCGTCTCGGCGAGTGACAGCCCCAGCCCTCTCGCCGTCGCAGCCAGCGTCGCAGCAGCCTTGTGCGCATCGGTCCGTGGCGACGGGCTCGCTGCGCCGTCCAGAAGGGCGCTCCGCACGAACGTCCCGCGTCTGCCTTGCGTCGAGATCACCCCGTCGGCCTCCAGCTCGCGATAAGCGCGGGCCACCGTGTTGGCCGCCAGCCCCAGATCAGCGGCGAGCTGACGCACGGTCGGGAGCTTCTGCCCGGCCGTCAGCTCCCCTTCGGCAGCCATCGCGGCGATCTGGGTGCGCAGCTGCTCGTACGGCGGTGCCTCACCCCCTGGATCTATGCGCAGCAGCTTCACGCCTGTCTCGACCTCCCGACCAACCGAGAGGCGACCGGGGTCTGCTCAAGGCGTAGCTTCCTGTCGAATGGCCGCCGAACGAGCAAGGAGAAGGCGGCGATCAGGCCGAGGGAGATGACGATCGGCGCACCGATACTTGTCAGGATGGAGTAAGCGGAGAGCACCGTGGTGAAGGTCACGACCCACGCAAGGTCGCGCAGGCTCAGCGCGAGTTTGACGTCGTGCTCGACGAGCTGCGCTTGTCCGACTGCGTGGGTGGGGAGCTGAAGAAGTCGCCGTTGCAGCAATAGCGCAGCGACAGTCACTCCAAGCACCATGAGTCCCAGCGGCAGCAGAGGAGCTAGCCCCGGAAACTTCAGCGGGTCGGAGGTCAGCACCAGAACTCCGACACCTGCGGCCAGTAGACCCAAGATCCCGCAGCCGACTTCGGTCGCCAGCACTCTGCGGCGCAGGTACTCCCGAAAACCCTGCGGCTGCAGCGCCGATACGCGCTCCTCGGCCGACGACAGTGTCGAGCGGTGCTGACTGCTCAGCGCGGCCCCAATGGCGTAACCCACGAGAGACGTCGCAACGGGCAACAGCGCGAGTGCATCAGTTGCCCCACGCATCATCAGCCACAACGACACGGCGATGCCGATGGCCATGCCGAGGCCCCGCCCGCCGGCTCCCCACTGCGCTCGGCGTGCAGCGTACCGATCCAGGCTGGCCCAGGTCTCGGTATCGATGACGAGCTGCGTCTGATCGAGCGCGGACGTGAGGAACCTCCTCCGCCGACTCGGTGTCCGCTCACGGAAGGACTCGGCAACAGGTAAGACCACGACGAACACCAGAGCGAACACCAGCCAGCTCATGCGGCCTGGCTCCGTTTCGTGCAAACCAACCACGCGCTCTCAGGCCACGGCATTTTCAGGCCCCTGACTTCCAGCGAGCGCACGGGCGACAGGAGTGAGCTCCGTACGCCGCCGGCCAAAGAGCAGGAGGAGCACGCAACAGCCGGCCAGATAGCCGAGCCCCGCCTGCCACCACGCAAGGTCGAGCCACGTGAGCACCATGTACCAGGCGAAGAGCGGTGCGGTGCCCGCGGCTACCAACAGGTCACGCAGGCCGAGCGCCAAGATGATGTCCTTGACTACCAGCAGATCCTCGTCGTCCGCCCGTAGCGGGGAAGAAAGCAGCCGGCGCTGGAGCAGCAGAGCTGCCGCCGAGACGGCGCCGACGAAGGCACCCAGCACGACGGCCAGCCAAGCCGTCGCGAGCTGTGAATCGTGTACCACCCAAGGCGGTGCCTCCGGCCAGGCAGGCGGCGATACCGAGCACGGCCAAGCCGATCTCGACTCCGATCTCTCGTTGCCGGAGGTAGTCGGTGAGGCCGTGCGGTTGCAGGCTGGACACCCGGGCAGCGCCTGTCGGTTCCGGGAGTGACATGCCGCTGGTAGCTCTGCCGAGACAGAGCCCGACGAAGGAGCAGGCAGCCGAGAGCATGCCACCCTGGTCCCCGGTCCGTCCCTGCATTGCTGCTGCGAGCGGTATGCCGAGTGCGAAACCTGCGCCGGCAGCGACTGCGCCCCGCTTGGCGCGACGAGCAAAGTGCCGCTCCAGCCTCCCGCGCGCTTGTGGCCCGATGGTCAGCCCGGCCCAGCTCAGGTACTTGTCCATCTCCTTCGTTCGCTGCTTGGCCTTTCCAGTCAAGGCGTACCAGACCCAACCCATGAAGAGTCCGCCACCGATGACAAGCAGCAGCAGAAGAAGCACGAGCGCAACATGTCGCATGCCGACCGCCTCAGATGTTTTGTAGCAGCCACTGTGGCATATGTAGTGCTACAAAAGCGAGAAAATGCGTGAGCCGCTGGACACCGGGGGGTTCCGCAACATCTCTCGGTGTGATTCAATCGCCCAGCCAAAACTTAAGAGCGCAGGTGTCGTACGCCGAGTTCTGCCCCATGCCGCCTGTGACCCATCCGCCCACACAGAAAATCTCAGCTGGGGCAGAAGTGGGGGACCCACTTCCATGCACCGCAACGGCTCTGCCGTGCGGCGCTCGGGGTTAAGCCGTC
>JBBRYB010000204.1:0-3926 GCA_038238115.1 Propionibacteriales bacterium | reverse complement strand
GCCGGGCCGGATCTGGCGTGCCGGCACGGAGTAGAAGCTGGCCTCGAAGGAGACCAGGCAGTCCTTCCCGACCCGACGTAGATGCTTGTCGGTGACCAGATACGGCTGCTCCGGCAGGGGTGTCAGGGCGGCCCGATCGACTTCAGCCCGCAGGCCGATGACCTGGCCGGGCTCTGTTGCGTTGGGTGATCGGGTGGCATGGCTGAACGATCGCCCGGCAGGGAGTTAGATGACGAGCGCCAGCTCATCGAATGCCGCCGGTAGCCGGTGACGAACCGGTGCATCGGTGGCAATGTCGTAGTGGCCGCGTCTGAGGTTCTGCACGAACAAGTGGCCGGAAGCAATGATCCGTGCCGATCGGAAGGTCTTAAGGCCACGCATCGGTCGCAGCCTCGCTTTGAGCCGGCCGTGGTCTGCTTCGACTCTGTTGTTGGCGTACCGCTCGGTGTCATGCAGGGCGGTCGGGGCCAGCTCGTCGAGGACGCGCGGGTAGGCAGGTGCCCGGTCCGTCGTCACCTCAACCGGTACCGCCCCCGTGGCGAGCGCTCGGGTGAAGAACGCCCGCGCGGCAGTCAGGTCGCGCCTGACAGACAGCCACACGTCGATGACCTGCCCATACTGGTCGACCGCCCGGTACAGGTACGTCCACCGGCCGTTGACCTTGACATAGGTCTCGTCAACGAACCAGCGATCACCAGGTACATGACGACGAGGCAGGGCCGCCTCGGCGAACTCCGGCGTGAACCGTTGGACCCACCGGTAGATCGTGACGTGATCGACCGTGACGCCACGCTCGGCGAGCAGTTCCTCGACGTCACGGTAGGACAGGCCGTACCGCAGGTACCAACGCACCGCCACCGAGATCACCTCCCGAGGGAACCGGAAACCAGCGAACGCGGAGGCCGACGAGGATGTCATGACATCAGTCTCCTGCCCGGTCCAATGGCTGAACGCAACAGTGCCGCCTGGTCTCCTTCGAGGCCAGCTTCTACTCCGTGCCGGCACGCCAGATCCGGCCCGGCCAGCGTGTCCAGCTGCAGGTCGACGGTGCGGTCGTCACTATCCGTGCCCTGCCCAGCGACACCGGCGCCCTGGGTGGACAGTGGCTGGCCACCCACCGCCGCGCCACCACCCGGGGCAGCTGGGTCGTGGACCAGGCGCACTAGGACGGGCTGCCCGACGGGCACACCCGAGCCGTCGTCGTGGACAGGGTCGAACCCTTCCACCCCGCACATACTGGTCCAGGAGCTCTCGAGCAGCTGACCTCGCTGCTGGCCCGCCGACACGCCGACATCACCATCGCCAGCAGACCGCTGACCGACTACGCCCGCGCAGCCCGATCAGGCAACGCAACAGAGCCGCCCGCTCTGCATCGAAGATCGGTGGCCCCGAGTCGTTGACGATCTGTCGTAGGAGGGGTAGGACAGATCCATAGACACGAGCAGGCTCGTGGTCGTGAGGGGACGAAGGGCAGGGCAGGGGACACAATGCGGGTATTCAAGACGAGGCTCACGACGGCGTCGTCTGCAGTGATGGCGATCGCCGCGCTGCTGACTGCGGCCGCTCAAGGGCCACTGAATGCAGAGGAGGGTCCCGGCCAGCATCGGGATGGGCTTGAGGTGGCGGTGGCGAAGGTGACGCCCGGGCCGGCGCTGACCGCGGAGATGAAGACGAGCAACTTCACGGTTGTCGGCCACTCCGACCTCGGCGGCGGTGGTCTGAATGCGGACGTGTGGGAGCACATGGGCTATGCCTACGTCGGCGTGTGGTCGGGTCCCTGCCCTGCCACCGGTGTAAAGGTCGCGGACGTCCGTGATCCACATAGTCCGACGCTGGTGAGCCGTTTGCAGAACCCAGCCAGGACGAGCGCGGAAGACGTCGTGGTGCGTCACGTCCAAACTTCTCGGTTCACTGGTGAGCTGGCCGTAGTGGGAATTCAGGCATGTGGCAACCCCACTCGCAGCCAGGTATTTCGCGGCTTGGCGTTCTTTGACGTCACGGACCCGACACTGCCCCGGGAGATTTCGCGGTATCGCGTGAACCAAAACACCGTCGGTTGCCACGAGGTGTCTCTCGCGGTGCGTGCCGACGGAAGCGTTCTCGCTGCCTGCTCGAACGAGTTCGCGGAGCAGATCGCCGGCAGCGACGAGGTCGTTGTCATCAACGCCACGAACCCGTATCGGCCGCACAAGGTCGGCGGATTCGCTCTCGGCAGAGATCTCGGTGTCGATCCCGCGAACAACCGACAGAACGTGGGTTGTTTCCAAGCGTCGTTCGGCCACAGCGTCAGGTTCGCAGACTCGGGACGGACCCTCTTCGCCTCCTACTGGGACTACGGCACCCTTCGCTTCGTCGTGCGTCCCGACGGCGGGCTAAGCCTCCCGAACGGCCGCACTGACATCGCCCCGCCAGACGAGGATGGCGACAACCACTCCATGACCCTCGCTCGAAGCGGCGGCACGATGGTCGTCAACCCTGAGGACTTCTCCCCCATCGAGTGTGGCCAGCCGTACCAAGGCTGGGGGGAGGCGCAGGTCTACACCAATCACTCTGGGACCAACGATCTCCTGGCCACCTTCTCGACACGCAACAGTCGGTCAATGCGCACCGACGGGTTCTACTCGATCCACAACACGGAAGTGGCTGGCCGGCTGCACGACCAGCTGTTCTCCTCCTGGTACTCCGACGGCATCGTCTGGTGGTCGCTGGCGGACCGGCGGAACCCGGTCATGAAGGGCCAGTTCGTTCCTCCTCCCACCGAGGACCCATCGGGGTATTTCCCTGCTGTCCCGATCGTGTGGGGCGTTTACCCTGATCCCTCCAGCGACCTGATCTTTGCGAGCGATATCAACAGCGGACTGTGGATTCTCCGCCCCACAGGTCTGGGAGGGTTCTAGAGCCCCGACGGTCAGGTGACTCAACGCACCAGTGCACAGCTTTCCTAGTGGAGCGCATCTGAAGTTCGCGGAACGCGCGGATCTTGGCGTTGAGGTCTCTGACGGGAACGAACGTGCGGCGATGGATGGCCAGTCTCTCGATGCTTGCGGACCACACCCTCGAGCAGGTTCAGCCACGATCCGGAGGTAGGTGTGGTCCCAAGGCGCGTGTGACAGCCTCACGGTCAGCGGGATCCTCCCTAAACAATCGGTGTTTTCGAGAAAGGGGCGGTGACGCTGATCTGAGCTTCCTCGGATTGCCCGGAGGCCTGATTACGGGGGTCCAACTATCGCCTGGGGCCGATCGTGGGGGCGCTGGCAGCAGTCTTCGCGGCCGAGCTACTCGGCGTCTCCCGTCAGCGTCTCGGGCAGCTTTGAGACAAGGGTTTCGCGCCATACGTCCGGCACCGGGACGGCGAGCGGCTGTACCGCCGCGAGCAGCTGCTCACCAGCGTCAATGCACGAGAGGCCCGCTGGGCACGCGCGCCGTCCACGGGAGTTCGCTGGGTACGCGATCCTCCCAAGAAGGGGCTCTGACCTTACTGAACCGAGGCTACGCAGAACTGATCGTTATCGTCTGCTGACCGCCGACGGCACTGTTGCATTGAGCGATCCCGCGAGCGTTCCACCGCAAAATCTTGCGGCCCGCCGGCACCTAAACCTCCCGCAGACTGTCCCTTGTGCCGACTGCGACGGCCTGACGGCGCCCTCGAGACACGTCGCGAGGCAGCCGACAGGAAGATTTGCTGTGCGAGCCTCCCGCGTTGGCTCAATGCAACAGTGCCTTCGAGACGTCTCGGAACGGCTCCAGGCGCAACAAGAACTGGAGCGAGCGCAGGCGCTGGAGCGAGAAGCGGCCACCCGGTTGCAGGAGCTGGACCAGCTGAAGAACACCCTGCTCGACGTGGTCTCACATGACTTGCGCTCCCCGCTGGCCGCGATCCGTGCTATCACCACCGTCTTGCAACGTGACGTCACTGCTTCCCAGCT
>JBBRYB010000203.1:0-3942 GCA_038238115.1 Propionibacteriales bacterium | reverse complement strand
TCGCGAACCCGAAGGTGGCGGCCGTCCTGGTAGCGGGTTCGGTGGCCCGCGGGTTGGCGGACGCGTACTCCGACATCGAGCTCGACGTCTACTGGTCGAGCCCTCCCACCGACGACGAGCGTGTCGAGGCGGTCGAGGGTGTCGGATGGGAGCGCGTATACGCCGAGTCGGACGACAATGAGTGGGCCGACGGGTACGCGATCGGTGGGATCAAAGTCGACACGAGCGGATTCCTGCTCTCGACGATCGACGGTTACCTCACGGCCGCTCTGGATCGGTCCGACGTCGAGCCGGAGCTCCAGGTCCGGATCACGGCGTTGCTGCACGGGCAGGCGTTGCACGGGCGACCTGTCATCGACGCCTGGCGATCTCGGTGCGCGGTCTACCCGACGTCCTTGGCCGAAGCCATGGTCGATGCAGGGCTGGACTTGAGACCGAGGGATCGACTCGAGATGTTGGCGGCCCGCGACGACGTCTTCCTCCTGCACCGTGATCTCGTCGACAACGTTCAGGGCGTGCTGGACGCCCTCTTCGGTCTCAACCGGGTCTACGTCCCGCACCCCTTCCACAAGTGGCTGGACTGGGAGGCCACCTTGCTGCCGCGCGCACCCTTCGACTTGGCCGGTCGGATCAGACGACTGCTCGTCGCGCCGCCGTCCATCGCGACCGACGAGCTGAGCTCCCTCGTCGAGGAGACCTTCGACCTCGTCGAGGAGGAACTGCCCTCGTGCGACGTCAACACACCCCGAGTCGCCTTCACCCTCCGTCGCGCCTACTAGTACGAGCGGGGCATGGGGTCCTGGTTCGAGTGCCGTCAGCCCGACCGAAGGAACTGCAAGGTCAGACGCGCTGAGATCGGCGACGAAAGTCGACGTCGGGGGCGGGCACGCACGTTGTCCTCGCTGCTCGGACGCTGGGCCCGCTAGCCGTCGGTGAGTCCGTCCCATGACCACTTCGGGATGCGCAGCCCGTCGGGGACATCGTCAGCCGACCGGTGATACCGGGACATGGTGGTGGTGGTTGCCCACGCGAAGTAGTCGTGCAGCGCGTGGTCGGCCGCGAGGCCGACGTCGACCAGCGCGAGATCGAAACAAGCGATCGCTCGACGGTCCATCTCCTCGTGCGCACCATTGCCGCTGTGCATCTGCACCACCGAGGTCTCGTCGCCATACGCGTCCGAATACGTGGTCGGACCACCCAGTGCCTCTGCCCAATAGGCAGCGAGTCGCCGGGGTGTGCTCCGGATGGAAACCGTGGCTGAACGCGTGGCTCACCACCTCGTCAGCCATCACCCTGACATGCCATGCGCGGGCCAGGCGCTGCATGCCGTCGGCACCACCTGCGGCCTCGTACACCGTGTGCATGCTCCAAGGATCCCATGCCTT
The DNA here is from genome assembly GCA_038238115.1 of Propionibacteriales bacterium. GTDB lineage: Bacteria > Actinomycetota > Actinomycetes > Propionibacteriales > Nocardioidaceae > JBBRYB01. Next base: position 2,557 of record JBBRYB010000203.1, on the reverse strand, counting down.
CCACACGGCATTCGTTGATCTGCGAAGACGAGTGCCCGGCACCTCGGGCGTCTGGACCCGTTGAGCCGACTCTGCTGCCAACTCCCGCGCCGGCTATTGGGCGACCGTTACTTGCGCCTTGTCGAAGGCGACGTAGCCGGAGTAGTCCGTGCCCACCCGGTCGGAGGAGGACGGGTAAGGATCGGGGTAGCTCCACGCCGCGTCGTGATAGGTAGCGTCGCCCACTGAGACATCGTGATACTGGGCGGCTCCCTTCCATGGGCAGGTGTACGGCGTCGCGCTGTCGCTGAACGCGTCGGCTGCAATCGAGGCGGGCGGGAAGTAGGAGTTGCCCTCGATGGAGACGAGGTCGGAGTCTGGGGCGTTGGCAACGGTCGCGCCGTCGATGATGGCTCTCATGTGCTTTCCCTTCTGGTTGGCGTACTCGACCCTCAACACCGCAGGACCGGCAAGGCTTCCCGGATTCGGCCCGTGATCGGTGGTGGCGGATGTCCGTCAAGCTACGTCGCCAGTGCCCGAGGTCACCGCCGTCTTCACGAGGGCGGATCCTCGGCGGCGGTCCGCCACTCCCACCCCGGGTCGGCATTCGTCTCCGGGCCCGACGGTCGCCATGCCAGCCTGCGCCGGCTTCTCTGCGACCTGATCGAGGAGTATGGACGGCACACCGGGCACGCCGACCTGCTCCGCGAGGCGGTGGACGGTGTGGTTGGTGAGGACCCGCCGGCCGGATGGCACCCATGAGCAAGCCGGCTACGCAGGCTCACGCCGAGCACGCCGAGCACGCCGAACTCGTCGGTTCGCCGGCTGGTCAGACATCGACGGCCAGCCGCACCGTCACCAGGTCGCCTACCTCGAGCCCTTCGGCTTTCCGCACCCAAGCCTTCACCGGGACGATGTAGCGTCCATCTTTCGGGAACAGCGACGTCGCCCATCCGGTTTCGCCGATCTGCACCGAGACCGGGATCATGCCCCAGCCGTACGTCACGAACGCGGAAGTCGCTTCCAGCTCACTGCACTCGTCTTCCGGAACGGTGACGAAGTGCCACGGCGCCGGGCCCTTCCAGAACCACATCTCGCCGGTGAACTTCAGGGTCATTCGCTAGTCCCGATCTGGTGCGACGACCGTGACGGCAGGAAAGTACGTCCGGTACCTGGCCCCGTCGCGAGTCAGGAGGCGGTAGCGGGCAACCGCCGCGTGTGCTCCGATGTAGAAGTCTGGAGGTGGGGTTTGCCGAGAGCCTCCCTACGTCGGTAGGTCAGGAACGCTTTGGCCGGCGAGGAAGCCGGCCGGGTAGGGGAGCGGCTCTCGGACGAACTGGGCGCGGGGTAACGCGTCATCGAGGTCCTCTATGTGGGTGAAGCCGACCGAGACCTCGGCGTACACGATCGGGTTGATGGCCACGCTGCCCGCACTGAATGCCTCCGCGAGCGCCGCGCGAGACGACTCCTCCCCGAGCGGGGTCAGCGGTGAGGATGTCGAGGAGGACATTTGAGTCGACGAGTGTGACGGCTTCACTCGGCACGGAGCAGGGCCATCAGCTCGTCGGTTGTCAGGTCCGTTGTCGCGCGGCCGCGGAGGCGGTTGACGATCTGTTGCTGCGACTGCCGGTGGGGTCGCTGTGAATGATGCGCAGATTACTGCCGTCTTCGACGACCTGGACCTCGTCGCCTTCGGCGAACCCATGCCGACGGCGCAGGTCCGCCGGGATCGTCACCTGCCCCTTGCTGTTCACCCTCATGACCTTCTCCTCGCGCAATACCTATCTGAAGTGATACATCATGCGACACGACACCGGCATCTCGTCGTACGTCGCGGAAGAACACCGGGCCGGCCGGTGTTGGCCCCCGCATGACCTCTCTTGCCGATCGCACCATCGCCGCCCTCCGCAGCACCCATGACGACTTGGCGGCGTTGGTGCCGGGTCTCTCAGACGACCAGTTGGCCGGCAGCTCAGGAGCCTCCGAGTGGACGGTTGCGCAGGTTCTTTCCCACCTTGGCAGTGGCGCCGAGATCGCCCTCGCCGGCTACCGCGCCGCCCTTGATGACACCGCGGCACCCCAACAAGACTTCAACGAAGCCGTCTGGGACCGCTGGAACCTGCTGAGCCCTCAGGATCAGGCTGCGGGATTCCTCGAGCACGACGCAGCTCTCGTCGACACGCTGGAGGCGTTGACGTCCCACCAGCGAGAGAACCTCCACATCAAGCTCGGTTTCCTCCCGACGCCGCTCCCGCTGGCATCGGTGGCAGGCATGCGCCTCAACGAGACGGTTCAGCACGCCTGGGACGTCCGGGTCGCTCTGGACCCGGCTGCCACTGTAGACGCGTCCTCCGCCGAGGTACTCGTCGATCATTTCACGGGTGACCTGGGGTTTCTGCTGGGTTTCATCGGGAAGGCCGACCAGCTGGCAAAGCCGGCCCTTGTGAAAATCCAGCACTTCGACGTAACCATCGAGATCGATGACCACGTCAGCCTCTCCACGGCGGCCACCGAACCCACGGCGACCTTCAACGGCGAGCTGGAGGCAGCGATCCGGCTGATAGGGGGCCGGCTTTCG
>JBBRYB010000202.1:0-4043 GCA_038238115.1 Propionibacteriales bacterium | reverse complement strand
GGGTGAAGACGAGGACGTCGCAGTCGTTGCCGAGGCGGGTGCGTACGGCGTCTTCCAGCCTCGAACGCCCGTCCCAAGATGTCGGAGCGATGACAGCGAGGTCGATGTCGCTGCCAACGTTTGCCTCGCCGCGCGCGATCGACCCGAAGACGATGGCGGCATCGACCTCCTCGCCGACCTCCGCGCGCACGGTGTCGGTCAACGCGGTGATCGGGTCGAGGATGGCGCGCAGGGGTCCTACGGAGTAGTGGCCCTCGTTGATCGTGTGGACCCCAGCGCGACCGATGGTCTGGGTGTTGACCAGGCCGAGTCGCGTCAGTGCCTTCAACGCCCCCTGAACCGTCCAAAGGCTGTACTCGTCGCTGACCAGGGCGTGGATCCGGCGTCCGGTCAGCGGAGTATCGGTGCGCAGCAACGTGGCGAGGACGGCCCCTCGCGCGCCGGGAATGACTCCGCCGAATGGCTCACCGAACAACATGCGCTCAGCGTACCAGTCATATGACTGTCTCTCCAGTCATGTGACTGGTATGTGTCTCCGGGACCGCCACACCTCGAGGGAGCTGATCCCGCCAGTGGAGTGAACCGAACAGGGTTGGGGCCGCGAAGAGCGCCTGCGACAAGTGAACGGCCACCAGTGTCCGCTTCCGCTGTCAATGCCAGTTGCGAACATGGGGCAGGTCGGCGCGGTGGTGGTGAGTCACTGCCACCGCCGAACCACTCGAAGATCGCGCCGTACTTCTGATAGACGGACCGGTGCGCCTCGTCGATCACGATCAGGTCGAAGTAGCCAGGCCCGAAACAAGCCCAGAGATCGTGCCTGCAGGTAGGCAGTTCGACCCTGCGTTGGCGGCAAAGCTCGCGCCGTTGTCGCGGCCCGAGCTGGTCACGCTGGCCGCGAAGTTCAAGGCGCAGGACGAGGCAAGTGCGCGTGGCAAGCCACGGGTTGAACAGGACTAGGGCCTGGTCCATGTGTGGCGTGGACATCCCTGGTCCATAGCCAGGTTCCTGATGACTCTAGCTAGTTACCTAAAGTCGACTCCCGCCAGGCGCCGGAGACTTGCAGGTGTGGTGCATAGTCTCCTGCTTCGACGCTCACCCCTGAGACTTCAGTAACTGAAGTCTGGCCCGCTCGGGTCGAGGGCATCAAGGGCGGCGAGAAGGTCGGAAGCCAGGACGGCGCATGACGCCGCCACTGTCGCCGGGTCGCCGACCCCTTCCTCTGCGCGGGCGGCCATGCTGCTCCCCAGCGAGTTGGGTCCTGCTGCAAACAGCGCTTGCAGATAGGACAAGCCCCGTGTCGTACCTCTCCAGCGAGGTCATCGTCTAGAAGCAGGCGGAATGCCGCAACGAACGTGCTCGTATCGATCGCAACGAGGAGCCGGTAGACGTCGTGGGCGTCCTTGTCGACGAGCCGCTTGGGATCTAGTTCGCGCTCGCCGATCTTGTGCATCTTCGCGACGAGCAGAGCGGCTGGGCCTGCGACGCGAGCGGTGACCCGTCGCCAGTCGTCGGCTCCCAGCGATTGGATGGTCATCTCGTTGTTGTCGACGACAGCGGCTTCGAGTCCCACGGCTCGCCGCATCGCTCGCTTGTCGTGCGGAGGCAGATCGACGCCACGGCGACCTCGCGTTCCTGCGAGGGCCTCCGGGACCATCAGATCGACTGGAACACCTCGAGGGCTAAGCCATGCTCCTGGTTGGCCCGAGGGGTCGTGGCAGAAGCGTGCGCTTTCCATCGCAGTCTCGATGCGTGGATCATGGCCAAGGCTTCTGGAGTCCACTGCCAGATCGCTGTCCTTGGTTGCCTCAGCCAGGGCGACATCCGCTCTTCCGGTATGGAGATAGATGGCCTGGGCTCCGATGACGATAACCGAGTCGCGGTGGTCTGCCAGCGCGGTCAGTGCGTCGAGCAGCGCGGAGCGAACTTCCACCAGCTGATCTTCATCTGCGCCACTGGTCGACATTGTTCTCCATCCAGTTGAGGAGGGCTTCCGCTTCTGATGGGTTGCGTCCGGGGCCAGTCATCATGTCGACCGCCACCTGGCTGGCTGCTGCGATGGTTACGCCGATCAAGAGTTCTGTGCGTTCGAAGACGACGTCGGATGCCGGCCTGGCCAGCAGCACGTTCGCCCCGGTCTCGACCTCTCGGAGGTCGAGAAGGTCGACGATTCGGTCTGGGTCCTCGGCGTAGATCATGCCCAGCCGCGCTGGCGCGTAGGACTCCCACCGCGGGGTGGCAAGCGACCCGGTGACGGCGTAACGCGAACCTGTTTCATCACCCACTCGTGCGAGCCGGTCCATGATCACCGACATACCGCGGGGGGAGAGGTACCGGGTCACGGTGTTGGTGCGCTGAAAGCCGTAGTCCTGGGCCCAGCGGTCTAGGACTCCTCGCCAGTCCACTGACTGGATCGGTCCGCGGCGCTCTCGTTCTAGGAGCGCCTGCTCCTCAAGGAACTGGATCACTCGGTAGGTGGCGCCGTTGGAGGCGCTGGCGAGGTCGACGATCTCGGGCACCGAGTATGGGGGCTGGAAATCGACGAGTGCACGGACGACGCGGGCTGCTGGCTCACCGGTGAGGTTCCCCTTTGGCCTGCCCGGTCCTCGCCATGGGTCCTTGATTGCTCCGATGTCGCGCACGAACAGCGCTGGTCGGTCAAGTGCGATCCGGAGGTTCCCCGTCGCGTCCGCATAGGCGACGTTCTGTTTCTCCAGCCAGCTTTGGACCGTCTGCGGAAGGTAGCGGGCAACGATCATCGGAGTTGCCCTCTGTCTGCCGCGCCTGGCTCCCCCCGGACGCGCGGCGGCGTACTCGTCAAGCTGTCCGACGATCGACTTCAGGTCGCCGGTTACCACCGTGCGCTTGGCGGCGACGAGCAGCATGGCCTCGTCTCCTTGCGGCGAAGCCAACGACACTTCCGCGTCAGGTCCGAAGAGGGCCGAGGGCACGTCGGCCTCGACGAGCCAGTTGTCCGGTAGGCGGCTACGCACCTGATCCAACGCTGCTCTCATGATGTCGCTCTCGCGGTCCAGCGGAGCTGGCTCGGGGGGCACCATGAACTCCTTGTCTCTGGTATTGGCGCTCCTCCGCGCCGAGCGGAGGAGTTGAATTACTGGAAACTATACCCTTCCGCTGGCGGCGGAACCACTGTGTTTCCCGGAGAACGTCTCAGCACACACGCCCTTGACAGGTGCGACCGATTCTCGCCGACCCCGCGTGCCGGGACACCCGGGTCGTGGTCCAGCCCATGACCTGCCATCCGTATCCCGACTATCCCGGTTGCACGGTCCAGCAGGTGCGGCCCTCGCCACGAACGACAGCCTGCTGGGCACCGGGTACGCGCAGGAGGACCTGGACATGCTGCCCGACTTGAGTCCACTCAACTCGGGGGTGCGGGGGGGGTGGGGTGCACTCAACTCCTACCCCCACCCCCCCGCACCCCCGCGCCACGCCCGCCTGTATTGCGCTAGGCACCCTTGTGGGTATGGATGGTGAACACGGCCATCGCACCGCCGGTACCGTCCCACCTTTAGGCGTGGCTGGACTCCCAGCGCGGGTCCACGTCAAGGTCGGCGTACGCCTACGAGTCCGGGCAGGCGACCTCGGGCGCAAGGTAGACCGATCAGTGGAAAGCGACGCCTTCCCGTGGAGCCGACGGGGAGCGCTGCTCCCAAGCGCGCTGGCGGCAGGACCGGGAGCACCACTCGGGAATCCGCCCAGTCGCGACCAGCGTGAAGGTGGTGCCGCGCCACGCGCACGCGACGATCTGACCCGGCGCGCGGACCGAAATTCACTGCAGGGCTGCCAGCCTGGGAACGGCGGGTGGTGCGCTGACCGCCGGGTGGGGCGTGCTTGTCGTCGTGGCCGTGGAGGCCGGTCACCGTACTCCGCACGCCAAATCGGCGGCCGCCGGCTCAGCGCAGTTGAGTCACTGTGCCGGCCACGAGCCCCCACATCTGATGGGATGTCGTGGCCCCGTCGACCTCCGTCACTGCCAGGTGTCGGCCAACTCGGGCCATGACCACGCCACCGTCCCGGACGCC
>JBBRYB010000201.1:0-4094 GCA_038238115.1 Propionibacteriales bacterium | reverse complement strand
GACATGATCGAGGAGTACGCGCGTCACACCGGCCACGCGGACATCCTCCGCGAGTTCGTCGACGGACTGGTGGGAGAGGACCCGCCGCGGTCATCCTGACCGCTGCTCGCCGCGGGCCAATGCCCAAAAGGCCGCCAACCGGTGCGGATCCGCTGCGACCCGCCAGCGGCCTCAGGGCGGTGGGACGGGCAGCCCGGAGGCCCTGGCGGCCAGTCGGAGGTGGCTGTGGAAGAGCGCGTCGCGCGCCTCCTGCTGCAGGTAGTCGAGATGGCCGTAGGCCTCGAGGCTGACAAACCCGTGCAGCATTGCCCAGACGTGCATCATCGCCTGGAAGTTCTCAGGCGGGACGACGCCAACCAACTTGTCATGCTTGGCTTTCTCGCAGTCGGTGACCGCCTGCGACACCTCGGTGACGAGCGGGGGACCCAGCTGCCCGGTCTGCGCGGCGGCCACGAAGATGCTGGCTAACTGGCCCATCGTGGCCCTGGCGGCCTCGGTGGTGGGTCCGTCTTCGGGGGCGACGTAGCCAGGAACCGGCATCCCGAGCACGAGGGCGAAGTGCTGCGGCTCCGATCGGGCCCAGTCGCGGTAGGCCGCGGCGGCCGCGAGCCAGCGACCAGCGGGGTCGTCGGCAGCCAGCGGCCGGAGCGCGTCCGCGATCTTGGTCCCGAGCACGGTATAGCCGTCGGCGATCAGCGCGGTCAGCAGCTCGTCACGGTCGTCGTAGTAGCGGTAAAGCGCCGGAGCGGTCATCCCCATGACGCGAGCGATGTCGGTGAACCGCACGTCCGTGGTTCCCTGCTCGCGCATGAGGTGGAGCGCGGTGGACTTGATCTCATCGAACGTGGCCTGGCGGGTCCGCTCCCGTCGCGACAGGGTAGGCGCTTCGCTCGCCGTCATGTTACGCAGGATTACACACGTGATAGGCACTTGACAAGTGACGCGCCATCGTGTTTTTTATGTGACGAAACGTAACGCAGTTCAGATCGACGACTGGGGACCTGCCATGACCAGCACCACGACCAGCACCACGACCATCACCGCCCCTCCTTATCAGACGCCGCCTGCCGCTGCCCGGCCCGGCCCGCTCGGCCGGCTCGCCGACCTGGCCTACCGTCACCGGCTGCTGACCGTGCTCGGCTGGGTGGCGGCACTTGCCCTGTCAGTCGCGCTGGCCAGTGCGGTCGGCGGGGAATTCAAAGCCGACTACTCGGCGCCGGGCTCCGACTCCAGCGCCGCCCAACAGCTGCTCGAGGACAAGTTCCCGGCCCAGTCCGGGGACTCGGTCGACGTGCTGGTCCGCACCGAGGGCCCGGCGACCGCGGCTGCCTCGCAGGCGAACGTACGTGCCCTGCTGGCGCAGCTGGCGGACGTACCGCACGTGGTGGGGATCGACGACCCCTACACTGCGCCCGGCGGGCTCGCGCCGGACGGCCGCACCATCGTGGCGCACATCAGGCTGGACGTCGTGAACCCACCCGACATGCCCGTCGCGGACAGCCAGCAGATGCTTGACCTGGCCGACCAGGCATCCCGTCGCGGCCTGCAGGTGTCTCTCGGCGGGCAGACCGTCCAGCAGGCCGAGCAGGGCGCGATCGGTTCGGAGGCTATCGGTCTGGTGGCCGCCGCCTTGATTCTGCTGATCACCTTCGGCTCGGTCGTGGCCGCCGGGCTGCCGATCCTGGTGGCGGTCGCGGGCCTTGCCGTCAGCTCGACGCTCACAACCGTCCTGATCGCTCTGGTCGACGCACCGGACTGGTCGACGTCGTTGGCCACCATGATGGGCATCGGCATCGGCCTGGACTACGCGCTGCTCATGGTGACCCGGTTCCGCGAGTGGCGGGCCGTGGGGCTTGACGAGCGCGCCGCCGTCGTGGCCACCCTGGACACCGCCGGGCGCGCCGTGATGGTTGCCGGCAGCACCGTGGTGATCAGCATGCTTGGGCTCTTCGCGATGGGCCTGTCGTTCATGCGCGGCGCGGCCATGGTGACGATCCTGGGTGTACTCGTGGTGATGCTGGCCAGCGTCACGCTGTTTCCTGCTCTGCTGGGGTACCTGGGCCGGCACGTCGACCGGCTGCGGATCCCGCTGCTGCGCTCCCGCGGGATCCGGGTCGCAACCGGCGGTCACGTCGAGCCGTCGCGCGCGTGGATGGCCTGGAGCCGGCTGGTCGAGCGGCACCGCGTGGTCGCCGCCCTGGCCGGACTTGCCGCATTGCTGGCGCTCGCCGCGCCGTTCCTGGGCGTCCGCTTCGGCTTCCCAGACGCGGGCAACAACCGCGCGGGCACCTCGACCCGACAGGCCTATGACGTACAGGCCGAGGCATTTGGCGCCGGCTCCAACGCCCCCCTGCTGATGGTGGCCGAGCTGCCCCGCCGAGGCGGTCAGGCGGCCGTCGCCGACGCTGCCGCGGCGCTTCGTGGGGTGACCGGTGTGGCTGCGGTGACCGAGCCAGCCGTCAGCCCGGACGGCAGCACCGCCGTGTTCACCGTGGTGCCCACCACCGGCCCGCAGGACCCGCGGACCGAGGACCTCGTGCACGGCCTCCGCGACACAACCCTGCCGTCGCTCACGGACGGCACCGGGCTCATGGTGCACGTCGGCGGCGTGACTGCGACCTCGATCGACTCGACCGAGAACATCGCCAAGCGCATCCCGCTGCTTATCGGCGGTGTGGTGCTGCTCTCGATGCTCCTGCTGCTTGCGTCCTTCCGCAGCGTGGCCGTCGCGCTGAAGGCGGCAGTGATGAACCTGCTGTCGGTCGCCGCCGCGTATGGCGTCGTCGCGCTGGTGCTGCAGGGTGGCTGGGCCGGGCGGCTGGTAGGGATCGACACCGAGACGCCGCTCCCGGCTTTCGTGCCGGTGATCATGTTCGCAGTGCTCTTCGGCCTATCGATGGACTATGAGGTGTTCCTCGTGAGCCGGATGCGGGAGGCATGGATGCGCACCGGTGAGAACCACCGCGCCATCCTCGAGGGACTGGCCGGCACCGGCCGGGTCATCACTGCGGCGGCGGCCATCATGGTGGCGGTGTTCGCGGCCTTCATCCCGAGCCCGGACATCGTGCTCAAGGTGATCGGTGTGGGGATGGCCTCGGCCATCTTCATCGACGCCACCGTGGTGCGGATGCTGCTTGTCCCCTCCGTGATGCACCTACTGGGTCGTGCCAACTGGTGGCTCCCGGCTTGGCTGAACAGGCTTCTTCCCCAGCTGCATATCGAGGGAAAGCCAGAGGTGCACCTCCGCGGGCAACGAAACCCGGAGCCGCCGTCAGCGGCCGCGACATCCGGCGTGTCAACGACGTCGTGAACGCCGTTCGCGCCGCGGGTAGTCGGCTTGCTCGGTCACCGCTGACCTCGCTGGCCAAGCCGCAAGCCCGTCACCCCATACGACATCGCCTTTGCCGTCGCGTTCGTCGCCTCCGACGAGGCCCGCATGGTCCACGGCACACCTCTGTTCGTCGACGGCGGGATTACCCCAAGGGACGATGTCGGATCTGCCGCCGGGGATCCGTCTAGGGGCGCCGTGCCGGTCACCAGCGCTGGCGCGTTCGGTAGCGTCGCCGCCATGCGTGACTTGCCGCCCGGCTGGGAGACCGACCTCTGCGTCCTCCGACACGCCGGCTCGGTTACCGAGGAGCGGGGCGACCATCTGCTCATCCGGACTCCCCACAACCCAGACTTCCACTGGGGCAACTTCGTGTTCGTCACCGACGCGAACGCCGTCAACGCCGCCCGCAGGTGGGTCGAGACCTTCGAGGCGGCCTTCCCGCAGGCGACCTGGGTCGCGATCGGCCTCATCCGCATGCCCGACGACACGAACAGCTGGATCGAGCAAGCACTGGACCTGGAGCTCGACGAAGTGTTGACGACACGCTCACTGCCGCGGCAGACGGCGCTTCCGGAGGGGTACACGGTTCACCGCCTCGTCGGTGCCGACTGGGAGCAGTACGCCGCCCGCGCGGTGGCTGAGAATGCCCGGTCCGGCGAGCACGACCCGGAGTCCTACGGCCGGTTCGCGCGGCGACAGGCGAAGGCGCGCCGGGAGCTCTCCGAACGAGGTGCGGGCGCCTTCTTCGGAGCGTTCGCGAGCG
>JBBRYB010000200.1:0-4103 GCA_038238115.1 Propionibacteriales bacterium | reverse complement strand
TCCGGCGACGACCGTGTACGGCTCGACGTCGCGCAGCACCAGGGAGCCCACGCCCACTACCGAGTTGGCACCGATCCGGCAGGGCCCGACGATGATCGCATTGCTGGACACCCAGACGCCTTCCTCGATGACGACGTCGCGTCCCGACTTCGGTACCGCCACTTGGCGCTCTGCGCCGAAGGTCGTCCAGTCGTGCGTGCCGGTAAGGACCGAGACGTTGTGGCCGAAGAAGGCGTACTCGCCGAGGGTGATGTCCCCGGACGAGAGGTTGAACAGCGCGTTGTTGACGACCGCAGTAGCAGAGATGTGCAGGCGCGACGGATCGCCATAGACCAGCGGACGGAACAGCGCGGGGTCCTCGGTGTCCCTGGCCCCGGACGGTCGCCGCACTGCGGACGCGCCGCGCCGAACCGCATCCGCCAGCCCCCGTCGGGCCTGCAGCACCCGGTTCCGCAGTGCCATCCGCCTGCCCCTTCCACCGTTGTCGACGGCTTTACTCTGCTCGGTTCCGGTGCTCGTGTCCACGACTAGCGATCTCGGCGACCGGCCATCGCCTCGGCGTAGACCTCGGCATGCAGGGCGGCGATGGCAGCCCAGCTCTGGCTCGCCGCCTGTGCCCGACCCGCCGTCGTCAACCGGTCGGCAAGCGCCCGATCGCCCAGCACCCGCAGCAGCGCATCGGTGAGCGCCTCGGTGTCACCCGGCGGGATCCGGAGAGTCCCGTCGGCTTCGGTCGCCCCGGTCATCTCGCCGGGTGGTGCGGTTGCGACGACGGGTACGCCGGCCGCGAGCGCCGTGAGCAGCGAGCTGGACTTGCGAGTGACGCCGGCGTCGAACGGGAAGGCGGCGGCGTCGGCCGCCTGGAGCAGGCGGGAGACGTCGGCTCCGGGGAGGTAGCCGGTGAAGTGGACCGACGCCTCGATGCTGAAGGCCGCGGCGACCTCTTCGAGGCCGCGGCGCAGGTGCTGCGCAGCGGCCATGGGCAGCGAGTGGCTCTCCGCGCCGCCGATGATGAGCAGCTCGGTGTTCGGTCGCCGCGCCCGTAGGGCGGCCACCGCGGCGATCAGCCGGTCCAACGCCTTCTCCGGGTGCAGGAAGCCGAAGAACACGACCAGTGGGGCGTCGGGGGCCGCTCCGATCTCGCGCCGTACGTCGCCCCGGGCGCGCCTTCGCGCCTGGGCATGTCCAGCGGTGGCGACGTCGATGTTGAGGCCGATAGGCACCTGGAACGCCGCCCGCGCCTGACGGGGGAAGCGGGCGCGCAGCACGTCCAGGTGCTCTGACGACGGCACCAGCAGCCGGGCGGCCCGAGGCGCCAGGAGAAGCGTCTCCCGGTCGGCCAACCCGCGCCGCTCGAGTACTGCCCAAGCACGGGAGCGTCGAGGTTGGCGACCGTCTGCCTTCCCGATTCGGCGTGCGGGCCACACGCCGTACTCGTGCAGCGTCACGACCAGGGGCACGCTGCTCGAGAGGACGAGCGGCAGCAGGCCGACGGCGCGCGAGAAGCCGAACACCGACGGTGCGAACTCGACGTGGACCAGGTCGAGGTCCAGACGCCGCAGTGCGCGGGCGGACGCCGCGACGCCTCGGGCATCCCAGCGCTCAGTGACGCCGACGGCACCCTCGCCGGCGGCCCGCGCCCACTCGTACGTCGTGACGAGAAGCGGGTCGAGCCCGACCGCCCGCAGGGAGCGGGCGAGCTGGCGCGTGTAGTCGGCCACCCCGTCCCTCGTCGGGTCCAGGTAGCCACAAACCAGGCCGACCCGTGTTCCTCTCACTAGCGCGTTGTCCCCTGTCGCTGGACGAGTTCTCCGAGGCGCACCAGACGGCATCGGTGCGCTGGTGATCGTAGTGGAGATGTCTGTTGCATTGAGCGATTAGTCTCCCCCTTTCACGCGGCCGGGGGATCGGCTCGTTTTTGACCGTCTGATCGGCTTTGGGGTGTGTTGTGGGGGAACTGTTGCGTTCAGGCATCGACTGGGCACGAGACTGGTGTCATGACATCTTCGTCGCCCTCCGCGTTCGCTGGTTTCCGGTTCCCGCGGGAGGTGATCTCGGTGGCCGTGCGGTGGTACCTGCGGTACGGGCTGTCCTGTCGTGACGTCGAGGAGCTACTGGCCGAGCTCGCTCATACCCGGAGGGTACGCGCCGAGCCGACCGCTCAAGCCGCGGACAGTGCACTGATGGAGGACCACTCCGCTTCATTCTTTGGGTCATGCCATCCCCTTGAGGGACGCGCGGTGGACTCAGCTTGGTGGTAGCGCCTCGCCCTCAAGCAGCGGGACGACGTCGACTCGTACGACGTTGCCCCATCCGTCCCACCGATGACGTCAGCGAAGGTCAGATCTGGTCACTGTAGGGCACGGCCGCCACCAGCCGGTGTGCACAAGATCGGCGCAGGACGTGCAGACCGCAGACGCCACCAGATCTGCACATCACCTGGGTCTGCTGCGCGGATAGGTGACATCTGATCTGTGGTGCCGAGAGGTGCCGCTGGAAGGATGTGCACCGTGCGGCGCCGGTGAGCACGCTGAGACCCGTGACTTGAAGAAGCGGGTGCGGCTGCTTGAGCAGGAGAACGAGGTGCTACGCCGGGCGGCTGCCTATCTGTCGCAGGCGAACCTGCCGGGAAAATGATGTACCCGCTCGTCCGCGAGTTGGCCGGGGACGGCATCCCCGTCACGGTGACGTGCCGAGTCCTCAAGATCGCTCGCCAGCCTTACTACCGGTGGCTGGTATCCCCAGTCAGCGACGCCGAGCTCGACCAGGCCCACCGGGCCAACGCATTGTTCGACGCCCATCGTGACGATCCGGAGTTCGGCTACCGGTTCTTGGTCGAGGAGGCCCGCGACGCCGGTCAGCCGATGGCGGAACGTACTGCGTGGAGGATCTGCTCGGACAACGGCTGGTGGAGCGCCTTCGGGAAGAAGAAGGCCCGCGGGAAGGGCAAGAAGGTCGGACCACCGGTCCACGACGACCTGGTCAAGCGCGACTTCACCGCCGCCGCGCCGAACCAGCTGTGGCTGGGAGACATCACCGAGCACTGGACGAGCGAAGGCAAGCTCTACGTCTGCGCGTTCAAGGACGTGTGCTCCAACCGGATCGTGGGCTACTCCATCGACTCACGGATGAAGTCCCGGCTCGCGGTCGCAGCGCTCAACAACGCCGTCGCCAGGCGTGATGACGTGGCCGGTTGTGTGGTCCACACCGATAGGGGATCGCAATTTCGTAGCCGAAAGTTCGTCCGTGCGCTCGGGCTCCACGAGATGGTCGGATCGATGGGCCGCGTCGGTGCGGCCGGGGACAACGCGGCCATGGAGAGCTTCTTCTCGCTGCTGCAGAAGAACGTCCTGAATCGACGCGCGTGGGCTACCCGCCAAGAGCTCCGGATCGCGATCGTGACCTGGATCGAGAGGACCTACCACCGACGCCGCCGGCAAGACACACTCGGCCGATTGACCCCCATCGAGTACGAGACCATCATGACTACACCGGCCACCCAGGCCGCCTAACCCAACCTGTCACCGATCCGTGCAGCAGACCCCCTGACCTGGCCTCGAGGATTTCCGTGAACACCCCCCACACACAGGGGTGTTCACGGTTATCGGCCGTGCATGCTGACGATAACGATATAGCTCTGAAGGCGGCCCCAAGTGCCGCCTTGACCGCGTTTGAGGGGTCGATTGAGGTCTGCCTACCGGAGGTACCACCGCACCGCGACCGAGATCACCTCTCGAGGGAACCGGAAACCAGCGAACGCGGAGCGGTCGAAGCCGAGGTCATCGGATCATTGTCGCGCCCGTCCCGATCAGTCAACGTAACAGCCCCAGCCCGGGTCGGCAGCGCCACACGGCGGCTATGGATCGAGCCGGGCAGCGTTTAGGATTCGGAAGAGCGGTCAGCCCGTGGACAGGGGGGAGTTATGCAAACCGGCTACGTGACAAGGGCATCGTTGACCATGTTCCGCCATCCCTTGCAGGGGATGGAGCGCATCCGCGGGCGGATGGACCGGCGCCACGACCTCCGTCAGCTGGCAGAATCAGGTACTCCTGCAGCCGAGATCTATCAGACGGTGACGGAGTGGGCGCCACGGCTGCATGCCG
>JBBRYB010000199.1:0-4108 GCA_038238115.1 Propionibacteriales bacterium | reverse complement strand
CTACGACCTGCGCCGGCGCCGCGCCCACGGCCTAATCACCCGCATACCCAAAACCCACTGGCTGTCTACCGAATCACCGACGCCGGGCTACACCACGCCATGCTGATCAGCCACATCCCCACCCGCGCTTTGCAACCCGGTCTGGCCCAGCTCACCGATCCCGACCCACCCGCGCCCAGCACCCTGCGCACCGCCGCGCGCAACTACCAGCGCGCTCTGGACCAGCTCACCCAGGAGGCCGGATTCGCAGCATGACCTTCAAGACTTGACTCGATCAAACCGACTTCGTCGGCCCAAGCGACACTTGGTCGCTAGCCTTCTAGGTTTTTCTAGGTGGGTATGTCGGACTGGTGATCAACCATCCGCCGGGATTGCCCGCCACTTGGCTGAACTGAACCGTCTACCCAGAGCCGGAGGCCGACTACGACAGCGGAAGCTGCGAGAAGGATAGTCAAGCCGTCCAGCGGCATTCTAAGACGCAGTCGGGTAAAGAACACTGCGAGGAGCAGCACGTGGCCGATCACCAGCCAGAGTGCCGCCTTCTCTACGGGGTGAAGCGGTCGCGTGCGTAGCATAAGGACACGGAGCAGCGCGAGCCCAAGCACCGGATAGAAGGTCAGGGCTGACACAAAATCCTTGTCGGCACTACCCTGACCTGGGGTGGCCAGCTCGTTGCGGAAGGAGAAGTTCAGTACAACTTTTTGCGCGTACAGATCGGCAGCGCGGGCGGGGTGGGTAGCGATCCAACGGAGGGCCTCATCGCGGAAGAATCGATCGAGCTCGACTTCATCGAGATGGAGTTCCTGTCCGCGCTGCCAATAGGCAGAAATGTCACCGCCCGCCCCGCTGGTCGCTGTCACCTTTTCACTGTTGCCCAGTAGCAGGTTGAGTCCGTTGTTCGTGGACACGGGCACGAAGGCGTGCAGTTGCACCGCGTTACGAACGCACCATGCCGTGGGAAGTAGCGCGACGGCGAAGAGACTTATCACGAGCGCATGGAAGATCCAGCGTCGGTGCTCCGCGCGCCGATGGCGCCACACTAGCCACCCGAGTATCGCCAGCACGAAAGGACCGAACGTGGGCACCGTCACCGTGAGCAACCCGCCCGCTAGCCCTCCGATGATGGCGCCGGAGAGGCGGCGGGCGTGCGAAAGATGCTGCGGCGACAACGCTTGCAGGCTCAGATGGAGGCACAGCAACAGCAAGAACAGGGCTGGCACCTGAGGATACAGCGTGGTAGCGGTGTAGGTTAGCAGCGGATAGCCAGCCATCAGAACGGCGGCAAGCGCTCCTACCGCTCCTGAATGCGCGCGTCGGCCGAGGCAGGACACCAGCCAGATAGCGCCCGCCAAGCTTAAGACGCCGACCATGCGCATCGCCAGAACGCTGCCGCCTGAGATTAGGTACGCTGGTAGTAGCATCAGCGGGTAACCGGGCGGGCGGAATGCGGTGGCATTGCCTAAGGCGGTGCTAAAACCGCTTCCTTCCGCCATGGAGCGAGTCAGTTGGACGTAATCTCGCTCATCGAGGTAACGCAGCTGATCGGACAACACGATTGCGTAGGCCGTCGTCGCAATCAGATTGAGAGCTAGTGCGACTAGCACGATACCCCGGCTGTTTTGATCCATGGCGGTCAGGGCCCGGGACACCGCGACCGGAGCACGACCTCGGGGCAAGCGAAAGTGCACCTTCACGGAAGGTTAGTCGAAATGGCAGCCAGTTTCGTTACCGACCGCCGGGTAGCGAGCGCGAGTACGGCCGCGAGGATGGTCGGGTCGGGAGATGGCGCGGTCGCAGTGGATGACTGGTAGGCCCCGGGGCCTGTGTCCGCCGGTTTCCCTGACGGTTGCGCACCCGTGCTGTGATCACCTTATTCCGTTTCCAACTCCCGCCCGTCGAGTGAAGTCGGACGCTGACGAGGTGCCTACGTTCTCCGCGTCTGGCAGATCTCGCAGCAGTTGGCGAGGAGCCGATGGATCAGCTCGTTTCGTTTCGCGCTGGCCATGATCGGCCGCTGGTCGGTGAGCACGGCCGTATACTGTCCTCTGAGTGGGATCCCGCCAAAGCGGGCGACCAGCGGTTTGCGGTAGACGGTGACCTGGAGGCATGTGCGCGGTCCAACAGGTGTCTCGATCATCGCCTTGTGGCATCGAGCCATCTTAGTGACCGTGGAGCGATGCTTCCCGGACAGGGTCTTCAGTAACGAGGTCTCCATGATCCATAGGAGCTTGCTCAGGCGGAAACACGTCCTGGGCGAGAAGGTAGTACTGTATGAACCCGGCGTACTCGGTGGTATTTCGCGATGGTGGTGAAGTCCTCGTCGTGGATCAGAGCACCGCGTGACGCGGGTTGATCCGTGCTCATGTAGAGCGCGCACTTTTTACTGAGCACGTCTCGTGGCACGAACAATCCGATCCCTCCGTTGATCGCCCGACGTCCTCAGATGATCTTTGTGTCGGAGTGCCAGACTTTGATCTCATAACCCAGAAACCGCGCCGCCTGGCTGGTGCGTGTGTGATCACGGCCTTGGACGGCGACAGCTCCAGCTTGAGTTCCTCGCGCCGGAACACCGCGATCTCCGGCTTGATCTCCTCGGCTTTGCGCTTGGGACCAGCGAACCCCAGCCACCAGTCTTGGCATACCGGACGTAACGAAGCCGTCGACAGACCGGATCGTTCGGGGCCTGGCTCGGTACTGATCGGCGGTGAAGGCGAAGCTCACGCATCGCCTCCCGATCGCCGCGCCGTCTGGCCCGCTGGATCGTATACTTGACCACCTGGTACGCCGGGCGTTCACCGTGCGCGGCTAGCGGCGCTGCTGTGGATTACGTGGCGTTCGGTGGCCGCCGTCATGACCCGGGTGTTCGCCAAGCGGGCGGCGCAGACCAATAGGTCGGCTGGTTTGCGCCGGATCGGGGTAGGCGAGCTGCCCTAGGAGGCCGCTGAATTAGGGCTGTTTGGGACTGGTCACTGCACGGGCCGAGGCACGAATGTTGGTGGGTAGCTACGGTGAAGACCGATCGGCGGCGTGGCAGAGGCGCGGTCCGGACCAGGATAGGTGCCTGGGCGGGCGGTGGGGGCTCGACTCGGCGCGGTAATGACGGTGATCGATGCCTACCGGTGGCCTTTTAGCCCGAAGTTTCCTGATCTTGGATGTGCGGGTCCCTGCTGAGCTGGGGTTTCGCTGTTGGGGCTGGTTTTGGTCTGTCTACTTCAGGCTCAGTGGTATTGGGGCGCCGATCAGGTCGAAGGCTCGGCGTTGGGTGGCGGTCGGGGTGGTGATCTTGTCGAAGGTCGTCCCGCCGAGGGTGATGGTGTTACGGGCCAGGGTGGCCAGATGCTCAAGCAGGCCGCGGAAGCTGCGCAGCGGCTCGCCGTCGGTGTCGAGGTGGCGGCTGGTTTTGTGCTGGGCGCTGGCCGAGCGGGTGGCGGGGGCGGCGGGGTTGTCCCGGGTCGGTGGGTGTTCGTCGGTGTAGGTCAGTGGGGCCAGCGCGGCGCGGAGATGCCAGCTCAGGTAGCAGGCCAGCATGCAGATCAGCACGTGGGCGCGGACCCGGTCGGTCAGGTAGTGATGGATCGGGCGCAGGTCCAGATCGTCGGCCTTCATCGAGCGGAAGTCGCGTTCGACTCGCGCGAGGTTTTTGTAGGCGTGCACCGTGCCCGGCGCATCGAGGGTGGCGGTGGGCAGGCTGGTGCGGATGACGTAGATGCCGTCCAGCGCGGCCTCGGCGGTGATCTGCTCGGTGCGGCGGGTGACCGACAGGCTGGTGTCGGTGATCGCTACGTCGAGGTGTTTGGCCATTTTGTGTTTGTTGATGACCTTGCCGACCGCGACGCCGATCGCGTCGGCGCCGGCCAGTCGCCCGGCCTGTACCCGGGTGGCAATAGCGCCCAGCAGGGCTTCGGTGGCGCGCAGCATGCTGTCGCGTTTGGCCGCCCGGAGCTGGGCCAGGTCGGGATTGCGGCACGCGATCAACCGTTCCCCGGGGTAGTCGGGGTGGCTGATCTCGGCCAGGTCCTGCTGATCGAACAGTGATAGCTGCAGCGGCCCGTCATCGGCGGCGAGGGTTTTGATGGCTGGGGCGCGGAGGCAGGTGATCCAGGACAGT
>JBBRYB010000198.1:0-4112 GCA_038238115.1 Propionibacteriales bacterium | reverse complement strand
CCTGACGTACGCCTTCGCGAGGATGACCAGGGCGACGGGCTGATGACCAGCGACGTACCTGAGCTGATCAGGGGCTACTTGTACGGCTAGTGCCGCTCCCCAGTTGTGCTGGTCGATCAGTGCCAGTCGGAGAGGAGGCCGATCTTGCATTCGGCCATCCTTGCCGCCCTGCGCCACGACGGCCCAGGCGGGGCGGCTAATGCCGGCTACGCTGCGCGGCCTGTGTCCCGCCGGGTCCGGACCGCTCGCCTCGCCTGTGTCCCGGTAGCCGATAGTGAACCGGGAAGGGTCTGGCTGACTCCTGCACGTCGACCGCGCGTCGGACGGTGTCAGACCACCGTCGGTGTCGTCAGCGGACTTGAGCGGCGTACTGCGCATCTGGGGGGCCAAGCGCGCTGGGGTGCAGGATTGCGGCTAGCACTTCGACGCCCTCGACAAGCCGCGGACCTGGGCGGGCGAATGAGGCGTTCGCGTCGACCGCCCATACCGGTATGCCCTCAGGAATCCGACCCGCGGCAACGAGCTCCCTCGCCTGGTCCTCGCACGCTGATAGGTCGAAGCCGCACGGTGCTGCGACGACGACATCGGGCTCGCTCGCTGCGATCTCGTTCCAGCTAACTCTGTAGGACTTCTCGCCGACGCCACCGAGGGCAGCGACACCGCCCGCACTGTTGATCATCTGTGGAATCCAGTGACCGGGCGCGAACGGCGGGTCGGTCCACTCCAGGACCAGCATGCGCGGCCGCGGTCGACCGGCAACCTTCGCTGCCACCGCCTCGAGCCGCGCCGTGCAGCTGGCGACCAACTCGCGAGCAGCGGTCTTCATGCCGCAGACGGCGCCGAGCTGCTCGATGGAGGCGAGGACCTCCCCGAGCGTGTGCGGATCCGTCGTCACCACCCGCGCGGCGCTTTCCAGGTAAGTCAGCGCGTCGGCCACCACGCTCACGTCGACGGCACACACCGCACAGAGATCCTGGGTCACCACAACGTCGGCCTCGAGGTCTGCCAGGGCACCCCTGTCCAGGTGGTACAGGTCCTCCCCTGCTCTCACCCGTGCGGTGACCAAGGCGTCGATCTCCGCCGGTGCCAAACCCTCGGGCAGGCTACTGGTCGAGACAATGCGTGCCTGCCGGGCTTGGGAGGGTAATCGCATTCGAAGGTCACGCCAACGACATTTGGACCTGCGCCGATCGCGTAGAGGATCTCTGTCGTCGACGGCAGCAACGACACTATTCGCATGTCCGCACCGTAGCTGAGCGTTCAGGAGCAGTCAGCGACTGAGAGATGAAAGCGTCACCAGGGTGCCCGGCGGCAGGCTCCGACCTGGCCCGGGAGCGCGAATCCGCCGATGTGCCAGCGACGGACGGACCCTGACGCCAGGTACCTGCTTCGCCGTCATCGCCTGGCCGACGTCGGGTACTGCCCGTGACGGCCGTCCCCGTAGCCGATGGGCCTACGGTTCGACCATGTATCCACCGCCCGAAGGGCAGGACCTCACCGAGGAGCAGGCTCTGGAGCTCGACGACACGTTCCTCGCTTCGGACCCCTTCCAGTACTTCAGCTCGCGCATCGCCTCACTGCTGGCATGGCACGAGAGCGCACCCGTATCGGACGCACCCTTGCCGGAGCCCGAGCCCGGCAGCATCCGCGCCGAGCTCAACCAGTACCTGCGGCGACCCACCGCCGACGGACCGTTCAAGGACGTCGACGTGCATGCGCAGGTCGCCGCCGATGCGCTCGCGGTCCGCCACCACGCCGCCGAAGCCCTCTTGCGGCTCGCGTGCGCCCGCCTTGCCCCTTCGACGGACGTCGGCGTGCCGTGTCTGTGGGCGGAGATCGCCTCGGGTCCGATGCAGATCGCCCAGGTCATCGAGCGCCTGAATGCAAGTGCCCAGGAGGCGGATCCGGGCGAACGGATGCTGTGCGCGCTGGTTGAACCCGGAAGACTCGAGACTGCCCACAGTAGCCCTGAGATCGTCGACGCCTGCAACGTCTTCGTCGAGTGGCTCGACTACGCGGCAGGGCTGCTCAGCCCGGCCGAGATCGACCTCCAAGCGGGTCACAACAAGGTCAAGCATGGCCTCGCCGTCCGGGCCAGGTCCGACATGCGGGTCATCTTCCTGACAACACCACCTAACGCAGACGGCAATGTCCCGCTCAGCGCAATCACCGGACCCAACGCGATCGACATCTTCGATCAGCCCGTCCTCGAGCTTCTCGCTCGCGGCCCCAAGGTCGATGGGCACCGTCAAGGCATGGAGGTCACCCAACTCCGCCTCAAGCCATCGGTACTGCTCGCCGAGGCCCACATGCTCGCCATGGCCCACGGAGCGCTGTTTCATGTCGCCGCCGTGGAGCACTTCGCTGGCCGCGACGATCTCCGCGAGTACCAAGTACCGCCACCGTTACCCGGCTACCCGGTCGGCGGCCCGAGGCCCAAGAACATCGACGCCCACGCGCCGCTTGGGATGCGGTTCCCGCTGACCACGCCACCGGGAGGCGGCCAAGTCAGACGCGAGGCTGGCATCGGGTTCCGCGACCGCTTCCAGATCCTCGATATCGACCACGCCAACCGCAGCAGCGGTCTCGTCGTCGATGGCTGATGGGATCTACTCTTCAGGGCCCCCGGAACTCCATCGGAGGTCCTCCTCCGTCTCTGGGCGGCAACCTCGGCGGACCCTGCCTTCCTCGACGACTTGCGACATACCGGCGTAGAAAGCATCCCGCAAGATGGAGCACATGGCGATTCGGATGAGGGCCTTCTGCCGAGCCGCCTCTGCCGGGTCACCGGCTCTCGCCCTCCACGGCTTGAGTCGAAGCGTGAGACTGGACTTGTTCCTCCGCCGTGGTAGCGGGTTGGAGCCGCTCCATCATGCGGTTGTGTTGCTCGTCCCGTTCGGCCTGCTCCTCGGCAAGTCGCCGTCGCTGTTCGCCACGACTCTCAATTGAAGCCTCGACTTCGACTGATCCGGACCGTCGGAGCAGAGATGCGCCGGACAATCTCTGCTCCATCTTCTCGAGGGTCTTGCCGATGTCATGAAGCGTCTGGATCGAAGCGAACATGGTGCCCTTCATTGCTTCGATGTCCAGGACGGCGGTCTCGGAATATTCCCGCCCGGAGCTATCTCGGTACGTCAGCGAAGCCAGATGCGACGTTGGTAGATATTCGCTGCTATTGCGCTCGATATGGCTGTCATAGAAGGCACGCATCTCTTGGCCCGGCGCGATCATCGCGATCGGCTCGTTGAGCATTTTTGCCTTGGCCATTTCGTGCCCAGCCGTTTCACGAGCGCGCACGGGCGCAGGGTGAAGCGCGATCGACACACTCAGCGCCCGGGCGCTGACCGATGTTCCTCACCGTAAGGTCGAACAAGTGCCGGCTCGCGCCTGATGGCTCTATCGCAACGACGACGTACGGGCGGCTCGCCTCCACCTGGGCCGTACGCGCATCCTCCGCCTGTGCACGGCCGATCTGCCACTGCTTCTTCGCGTACAGCGCCGCCACCACGGCAGCGACGAGGAGGCCGAACGTGACGAACGTATAGATGGCTGTCCATGCCGTACCCGACACGCCCCAGAACTGTTCCACGGGAGAAGTGTTCCACGCGTCGCGGACGAGGTTCAGTCCGAGACCCCTCGACAGAAAGCGAGCCTGCCTCTTGCGCCCGTATGCGGAACCTCATCCGGGGCCGGCGCTTGGAGCGGCCAGGGCTTTGAGGAAGCTTCGAGCGCCCGCGTAGGGCGTCGACCCGAACGACTGCAGCTAGTTCACGTCCGGACGGCAACTCACTGCGTCGGCTGCGGGCGACGAGCAACCTCTAGTGTGGAGTCTCGTTACTAGACGGTGATTGATGCGAGAGCGACCGACCTTCGTGCAGGGGTCTTTCGGGCATGTCAGAACCCGAAGGGTGACCAGCAGGGAACCCGCAGTTATCCGAGGCGCCGTAGCGCTGTCTCGATAGCGACCTCGACCCGGGAAGTCATGCCGGTCACATCGACGGGACGGCGCCCAGCGACCTGACTACGGATCCACTTCGGCCCGCTATCGTCATAGTGCAGCAGGGCATACAGGTCCCACCACGGATCGAGAGTCACCCCGGCGATCGACTCAT
>JBBRYB010000197.1:0-4124 GCA_038238115.1 Propionibacteriales bacterium | reverse complement strand
GCGGCCCTGAATGCCTGCGCCTCTACCGCTTCCGCGGTTCTTGCCGTGGCCAGAGCCGACGTGATCCGAGCCAGGTCAGCAGCATCCCTCGCCTTCTTGCTGGCGTGAGCCGCGCTCGTCCGCGCGCCGCGTGCTGTCCGGTTGACGTCCTCGAAGTCGATTACCGCCCCGACCTCGTCCCGTGCAGCGCTGAGCAGGGCTGCCGCCTCGGCCATGACCGCCGATGCGGCCGCCGTTGCGAACGTCAGGCGTGTCGGGTGGTCAACCGGCTGGCCGTGCGGATCGGACGGAACGGCTGGGGCAGCCAGCATGTCGGCGATATCGTCGACCCAGTCGTGTGCGTCGTGATGAACGTGGCCGAGCATCGCAGCCAACGCACGGGCCTCGGCAGGAGGCATGCTCAGCTGCACAATCCGGCCATCCATCGTGCTCAGTAACCTCGCGCCTCCGGCTCGCCGACCATACAGCGAATGCCCTTCTGACTATAGGCTACGACCGCGAATCGCCCGTCGGAACGGGGATCGAGGAGGTGGCGTGCGCGCCAGCCTGACCCTCAGGCGACGCTGTGCCGCTGTGGTCGCCACCGCATGCACGGCGCCCAGGTGCTCGCGCAGCGACTCCACGTCATCGACGAGTCTGTCGCAGCTGTAGGAGGCAGCGTCCACCGGGCAGGCAGACCAGCGGCTCCCAGTCGAGGCAAAACCAGCGACTACGGAATTGCATCGGAGCGCCGAGCGTCATATAGTGAACCTAATGGTTCAGTATATGACGACCGTCGACCGCGCCTTCTCAGCCCTCGCTGACCCCACCCGTCGAGCCGTTCTCGAACGGCTCGGTACCGGCAGCGCGACGGTCAGCGAGCTCGCCGAGCCCTTCGGCATGTCGCTGACCGGGATGAAGAAGCACATCCGGCTGCTGGAGGAGGCGCAGCTCATGACGACGGAGAAGGTCGGCCGTGTCCGCAGGTGCATGCTCGCGCCCTCCGCCTTCGAAGGCATCAGCACCTGGCTGCAGCGGCTCGACCGCTTTGCGCAGGTCGTCGAACGCACGAAAGGAGACCGATGAACACCACAAGTGTCACCACCCCGAACGAGCTCGAGATCCGCGTCGAGCGGATCTTCGACGCACCGCGGGCGCACGTCTTCTCTGTCTGGACCGACCCGAAGCTGATCCCGGAATGGTGGGGCGACGGCACGGTCGTCGAGGAGATGGACGTCCGTCCCGGCGGCACGTACCGCTTCCGCACAGCCTTCGGCGTCGTCGAGGGCGAGTTCCGCGAGGTCGATGCGCCCGAGCGGCTCGTGCAGACGTTCCAGAACCACCTGCAGACGCTCGAGTTCGAAGACCTCGGCGACCAAACGAAGCTAACGCAGACGATGCGCTTCGCCACGACCGAGGAGCGCGACACGACGATGAAGTACGGCGTCGAGGAAGGAGCCAGGAGCGGCTTCGCGCGCGTGGACGCGCTGCTGCGGCGGCTGCCGCTCGACTCGTGAGCCGCCGACGATGGCCTGCGGCACCCCGCCTGACAATGCAGACGCCATGAGCAAGGCCGCTAGAACGGACACGCAGTCGTCGGCGCTGCACGTTGCCGACAACCATGAGGTGATCCGCGTGCAGGGCGCGCGCGTGAACAACCTCAAGGACGTCCATCTCGAGATCCCGAAGCGCCGGCTGACCGTGTTCACCGGCGTCTCCGGCTCGGGCAAGAGCTCGCTGGTGTTCGGCACGATCGCCGCGGAGTCGCAGCGGCTGATCAACGAGACGTACAGCGCCTTCGTGCAGGGCTTCATGCCCACGCTGGCTCGGCCGGACGTCGACCTCATGGAGGGGCTGACCACGGCGATCATCGTGGACCAGGAACGGATGGGCGCCAACGCCCGCTCCACCGTCGGAACCGCCACCGACGCCAACGCGATGCTGCGCATCCTCTTCAGCAGGCTCGGGCGGCCGCACATCGGCTCACCCAACGCGTACTCGTTCAACGTGCCCTCGGTGAAGGCCAGCGGTGCGATCACCATCGAGCGGGGCGCCGGCAAGACGAAGTCCGAGAAGGCCACCTTCACCCGTCTCGGCGGAATGTGCCCACGCTGCGAGGGCATGGGCTCAATCTCCGACTTCGACCTGTCTGCGCTGTACGACGACAGCCTGTCGCTCCACGAGGGCGCACTCACGGTGCCCGGGCACAGCATGGACGGCTGGTACGGCCGCATCTTCCGCGGCTGCGGCTTCTTCGACCCGGACAAGCCGATCCGCGCGTACACCAAAGCGGAGCTGCGCGACCTTCTCCACAAGGAGCCGACCAGGATCAAGGTCGACAACGTCAACCTGACCTACGAGGGGCTGATCCCGAAGATCCAGAAGTCGTTCCTATCCAAGGACGTGGACGCGTTGCAGCCGCATATCCGCGCGTTCGTGGAGAGAGCGGTGACGTTCACGGCATGTCCCGATTGCGACGGCACCCGGCTCAGCAAAGCGGCTCGGTCGTCGAAGATCGAAGGGAAGAACATCGCCGAGGTCTGCTTGATGCAGATCAGTGACCTGGCCGGATGGGTTCGTGGTCTGGTCGAACCGTCGGTGGCCCCGCTGCTCACCGGGCTGCAACACCTCCTCGACTCGTTCGAGGAGATCGGGCTGGGATACCTCTCGCTCGACCGGCCGTCGGGCACCCTGTCCGGGGGAGAGGCCCAGCGCACCAAGATGATCCGCCACCTCGGCTCGTCGCTCACCGACGTCACCTATGTCTTTGACGAGCCCACCATCGGTCTGCACCCCCATGACATCCAGCAGATGTTCGGCCTGCTGCTACGACTGCGCGACAAGGGCAACACGGTGCTGGTCGTGGAGCACAAGCCGGAGGCGATCGCGATCGCCGAGCACGTCGTCGACCTCGGCCCCGGCGCCGGCGTCGAAGGGGGCGAGGTGGTGTTCGAGGGCACCGTTGAGGGGCTGCGGGCCAGCGGCACGCTGACCGGGCGGCACCTGGACGACCGGGCCTCCATGAAGCCGTCCGTGCGGACGCCGGCGCCGTCGGGAGCGCTGGAGGTGCGCGGCGCCAGGACCCACAACCTGCGAGACGTCGACCTCGACATCCCGCTTGGTGTGTTGGTAGTCGTGACCGGCGTGGCCGGGTCCGGTAAGAGCTCACTCATCCAGGGCTCGGTCTCTGGCTGGGAGGGGGTGGTATCGGTCGACCAAGGGGCCATCCGCGGCTCGCGACGGAGCAACCCGGCGACGTACAGCGGGTTGCTCGACCCGATCCGCAAGGCCTTCGCTAAGGCCAACGGCGTGCAGCCGGCGCTCTTCAGTGCCAACTCCAAGGGCGCCTGCCCCACCTGCAACGGCGCCGGCGTGATCTACACCGACCTCGCGATGATGGCCGGCGTCGCCACCACGTGCGAGGAGTGCGAGGGGAAGCGCTTCCAGGCATCCGTGCTGGAGTACCACCTCGGCGGCCGTGACATCAGCGAGGTGCTCGCGATGTCGGTGACGGAGGCCGCGGAGTTCTTCGGCGCCGGCGAGGCGCGCACCCCGGCCGCGCACGCTATCCTCGGCCGGCTCGCCGACGTCGGGCTCGGCTACGTCAGCCTGGGTCAGCCGCTCACCACGCTGTCCGGCGGCGAGCGGCAGCGGCTCAAGCTGGCGACCCGGATGGTCGAGAAGGGCGACGTCTACGTTCTCGACGAGCCGACCGCCGGCCTCCACCTCGCCGACGTCGAGCAGCTGCTCGGCCTGCTCGACCGGCTGGTCGACTCCGGCAAGTCGCTCGTCGTCGTCGAGCACCACCAGGCGGTCATGGCGCACGCCGACTGGATCATCGACCTCGGCCCCGGTGCCGGCCAAGACGGCGGCCGGATCGTCTTCGAGGGCACCCCCACCGACCTCGGCGCCGCCCGCTCCACGCTCACCGGCGAGCACCTCGCTACCTACGTCGGCGGCTGACTGCACCTCGGTTACGGCCGGGCCCACTCAACTGGCAGGGACGGGAGTTGAGGGGCCGGGCGTGGCCCTCACCTGGTTCAGGCGCCGGCCTCGAGCACGGCGAGGTCGCGCACCGCATAACGGTGATGCTCGGCCTCTTCCTTCAGCACCACCTTGAGGCAGCGGCGCACGACGTACTCCTG
>JBBRYB010000196.1:0-4164 GCA_038238115.1 Propionibacteriales bacterium | reverse complement strand
GTGTGGTTGCGCAGCCAGGTGAGCATCGATCGTCCTGGAGTCGGCGTCGAGATCGAGAAGGTGGCGAACTCGCTCGACGCACGTGGGCAGGTCGAGCGGATCAGCCAGCCAGCAGCTTGCCTCGACGCCCGCCGAGGTCACGTCGAGGCGTAGCGCACCCGGCCCCGATCGAAGTTGAACGGTCCGCGCGTAGCGGTTGCCGTCAACCGCCTCGATGCCGGTCACGGCTCTGCGTCGCAGGAACTCCATGATGGAGGTCGCGTTGTAGGGTGCCTCCGCGGCAAGGACCAGCCGACATTGCCGAGCGGCGGAAGCCGGCTCGCTCATCTCGAATCAGGCGACATGTCTGTTCGCCTGGTCGGGCTCCACATGCCGGCCATCATCGCGGATCGGCGCAGGGATGGCCGCCGAGCTGCGGGGGGTGGGGCTTCGGGGGTGGGGCTTCGGGGTTGCCCCCCTAGCATTGTCGTCGTCGACGGACTTGGGCGGCGTTCCCACTGCCGTACCCCAGCGCCGGCGGTGGAAGGACCTTCGCCGTCGCCCCCGACGGCAGCGTCCACGTCACCGCGTTGCTGTCACAGTCCCGCATGACACTGACGCCTGGATGGTCGCGCAGCGTGTGACAGCCTCGGGAGAGCCCTTGTCCGTTGCGAACGTTGGTACGGCCACCCTTGGCGTGCTCACGGATGTGGTCGATGTCCGCGATGCCCGTTGGGCATCGCGGTCCGCAGCAGTGTTGGTCACGCAGCACGATGAGGTCACGGACCGCGCCGTTGAACCGGCGCGCCCGCGTGTCGGAGAGGACCGCGGAGCCGTCGACCGGGTCGGTGTAGAGCCGTCGCAGCCACGTGTCGCCGGTGGCAGCGATCAGCCGCGCCGTGTCAGGTGGGATGGGGCCGAACCCGATGAGCCGTCCGGGCTTGTCCTCCAGGCCGATGAGGGTCCGGTCGGTCATCACCAGGTGCATCTGCGTCTTGATCTTGCCGGGTTGGCTGATCCCGGTCAGGCGTTCCACCAGGGTGTCGCACATGATGCGGCTGACGCTACGACCCTCTGGATCACCTCCGGCGTACACGGCGGTGGCATGGTCGTGAACGGCGTTCCAGCACGCCAGCACCTGCTCAGCGGGAAGCTTCGCCGTCAGGAAACCGTCGGCGTCATCACCGGCCGTGGCTGTCACGTATCGGTCCGCCCTGGCAGCCGCGGCGCGGGCGTCCGCTGCGGCCGGGTCGACGTCGACGACTCGTGTTCGCGCCAGCTGCTTCACCTGGCCCGCGGTCAGTCCCGGGGCCTCGGCCGCGATCAGCTCGTCGGCAAGGTGCCGCAGGGCAAGGTCGCCCAGCAGGCTCACCTGCGAGCTGATCTGGCGTGCCGCCCACAGTGAGACCTCGCCGCGGCCCAAGGCCGCCAACGTCGCCGGGCACGTGTCGTCGAGCGTGAAAGCGTCGGCCAGCCAGCTGGAGGCGGAGAGTGTCGAGACTCGCCTGGCTAGCGCGACCTCGGCCACCATTGCGCGGTGCTGCTCTTCACCCGCCGTTCGACTCAGCCGCGAGTCGAGCTCGAGCTCTTCACGAACGTACGTCGCTGCCCGTCGTACCTGCTCGGCCTGCAGGGAGCAGATCTGCGTCTCCAAGTCGCCGATAGCCTGCAGCTGGTTGCGCACCGACGACTCGAGCTCGCGCACCCCCCGCACCCGGGGCCGCGGCCACACGTCGTCAACCGACGAGACGTATCGGTTCTTCCGTTGAGTTCTGGCCATAGTCAAACACTAGTTCGACCCACCGACAGTTTCGGTGAACGGGCGCGCCGTACCTCGCAAACAAGTCATGAGCGGCCAAGCGGGCCTCGGAGTCGGACATCGTTTCGGTCCAGGTGTTCAGGGGGCGACCCAACCCCCAGCACCACCCCGTGATGACAGGGGCGAACGATGCACAGACGGCGGCATGGGAGCGAGATCCCCGCGTCAAGGTGGTCAGGCGAGACCTGAATTACCGGGGTTGGCCCGATCACCCGCCGCGGGAGAAGGGCGTTGACGTCGCCCTGGCAATTGACTTGGTTGAGAGCGCCATGCTGAACCAGTACGACGCAGCTGTGATCTTCACGTCAGACACAGACTTGCTGCCGGCGGTAGAGATGGCCTTCCGCCGGACGGAACCTCGCATCGAGATCGCTTGTTGGGCGGGCGCCAAGCCCCTGTGGTTCGCGGCCGGTCTGTCGGCACTGCCAAAGAAGTACCTTCCTTACTGCCACTTCTTGAGCAAGGCAGAGTTCCTGGCAGTGAGGGATACAACCGACTACCTCGGAGCCTGATTGTCGCGGTGAAGTCAACAGGCCGTCCTAAACCTACTGTCAGGCATCGAAGACCTTCATGACTTCGTCGCCGTAGTCGTTGATAACCTTGACGGCGACCTTGCCCGTCTCCGGCTTGGCGAAGGGCCGCGAGATCACCGAGTTCAGCGACTCCCAGGCTTCCGGGTCGATATCGGCCCTCAACGCGGCCTTCAGCCGCTTGTACGGATCGTTACCGCCGGTGAAGTAGCAGTGCCGCACAAAGAAGGACTCCTCGTTGTAGTTCGCGTCGGTCATCCACAGCGCAACTTTGCTGGTGTCGTTGCTGCCGACCTCACCGGTCGTCGAGTCGTACACGTCGACGCCGTTCAGCTCGATGACCACCTCCCCGTCCTCGGTCGTGCGTAGCTCGATGTCCGGCTCCCCGAACACGGTGAACAGGTTGCCGCACCGGTCTTCTCGAGCTCCTCCCCCATCAGGAGGTCCGGGTTCATCCGCACCAGCAGCAACGGGGATGCGTCCTACCTTGCGCTCGGCGGCGACGTTGGCGAAGTCTGGGTCGCCGGCAGCCACCGTCACCCCGTCGCTCTCCCTGACCCCAGTCGCCTGCGGGTCGAAGGTGAAGCCCAGCACGCACAACAGGTCGACGTCCTCCGCGCGAATCGACTCCCGGGCCGCCTCCTTGATGAAGGAGGGGCTGACTGTCCCGCACTGCGGACCGATCGCGATGCCCACCCGGCTGGGTGCGGAATCTTCGTCCATCAAAGACCTGCCAGTTGGACGTTCTCGTCGCCGATCTGGACGAAGACCGAGCCGGACTCGGTGAGGAGGTCTCGGGCGACGAGGAGCCGGTCCCGCAGGTATGTGAGATAGGAGTGGATGCCGAGCTCCCAGGTGTCGCGGAAGGCTTTGATCTGTTTCCGCTTCGCGGGCGGCGTCCTCGAGCTTGCCGTCCTTGACGTCACGCTTACGCGCCGACACGTGCCAGTTCGAGCCGAACTTGATGCCGTAGGGCGGGTCGAGGTGGATCATCTGGACCTTGCCGCGGAGCACCTCTCGCTGGGCGAGCGACGCCATCCCTGAAGGGAGTCGCCGAGGATCATCCGGTTCGACCAGTTCGTCTCGTGGTAGTAGAAGTCCACCAGGTCGAGCTCGCCCGGACCATCGAACGTCTCGAGAAGCGTCCACTCCGGCTCCGGCTCGCCGGCCGCGGCCGTCGTACGCAGGTTTTCCACGAGCACGCGCGGGTCGATCTTCTCCTGGCTGTAGATCGGCGGGGCGTCGGCGACCAGCTCCTCGGTGTCCTCCTTGTCTTTGCCGCGCTAGACCAGCTGCGGGTCGAGGCTGGGGTCGCGCTCGTAGTGGACCTGCTGGACCCGCTCCATGTCAGGATCGATGAAGTCCCGCGCGTCGGCCGTCGAAGCGTTCGCCCGCTTGTCATCGTGCTTGATCGCCTCGACCGGCGTCGGCCCCTTCGGCGGCTGAGTCCTACGTGCCACGGGGCCCCCTTCGCGTGCTCACGCCGACTTCGCCAGCTTGGCGAGCCGCTCGACGTCGAGCCGGAGGGCTGCCACGGCATTGCTGAGGTCGCCGGGCTCATCGCCCGTCGACACTCGCTCGGACACCCACTGCCGAATCAGAGCTGACGGCGTCAGATGGGCGCGCTCAGCCGCGTCGCGAACTGCGTCGTACATGGGCCGGGACAGCCGCACGGAGAAGACCGACGAGGCGGCGTCTCGCTCGTCGCGCTCGCGAACGTCCTCCTCCGCGGCCTCGCGCTCCTCATCGGCGAACTCCGCCCGCACCTCATCGATACGCCGGTTCAACTCAGCCTCAATCTCTTTCGGTGGCTTCGCGATAGGCACGTCGATCACC
>JBBRYB010000195.1:0-4183 GCA_038238115.1 Propionibacteriales bacterium | reverse complement strand
GTCAATGCACCCCACCTGGTCGCCCTGGTCAGAGCCGGAGCCAGCTTCAGCAAGGGAATACTCGTCGAGCGAACCGTCGACCAGGACACCGAACCCCAAGTCGCCTAAACAAGCGATCCACAGGTCTTGACGATTCCTCGAGCCCGCGCGGGCGGACTGAGAGACAAGCGTCAGGGTGTTCTTGCTCCGTCGACCGGAGAATTTGCGACGCCCGCGCGTGGAGACGTCTCAATGCAACAGTGCCTCTGGAGACCACCTCCTCAAGACAGCCGAGTGAAACGCCGGAAGGTCAACGACGAGTCCCCGCGAATCGGCCAGCACGCGGCTTCACCTTGGCTTGGACTTCGGTGTTTCTGCCCGGACCTACGTGGGCTACCGCGCCTTCGGCGGAAACCTGACGATCGCAACCCAACACCGACAAGGAAGAACCTCCCCCGGCGAGGCCAATCAGGTCGTGTTCGGCCAGGTCCCGAACGACGAGGGCTTCTGGATGATGACCGACGACGTGCCCGCCCCGCCCGTGGAACTGGGCGGCTCATCCTTCGGGTTCACCGCCTGCGACACATCCTCACCTTCACACGGGCGACCTCATCTCCCGCGTCGAGTCCAAATGTGGTTCCGCTCCCTCTGTGTCTGACCCGCCCGGTGGGGGATCGGCTTGTGGTCGGCCCGGCGCACCGCATGCCAGCGCTGCGGGACGACAGGCAGCCCCGTAGTTCTGCCAGCGCCCGCTACCCTCGGGCCGATGGCTGACGACAGGTGGTGCAGATCCTTCGACGCTGTCGTGGCGAGTGCGGTTCCCACGGGTTCCCGGATCCTCGACCTCGGCTGCGGTGACGGGGGGCTCGTCGAACGTCTGGCAGAACTTGGCTACGACGCTCTGGGGGTCGACCCGGAGGCACCGACCCACGAGTGTCTGATCCTGCAGCGCATCGAGGACGTCGAGGGACTCGGGAAGTTCGATGCTGTCACCGCGGTCATGGCTTTCCATCACGCCGATCTGTGGGCGGTTTTCCGAGCCGTCGCGGGGCTTCTTCACCACACGGTCAGCTTCTGGTGTCGGACTTTGCCTGGGACGCCTACGACGAGCGCGCCGCAGCGTGGATCGCTGAACACGACAGATCTGACGCCGACAACTCTGTGGTCGGCTGGCGGCGCGAGCACCAGGTGCTGCACACGGGCTCCACGATCACCGCTGCGCTGTCCGCGTCCTTGGTGTTGACCCGCGAAGTCCGCGGGCCTACCTCGCGCGGATGCTCGCACGCCAGGACCTGGAGACCGAGGAGCGCGAACGGATCGACGCAGGGCTTGTCCCCGCGCTCGGGCTCCAACTGACCGGGCGGCTCGCATGACGCTGACTGGCGTCGCCCGAGAGCCGGCAATCCCGCAAACCGATCCACCTATGAGAAGATGATTAACATCGCTCGGGGCGGGACGCGCCTTGAGATCGTCTCCGCAAGCCGTTCCTCTTGCGGCACTACGACCTGCCGACGGCACGCTTCCACGCGTCGCCCTCGCCCTCGCCCTGTTTGTGCGCCGGTCCACAACGGCCGATCCCCCGTTGATTCCTGTTC
The DNA here is from genome assembly GCA_038238115.1 of Propionibacteriales bacterium. GTDB lineage: Bacteria > Actinomycetota > Actinomycetes > Propionibacteriales > Nocardioidaceae > JBBRYB01. The sequence continues at coordinate 2,609 of JBBRYB010000195.1, read as the reverse complement.
CGGGCGCTATTCGACTCCGATCGAGGGCTGACGTCGTCATGCCTCAGGCGAAGTGTCGACGCCGTGCCACATCCGACGCTCCTCCGGCGGAGCGTCAGCCGGCCAGTCCCCCAAGTTTCTCCTGCAGGACAGGCACTTCCGTACTCTCAGTCGCGGACCTCCTGACCCATCCGGGCTAGGCTGCGGTGTGCCCGAGTTCACCTGGCGACCGGCCAACGAGGCAACCGCCGAGGACGTCGAGGCGGTGTTCGACACCGGTGGCGCCCGCAAGTGCCGCTGCCAGGCGCTGAAGGCCCCGGGCTGGATCTGGCGCGACACCACCCAGGAGCAGCGGGACGCCGCCCTGCTGGAGCAGACCGGTTGCGGCACCGACGGACCCACGTCCGGCCTCATCGGGTACCTCGACGGCGAGCCGGCCGGCTGGGTCGCGGTAGAGCCGCGGGACAACTACCCCAGAGTGTGGAGCCGGAAGAAGTCGTGGATGCGGATGGACCCTGAGCTCGTGGGCGTCTGGTCGGTCACCTGCTTCGTCGTACGCAAGGGCTTCCGCCGGCAGGGGCTGATGTACGAGCTGGCCGCCGCCACCGTCGAGTACGGAAGGCAGATCGGCACCCGCGTGCTGGAGGGCTATCCCACCGAGCCGCCGCCCAGGAAGACCGTGATCTGGGACGAGGCGTCAGTCGGGCTGCTGCAAGTCTTCCTCGACGCCGGTTACGAGGTGGTGGCCTCGCCGACCCTGCGCCGGAGGGTGGTGCGTCACCGACTCGGCGGGCCGTCGTGACGGCCGGGCGCCACAAGCCGATCTCATTCTGGGCAAGGAGGCCACGGCCATCCTCCATGGTCGGAGTCGCAGCCAGTAACGCAACTCTCATGCCGCGCTCAGTGCCCGTCCCGGCGCAGGATCGGGCCACGGGACGACCGAAGGCGGCTGTGGGCTGTGAAGTTCAGCGCTTCGTGGCGGCGTTCTGTGATCGATCTGTGTCGCTAGTTTCCGTTCATCTCTCGCACACCTGACCGAAGTCGACGACCCCCCAGCCGTCGTCGCTTAAGTGGCGTTAAGTGGTGCTCCGGAAGGTAGCGCTTCGTATCGCGTGGCGCACGTAGATCACACCATTGCCGAACCTTCGATGGTCCAGTAGCTCGAGGTCGAGTCGTACGCCCCGGGGCAGCGCCGGCTTGCCGCCGCCCACGAGCACGGGGCACAGGAGCAGCACGCACTCGTCGACCAACCCGTGCTGGAACGCCTGCGCCGCGAGGGCCGCGCCGCCGATGCTCAGGTCCGAGCTGGACGTCTCCTTGAGCTGTCGTACCGTCTCGGGCTCGAACTGCCGTTCGATCCTCGTACGCGCCGTCGACACCCCTTCGAGCGTTGAGGAGTAGACGACTTTGTCGGCGTCGCGCCAGACCTCGGCGTACTTGCGGACGACCGCCGGCTCGGTCGTCAACCAGTCGTCGTTCTCCCAGACGCGCATCGTCTCGTACATGCGGCGGCCGTAGAGCGATGTGCCGATGTGCCGCTCGTGCTCGTTCCAGAACGCGTGCAATTCGTCGTCCGGCACGGACCAGTCGAAGGAGCCGCTCTCGTCCTCGAGGTAGCCGTCGAGCGAGGTGTTGGCCGCGTAGATCAGCTTGCCCATGGGTGCCTCCGGTCGGACGGGTGGCTACAGCCTGCAGCGTCAGGGCGGCACCGGCAAGAGCATTCACGGTGAGATTCGGGTAGGCGAGCCTGTTTGACAGTCTTGCCGAGCACTTCGACACCTCGCAGGATTCGTTCCTCGTTGACGTTGCCGAAGTCGAGCCCTAAGCCGGTCCGCGCAGCGGCGCCCGACCCTCGGTCAACCCGCTTCGAACGTCCGGCACGCGGTCCCAGATGCCCAACCCCATGCGGCGCCGGCGCAGGTGGCTCACATGTCTGCCGCGGTCGTCCCGTTTCACCCGTCCGCTGACGTTCCCGGGACTGGGGCGTCGTACGGTGAGAACAGAACGTCCGCCGCCGTTCGGCAGATTCCGATGTTTGCACTCTCCCTTTCGCATGTTGGCGGGGGACAACATGGGGACGCTGAGTGCATTTGGGTCGTGTGGCCGCTCAGCTCCCGAACTCGGGGCATCGCGTCGAGAGACCGCGTTGAGATCAGGGGGTCGTTGCTGCGCCAACGACTTGACGGGTCATAGGCGGTGAAAGGATGCACGTCTTCGAGAGCGTTCAACGCGGCGTGAGCAGATCAAGCCACCGTTGGGGTCAGTGGGCCTGAAGGCAGAGCGCACCGACTCTTGTGCCGGGGGCCAGGCTCAGTGCGCGGCCGACCCCGCGAATGCAACTAGCGTGAGGCCGTGATCATCATCGCGGGCCATTTACGCGTCGTAGCCGCCGAACGTGGTCGGTACCTGACAACGGTTGCGGACGTGGCCGTCCAAGCTCGCCGCACGCCCGGTTGCCCCGACTTCGTCCAGTCGGCTGACCCGATCCGTCCGGAGCGGATCAACATATTTGAGCGCTGGGACAGTGATGAGGTACTGACGTCCTTCCGAAATTCTGGCGGCGATGAGGCTGATCCACCCTCGACGCCGGCCGTCCTTGGCGCGGAGGTTGCGAAGTACCGGATATCCGC
>JBBRYB010000194.1:0-4233 GCA_038238115.1 Propionibacteriales bacterium | reverse complement strand
GTAACTGCTCAGGCCGCCGCTCGTTGAGTTGAGCGGATTATTATCGGAGCCAATGGCAGCCAGGGTTGACCCGCGAGTACCATGGCGATGGCATCGCAGGGATCGACGCCGTTCTTGGCCGTAGTGCTGAGGTAGGACCTGATGCGGCAGAACTCAACGGCGCCTGCCTCAGTTCGGAATCCGCCGGAGACCTTCTGCTGGATTTTCATTGGTCGGATATCGCGCTCGGCCTGGTTGTTGGACCAGGGAACGTTCTGGTCATGGAGGAATCGCAAGGCTTCACGCTTACGATCGCGCAATCGGTCGAGAAGAGATAACGTCTTGCCGCGTTTTGGTCGCCCTCGTTTTGGCAGGGGGCTGCTGGCTGGTTCTGGTGTGACGGCGTAGCCATCGCGTAGACACTGCTCGTATCGTTTCGTGATGGCCTTGATGTCCTTGCCTGGAATGTTCCGGCCTTTGTCGTGGTGACGATGCTTGAGTTCGAGCCCGTCGTAGAGGACTATCTTCATACGTTCAGCCCATGCTTGACCGTCACGCTCGGCGACGCCGTCCAGCTCGCGGACATGGTGTTCGTTGCAGACGCCATGGTCGCAGCCGAAGCCGAAGTAGGGCGACCAATGGTCGTGGATGGCGACGCCGGTATATCCCGTCAGAACGCCGAGCGCGGTGGTGCCCTCGGCGCCACGTCGACGGTGGCAGAGCATGAGGGTCAGCAGAGCGGTGCAGCACACGTGGAGCCAGAAGCGCTTCCCGGCAAAGCGGAATCCCGTCTCATCGCAGCAGACGGCCTTGGCTGCGCGCAGAGTGGCGGTGATGGCGTTGATGAACGGGTCGAGGCGCCCAGAGACCCGTTCTTGGCACGCGCATATCCATCCCTCGCTGACGCGCCGTCCCGTGAGGATCTCGATGATGTCGGCGGTGCGTTCCAGCGGAATGAAGTGGCCGACATGCAGGTAGACGGCGAGTCCGGCTAGGCTCGGACCATACTGGGTCGGCTGCTCGGCGCCGGTGGGCGCAGCGGCGGTCGTGGTGGTGGCGCAGCATGGGCACAGCTTGGATTCGCAACGGTGCTCAGTGATCACCAGCGGCATCTTCTGCAGTTCGAACACCTGCTTGGCGATGACGTCAGTAGTGGCCGTCTCGGTCAGGTCCTGTCGGCATTCCGAGCAGATCGTTACGGCATGCACGATGGTGTGGTCGGGCTCTGCCACTGGTTCCAGGCGATGCCCGGGATGACCGAACTGGCCGCCGGTCTTTCGGCCGGTCTTGCGGCGTTGACTGCGTGGCTTCGGTCGCGGATCGGTCGATGGTGGCGCATGCGTCGTTCGGCTGTCGCCAATGGGGCTTTTTGCGGCACGGGCCGCATCGCGCTCCCGTTCGACCTCCAGCAGGCGCACGATCACGGCCTCCATGCCTTGGTCGATGAGCACGGCCAAATCGGGCCTGGACGACCGGATGTCGGTCAGCGCGCTCAACCAGCCAGCTCGCGACGCAGGCGCTCGACGGGCAGCAGCGATAGCACGCGCACCTGTTTCACGGGCGCGGTGATCGTCCGTGTCCGATCATCACGGGACCGCCCGACCGTGCGTCCCAGATCCAGCCAGTTCGCTGCGGTGTAGCAGGTCCCACGGAATCGACTTTCGTCTACGAAGGTCTCGACCAGCGCCAAGGTGTGCCCCGTGGCGCTCTTCCAATCCTCGCGCAGGCGGCGAACCATCAGCCCCAGCAGGTGCGAGGCCAGATGGGGGACGCGTACCCATGGCAGGACGCAGAACCGAGTGTTGTTCGCCAGACGGCATAGCCCTGCCATGCGCCGTTCTGCAGACCAGCCAAGCCAGGCATCCCGGCTCGCCACCTTCAGCGCGGCTGATGACCAGACGGCGCAAGCCAGCACCCTACCGTCACGACTACGCACCAGATATCGGACATTCGCGCCGATTGGATAGGCGTAGCCCAGATAGTGATGCTGCGATAGCAGTCCATCGAACAGCCGCGCCGAGTCCGTGCCGTAGCGGATAACCTCCAGCGATACCGGCTGAAGGGCGGACAGAGGCACGGCGATCTCGGACTGGTCATTGCCTTCCAGCACGGGCATGACGCGCGATGTGCGACGCCCGGGCAATTGCCGACGGACTGGAAGACGGACGAGCCCTTTCACCTCGAGACGGGCCAGCATGCGTCGGCATGACATGTCCTTCAAACGGCCAGCTGCGTTCCTCCAGTCCCAGCGCCGAACGAGTTCGTCAGCAATACGCCAACGGGACCACGTGGGATTGACGTCGACTACGGCCTGGATCTCAGCCAATCCCGCATCATCAATCTGTCGACCCTGAACCGTGACCGTGGGCATGGTGACGGCATAGCACAACCCGGACCGGAACCCAGCGGAAAGTCTATCGGACTACTGGACCGCCTGAGCAGTTACAAAAGGAAAGCCATGGATATCGACAGCCTGATGAAGTCGTTCGGACCGGTGCAGGAGAGCATGAAAAAAGCGGACGCCGAGCGCGCGGCTGCCACCATCGAGGGCAGCGCCGGCGGAGGCGCGGTGAAGGTCTCGCTCAAGGGTGATCTGACCGTCACCAAGCTGGTGATCGCACCGGCGGCGGCTACGGCCTCGCAGGGCGACGTCGCGATGCTCGAGGACCTGATCCTGGCGGCGGTGAACGACGCGCTGCGCCAGTACAAGGTGCGCTTCGGCGCCTCGCCCGACGAGCAGTTGCAGAAGATGCTCGGCGGCACCGGGCTCGGCGCGATGATGGGGCCGCTGATGAATTCCCTGGGACGCAAGCCCAGCTGAGCCCACGACAGCAGACGAGGGGTCGCTCCGCATATCACGAAGCCTTGCGAGGCTTCGCTCCCCACCATGTACGGTTCGTCCAGATGATCCCACCGACCTGGGCGTTTGCCCTGAACGCGAGCACCAGGCGCCGGTACCAGACCGGTAAGGGACCGACCGTCAGGCCGGAGGCTCCCGTCGCCCCACCAGTCCTGGCCGCGATCGTCCGAGCGCCGCGATGAGCGTCGACTCCGATCCGGGTTCCCGCGGCGCGGGCGCCGCCGCGGCTTCGGGGGAGGTGAAATCGGGCTGTCTGGGAGAACCGAGCACCAGTCCCGGAATGATTGTGGACGCCAACGTGTAGATGACGAGGCCGCCGATGAGGTACTCGGGAACCGCGAATTGCTCCTTCAGAATGCGCGAGAGCACCAAGGTGAAGACCAATGTCGGCAAGAGGGCCGTGGCGATCCGCGTGGACGACCGGAGTGGTTTGGCGAGCGCCAGCTTACGATGTCCGATGATGGTCGCGACGCGCAGAGGCAGCACGACCACGACGAATGCAGCGCCGACCTCGAGCGCAGGGAGGCCGAAGTCCTCACGGCTGAACTCCAACCCCGCGTGGAAGAAATAGAACGGGATGAAAAAGGAAGCGAACAGCTCGATCGCATCGATGATGCGCGGCGATACGAGTTCGGGGACGAACGCGCGCGTGCGCTGGGCGATGACTCCGGCGAGGAACGCTCCCAAGAGATAGTACGCTCCGAGCATCTTGGTCGCGTAGGCGCACACCACCGCGAGGACGAGCAGGAAGGCGAATTCGGAGCGCGGCGCGGTTGGCATCAGGAATCGCGCGAAGATCCACATGGCCACTGGCAGGACGACCACCAATCCGGTCAGAGCAAGCCCGGACAGCACGAGTTGCTGGGTCGACGAGGATTGGGTACATACGAACAAAACTCCCAGCGCGAGCAGTTCAGCAGCGATCGATTTGGTCTTCACCATGAAGCGGTCCTCGGCGTTCAACCCGAACGCATCCAGACTGCTGAGGATGAATCCGGTCGAGGGCGTCAGGAGCGCGAGCGCCACGATCACCGCGGGGCGGAGATCGAGGGAAAAACACCAATGCACCGCGTACGCGGTCGCGGCGATGCTGGCGGAACGGATGAGGATATGCTGCAGCAGCAGCTTCGCGCGAGCCCGCAACTCGCCGAAGTCGACCTCGAGCCCTGCGAAAAGGAACAGCGATACGATGCCGAATACCGACAGCAGCGAGATCGTGCTCTCATGCTGGAAGATCCCGAATCCCAATCCGCATGCCGCCCCGAGGCCGAGGCTGGTGATCGCCGTCGGCAAGCGCAATCGTTGAAGCGCCTGTGGCAGCACGAACAGCGGGAAGACGAGAGCGATGTACCAGAGATCGCTCGGTATGTCAGGGGGCCTCAGCAGGGCGGAGC
>JBBRYB010000193.1:0-4235 GCA_038238115.1 Propionibacteriales bacterium | reverse complement strand
CTGCGCCAACTCGCCAACCGCCTCGTCGGCATCCTCCACGGCTGCCTGAAGACCGGCACCCGCTACGACGAAACAACCGCCTGGGCGCACCACCACACCGTCGCCGCTTGACAACGAAGAACCTGGGATGTCTGTTGCATTGGGCGAGCGTTCAGCCATGCCACACGATCGCCCAATGCAACAGAGCCCCGGGAAGTGACCACGGACCGGGCGCCTGTCTACCCGCGGATCCTTGACGAGCTCATCCCCACCGCCCTGCATGAAACCGAGCAGTACGCGAACAACCGCGTCGAAGCCGACCATGGTCGGCTCAAAGCCCGGCTTCGACCCATGCGCGGTCTCAAGACCTTCCGATCAGCGCGGCTCTTTGCTACCGGCCATGCGTTCGCGCAGAACCTCAGACGCGGCCACTACGACATCGCCACCGACGCACCGGCCCACCGCCGGCTACATGAGGCCTTCGTAGAACTGGCGCTCGCCACCTGAACCACAGCGGCCAGTAGTCCAGCCATGCCACCGGATCGCCCAACGCAACAGAGCCGTCGCAGGTGCGCGGCATGTCCAGCCGCGCGCATGCAGCACGCCGTTGACGAGGCACTCGTGCGCTTGGCTGTCCTCCGTCGAACCCAAGGACGCGGCGGGGAGGATTGACGAGCGTGCCTATTGCGCGAACGGTCACTCCCTTAGTTCGCGGCGGATCCGCGCGTCGTCAAGTCCGGCTGCCACCGCCCCATTGGTCAGCTATCCGTACTTCCGGCGTACCGCGACGTTCACCAGATTCGGCGGGCGCACGATCACGCGGTTGATCTTGTGGCCCTCGATCAGCTGCTGGATCCGCTCATTCCCGAGCGCGATGGACTTCAAGGTGTCCTCCGTTACGTCGTTGTCCACCTCGATCACGGCACGGACCTTTCCGTCGACCTGAATCGCGCAGGACACCTGCGCACCTCGGTTGGCGCTGGCGTCGGCGACTGGGAAGTGGGCGCGCACGATCGTCACCTCGTGGCCCAGCCGGCTCCACAGCTCCTCCGCGATGTGCGGGGCCAGCGGAGCCAGCATCAGCACCAACGTCTCCGCGACCGACCTCGGCACGGGTTCGCGCGCCTTGGTCAGGTGGTTGTTCAGCTCGGTGATTTTTGCGATCGCAGTGTTGAACCTCAGATCCCGCATGCTCCTGGTGACCTCATCGATCGTCCGGTGCAGGAGTCGATACGTGGCCTCGTCGGGCTCCGCCTCGGTCACTGCGATCTTCCCGGTCATCTCGTCGACGAGGTTGCGCCAGACCCGCTGGAGCAGGCGGTGTTGGCCGACCACCGCGCGCGACTCCCACGGGCGGGACACGTCCAGGGGGCCCATCGCCATCTCGTAGAGGCGGAGTGTGTCGGCTCCGAACTCGGCGAAGATCGCATCCGGTGCGACGGTGTTCTTCAGGGACTTGCCCATTTTCCCCATCGCCCGAGTTACCGGCTTGCCGTGGAAGTAGAACCCCCCGTCGCGCTCCTGGACCTCATCCGCGGCCACGGCGATCCCGCGGCTGTCGCGGTACACGTAGGCTTGAATCATGCCCTGGTTGTAGAGCTTGTGGAATGGCTCGGCGGAGGACACGTGACCCAGATCAAAGAGGACCTTCGACCAGAATCGGGCGTACAGCAGGTGCAGCACGGCGTGCTCGGCTCCGCCGACGTACAGGTCGACGCCGCCAGCGGGCATGCCCTCTCGGGGACCCATCCAGTGCTGCTCGATCTGCGGGTTCACCATGGCCCGGTCGTTGGTCGGGTCCAGGTAGCGCAGCTCGTACCAGCAGGATCCTGCCCAGTTGGGCATCGTGTTCGTCTCGCGACGGTATCGCTGAGGGCCGTCGCCCAGGTCGAGGGTGAGGTTCACCCAATCCTCGTTGCGCGACAGCGGCGCCACGGGCGTGGTGTCCGCGTCGTCCGGGTCGAAGGTTCGCGGCGAGTAGTCCTCCACCTCGGGGAGTTCCACCGGCAGCATCGACTCCGGTAGAGCGTGCGCTACCCCATCCTCGTCGTAGACGATCGGGAACGGCTCGCCCCAGTAGCGTTGGCGGCTGAACAGCCAGTCCCGGAGTCGGAAAGTGGCCGCGCCCTCGCCCATGCCTTTCGACTCCAGCCAGGCGGTGATCCGCCGCTTGGCCTCCGCGATCTCAAGGCCGTCCAGAGAAACAGTCGTGTTAGACGAGTTGACCACCGTACCGCCCTGGGTGATGAACGCACGCTCCCAGGTCGAGGTGTCGTCGGACCGGCCCTCGCCGAGCGCGAGGACGTTGTTGATCGGCAGCTCCTGTGCCCGGGCGAACTCGAAGTCGCGCTCGTCGTGCGCCGGGACAGCCATGATCGCGCCTGTGCCATAGCCCATCAGGACATAGTCCGCGATGAACACCGGCAGCGCGTCGCCGTTCGCCGGGTTGGTCGCGAACGCACCGGTGAACGCGCCCGTCTTGTGCCTGGTCTCGGCCTGGCGGTCCAGCTCAGAGCGCGAAGCCGCCTGCGCCTGGTACGCCACCACCGCCTCGGCCGGCGTGCCGTGGCCCCCGGTCCAGGCAGGGTTCGTCCCATCGGGCCAGGAGCCTGCGATGATCCTGGCGACCTGCGGGTGCTCCGGCGCGAGCACGACGTAGGTTGCTCCGAACAGGGTGTCGGGTCGAGTCGTGTAGACCTCGATCTCCTCCTCGCCCACGGGGAAGGAGACTTGGGCACCGTTCGAGCGGCCGATCCAGTTGCGCTGTTGCATCTTGATCGACTCCGGCCAGTCGACGTGGTCCAGGTCGGCGATCAGCCGGTCGGCGTACGCGGTGATCCGCATGTTCCACTGCCGGAACCTGGCCTTGAACACCGGGTAGTTGCCGCGCTCGGAGCGCCTCTCGGGGGTGACCTCCTCGTTCGCCAGGACGGTGCCCAAGCCGGGGCACCAGTTCACCGGCGAGTCCGAGGGGTACGCCAGCCGAAACAGGTTCAGCACTTCGGCGCGCTGCAGCGGACCAAGCTTGCCCCAGGGTCGGTCGCTGTCGGGAACGCTGCGCTCACCGGACTCGAACTGGGCGATCAGCTCATTGATCGGGCGGGCCCGGTCCTGGTCGTGGTCGTACCAGGAGTTGAAGATCTGAATGAAGATCCACTGTGTCCACTTGTAAAACTTGGGGTCGATCGTGGACACGGACCGACGATCGTCGTGCCCCAGTCCGAGACGGCGCAGCTGCTCGCGCATGGTGGTGATCGCGCCAAGCGTGGTGACCCTGGGGTGGGTACCGGTTGTCACGGCGTACTGCTCGGCGGGTAAACCGAAGGCGTCAAAGCCGAGGGCATGCAGGACGTTGTGCCCGGTCATGCGCAGGAAGCGCGCGTAGACGTCGGTGGCGATGTAGCCGAGTGGGTGCCCGACGTGCAGGCCGGACCCCGAAGGGTACGGGAACATGTCGAGGATGAACTTCTTCGGCTTCGCGGTCAGGGCGGGATCCCCGATCAGGTCGCCGACCGGGTTAGGCGCTCGGAATGTGCCGTCGGCCGCCCACCGGTCCTGCCACTTCAGCTCGATCTCCTCGGCGAAGCAAGCGGCGTACGCGAACTGCCGCTCATCGTTGAGATAGCCCATGGTTCCCACGGTATCGACGTCGCGACCTTGGACCTGTTTCGTGGCTACGTCAACGCGATCCCCACGGTTCCGCCCAGAGCTTGGTTGACAGTTGTCCTGTGAGGATGGACTGCTGTCGGTGTCGGCGGTTTGCACGATCCGGTGACAGCCTGCGTGTCGCGTCGCTCGCAGCTGGTCCCGGCCTCGACCTTGCACTCTCCCTCTACAGCTTTGGCGGGCGACACCATCTCCGCGCTGACTGAATTCAGGTTCGCAGACCAACCGGTCTCCATTCGTGATCGACGCAGGAGGGCACTGTTGCGTTCAGCCATCGGACCGGGCACGAGACTGGTGTCATGACATCCTCGTCGGCCACAGCGTTCGCTGGTTTCCGGTTCCCTCGGGAGGTGATCTCGGTGGCGGTGCGGTGGTACCTGCGGTACGGCCTGTCCTACCGCGATGTCGAGGAGCTGCTTGCCGAGCGGGGAGTGGGCGTCGATCACGTCACGATCTACCGGTGGGTGCAACGGTTCACACCGGAGTTCGTCGAAGCGGCACGCACGTGCCGTCACCTGCCGAGTGATCGCTGGTTCGTCGACGAGACCTACGTCAAGGTCAACGGCCGATGGACCTACCTGTACCGGGCG
>JBBRYB010000192.1:0-4257 GCA_038238115.1 Propionibacteriales bacterium | reverse complement strand
TGCAGAGAGTCCAGCACGGCGTGGTGCTCGACCGATGTGGACAGCACCCGCACACGCCGTACGTCGGCCTTGCGCCGCGCCCAGAACAGGCCCTTGGTGGCGAGGTTGTCAGACTCCGTCCCGCCGGACGTGAAGACGACCTCGGAGGGTCGCGCGTTGACGGCCGCCGCGATCATCTCGCGGGACTCCTCGACGACCCGGCGAGCGGCCCTCCCCGAGCCGTGCAGCGACGACGGGTTGCCGAGCCTGGCGAGCTGGCTGCTCATCGCCCCGATCACCTCGGGGTAGACAGGCGTGGTCGCTGCATGGTCGAGGTAGGTCACTCGACCCGGCCGGGTCATCGCGTCGCTCATCGCGCACCAAGCATAGGCGCGATCAGAGACGGTCCAGCCACGCGTGACCCGGGTGGATGCGCGCCAGGAAGCTGACGAGCCAACCACGAGCACGCGAGTCCAGCAGCGGGACCGCGGCTGCGAAGTCAGTCTCGTCCTTGGGGCGCACCAGCTTGGCCTTGAACGCCAAGGCGACCTCCGGGCGCAGATAGGTGATCCCGTCGCCCCGCCAAGTGACCTCGCCGAGGTCGACGACGTACGACCGGTCGCGGCGCGACACCCAGCGTCCGTCCTGGTCCGGGTTGAGCAGCACGTCGGCCCGCCAGGGTGCGAGTGCATGCGCCCGCAGCCAGACCTGGTCGGCGTTGTCGGGCATCTCCTTCGTTTCGTCATCAAGTGGCGTGAGGGCGCCCTCCCCTGCCGCCCAGACATGGAAGCGGCCGGCGAGCGTACGGCGCAGGATCGGCAGGTCGCGGCGGAACATCGAGACGTCGATGTCCTCGTGCTCGCGGGCGACGCCGGTGAACGCCTCGATCGCCCAGCCGCCGGCCACCCACCACGGGAAGCCGAGCGGGTCGAAGACCTCCCGGGCGTGCTCCGGGCTGAACGCATCCCACGGCCCGTACAGCCGCTGGAAACCGAGCTCTTCGGCGTTGAGGTCCCGGCGGTATCCCTCGCCGTCGTACTCCTGGCCGCCGGAGCCGGACGCGCTGTGCCCACCCCTCACCACCAACACAACGTAGACCGCGTTGGCGCCGGCTGTCGCCGGCGGCGCTGACGTCCACCCTGTCCTCCCCTCGTCGGCGTCATCGGCGAGAAGTCGGTAGGCTCCAAGTCGGCGGCGCTACCATTTCGGTGCATTATGATCTTCGTGGTATGGCGATGACGTTACGGCTTCCAGTTTCCCTCGATGCGGAGCTACGGCAGGCCGCTGAGGAAGATCACCGCAGCGTCCACCAGACGGTTGTCCACGCGATCGAGATATATCTTGCCCAGCGAGAGACGACGGAGATCAAGGCGGACCCGGACAGCCTGCGAGCGCTCGCCGAGGCACGCGAGGCGATTCGCTCGGGCGATGTGCTGTACGGCAACGAAGCCGCGCGGGTCTTGCTGAAGGGCAACCGCGCATCGTAACCCGGCTATACGAGCTGGGGACCGCACCTCCGGCTCGTCGAGCCATCGGCGAGCCGCTCCCGTCATCAGTCGCGGCCGCGGCAGTCGAGCTCATCACGGGTCCATTGCTGGTGAACCCGCAGCGAGTCGGAAGAGCCCTCGGTGAGGAGCTCACCGGCATCTATAGCGCAAGACTCGGCCGGGACTGGCGGATCCTGTACGAGATCGACGACGCACGACACGTCGTGATCGTGCTCGATATCCGCCATCGCGCGTCGGCGTACCGCACCCGCTGAGCGCCGCGGACAGGGCCTGCTGGGCCCGATGGGTGGCCGTCCGCTCCGTGGCCGGCCACCTCGATCTGATGGGGGGCAGCGCGGCGGGCTGCCGGTCGTCAGTCCTGCCTCGGGCAACGGCCGCGCCCACCGGGCCGACGGCCACGAGCAGGGCCGGCCAGGTCCGGTTCGCGTACCCGGGCGTCACGTCCGCTACGGCTGGTCCACGCCGGCGAACTTGGCGGACTCGACCATGTGGATGAGCTCGGCCGGGTTGGCGGCATCCGGACCGATCCGCGCCCCGCCGACGACACGAGTACCGCGCACATTCAGGATCCACTCGTGGAAGGTCCCGTTGGGAGCGTCCGACCGCAACCACGTGTCTCCGGCGGCGAAGATGGTGACGTTCCCGCCTCGGCAACGATCGAGGTCTGCCGGCGCAGTCGATTTCAGGTACACCCCGTGGTAGCCGCCGATGGTCACCGGCACTCGTTGCGAGGTCGTCATGTGCCGCTGGGCGACAAGCAAGGCCGCGAGGTCGTGCACGCTGGTACCGGCTCCGACGAGCTTCCCGCCAAGGCAGGGATCGGTGTCAACACGCGTCACGGTGCCCCAGAAGGCGATATCTCCGTCGTCGGAGCCGATGACCAGGCCATGACCGACGTAGCCCTCGGGCACGTCGACGATGGCCCGCGTCGGACCGTCGTCGAAGAGGAGCCCCACGGAGTACGTCCCCGGCTCCAAGGAGGTGCCTTCGGGGATCGACGTGAGATCGATCGCTGCGGCCGACGAGGGAACGGTCGGGGAGTCGGACGACGGGGCGGCCGTCTTGTCAACGGTGTTCGTGGTGTCGTTGGTGCCCGTGCAGGCGCCGCCGAGTACCGCGATGGCGGCCAGGGCGACGGGCCAGAGTGTCAATGGGTGGCGATGGCACATGGTGCGCTCCTCAATCTGGGTGAGCTCTGTTCACCTCGTTGTGGCGGGGAGCGGTGTCGGCCGGGCGTTGGAGCGGTGTCAGTCCGGTAACGGCCGTATTGACGCGACGCGCAGCGAGGTCGACAGTCGAGGCATGGGTATCGCCGTACTCGGCCCGCTCCTGGTCGAGGGCAGCGCCAAAGTCCTGGGCCCGCGGGATCGTGTGGTCCTGTCGGCCCTGGTGGTGCGCGCCGGCACCCCGATCACGCAGGACGCGCTGGCGGACGCCTTGTGGGTGGACGAGGTGCCGCCGACCTGGACGAAGGTGGTCCAGGGATGCATCGTCCGGTTGCGCAAGGTGCTCGGTCCGGCCGCCATCGAGTCGGGGGCCGTCGGGGTACCACTTGACGCTGAGCGAGGACGAGCTGGACCACCGGACATTCGAGCGGCTGCTGGGGCGGGGAAGGGATGCGCTCGCCGCGGGAGACCCGGCGCGCTCGTCGTATCTGGTGCAGGAGGCGCTGGACCTGTGGCGGGGGCCGGCGCTCGGGGATCTGGAGGAGTGGGAGCCGGGCAGGGTGGAGGCAGGGCGCCTCGAAGGTCTGCGGCTGGCCGCGGAGGAGGTGCTGGTCGAGGCCGGGATCGCCGCCGGTCATTCGCAGGCAGTGCTGGAGCGCGCGCGAGTGTTGGTGGCCGAGACGCCGTTCAGGGAGCGGCCGTGGGCGTTGCTCGCAACGGCGCTCTACCACGCTGGTCGGCAGCCTGAGGCGCTGGGTGCGTTGAAGCGCGCGCGGACGATGCTGGTCGGCGAGCTTGGCCTGGACCCCGGCCCTGAGCTCGTGCGCCTGGAACAGCTGTTGCTGCAGCAGGACCCGTCTCTGAGTCCGCCGGCGGTGCGCGAGGCCAGCGTGGATTGTCCCTACCGCGGGCTGCTCGCCTATGGCACCGAGGACGCGGACACGTTCTTCGGCCGCCAAGACGACGTGGCCGCGTGTTTGAGGCGGCTGCGGGACGCCGGGGTCCTCGCCGTGATCGGGCCGTCAGGCGTCGGCAAGTCCTCACTGATCCTGGCCGGCGTTGTCGCGTCCTTGACGCGGGACGGGACGCCGGTCCTCGTCACCACGCCGGGGGAGCATCCGGTGGACTCGCTGCGCGGGTTGAAGCCTCGCGGACGCCAGACCCTGGTGGTGGACCAGGCCGAGGAGGCAGTCACCGTCTGCACAGCAGCGGCCGAGCGGGAGCGGTTCTTCGCCGCCTTGGCCGAGCACGTCGGCGCCGGTGGCGCACTGGTCGTCTCGCTGCGCGCCGACCACCTCGGCGACCTGGTGCCGTACCCGAGCGTCGCGCGCGTGCTCGAAGAGGGCATGTACCTGCTCGGTCCGCTCGGTGAGGCCGGGCTCCGCAGCGCCATTGAAGGGCCCGCCAACCGCGCCGGCCTGCGCGTCGAACCGGGCCTGGTCGACCTGCTGATCCGCGACGTGGAGGGTGAGCCGGCCGCGCTGCCGCTGCTCTCGCACGTGCTCCGGGAGACCTGGGAGCGACGCGAGGGCCCGACCCTGACGGTGGCGGGCTACCGGGCCACCGGCGGGATCCGGCAGGCCGTCTCCCAGTCCGCCGAGTCG
>JBBRYB010000191.1:0-4279 GCA_038238115.1 Propionibacteriales bacterium | reverse complement strand
CGACGATATCCGCCTGGCCCGACCACGACGCCAGCGCCCCCGCGAGCACCCGACCCGCATGACGACGGTCATCGAAGCGCGACCTCATGAACCTCCCTCCTCCCTCTACCCCACCGTCCGCGGAAGTCTGCGCATGCCGGCCCAGGGGTATGGTCGCCACAGTCGCGACGAACGGAGTCTTCGGTGGACGAGACCATCTACACCCTGCCCGACCTTCCCTACGACCCCGGCGCGCTCGAACCCCACATCGCCGGGCGGATCATGGAGCTCCACCACGGCAAGCACCACGCCACCTACGTCAAGGGCGCCAACACCGCACTCGAGAAGCTCGCGGCGGTCCGGTCCGGCGGCGACTTCGCCACGATCTCACTGCTCGAGAAGAACCTGGCATTCAACGTGTCGGGCCATGTGCTGCACTCGGTGTTCTGGACGAACCTCTCTGCTTCAGGCGGCGGCGACCCGACGGGTGAGCTGGCCGACGCAATCGTGGGCGACTTTGACGGCATCGACACACTTCGCCGCCATCTGACGGAGGCGGCTGCGACGGTGCAGGGCTCGGGCTGGGCGTTGCTCTCGTGGGAGCCGGTTGCCAAGCGGCTCGTCGTCCAGCAGGTGTACGACCATCAGGGCAACCACGGTCAAGGAACGGTGCCGCTGCTGGCCATCGACGCGTGGGAGCACGCGTACTACCTGCAGTACGAGAACGAGAAGGCGCGATTCTTCGAGGCCATCTGGAACGTCGTCGACTGGGTCGACGTCGAACGCCGATTCCAGGCCGCGCGAGGCACCGATCTCGCGATCGCCTGACGTTCCTCGTTGCCCGGCGCGACGTGCCGCGCGTGCGGCCCGGCGTAACCAGCGATGATGGGATCCACGATGACCGAGACCAGCGCCGTGCACGACGTCAACGCGGTCGAGCTCGCGCAGCTCGACCGGTGGTGGCGAGCCGCGAACTACCTGTCGGTCGGCCAGATCTACCTGCTCGACAACCCGCTCCTCGCCGAGCCGCTCGTCCCTGACCACATCAAGCCCAGGCTGCTGGGTCACTGGGGCACCACACCCGGCCTGAACTTCCTGTACGCGCACCTCAACCGCGTGATTCGCGCCCGCGATCTCGACATGGTCTTCGTGACCGGACCCGGCCACGGTGGACCGGCGGTCGTGGCCAACGCCTGGCTGGAAGGCACCTACAGCGAGCGCTACCCCGACGTAGCGCGCGACGCGGAAGGGATGCATCGCCTGTTCCGTCAGTTCTCGTTCCCTGGTGGCATCCCCAGCCACGCGGCGCCGGAGACGCCGGGATCCATCAACGAGGGTGGCGAGCTCGGCTACTCCCTCGCTCACGCCTATGGCGCCGCGTTCGACAATCCTGAGCTCATCGTCGCGTGCGTGATCGGCGACGGAGAGGCGGAGACCGGAGCGCTCGCGGCGAGCTGGCATTCGAACAAGTTCCTCGACCCGGTGCACGACGGCGTCGTGCTGCCGATCCTGCACCTGAACGGGTACAAGATCGCCAACCCCACGGTGCTGGCGCGCATCCCCGACGACGAGCTCACCAAGCTGCTCGAGGGATACGGCCACACCGTGTACCGCGTCGAAGGCGACGACCCTTCGGTGATGCATCAGGCAATGGCCGAGACGTTCGACGCCATCTGTGACCACATCGTCGAGATCCAGCGCACCGCGCGCGAGAGCGGCGCGGCTGCACGCCCTCGCTGGCCGGTGCTCGTGCTGCGCTCCCCCAAGGGTTGGACCGGACCGGCTCAGGTCGACGGCGTACCGGTCGAGGGCACGTGGCGATCGCATCAGGTGCCGCTGTCCGAAGTGCGCTCGAACCCCGCTCACCTCGCGCAGCTGGAGGCTTGGCTCCGCAGCTATCGCCCCGACGAGCTGTTCGACGCTGACGGACTTGCGTCCGATATCGCAGCGGTCGCGCCGATGGGACCGCGCCGCATGAGCGCCAATCCGCATGCCAACGGCGGCGCTCTCCTCACTGATCTGCGGCTTCCGGACTGGCGCGACTACGCGGTCACCGTGCCGGCACCGGGGAGCACGTTCAGCGAACCCACCCGCACGCTCGGAGTCTTTCTGCGCGACGTCATGCGACTCAGCGCGGATGATCGGAACTTTCGCATGTTCGGGCCCGACGAAACTGAATCGAACCGGCTCGGCGCCGTCTACGACGCGACCGGCAAGGCGTGGCAGGCCGAGTCGTCGCCATCCGACAACCATCTCGCCGTCGATGGGCGGGTCATGGAGATCCTCAGCGAGCACCTCTGTCAGGGCTGGCTCGAGGGCTACCTCCTGTCCGGCCGCCATGGCATGTTCTCCTGCTACGAGGCGTTCATCCATGTCGTCGACTCGATGTTCAACCAGCATGCCAAGTGGCTCAAGGTCAGCCGGCAGCTCGAGTGGCGACAGCCGATCGCATCGCTCAACTATCTGCTCACGTCGCACGTCTGGCGCCAGGACCACAACGGCTTCTCCCACCAGGACCCCGGCTTCATCGATCACGTCGTGAACAAGAAGGCGGACGTGATCCGGGTGTACCTGCCACCCGACGCCAACACGCTGCTGTCCACCGCCGACCACTGTCTCCGCACCCGCGACTACGTGAACGTCATCGTCGCCGGCAAGCAGGCATCTCGCGATTGGCTGGGCCCGGACGACGCTGCACTGCATTGCGCACGCGGCGTCGGGGTGTGGGAGTGGGCCAGCACCGGCGGCGGCCAGGATCCCGATGTGGTGATGGCGTGCGCCGGCGACGTCCCGACGCTCGAAGCCCTCGCTGCGGTCGACCTGCTCCGCACGCACCTCCCGGAGCTGCGGGTGCGCGTCGTCAACGTCGTCGACCTCATGCGGCTCGAGCCCGACAGCGAGCATCCCCACGGTCTGACCGACGCCGACTTCGACGCCCTGTTCACCGTCGACAAGCCGGTGATCTTCGCCTACCACGGCTATCCGACGCTCATCCACCGGCTGACCTACCGGCGGACCAACCACGCCAACATCCACGTGCGCGGCTACAAGGAGGAAGGCACCACCACGACACCGTTCGACATGGTGATGCTCAACGACCTCGACCGCTTCCACCTCGTCACCGACGTCATCGACCGCGTCCCCGGGCTCGGCAGGCGGGCCGCGCCGATCCGGCAGGAGATGGTCGACCAGCGCGCAAGGGCCCGGGCGTGGACCCGCGACCACGGCGAGGATCTCCCCGAGATCACCGACTGGGTGTGGCGCACCTGATGCGGGTGCTGACCGTCAACGCCGGGTCGAGCACTCTGAAGCTGCGCGTCATCGATCCTGACGACGAGGTCGAAGCGTCCCTCGATGTCGACCCGTGGGACGGATCAGCTCAACCGGAGGCCCTGCCAGCGTGGCTCGAGGATCTCGGCGATGTCGATGCCGTAGGTCATCGCGTCGTGCACGGCGGCGACCACTTCTCGACCGCCGTCCGGATCGACGACGAAGTCCTCGCCGCGATCGTGGACCTCACGAGCCTTGCACCGCTCCACCAGCCACGCTCGGTCGCCGGCATCGAGATGATTCAGATCAGTCCTGCCTGCGACGCCGACCGTCGCCTGCTTCGACACCGCGTTTCACGCCCGTATGCCCGAAGCCGCCGCCACCTACGCGCTCCCCGCGTCGTGGCGGCAACGGTGGCCCCTGCGTCGCTATGGCTTCCACGGACTCTCCCACGCGTGGGCCGCCCGCCGATCCGCGGAGCTTGTTCGGCATCCCGTTGAGGATCTCCGAGTCGTGTCCTGCCACCTTGGCGCCGGCGCCTCGCTGTGTGCGATCCAGGCAGGTTGCTCCGTCGACACCACGATGGGCTTCACGCCGCTTGACGGGCTCGTCATGGCGACCCGCTCCGGATCTGTCGACCCCGGACTCGTTCTGTGGCTGCTCGGGGAGGGCGGCCTCGGTGTCGGCGAGGTGGCGCACGGGCTTGAGCACGAGGCCGGCCTTGCCGGTCTGGCCGGCGGCTCTGGCGACATGCGCGAGATCGTTGCGGGCGTCGGGCGGCTCGACCGCGACGCGTGCCTCGCTTACTCGGTGTACGTCCACAGATTGCGTCGCGAGATCGCGGCCATGGCCGCAGCCCTCGACGGTGTCGACGTACTGGTGTTCACTGGTGGCGTCGGCGAACACCAACCGACCGTCCGCGCCAGCGGTGTAGCCGGGCTCGGGTTTCTCGGGTTTGCGATCGACCCTGTGCGAAACGCCACAGCCACCGATGATGCCGACGTCACCGCCGCCGGCAACACCGCTTCCT
>JBBRYB010000190.1:0-4301 GCA_038238115.1 Propionibacteriales bacterium | reverse complement strand
TCGCTGATCGCCTTGCGCACCGTCTCGAGCAGGGCCATCCTGTCCTCGGCCATCGTGGTCTTCCTCCATGTCGTCGGTTGCTACTCCAACGACGTGAGGATGACGCGGTGGCCGCTTCCGTTGTCGGCCCCTCCGCTGTTACACCAATTCTCGGGACTCAACCCGGGCCATTTTTGGTGGGCGTTTCTTCGGCGAGCCTGCCTGGCGTGCGAGAGTGGGTTATTGGCGTTATTGGCCGGTCATAAAAAAGGGGGTCGGTTCGCCGAAGGCCACCGCCGACCATCTTGGTGGTGGATTCTTCGACGAGGCCGCGAGTTGTGGCGGGTATCGCGTGGTCGAGCTTGTGGATGACGACCGCGATCAATCCGATCCTCTGGGGACCGGTCAGCTTCCTGCTCATCGGCGTCACTCTCTTCGGAGCGTTCGTCCTCTACCGCTTCGCTCGTGATCGGGCCGACATGCTGGGTTCCGGGCTCGACGAGCGGGAGCGGCAGCTTCGTGATCGGGCTTGGATCCTGAGCTACCAGGTGCTTGCCGTCGTGGTGGTGGCGCTGGTAGCGGCGACGGTCATCCCGGTCCTGGGCTTCGGCCAGCCGGTCACGGTGGATGCCACGCTCGCGACCGCCGCAGCCTTGTGCCTGGGCGTCCTGTTGCCGCTCTTGCCCGCGGCAAGCCTGGCGTGGATCGAGCCCGACATCCACGAGGGCGATTGATGCCGCGCGGAGCTGAGCGCGTCGAGCCGCTCCTGCACAACCGCCTCGCCGTCCTGCGCGCCGAGCGCAACCTGTCGCGGCAGCGCTCGCCGACGCGATCGGCGTCAACTACCAAACGATCGGCTATCTGGAGCGCGGCGAGTACAACCCGAGCCTCGACCTTGCCCTCCGGGCGGTCGAGTTCTTCGGGCTGCCGGTGGAGGCGATCTTCAGCCGCCGGGCGTTCGCGCCGATGTCGAGTCAGCTGTACGCAACTGCACAGCAGCCTGCGCGGGGCCGTGGCGAGCCATGATCGGCGTCATCGGCGAGCACACCTTGCTCGCCGGGCTGCAGATACGATCACCAGGGACGCAGGCGGCTCCGCCCGCCCTATTAGTTGCTGGGATCCCGCGCGATACCGCTGTGCCGTTGCTGGCGGTCTCGTTCTCGTACCGGGACGGACTACGCAACCACGAGCAGGTCGCGCAGCGTGAAGTCTCCACGGTTTTGCTCTGGCGCGGTCTCAGTGCCCGAAGGTCAGGCCCGGCAGTCGAGTCGTGTGCTCCATCCGGACGGCTTGGAGATCAGAGGGATCAAGCCCGAGGAACGCGAGGATCGTGGGGGCAATCTGGGTCGTCTCGACAGCAGACTTGATCCACCTCGTTCGCTGGCCTGGGTTGGCGACGAGGAGCCCGACGTGTGTGTCGTCGAATGCGAACCCGCCGTGCTCGGCGATCTTGGCACCGGGCTTGGGCGTGGAGTAGATCACGCCCTGCTCCGGGAGCCCGATGACGTCCGGGACGCGCGAGTCGAGCACCGGGCCAACGCCCGGAGCGTTGAACATGGTCTTGAGCGAGTCACCAGCCAGAATCTCCGCGAAGCGCAGGCCCTGTGCGCCTCGAAGGGCTTTGACCGCCGTGTTCGTATCGGCTGCGCTGGTCGTCGACGACGGGTTCAGCCACAGGAGTGCAACGTCGTCCGCGGTCAGCGATGCGACACCCACGCCGGCGGCGGTGACAGCGCCTGTGATGCCGTCGGGCTGGATCAGGACGGACTGCGAGCGGTAAATCGGGGACTGGCCGTGTTTGGCGCTAACGATGATGAGGGTCGACTTGAAGAGGTGGCGGTGGCGGAGTGCCGCGACCATCTGTGCGATCGAGGCGTCGGTGTGGCTCATGGCGTCCACGATCTCCGCCCGTGGAGTCCCGAGGCCGTCCGCGCTGTAGCCGCCGGCCGCCGGCACGCTGAGGCCGCTGCCGTCCTTCTGCGCGACGCTGACTGCCTGGAAGTTCATGCCGAAGACGGCCGGTGTGCCGACGTGCTGCGCGCCGGTGTGGTCGAGGCCGTTGATCTCGTTGAGGACGGCAGTGACCTTTAGATCGTCGTTGCCTTCGGTGGCCGGGTTTGTCTTCGGGGTCGATGCGACCTCCGGCGTATAGAGGTCCGTCACACCGTCGCCGGATGGCCCATTCACAAGTTCGTAGGCCGGGTGCTTGTCAGCCCAGGCGGTCCGCCCGGCCGGCGTCGTGGACGACGTTGAAGATCGTGTTGACCCGCAGGTAACTGTGGGGGTACACGGGCGCACAGCCATGCGCCGGGTCGCGTGGCAGCATGGCCGGGTTGATACCGCCGCCCGCATCAACGGCGTCCGGGTTGTAGTCGATCGATTCGTCGTACGCGACCACGCTGCCTACCGTCGAGCAGTCACTGCCCGGAGCCGACAGGGTGCGGTCGTAGGAGACGTCGTACCAAACGCCGGTCGAGTTCGGGCCGCCGCCCGTGACCATGGCGAGCAGGCCCGGGAAAGAATCGGAGGGACGCGATGACGAGGCAGCCCCGTACGTCACGCCGATGTGCGAGAGGCCCGCGAGGGCGGAGCTCGGGTGGGTCCGAACCCACCACGCAAGGTCGCTCGCATGCATGCCATCGATGCTCAGGAGGAGCACGTGACGGCCATGGCCCGACTCGCCGCCATTGGCAGGATTGGTAACGGATGAGGCAGACCGTGCCACAGCCGAGCCTGAAGCGAGGAGAACACCAACCGACGCGAGCGCCAGCACACGCCTGAGAGATCGGGGACGTCGCATGGCCTGTTCCTCCTGAGAGTCTGGACGGGCCTCATACCACCAGACCACCGTGAGCGCCGCATTTTGTGCCTGTTAACGTCTGGCTAGGGATGCGAGCGCAGGCGGACGTGTGGGTTACTGGCCGGTCACAAAAGGGGACGGGGCGCCCACCAGGCTGCCGGCGGACCATCTTGGCGGGCGATTCTTCGGCGAAGCCCCTGACGACGCCGGGGACGGGAGTGCTCTTTTTGTGGCACCCATCAAAAAGGGAGCCCGGTTCGGTGGACGGAACCCTCGATGTCCTCGGCGATGGAGCGCCAGCCGGCCATCTTGCGTCGACAATTCCCCGCCGCGGAGGCCTGATCTCCGGAGGCAGACTTGCGTTTCGCGAGGTCGGTGCACAGACTCAAGGCGCAGGCAACATCGTGAGCAAGCTACGAACCTTAGCCTGGTGGATCTGGCCGATCGTCCCGGCGATTGCGGGCGTCTTGCTCGTCGCAGGTAGTGCCGACACGGAACGCTGGTGCCCGCCCTACGGTGGCCCTTTCACGCTGCCGCCACATCCCGAGCAGTGCCTGCCGACTCTGCTCCCATCACTGACCGGGACGGACCCTCTCGCAGTTGGTTTGTCCTGGTTGATCGTGGGGGCGGTGATCTACGCAGGGTTGTTGGCGGCGACCGCCTTCGTGCGGACACGAGGTTTCCGCTGAAGAGGAGCTTGCGATCCCGAGGGCCGCCTGGGAGCCCCAACATGGTGGGCAAATCTTCGGCCGACCCCATCGTCAACGCCGGAAGGGGCGGATCGCAGCACATCGCAGCGCCTATAAAAAAGGCGCTGCGGTCCCGGGGGGCGCCTGGGAGCCCATTTTGGTGGGCAGATCTTCGGGCGAGGCGGTCGTCGGCCCTGGTGGATCGCAGCACATCGCAGCGCCTAGAAAAAGGGCGCCGCGATCCCTAGCACCCTCCCCTGGTCCATTTTGGTGGGCGAATCTTCGGCAGACCTCGACGCCAGCCGGGGGGATGGGACCCGGCAGGAGGGTCACGTCACGCGAGGTCCTTTTATAGTGGTCCATATCGGGCAGCGTCCGTGCACCTGAAGCCAGGGACGAAGCCTCACGGTCCCGAGTAGCGGTCATGCCGGCCTGCGGCAACCGCATCGTCTCCGCCGGGCCAAGGCGGCGAGACGCTCGAGAGAGGCCTCCAGGCAGAGCCGCGGGCGACGCTCCGCGAAGCACTTGGACCGTGGGGCCATCGGCGCGGGCCGCAGTCCGATCGACCCTCCCGTTTGCCATTCGGATGCAACCCCCTCCCCGGTCGGCACAGGACGGAAGGCACACTCCTGCTGTTAGCGTCGCTGCAGACCCGGACAGGGGTTCCGGGGACTGGAGGTTGGACCGATGGGGATGGACCAGATGACTGGGCAGGCCGGGGGCGAGGCGCTCGAGATGCGCGACGGCGAGGACTTCGTGTGCCCCAACTGCGGCTGCGAGATCATGCTCAAGCATCACGGCGACCCGGCGAAGATGCCGGAGATGGGTGCCTT
>JBBRYB010000189.1:0-4347 GCA_038238115.1 Propionibacteriales bacterium | reverse complement strand
CTTGAGGACGGCGGAGATGGCGATCTGTTGATCCCGAGCGTGGACGTAGGACTCGTCGGCCATCCTCACGAACACCGCTACCCCGTCCGTGACTATTCGGCGGTGGGCGAGTGCATAGGGGTCGTCCAGCTCCTTGCGTACCAGGTCGGCAGCCTTCCGAATCTCATCCATCGGCAGCTTCAGGTCTCGAAGCGCTCGCAGCACGTAAGCCTCGATCACGCCCACGAAGGGCACTCGAGGCCAGCCACGTCTCTCCGGCCGCACGGCATGGACCAGTGGGGCCGTGCCCTGGTGGAGGAGCCAGACGTCGAGGGTGCTCTCCGGCATGCCGAGGTATCGTGCCGTCTCACGCGCCGTCAGGATCGGCTTCGAGTAGTAGTTGATCATCGTTGTCACCTCCTGTGCTGCTCGCCAAGGCTAGTGCCCCAACCGTCTCGGTCCGGGTCGCAGGGCCGGTACCACCCGCAGTCCCTGGATGGCTACAGGCTAGGGCCCAACGCCGACACTCGGGCGCCGGCTGCGCGAGTCAGTTGTCGGCTACGTCGGGCTCGCCCTGGGTAAATAGCTCCTGCTCTCTATCGGCCACTTCGGCTGCCCTGACCAGCTGACGTGCCCTCGGTGCGGAGGCCCCATGCCGTCTCGACGGCCAACGGGACGTCCGGCGACGTGGTGCTCCGACCGCTGCAAGCGAGCGGCGTACGAGGAGCGCCGCGCGGCCGCGAACGGCGCCGTCGCGGTGAAGATCGTCGAGAAGGTCGTCGAGAAGGACACCCGCGTCATCAACGAGTGCGCGCGCAACGCCCGCAGCGACCAAATGGAGACTAAGTCTGCGACTAGGAGCTTTGGTCACGCGAACAGCCGACCCGGGCAGCGAGCTTGGCCGGCACGTCGACGACATGCTCGCCGGCAGCCGCTGCGCAAGTGGCCGTCCGGCACCATTGGCGCCCTCGACTGCCCAGACACGATCCGGCCAGGACTTCGCGTAGGTCCACATCGCGCTATAGCCAGCCCGGTCGGTGCTGAACCGACCCGAGCCGAGCAGCTGCTCGCGTCCGTCGACGACCTCGAACGATGCGGACAGCTTGTGGGGATCAACCCCGATAGTGATGTGCTCCATGTGCTACTCCCGCCGGAGCGGGTGGGCAGCCCAAAAAGAGAGCGTCCCGCCGGGCACCTGGGTCGGTGTCTGGCCAGACACCGACCCTGCGGCAATCCTCTAGTAGCCCAGATAGACGCGCCCCGTCCTGGGCCTGTCTCGGGAGACGTCATCGGACGGTCTATCGGGACCCGGCGTCTCTCTCACGCCCCTGACAAGCATGCTTTCGCTAAGGGTTTCTCTCATGGGACTTGTCCGTTGGTGTATTCATGTGCGGTGCTGGCGTGGAGCAAGGCAATGCAGCCGGCCGCGACGATGAGCACTGCCGCGGCGCTGAGGGCGCTGGCTGGTCCGTATCGGGTGGTGAGGGTCGCGGCGAGGGGCAGCCCGACGAGGTTGGCGGCGACGACGGTGATCCGCTGGGTGGTGTAGACGCGGGCGAGGAGTCTTTGGGGGACGGTCGCGGCGATGTGGGCATTGATGGTGACGTTGGCCAGCGGGGTGCAAATTCCTATAGCTAAGGCCGCGATGAGAAAGGGCCTGTAGGACCAGGATGTGGCGAGGGCGGCGAAACCGATGCCGGTGCCGATCCAGGCTAGGCAGCAGGTTCGCATGAGCAAAGGTTCGTTGATCCGGGCGGCGAGTGCGGTGCCGAGCAGGTTGCCGGCGCCGAACATGCCGAGGGTGAGGCCGTAGCCACCGATGCCGTGTTGGTAGCGGTGGGCCACCAGGAACGGCACGGCCAGGGTGAACGCCGGCCAGGCCAGGTTGCAGACTCCGCGCAGAATAAGCGCGTCGCGTAGCACCGTGGTCTGGAGGGTTCGCTGCCAGCCCGCCAGGAGTTCGAGCATCCGGCCGCTCGTCGGTTGAGGCCCTTTGGCGTCGTTACGCGGAGGGACGTGAGGCAGCACGACTGTGAGGCAGGCAGCGGAGATCAGGAACGAAACGGAGTCGATCGTGAACAGGTGAACCTCGGGTAGCGCCGCCAGCAGGCCGACCAGGCCGGGACCGAGGATCCGGCCCAGCCGGTCGGTGCTGTCGAGCAGCGAAACCATCGGGGTCTGGCCGGCGGGTTCGACTAGACGGGGCAAGCTGGCTTGCAGCGCGGGGAGGAAGAATGCCTCGAGCCCGCTGAGTGCCGCGGCGACTGCTGTCAAGGCGAGCAGGTTCAGATGCCCGCTCAGATATAACGCGGGGATCGTCGCCACGACCCCGGCGCGGGCCACGTCGACGCCGCGGGTCAGTCGGAGTCCGTCACCTCGGTCGGCGACCCACCCGGACACCGTGCTGGCCAGGAGGAACGGGGCGGTGTCGGCGATCGAGACCACCGCCACCGCGGAGGGTGAGCCGGTCAGTCTCAGCGCTGTCCAGATCAGCGCTACCCCGTACAGGCGGTCGCCAACGACAGAGGCGACCTGCCCACCCCAGACGAGGCGCAGCGTCGGCCGGCGAAGCAGGCCCGCGATCCCAGGTCGCTTCCCCACACGCTCAGCATCACCCGATCCCCGGCTCTGCGGTAGACCTGATCTGGTTATGCCGTGCCATAGGCTCAGCGGATGGATATCGCCGACCTGCACCTCATCGACGCCGTCGCCACCCGAGGCAGCTTCACCGCCGCCGGCGCACAGTTGGGGCTGTCACAACCGGCGGTCAGCGCCCGGGTGGCCGCGGTCGAACGCGCCGTCGGCGCCAACCTGTTCACCCGAGGCTCCCGCGGAGCCAGGCTCACCCCCGCCGGACAGCGCTACCTGGGCTACCTCCGCCGGTGCCTACACCTCCTCGCCGACGGCGCCCGCGCCGCCGCGGCGGAACGGCCGGACCCCATCTGGGCCGTCGGGGTACCCGCCTCCTACGCCCCCGCCCTCGCGCCGATCCTCACCGCCGCCGCCGCAGACTGTGAATGGCCATTGTCAATCCACGCCGACCACAGCACCGCGCTGCGGGCCGAACTGCTCGACGGCCGACTCGACATCGCCATCGCTACGCCCGGCCCGCTCCCGGACGGAATGTCTAACCGGCACCTACTCGAGACACCCGTCGTCGCCGTCGCCGTCGCCGTCGCCGTCGACCCAGACCGCGTCGACCCAGACCGCCGCTACGCCGTACACAGCTGGCAGGAGTCCGCCGATGCAGTCATCAGTGAACTGCTCGGGAGGGGCATCCCCCGCACACACATCAGCATCGTCTCACCGGCCACAACAGCGATCGCCCTGGCCCTGCACCACCACCATGTGGCGGTCGTCCCAAAGCTCACCGCCAGCGCCGAACTGACTTGCGGCAAGCTCACCATCCTCGACCTTCGACTCCCCCGCTTGACTGCCGCTCTGGATTGGCTGCTCCCTACCCGCACCAGCGATCATCCCGCCGAAAGGTACATTGCCGCAGTGGAAAGCCAACGCAATCACTCGACGGGAACATCGACATCTCAGTGATCGATGGTCTATCGGTACAGGATCGGTCTCTCTCGGACTCGAAATGTCCGTGGCCGCTCACCGCGCCAGGTGCGTCCTTCCGCCGTCTTTAACGCGACATCTTTCGGCAGTAGCCGTCTGCGAGCGGGCGGATCTGACCACGAGGCTCATGAGTGCCCCGATGTTGACGGCTGCCCGGCATGTCGATCCTGGTGTGATGTGCCGCTGACCTACGGGGTCAGATGTCGAGCACAACCACCTGGGAAGAGTCGGTGCACTAATGGACGAGCGCTACCGCTGGCCGGAAGCCTCCGTCCGGGCATCCCGGCTCCTAAGCGCAACCGATCCTATGCCGGCGGGCTTCGGACCGCAGTCGGCGTTCTCGCTGGTCAGCGGCTGGTTGCCTGTGGCGGAGGATAGGGGATTCGAACCCCTGAGAGCTTTCACTCAACACGCTTTCCAAGCGTGCGCACTAGGCCACTATGCGAATCCTCCGCCGCAGAGGCTACCGGTACGGCGCGAAGCGGAGAAACGGCCGGGCGGGGCTGTCGTACACTCGGGCGCAGCCCCTCGTGCGGCGGCACCTTGCCCAACTCCCCCAGGGCCGGAAGGCAGCAAGGGTCAGCGAGCTCTGCTGGGTGCACGGGGGGTCCGCTCACGCCCCGGCCGACGCGACCCGCGTGTCGTCGTACGGCGCTAATGTCGTGCAGGTGGACGCGCCTCTCGCCCTGTACCGGCGATACCGCCCCGACACGTTCGCGGACGTGATTGGGCAGGACCACGTGACCCGGCCACTGTCCCAGGCGCTCGCCAACAACCGGGTCAACCACGCCTACCTCT
>JBBRYB010000188.1:0-4348 GCA_038238115.1 Propionibacteriales bacterium | reverse complement strand
GGGGGCTGCCGGGTCGGTGGCCACCAGCCGGACGACGTCGCCGGCGGGAAGCGCATCCATCCGGCTCACCAGGCGCATCAGCAGCTCTCCACATGCGAGGTCACCGCCGTCGACCTGGTGCTGCGGGCCCCGACCAGGACGCCGCCGCGCCGCCCAACGGACCAGCGCTGGGAACGTGATGACGCACATGAGGCCGAGCAGGACGACCAGGAGTACGCCCGCTCCGGCATCGGCGACCAGTCGAGTCAGGTAGCCCTGCACGCGCAGCGCCGCGTTCACGACCGCGTCGTGAGTCGTCGATCCCGAGAGCACCCGCACCTCGAACCAGCCGTACCACGCGACGTAAGCACCGGCGACCACGAGCAGAACGCCGCTGACCCGACCGATATAGGCGCCCGCCCCCCGCATCCGGGTGATCGCGGTCGCCTGTGCCGTGGCAGCGGCCAGGGCGAGAACCAGGATGACGGTTCCCATCCCGAGAGCGTACGCGACGTACGACGCCACCACCTGAAGCGAGGTGCTGCCCCGCAGCGACGTCGACGTGACCGCGAGGAACGGACCGATCGTGCACGACAGCGACGCCAGCGCGAACGACACCCCGTAACCGACCTGGGACCACCACGAACGGGTGGGTCCGGCGCCGCGACCCGCCAGACCAGGCACCGTCAACGCTCTGCCGGCGAGCAGCCAAGCCCCCAGCAGCACCAGGACCCCACCGATCACGACGGTGAGGTAGGGGAGATAACGCTCGACGGAGAGCGCGAGGGGCGCGATCACGGCCCCGAAGGCGCCGAACACCGCGACGAAACCTACGGTCATCCCCGAGGTGAACCGCACCGCCGTGCCCAGGGCGCTCAGCGTCCGACGAGTCCCCGCCGGTGGTGGCTCGCTCCGGGGGCCGTCGGCGACTAACAAGGAGAGGTACGCCGGTAGCAGCGCGAAGCCGCACGGGTTGAACGCCGCCACAGCGCCGGCCAGCAGCGCGAGTGCGAGGACACCGCCATCCATCGGTTTCCCGTCAGCTCGTGAGGAGCGACTGCGTCATCCGGCGAAGGTCGTCGCCGCTCAGACCCGACGGCACCAGCTCGGTGTGACCGGATCCGTCGATGAAGACAAAGGACGGTTGGGCCACGACCCCGAACTGTTGCCACAATTCCCCATCGACGTCCGACACGTGCTGGAAGCCGCCGGTGCCGGTGTCGTCGACGAACTGCCGCATCGGCCCGACCTCGCCGAGTCCGGGAATGCCCACGAAGGTGACCTCATCAGCGAACTCCGCGGCGACCGCTGCCACATCGGGTGCCTCGGCGCGGCACACGGTGCACCATGGCGCCCAAAACCACAAGACCGCGGGCTTCCCGGCAAGGGAGGCGCTGTCGAAGGACGCGCCCTCCAGCGTCGTACCCGTGAACGCTGCCTCACCCGCCGAGGAGATGCCTGAGCCGTCTCCTCCCGACGTTCCACGCCCTGAGCAGGCAGTGAGGACGAGGAGGGCGCACGCGACCACAATGGTCGCCAACGTGTACCGTGCGCGGCGGGCAGGCTGTTCGGGCATCCGGACTCCTTGGCTGGGTTCTCCACCTAGGAAACCCGATAGCGTGCCCGAATGGTTCCCGGCGAGGAGAAGCAGCCATCAACGAGCGGGATGAAACCGACCCGGTCACCGGGTGCCCATGGTAGCGACGACTCGACAGCCGCGGCGACGCGGCGCGCGATGATCGACCCAGAGGAAAGCATGCACCTGCCCTTGGACACCGACCGCTGCCGCGGGCGCAGGCCAACCTACGTCCCGTCCAGCGGGTGATCTGGCTCTCGGCGCTATGGCGTCGGATCCGTGCCGCCGAGCTGGCGACCCGGCCGGTGCATCCCGAGACACGGGTAGCGCTCGCCCGACGGTGGCGGGAGATCCCCGACTCCGCCCGGACACCGGCTCAGACCCTCGGTCAGCACGCCGTCGGCTGCGAGGGAACCCATGGGGTGTTCCCCCGGTGCAACCTCGCGTGTACCCCGTGCTACCACTCACGCGACGCCAACCGGGTCGCCGTGGACGGCTCACACACCCAGCGCGAGGTCACGGCTCAGAAGGGCCTGCTACGTCGCGCGCGAGGTCTCCGTGCGCACGCCCAGATGATCGGAGGCGAGGTCAGCCTGCTGCCGGCCGATGCTCATCGGCTCTCGACCGTGCGCGCATGATCTGCGATGCCGCAAAGTGACGAGTCACGGCGACTTCGACTATGACTACCTGACCGCGCTCACGCTGGACCGCGACGGTCGGCGACGCCTGGACCGAGTCTCCCTTCACGGCTCACTTCGACATGCTCGGAGGCCACGACCCGCCGTACGGTCGGGGTCCACCACGGTCTTGAACGGTTCCGTCACCCCTGCCCCCATGTCACTCGGCGGGCCGACACCAGGAGGTTCAGGTGGGTCAGGTGCCCCCAGTGTTCCGGCCGCGTCATCGCCACCTCCGGCGATGCACGGAGTCGCGCGCCATCGAGTTCACCCAGGCGAGGAGGGAGCCGGAAGGATTCGGTAGTGATGTGCGCCGGTTCCGAAGTAGACCCGGTCCACGTCTGCGTCGACCACGGCACGGCGTATCGCGCTCTCCGGGAGGGCTGAGCATCCAGGAGGCTTCCTTGACCGTGAGTAGGACCTTCTCGTCGTACGGGTCGGGCTTCTCGTCACGAAACAGCGCGTCGCCCAGCAGTCGTCCTCCACGCTTTCGCTTCCCGGCCGGAGCCCACGGTCAGGTCGACGACGACTTGCTCCTGGACGGGCGCGTTGGCCTCTCGACGGCGACCAGCCTGAGGTGGGTCCGCGGGCGTCTCAGCCTTCGGGACCATTTCGGTTCGGGCCCGAAATTGGCGGGGTGGGTACTCGTCGTGCGTCAGGTAGTTGTGCCCTGGTCGTGTGAGCTCATCGTGCCAGCACGGACCTCGGCCCTTCACCTTGACCAGACGCCCAGACGCCGGGTCGAAGGCGCGCGAGCCGTGAGCCCACAACTGGTCGGTGGTGGTGTCGCGCTACGACTCGTGCCAGCGCCTGTCGTCGCCCTCGAGGGCGGCCGGCTGGAAGGAGAACATCCCGTAGCCGTGGTCGTGGCAGGTGCGGACGACATCGGCGACCTGCCCGACGTTCGTCGGCGTCACGGTTATGCTGTGCGCTAGGAAGCTGCGAACTCCGTGCTCTCGCTGCAGGCGGGCGAATATGTCGGCGAAGTCTTTGCGGAACGGATGGAGCGATTCCTCGTCTGGCGGTCGCTCGCTGCCGCGGCGGCCGGACATGAGTGTGGCAGGCCCGCGGCCCTCGGCATCGTCGGCTGTTGAGACGCAGCGCCCGGAGGTGCGAACTCGCCAGCCTGACCGCCGCGGCCTTCCGGTCGCGACCGTCCTCGCACGGTAGGCTCTCGGAACCCGCAAAGCACCCCAGGATCGGGGACCCAGCCTCTACCACCGAAGGGATCGCCGCGTGGATCTGACACACAGGCTCGAACCAGTGCTGAGCATCGCCAGAGACACCGCCGCCGAGGTCGACGCCGAGGGGAGGTTCCCTAGCGAGTCGATCGAAGCGCTGCGGCAGTCGGGTCTGCTGGGGATCACGATGCCGGTCGAGGTTGGCGGGCTAGGGTGCGGTCCGCACGAATTCGCCTACGCCGTCAGCGCGGTGGCCGGCGCGTGCGGGTCGACCGCGATGATCTACCTGATGCACGTCAGCGGTGCCATGACCGTGGCCGCCGCCCCTCCGACGGGGCAGCCCGACCTGCTCTCCCGGCTCGCGAGTGGCCAGGTCCTTGCCACCTTGGCGTTCTCCGAGGCCGGGTCCCGCTCACACTTCTGGGCGCCGGTGTCGAAGTCCGATCGCAACGGCGCCGGCATCCGCTTGAACGCTCCGAAGAGCTGGGTGACCTCGGCAGGCGAGGCCGACGTGTACGTCGTGTCCACGCTGACTGCTGGTGCCGACACCATCGACCTGTTCGCCGTTCCGGCCGACGCCGCCGGGGTCGCGGTCACCGGTGGCTGGCGTGGGATGGGTCTGCGCGGCAACGCCTCTAACCCGATGCGGTTCGACACAGAAGTTCCCGAGGGCTACCGCATCGGGCCCGCCGGTAGCGGGTTCGACACCATGATGGGCACGGTGCTCCCATGGTTCAACCTCGGCAACGCCTCGGTGTCGCTGGGGCTCAGCCGCGCCGCGGTCGTGGCCGCGGTGAAGCACACCGGCGCGGCCCGGCTGGAGCATGTCGGCCAGAGCCTCGCCGACCTGCCCACGATCCGCGCCCAGTTGGCGAAGATGTCGCTGGACCTGGAGACCACGCAGGCATATCTGGAAAGGGCCGCCGATCGGCTGG
>JBBRYB010000187.1:0-4393 GCA_038238115.1 Propionibacteriales bacterium | reverse complement strand
TCCCGGAGATGTTCGCCGGTGTCAGGCACAACCCGCCGGCCATGAGCGCGCCGACAATAACGGACGCTGGACGTCCACGCCATTGGGACGACCACCGCCGCAATGACGACGCCGGTGACGATCGTCGTCGCGCCGGTCGAGGCGACCACCGACGCCATCGTGTCGAGCGCGCCGATGGCCGCCGGATGGATGCCGGCCCGCAGATCAACTGTCACGAGCCGATGCCACGGTGCGAACCTGTCGCAGCAAGTTGTGGCCGCGGGCCCGTCCAGCTCGCGGTCAGGCGCTGGTTGCCCTGCCCGCATACGTCCGACAGAGGTCTACACGCAGAACGACGGCGTGTGGGGCTCAAAAACCTCAGCCGGGTGTAGTTGCCAGGTTCGGCATGATCATTCAGGTGTTGTTCTCTGCGCTCTACGCGGCGTTCCGAGTCCTGCTTTCCGCGGTGGTGGCTTGTGGTCGTGGTGAGGCGGCGAAAGATGTCGAGTTGCTGGTGCTGCGGCATGAGGTGGCGGTGCTTGGTCGGCAGGTGACTCGGCCTCGGCTGGAACGGAAGGACCGGATGGTGCTGGCGGCGCTTGCCCGGATGCTGCCACGCGAGGTGTTGCGAGCGAGGATCGTGACGCCGGAGACGCTGCTGCGATGGCATCGGCAGCTGATCGCACGACACTGGACCTATCGACCGAAGACGAAACCAGTCGGGGGTCGTCCGCGGACATCGACCGTCATCGGTGACCTGGTGATCCGGCTGGCTCGAGAGAATCCGTGCTGGGGGGCACTGCCGCATTCATGGCGAGCTTGTCGGGATCGGCGTCCGGCTTGCTCCGGCGACGGTCTGGAACATCCTGCATCGGGCGGGTCTGGATCCAGCTGCACGTCGCACCGGTCCGTCAGGGCGGGAGTTTTGCCTGCTCAGGCGCAGACGATGCTGGCGTGTGACTTCTTCACCGTCGACACGGTGCTGCTGCGCCGGATCTACGTGTTCTTCATCCTTGAGGTTGGCACGCGGCGCGTCCACATCCTCGGCGTCTCTCGGCACCCGACGGGGGAGTGGGTGACCCAGCACGCCCGCAACTTCATGATGGCGATCGGGGAGCGGGCCGGGACGCTCGGATTCCTGGTCCGCGACCGCGACACGAAGTTCGCCGCCTCCCTCGACACAGTGTTCGCCGACGCAGGCATCACGGTGTTGCGTAGTCCGCCGCGGGCGCCAAAGGGCAACG
The DNA here is from genome assembly GCA_038238115.1 of Propionibacteriales bacterium. Lineage (GTDB taxonomy): Bacteria > Actinomycetota > Actinomycetes > Propionibacteriales > Nocardioidaceae > JBBRYB01. The sequence continues at coordinate 3,170 of JBBRYB010000187.1, read as the reverse complement.
CTTACGCGGAGCGGTGGGTCGCCACGATTCGGCGCGAATGCCTCGACCGAATGCTGATCTTCAATGAAAGCAAGCTGGTGCGAGTGCTCGCCGTTGATCGGAGATGACTCGCGTGAACCCGATGTCGTCGATGGTTGGTCACCGTTCCTCGCGCGATCACCTTTCGGGTCGGCGGCGTCTTGCTGCGCCGGGACGTCGACTTGAGCCTCGATGGGAGCATTACGTCCCATCCGTCAGCGACAGACCCCCGCTGCCATCGGCTGGGTCTGCGGAACCGTCGGCGGGCACCGTCGCTGTCGCGGTTGAGCCCGACGGTGGGGGCTGGAAAGATATCGAGCCCGCCCGGACATGACATGAGTGTGATGCAGCATGGTGCGCTGTTGGCGATAGCGAGTATCGACGGCACCGGCGATCGGGCGTCCCGGTTCGAGGCGGTGTTCGCTGCCCACTCGGCTTTGATCTATTCCTACGCGCGTCGACGCGTGACCAAGGAGGAGGCCGAGGACATCGTGTCAGAGGCGTTCCTCGTCGTCTGGCGGCGCCTGGACGACATTCCGCCTGAGCCGGTCCCCTGGCTGATCGGCGTCGCGCGCAAGGTCCTGGCCAACCGTCGCCGTAGCGATAACCGAAGGGCTGCGCTGGACGAGCGGCTGCAGCGATGCGGCGCCGAGACCACGGCGCCGGATCCGGATGGGCCGGCAATCGCGGGACGGGTGCTTGCCGCACTCGCGGCGCTGCCCGCGGGCGAACGCGAGGTCATCGAACTCCTCGCGTGGGAGGAATTGTCCCCAGCCGAGGTCGCCGTCGCACTCGGGATAGCACGCGCAACGGTGTACGTGCGGCTACATCGAGCCCGGCAGAGGCTTGCGCGACAGCTGGAGGAGTAGCAATGAGGAGCTCGAACGACACAGTGGTCACCATCGTCCGGTCGGCCGACCCACTGGACTCCGATGACCTGAAGGCATGGACCACCTCCGCGCGCCGCAACCGGCTGGCGAGCGAGATTGTCGCCAGCCCGATCGAGACCTCGCGCGAAAGCCGCCGCCGACGCTCGCGCTTCGTGGCCATCGCCGCCGTCGGCCTCCTCGCGACGGCGGGGGCCGCCGCCGCGGCCGCGACACTGCTCGGCGGCCCCGCGCCCGATCCGGTGCGCGCGCACCTTGCCGAACTCGACCACGGCCTGCCCCCTGACCTGCGCTACAACCCCGATCTCGCCCATGCCCGCGCCGTGGCCGCGACTGCGTCCGGGGCCCTCTATGCGGCAGACCTTCGCGATGGCGGGTACTGCATCGAGGCTGCCACCACCGACGGTCAGCCCCGCGGCGGAACCTGCGTGACCGCGGCCGACTCGAGTACGCGCGCGATCGAGGTCATCGCGCCCATTCCGGCCGGCGACGACGCACCACTGCTGATAGGCGGCCACCTCAACGACGCCAACCTTACGGCCCTGCAGGCAACGTATTCCGGTGCAGCGCCCAGCCGCGTCGGACTCGGCATCGACCGGTACTTCCTGATCGAGGTACCCGCCACAGAGCGGGCGACTGCGCTCGACACTGGTGTGAAACTCAGTGCGGTGGACAGCGACAGCGGGCAGACCGTGCATGTCCGGGTTCCGCCGTTGCGCGACGATGACGGGCAACTCGACCAGCGGCAGCCCATCTTCGTCAGCACGGTGTCCGACGGCGATCACCTGACCCTGGTGCTCGGCATCGAGGGACGCGTGAACGCAAAGGGTTATGCAACTCTCGACCTCACCTACCCGGACGGCACGGTCACCGCAATCACGACCCGTCCGGATGGCAGCTATCGGTACGACCTGCCCGCGAAGCGGCGTGGCGACTTCGCACGCGCCTTCGGGGTGCTGACCGCCCGCGATGCCGATGGCCGCGTCGTCGCCACCGCACCGGTCGCATCCGTCGCAGCCTGGCGGGCACGCAACCACTGAAAGCTGCATGACTGCGAATAGACTGCAATGCGAGGTGAGGGTGCCGATCGTGGCTGCCAAGCGAAACGCGCCAGCGAAGACGGCGTCGCACAGGCGCCAGTAGCCAGCCGGCCCACCGGCCGCAGCCAGGTCACCCGCCTCATCGCCGCGCCCTGATGACGCGGATCAGGAGGAGCGTTCCCCACACCGGGAATCTCGGACCTCATCTTCTATCCTTCTCGGCCGATGAAGCGTTCCCCACACACCCGGAATCTCGGACCTGATCTGCTATACCTCCCGGCCGATGACGGCGGAGGATACGTCGACGAGGCGTTCACATTCAAGCCGATGGGCGTTGTAGCACTGCCAGACGTGATCAACCCGCGTCAGGCGATGCGCGGCCTGCCTCGTGTTCTTAGTCCAGCCGCGAACCGGCCCCACCGTGCGGTTGATCTTGAGGAAATGCTGCCTTTGGTCTGTCCGGGCGCGCGGGAACGATTGATCTTGCCCGCGATAACTCGCGACTGGTGAACCACTCGCGATCGACGGATCACGCACGTGCGACAGTCATTCGTCGAAGGCTGGCCCCCACCCAGGCACTCATGAGATTGGGCGCATAGCGCAGATTCCGCCGCACACAGTGACGGGCCGGCCGTCGACATTTCCGAATTCGCTCGGACGCCGCATATGCGGCTGGCTCAACGACTCGCCGCCAGAGATTGCCGTCGGGGTCAGGCAGGCGTCTCTACACCCTCCGGGCACTCGATCCTGTGGTGAAGGCCGCGCCCAGCGCCGAATGCGTAGGCATCGCCGCCACTCGCAAGGAGACCGAACGCAGCGCCGTTGACGTATGCGTTCGCAACAACATCGTGACCGTAACCTGTGCCCTCTGACCGGCGACCGGGATCCGGAAGATCGATAGCGCCGGGCCTGGGCGTGCAGATACCGCATTGGTCGACAACAAGATCATGGCGCACCGCTCAGGGCTCATTAGCCGCCACTGTCACCGCACTCGCTTCCCACTGTCACAGTCACGATCACTGTTCGGCGCGCCGGCCCACGCTGGATATATCAATCTGCGCGCTGCCGAAATGGCCGAACGCTGCGCATAACCCAGCGCTGCTCATAGGGTGGGGTGATCAGCCCTTTGCTCCTGAACGTGGCCTTGCATGGGATGGAACAAGCCGCCGGAGCTCGCTACCGCACCACTGGCAGCAATGCCGGGACCGCGGAACCGGGCTCCCCG
>JBBRYB010000186.1:0-4435 GCA_038238115.1 Propionibacteriales bacterium | reverse complement strand
GATCGCGCGGTGCTCGGCCTGCGAGATCGCCAGCAGCGAAGTGACCTTCTCAACGGCCGGGTAGAAAAGTTCGTCCTCGATCCGTACGTGGACACCGAGCTCACTGACCAAGCTGTCAATCAACTTCTTACGCCCTTTGCCCTGCTCGTCGGTTGTCTCTTCGAGCTGCGCCAATATCTCGCGCAGTACATCATGATGCTCGATCAGCACCTGGTCAGCTTTCATTGCCCTGAGCCTCCTTTGTGTTTACTGTCTGGCCAGTCGTGGCCAGTTGCGCCGGCGGTATCCGGCGGATCTCGATCTGTCCGTCTCGAAGCCGGGTCTGAAAGCTTGTCAACGGGGAGGTCGCCGGCCCCGACGTCGCAGCGCCGGTCTGCAAGTCAAACCGCGACCCATGCCAGGGGCACACGAATTGATCTCGGTACAGCCAGCCCTCTGCCATCGGCGCTCCCAGGTGCGGGCATTGGCCGCCGAGAGCCGAGATCCGACCCTCGTGTCGGATCAAGACCACGGGCACCCCCGAACAGTCGACCAAAGTCGGGCTGTCCTCGGCTAATTCAGACTCAGCAAGCACCGGGACGAACTCGCGCGGCGTCAGCCGTCCGTCAACGTGGTCAACGCCGATTCGGTGTCGGAAGACCAGCCTGCCGCCTAGGTAGCTGCTGGCGATCGTCAGCCCGTAGCCAAGGGTGCTGGTGATCCTTGACCGGCCGTGCCGGCCGAGACGCCGGTCGCGCCACGAAAGGCCGTACAGGGACAACGCCACTGTGTTGAGTGTCCCGTGGAGCATTCCCGCTCGCCGTGCGTCGTCGTGTGTGTGCTGCCAATCCGTGAGGCCCGTAAGCGCCCCGCCGATACCGCCGATGACGCCCAGCCCCACGGACAGCTGTGCTGCTTGACGGAACCCTGCTGGTCTCGGCGCAACCATGTCCACCGTGTCGAGCACAAAAGCAACAGTCCATGCACCCACCGGGATATCGGTGATTGCCGGATGCAGGGGATGTCCGAGCCAAACCCCGTGCAACAGATCCTGCAGGGGACGGGAACGTTTCCCGGCCAGACCGAACACGAAGGCCATGCCGTGCTCTAGCCTGTAGCCCGGCTTGTTCAACCACTCCTGGCGCTCGACGACCTGGACGTATCGCTCAGCGACGTGACTGGCCGTGGGTCCGCCGGTCACGCGAGAATCCCACGGTTGATCAGCCGACGCGACGGTGAATCACGGTGGTCTCTACGCATGACGCCCCCCTGGATTCTTTGCCGGTGCCGCTCTGTAACGAGCGAGCGGCTCGGCAATTACGTTATCCCCACTGAAGCGTGTGCGCTCCGACCCGTATCTGTTGCCAGTCGCGGCGCGCGCCGCGACCTTCACGGCGTCCCACAGGGTGTGCCAGTCCACGCCCAAGTGCCAGGCCAGCGCCGAGACGGTGGTGTCGTCGTGCCCGAGCGCGTCGACCGCCCAGCCGACCGCGCGGGCGGTGAGCTTGGCCCGCGGCCCGGCCAGCGGATGCGCCTCGGAGAACGTCCCGGTCGGGCAGGCCGGCTCGGCGCACCGCCAGATCCGCTTGCGCCACACCATCACCGTCGGCACCGTGAAGCACGGCGCATCGTGCACGGTGTGATCACGCGGCCGTGCCCCACCGCGACCACCCCGCAGGCGGGACAGCCGGTCACATCCGCGGCGGTCTTCACCATCAGCACCAGCCGCTCGGCCTCGCGGGCTACGGCAAGGACGTGCAGACCGGGGACGTCGAACAACACATCCGCCCGGGCGCAGCAGCGAACGCCAGGGCTACACCTACAGTGCTCCATGTCGGCGTCTTCCCGCAGTCAGCTGCTTGCTGCGTCGAGGCATCGAGTCGCTACGCCCGGCAGTTGACGCGGTCATGCGCGGCCCTCGACAACGGGGGCACGTTGGCCGTGTTGATGTTACGCGAGAGCGAGCAGGCAGTCGGCTTCCAGTCGCTGATCTCGCAGACGAGGCGAGTGGCACAGACGTAGCGGGATATTCGACCACCGCCGCGGACTAGCGGTGGCTTCGGGACGATGCCCGCGACGGCAGGGGACTACTACGGCGTCAAGAACGCAGACGCCATAGACGGCCTGGTAGCCATTGGCTGGAGCCTCGGCAGGGTCGTCGGGCCACTCATCGCGGCCACTCTGATCGCTGAGGACAAGAACTACAGCATGTCGCACACGACCCTCAAAATCGTCGCGTTGGTCGTCGTCGCGCTGCCCTTCATCACCAAGCCGCCGCGGCTTCGGTAGAGCGCCGACGAAGGGCATCTCGACGAGCGGTCGGTGGCCTGAGGCGAGCGGCCCCTGTCGAGCGAGGCGAGTCGAGGGTCCCTATCTCCTTTACAGTCGCTGCGCTTCAGGCTCCCTGACCGATGTTCTGGGCTAGTCCGCCGTCCATGGTGAAGGTTGATACGGTGCAATAGTCGGATTCGCTGGAGGCCAGGAACAAGGCCAGGCGGGCTATCTCAGTCGCTTCAGCCTCGCGCTTGAAGAGGATACTCTGCACCTGTTTCTCGAGCGGTGGGGATCGTCGATGGCCGCCGGGTTGAACGGGGTCAGAACCATGCCGGAGGCCAAGTTGTTGACGTTGATCTTCAAAGGCGCAAGCTCAAGTGCGAGCGTGCGAGTCAAGTTGCGGACGGCACCTTTGGAGCAGTCGTAATCTGCCCCGCCAGCGTTTGGGATGTCTTGATGGACGGAGGTGACGGTAATGATCTTTCCCCCACCTCCGTGCTTCTTTCGCTCTCAGCGCGCTGGATGCGCATCCTGTGGCGTTTGCTGGACCGACCAGGTCCCTTACGACCCTGTGAGCCACGGCAGCGCCGCGGCCCTGAACCCGCCTCCTGACCACGATCGCGCACAAGGGCCACTCCGACATGGTCGCCGCGGCGATCCGCAAGGTCTTCGCCCAACCCACCGGGACCCCTGGTCCGTGAACGGTCGAGGTCGTCGCGGTGATGCTCGAACCCCAGCTCCCGGCCGTGGCCACGATGCTGCGCGACGCGAAGGAGAGATCACCGCGTTCGCCGACTTCCCCGAGGCCCACTGGCGCAAGATCTGGTCGACCAACCCGTTGGAACGGTTGAACCGCGAGGTCAAGCGCAGGACCGATGTGATCGGGATCTTCCCCAACGCCGCCGCCCTTCTCCGGCTCTCGGCCTGCGTGCTGATCGGGGCCACGACGAGTGGCAAGTCGCCGAGCGCCGCTACCTCTCCGAAGGATCGATGGCCCAGCTCAACCCGCCGGCACCCACCATCCTGGTGCTCGACACGAACCCGGCCCAGGAGGTGACCACGACCCCAGCAACTCAGAGCCCATAGTCCATAGTCTGAATCCCCGCAGAGAATGACGCGGAAGATCTACACCACTCCACGGGACTCACCCGAATGGCAGTCCGAGAGGAAGCCGTATTCCGCGATCGCAGGCTGCCGGCCGTCGGGCCGGTCGCGGCATTGCATGCTGCCACGGTAACGCGGCCGCGGGCGGGTGCTCGTTCCGCGGTGCGCAAAGTAAGCATCTTTGTAAGGACCTTCGCGACCGGGGGATCGAGGCGGTCGGCCGAGCCTGCGTCGAGAAGGGATCTACACAAGCGGCCGGTTACCTCTTGGAGGCGCCGCATAGGTGCTCCCCTCCTACGACCGGGGCAACGGGTCCAGGAAACGGTCAAAGATCGCGCCGGTGGCGCTGGCCTGGACGAACTTGTCGAGAACGTCGACCACGATGTCCTGGGTTGACCACTTCGAGGGCTGGTACAGACCCAGTGCCGTGTTCACGAGCACGTCGCCGCTGTACACAGTGGCGAAGACGGCCACCACCGCCGGCTTGCCTCGCAACCCGGCTCGTGCCGCGACACCGTAGGCCGCACCCCACATGGTCCCGAGTGCGAAGTGGGTGACATAGTTGAGACGCGTCCGTTCCTGCTCGCTCGTCGGGTGGACCGCAAAGACCCTCTCGGCGAACGCCGCCGGGGCGTAACTGTCGTCTCGGCCGGTCACGGGCATTTCGACGAACTTCTGGAAAGCAGTCATCACCCCGGTCCCCGCAAGACCCGCCACAACGCCGCGACCGATGCTCGCCGCCATACCTGGCGTATTGGAAGTCATAACGCCAGGTACCCCCCGTGAGTGGACGCCAAACCCAGGTGGTGATGAACTTCGCGTCGCGGCACCGACGGTTCAGTCCGGGTGGCCATCGTTGGCCACTTCCAGGTCCACCAGGTCGTCGACAAAGCACATCAGCCCGCGCACCGCTTCGGCATCGTGGAAGGGTTCCGGGTAGGTCCAGGCGGCGTCCTGGAGGAGGTGCCCACCCTCCCGCAGCGACCAGTAGTGCGCGATGCCCTTGTAGGGGCAGCGGGTCGTCGTATAGCTGGGCTCGAGGAGATCGGTCCGGACATCCTCGCGCGGCAGGTAGTAG
>JBBRYB010000185.1:0-4473 GCA_038238115.1 Propionibacteriales bacterium | reverse complement strand
GACTCGACGTCCTGGCCCGCTCCCGCATGAATCTCCTACCCACCACCGAACCCCAGATCGGAGCTGACGACCTTCCCGCCCTGACCGCCTGACACATCAACAAGGAGAACGCAGCGCTACACCACCACCGGGGACTTGACCTATCTACGTCGAGCAAGCTGCGACGTCGAATGCAGAACTCCGGACCCGCTGGCAATGTATTTTTGCAGGGCTTGATCTCAACCCCAACAGCCGCGGTGCCTTCGCGGCGATAAGACGCATGCGTCGAGGTGCAGATCGCGGCAGATCTGTGCGTCACGTAACAGGGTCGATCCCTCGCGGTCGCCACCGGGCAAGCGGCGGTCGAGCGATTTGGGCAGCGGTCATCGGCGCTTCGGCTGATCGGCGAGGAGAGCGCGTGCAACCGTTCGCGGGTCTGGGTCCGTCACCGGTGTAGTCGCTGCGCTGAACTAGCCGGGGCAGCCCCGTGGGTCCTACTCCGCGATACCGCGCGTGAGCAGCACCACGCTGACGAACTTGCGGAACAGTCGTAGTGGGTCGTCCTCGACGATCTCGGCGGTCGTGTTCCCCGAGCGGAGCACCCCGGTGATCCAGGTGGCCATTTCGGCGAGGTCGGGGTTGCGAAACGTGACCGACAGAGTTGCCGGCAGAGCGATCCTTGGCAGCCGGGCATCGGCAAGGGCGCCGACCGCCGTTTGGGCCTTGGCCCGGATGAGGTCGCGTGCCTGCGCCGGGTGCATGCTGTTGGCGGCCAAGCGTGACACGGCTGTCTTCACCACTGCGGTGTACACCCCGGGGTTGACCCTGATGGCCTCAGTGGCGGTAACGTCATCTCCGGTGACCAGGACGATCGGGACGCCGTACGCGAGGGCGACGAGCGAGTTAATGCCGGATTCGCCGACCACGGTGCCGTTGAGGCTGACCTCGGCGACCGCCTGAGGGTTGTAGGTGTGGGACAGTGGCGCGGACGTCGACATCGAGCCGTGGTAAGACACGAAGAAGATCGCGTCGAACGACGCGTCGAGGCCTTCCATCATGTACATCGGCTTGTGTGAGCCGGAGAGGTAGCGCGCGTGCCCCGCCAGCATGTCCGGTCGCAGATTCTGCATCGTCGAATGCGAGTCGTTGACGAGGAACTCGTTCGCACCCGACGCCTGCGCGCCGTCGATCGCGGCGTTCACCTCGGCCTGTAAGAGGGTCCGGTAGTAGCCGTACTCCGGTTCCCCGGGCAGGCACTGGGACCAGTCCACGACACCAGCAGTGCCTTCCATGTCCGACGATATGAAGACCTTCACTCGACCTCGATCCTTTGAACCCCTTCCTGACGCCACCCTGCCACCACGAGCGGTCGGCGACGTCGCCGGCTCTCCTAAGCGCGTCCGGATCGCGGTCCTTGGTTGGCCGACGTAGCCACGGCTGGACGCTAATTCCGCCGCGTCGCGCATGGGCGAACCCAACGCCCGATCTCGGCAGATCCGGACGTTGCGTCGAGGCTAGAACTCGACCGGCGCCGGATCGCGGTGCATTGACGCAGCCGAACGCTTGGCGGGTCAGGTCGACGCACGGACACAGAGTGGTTGCACCTCATGACTTCTCAGCGACTCAGCCGTTCAGCTTGAACCCGACCCGGTCAGTGAATGGGTTCGGAGTCCATCTCAAGCACGGGGACTGGGGAGGCGCCGCGCCCGTGTCCGGTCAGGTCTCGAGCCACCGCTGCACCGCCGTCCGCAGGAAGGCCAGCTCGGCCGGTAGACCTGCGGGGTTTCCCGCGCGGTGGCCCCAGACGGTCGGGATCGGCAGCAGCTCCGCGGATGCCAAGTGAGGTAGTTCGGCGGCGTTGTCTGCGACACGGAAGTAGAGGTCGGTCTCGCTGGGCATGAGCAGGACGCGGGCCTGGATGGCGGAGAGTGCCGCGGACAGCTCGCCGCCGCCGCTGATGTCGGCTTCGGACCACGTGAGTGCCTGGGCATACAGGTTGGCCGCTCGGCTGCTAGCGAACCCGGTCTCCCAATCGGTACGCAGATAGGTTTCAAGGTCAGGCGCCCCGAGGACCGTCCGGGAGAGTTCCTCGCGGTAGAAGTCCTGGCTCAAGCCCCAACCGGCGTCGACGTGGCTGAAGGCGCGCAGCGCCGCTGTCGGCTCGCCCGAGAACCGGCCGTCGCCGAGGTGCTCGGGGCGGCCTCCAGGATCCGCAGCAGCCCAGAGAGGAAGACCTTGTTATGGGGCGCTGTCCGCGCGCTCCCACAGACCACGATCGCGCGCTCGACGACGTTTGGGAACAACGATGCCCAGTGGTAGGCCTGGATCGCGCCCATCGAGAAGCCGTAGGCCGCGGCGACCCGGTCGATGCCCCACTGCTCCTGGAGCAGGCGGCGCTGTGCCCGGACGTTGTCACCGGCAGTGACGACAGCAGGGAAGCCCGCATCGTCCGCCGCGCTAGAGGAGAGCCCGTTGGAGAACATGTCCGGGACGACGATGAACCACTTTCTGGGATCCAGGATCAGATCAGGGCCGACGAGTTCGGCGAGGTCCTCGTGGGTGGCCGTGTAGCTGCACGGGTGGACAATCACGTCGTCCTTGGCGGCGTTGAGGGTGCCGTGTGCCTGCCACGCGAGCCAGGCGCCGCAGATGACGCCGCCGCGCTCCACTTGGGTGTCGCCCAGCTCGAGAACGCCCTCGGTGACCGGCCAGCTGCTCATCAGGCAACTATGTCATCCATGGTTTGACCGGCGACGACGAAGGCAGCTGCCCCCACGCGACCACGCCGACGGCCTTACGCGGTGTTAAGACGCAGCTTCCGCAGGGCACGGTCGGGGCAGATGAGTGCGTTTCCTACCTCGGGGAGTCCGCCGACTCCACATGAAGTAGCCGACGACGATCGGGCCCTCGGTCACGACGATGACGTAATCGCGCCTCACCTGATGCGGATACCGGTGGGCCGGTGCGATGCCCGCCCTGCGTGAGTTCACTCGATGATCGGTTGAACGGGGGGCTGGGTCCGCGTGCCACGGCTCTGTGACGGTCTCATCCTCGCGCCATCGGCATGATGTTGCCATGACCACGCGCCGCGGGCTCTTCGTTACCCCCTTCGATCCCCTGGCCGACCCACGGGTGGTCGGCGACCTCGCTGCCAAAGCCGAGGCGGCCGGCTGGGACGGGTTCTTCGTCTGGGACCACGTGCAGTACGGCGAGCGGGTCGCCGCGATCGCCGACGTGTGGACCTGTTGCGCGGCCGTCGCGATGCGGACCGAGCGGTTGCTGTTCGGGCCGATGGTGACCCCGCTGGAGCGGCGCCGACCACAGGTCCTGGCCCGGCAGGCAGCCAGCTTGGCGGTGCTCTCGGGTGGACGGTTCGTGCTTGGCCTGGGGCTGGGTGACGACTGGGTCGGCGAGTTCAGTGCGTTCGGCGACGAGCTAGACCCCAGGGTGCGCGGCCGGATGCTTGACGAAGGACTCGAGGTCCTCACCGCACTGCTGACCGGAAGCTCGGTAGACCACGAGGGAACTCATTACGCTGCCCGAGATGTCTGCTTCCGCCCAGCTCCTGCCGTGCCGGGCTGGCTGGCTGGGCGGTTCGGCAACCGGGCGCCGGTGCGTCGGGCGGCGAGACATGACGGGTTTTTCGTTATCGGCTTGGACGGGCCGGATGACCTAGACGAGGTGACCGCTGGTCTCGCCGAGCACGACCCGGCGCCGGGCTTCGAGGTGGTGGTCGACCCTTCGGCCCGAGCAGGACCCCGATGAGTGGCTAGGCCGGGGCGCCTCGTGGGTGCTGACCCGGATCGGCCCGTTCGACCTCGACCTCGCCGAGGTCGTTCGGATCGTCGAGGGGGGCCCCTGAACTGAAAGAGGCCGGCTCCGCGCCGCCACTCGAGCTCGATGGCGCGGAGCGCTCCGGAGCCGAGTAGTCACAAATGCAGACCCTCATGCGGTGGAATGGGGCACCCCACGGTATTCACGCCGCCCGCGCTGCGGCCCGGGATCGACGGGCGCCCACGCGCGGAACTTCTTGCCCACTGAGCGATCGCAGCTGGACTCATGCACCCTTGGTAGCCGTGCACAAAAACACGCTGAACTTGCGGTCGCCCTTGAGGATGGTCGTGGCGTAAACGAAGCTGACGTCGGCGAATCCGGCGCGGGCCAACTGCTCGGCAAGGCGTTGCCTGTCGAATCCGTGATGTCCGTCAAAGTCGACCTTGTCGGCGTGGAAGGCGCCGTCGGGATCCTCGTCAAGGTCCGCAATGGCCAGCCGACCACCGTCGACCAGGAGCCCCGCCACGGACCGCAACAGCCCATCCAAGTCCTGCACGTGGTGCAACGCCATGGAGCTCCACACCACGTCGTAGGCCCCATCGAGCCGGTCGATCGTCAGGTCTGCCTGGACAGCGCGCAGTCGGTCGCTGAGCCCGGCCGCCTCGATCCGCTCCCGTGCGACCTGCACCATTCCGGCGGAGGGGTCGGTCACCACCACGG
>JBBRYB010000184.1:0-4480 GCA_038238115.1 Propionibacteriales bacterium | reverse complement strand
GATCAGCAGGATTGCACCTATCAGGATCATGCTGCCTCCTCGCTCGTTGCGGTTCCACCATGGCGCCGCTATGCGACCGTACCGCCACACGGGGCAAAATCGCGCGTGACCTGGCCGTACCCACTGCTCGGCGCATCCAGACGTGCTTGCACCGCTAGGTTCGCCGTCTCGGCCGCTCAGCTCTCTCGGCGGCGCGCGTGGCGTGACGATGGAGGCAGAGTTGGTGTGCATTGGCGACGATGGACGTTTGTTCTCTGCGGGCACCCCTACGATGATCACCTGGACACGGTGGCGGAGCGCCCCTGACCAGCCGTTTGACCCGCAAGCGCCCGTAGCTCAGCTGGATAGAGCACCGGACTTCGAATCCGTTTGAGCGTGTTTCGCTGACCTGCGATAATGCGGGAAACGCCGCTCTGACCTGCGGTTATAGGGGCGCATCGTAACTCGTCGTTTGCTCTCGTTTCGCGGTAACTTGCGGACCACCTGCGAACAGGCGAGACCCCCGGCCTCTCCCAAAGGCCGGGGGTCCCTGTTCGGTGCTGGCAGGTCTGTGCGGGCGGCGAGGTCGTGCAGATCGCTGCCATCGTTCCGGCGGCTAGGGCACGTGAAAGCCGCGCGAACCCGCAACTGCTCCCAGCAGGTCGGGCGATGAGGACGACGACGGGGACGAGTATTAAGCCAACACCATTTGAGCGGAGCGGCGTCCTCGGGCGGGGCCTGCCGTGGGCAACCTTGTCGCAACGTTGGAATCCCTGGGTCACGCAGCCGGTAGCCAAATGCCCACGAAGCAGCCGATCATGCCGATCAGCGAGCGGGGCTCACGCCGCTACTATCTGGTTGGGCAACGAGCAAGGAGACGTCCGTGGTCAGCTACCCGGTTCCGCTTCACACCGCAATCGACGCGCGAGACTGCCGAGGGCTGGCCGAGTTCTATCGCCAGCTCCTCGGGCTGCATTATCGGGATGGAGAAGAGCCGCCAACCGGCGGCAGCCCTGATGACGCGGACTGGCTTGTCTTGCTCAACGACAACGGCAACCGAGTGGTGACGATCCAAGAGAAACGGGAAACGACGCGCCCGACCTGGCCGTCCGAGGCCGTGCCGATACAGATGCACATGGACTTCAAGGTGCCCACCCTGGAGGACCTGGAGAGGCATCGCCAGCATGCCGAGAAGTTGGGTGCTCAGCTGCTCTATGACCGTTCACAGGACGAGGGCGAACCGCTCTATGTGCTGGCCGATCCGGCTGGGCATCCGTTTTGTCTGCTTGTCCAATAGGACCCGGCGACGCACTCATCTGCCGCGATCCGAGCGGGGCGTCGGACATCCGCTGCGGGATGATGAGCACGGCGACCGGGGTAGAGATTGAGTCATAACCTTTCAAGCTGCCGGGGGCCCTCACGGCCCAGCGTGCTCGAGCACTGGGCCCTCGAGCACCACAGCACCGCCCTCCGGGTTGCTCACAGGCGGCTCCGGAAGGCGGTGCCGGTCATCGGCGCTGGCGCGTGTCTCTGCGGGCGAGTAAGAGGGACACCCGCTCTCCGGCCATCGCTCGGCACCCGGCAACCATGTAAGCCGGGGCACCCCGACGTAGACGCCGGACGTGGCCGCACAACCGTGACAGAGGACCGCATCCCGGCCGCGGTGGACGCGGGTGGACGTGTGGTCGACGACGAGAATGCCCCGTCATTCGTCGTGCTGACCGACGTCGAGGGGAACGAGGCCTGGGTCTGCACGTTCCTGGACCGATAAGTCGCGGAGGTCAACGCTTCGCCGGCGAGTCCGTTGCGAGCTGCGGCCACTTGCGCCCATCGCCGTGTGAGAGTCGCCTAGTTCGCCAGCACTCCTGATGGGCGCAGTGTCACCCCGTAGATCACCTGATGGTATGGCGATGTCGAGAAAGCCGGCGGCTTCGACGAAACCGCCCAGACCATGTAGACGCGTCCCGGTGCGATTGCCTCGCCGATATAGTCGCCAAGGAAGTAACCGCGAGACTGCGCGGCGAGCACCGAACGCGGACCGACCGACGTCGGCGGCCCGAAGCTGCGTCCGTGATCGCTCGAGACCGATATCTGCTGCTGCACGGTCCCACCGTCTCGCTTAGGGTGTATCCGGGTGCCGTAGCCGACGTAGACGTTGCCCCCGCGGGCTACGACATCGACGTTCACCCGCTGCACCCCTTGGACGTCACCGCGCGACACTTGCACTGGCGACGACCAGCTCCTGCCGTCGCGGGAGAACGACTCGTACACGGGGTCAGTGTTGCCGACGCCGCCCTCCCATACTGCGTACATCACATGAGTGACGGAGTCGATGTCTGCGGCAAACAGGCAGCAGCGCACCCCAGTTGCGTAACCGTCTGCGTGCGCGGCGACCTCACTCTTACGCGACCAGGTCTTGCCACCGTCATGCGAGGTCGACGCATAGATCGACGCCTCCGCGTCGATCGCAGCCGGCGCGAGATTGCTGAGCAGTAGTCGACCCCGCGGTGACTCGGGCTGCGCACCAGGAACGATGTCCGGGACCTGGCCGGGCGCCTCGTAGTAGGTGTCCACGATCGCGCCATCTGGCCGGATCATCGGCTGCGAGTTCTGGGTAGAGCGGTGCATCGGCGTGACGTAATGCGTGCCGCTCCAGGAACGGCCCCTGTCGTTAGACCAACGCACCGCCTGCGGATTACCGAGGAACGCTCCTCCGCCAAAAAGAAACGGAGTCCAGAACTGGTAGATCCGTCCGTAGTGCGGGCTCGCCGTCGAGTTGTCGACGACAATCCAGTTCTTGTCATCGGAGTACTTGCAAGAAGAGCTCTTGTGCGCATAGAAGGGCTTGCTCCACGTCTGGCCCCCATCGGTCGAACGCAGCACAGCCACTGCGGATGGGCAGCTCGTGACATCGAACAGCAGAACCGAGAGATACGCCGTGCCGTCCGGACCGAAAGCAACCGAGGGATCAGACGCGCGCTCGTATGAGCCGCCCATGGCGCGGGTGATGCCGCGCACCGGCATGTGGTGCCAAGACGCGCCCGCGTCGACGGTCCACGCAACGGAGATGTCCACCGCTCCACCGTCTTCGAAGCGGGAGTCATGCGCAGCAGCGATCGCGACGTCGGAGTTCGTCGGCGAAACGGCGACCACAGGCTCCACCACGGTGTCCGGCTCGGAACCGGGCTGACTAGGGATGTCCTGACGAGTCACCTGACCCTGATGAACCACAACCGGCGAGTGAGCGCGGGCAGCGACCGCCGGAACCCCCGCCCAGCCCAATGCGACGACGCACGGAAGCAGTAGCAATGCCCGACCACCGACCCGCTTGTTCATGAGGACCTCCAATGAGAACCGCGCGGATTGCTGCGACCCAACTGTTCCACGTCGCGCCCGGACGCGGTAGACCTGTGGCAGCCCTGTTGGGAAGGCGGCCCTCAACGTCGGCATATGGCCAGAACGGAAAAGCGGAGAAGTTCAAACGTTGAGTGGCGCGCGCGACGAACCACGGAGTCACGGTCTATGCGCAGCTGGCAGAGCAGCTGCCGCCCTGCAAAGGGGTGGCTGGGGCGCAGCGTCGACGTCCTCCACGACGACCGCTGGCATCGAGGCGTCCTGCGCGGCTGGCGGCGCTGCTCAGCGTTCACGTACTCCCCCGCTGGCGCAACGTCGCGGTCTCGAGCATCACCACGGCGGACGTCGAAGCGTGGGTCTCGCAGCTCACCGCTGGCGGACTGTCGGCCTCCCGTACCCGTCAGGCGTACCTCGTGCTGAGAGGCGTGCTGGACACCGCTGTGAAGGCCCGCAACGTCGCGTCCAACCCTGCACACGGCGTCGAGCTTCCCCGGACGCCGGAGAGCACTCGGCGCTACCTGACGATGGCCGAGCTGGAGGCGCTGGCGGAAGCCGCCGGAGACTATGCGCCTCTCATCCGCGTGCTCGGCTACTGCGGCATCAGGTGGGGCGAGGCGGTGGCGCTCACGGTCGCCAAGTGCGACCTGCTGCGCTCCCGACTCGTCGTGGACTGCTCCGTCGTGGACATCGCCGGCACGCTGACCGTGGGCCCGACCAAGAGCGGCAAGCGCCCCTCGTCCCGCACGAGCTGAGGCACACCGCGGCCTCGCTGGCCATCAGGTCCGGAGCCAACATCAAGGTCGTGCAGACAATGATGGGCCACGCCTCCGCGACATGACCTGGGACCGCTACGGGCACCTCTACGATGATGACCTTGACAACGTGGCCGAGCGCCTCGACGCGGTACGTGCGGAGTTTCTGCGGACAACTTGCGGACAATCTGCGGACAAGGCCGGTAACGTCGTCAAGTTGGGATGAGGCTAGAGCGCCTCTGACCTGCGGTTTCACCCGCAAGCGCCCGTAGCTCAGCTGGATAGAGCACCGGACTTCTAATCCGACGGTCGCAGGTTCGAATCCTGCCGGGCGCGCCTTTCCTCTCGCTGAAGCTGAGCGCCGATCCGGGCGCGGTACGCCGCGAGATGACCCG
>JBBRYB010000183.1:0-4496 GCA_038238115.1 Propionibacteriales bacterium | reverse complement strand
TCGACGACGGCGGGTGGCTCAGAGTCAGGTTGCCGCGATGGCCTCTTGTGCAGGTGCCCCCGCCGTCCGAGATCGCGGGCCGGCCGTGGCCTGATAGGAGCATGTCTTCACTCGACGCACTGCTTGCCCAGCCGGCCCGGATCCATCGTACGCAGCGGAGGCAAGGCGATGACGGCAATCGGGATCGACACCCACAAGGCGACCCTCGCGGCGTGCGCGGTCGATGGACTGGGGCTGGCGCTCGACGAGCGGATGTTCCCCAACGACCCGGCCGGCCACCGGGCCCTGGCTATCTGGGCGACCGAGGTGTCAGCCGGCGCCCTGATCGGCATCGAGGGCAGCTCGACCTACGGGGCGGCGCTCGCGCGCTTCCTCGTGGCCGCCGGCTTCGCCGTCCGCGAGGTGCCGCCGCAGCTCACCCGGCGGTCCCGGATCGAGAGCCGCCGACCGGGCAAGAGCGACCCGGGCGATGCCCTCACGATCGCCCGGGTGGCCGCCCGCGAGCCGGACCTGCCACCTGTCCGGCTGGCCGACCGGACACGCGAGCTCGGACTGCTGCTCGACACCCGGGAGGCGCTCGTCCATGAGGCGACCCAGCGGCGCAACCGCCTCCACGCCCACCTCCAGGTGCTCGTCCCGGGTTACGGCGACCGGGTCCACCGACTCGTCTCGGGCGCCGCTCTCGATCGGGCCAGGCGGCTGCTCCGGGGACTGACCGGGCTCGAGCCAGAGCTCGCCCGCGCGCTGGTCGGCGACCTTCGCCGGCTCGACCGCCAGATCGATGGGCTGACCGACCGGATTGCGACTGTCGTCGGCGACGACCCGCTCCTGCGCCTGCCAGGGATTGGCGTCGTGACCGCCGCGCGGCTCATTGCCGAGACCGGCGACGTCACCCGCTTCCGTTCGGCCGACGCGTTCGCGGCGCTCGCCGGGGTCGCCCCCATCCCGGCCAGTTCCGGCCAGGTCCAGCGGGTCCGGCTGTCACGGGGCGACAACCGCCAGCTCAACCGGGCGCTCTACGTGATCGCCCTGACCCAGGTCTGGCATCACCCGCCGGCCAAGGCCTACGTCGCTCGCAAGCGGGCGGAGGGCAAGACCTGGCGAGAGGCGATCCGCTGTCTCAAGCGTCAGCTCGTCCGGCCGGTCTTCCGGCTCCTCCAGGAGGGCCAGCTCGGGCTTCAAGCCGCGGCTTGACAACATAGGAGCTTGCCCATCCCGAAAACCGGGATGAATCAGATGCCCTAATTCTACCAGCGACCGTCAGCGGTGCTAACGCGGGTCAATCGCTCTCGGGCCCAGCATCTGCCGGCTTCCGGGGCGTTGCAAGAACGCATGCCAGCGGAGCCGGCGGTCGACGCCGCTGACCTCTAGACCATGAGCGGCGTACGTCGCCCGCTGTGCCTCGAGGACCCGGACCTCGTCGGCGAATCGTCGCTGCCGCCGGTAGATCACCCCGAGTCGTCGATAGGGGAAGGGCGTCGTCGCGCACGCGGTTACGTTCAGTTCGTACAAGTCGACCGCATCAGCGACGCGATCTTCCTTCTCGGCTTGCTTGCCCCGGACGTTTCTGGTCGACACTCTCCTGATGGCGCCGGGACCGACGAGGCGTGATCGCGCTGAGCTCGTGCCGCCGCCTGACGCTCGGCCTGCAACCGTCTTGCAGTCTCACGCGCTCGAACAAGCTCGCGCTGAAAACTGGTCTCAAGGCGCGAGAGCTCGACCGATTTTGTGCCTAATGCGACCAACCCGTCCGACCCACGAATGCGAACCTTCAGCCAATCGCCCGAGGTTGCCGAATATCTGTCGCGTTGATCGCCAAGAACTCGAGATCGATCTCCGGTTCAGGAAAGGTCGAGGCCTGACTTCCCGAGGCAGAGACCCCGCCCGACGAGGTCGGCGGCCTCGCGCTTGATCTCCTCGAAACGGCGTCGAAGGCGTTCGAATGACTCATTCTGGATGGCGACGTAGAAACTTTGAAGCCCCTAACACTCGCACAGGCCGGCGACCCGTGGCGGGTCAGTCCTCGCGATGTTCGTCGCCGCGACGTACTCGGCGGCCTCCTCCATGAGTACCACGGAGCCGCCGCGCGACGAATCGGGGTTTCCGACCCCCACGGCCGGTCTATATGCAGCGCGTGGCTAGACGCAGCGGATGACCAAGACGCACCTGATCAGGCTGCGGACTACAGTCTGATGACGCTCTGACGGTCGCACCGTCGTGCACAACCGCACGAAGTAGGAGGTTGGACCATGCTGCGTCGCGCCGCAAGCCTTGTTGCCGCCGCCGCGTTGTCGATGTCGCTCATAGTGGGCAGCGCGTCGGCGGCCGAACCAGTCGCATACGGAACCACGCTTGAGCGATCGACGCTAGATCGCCCCGATGACACAGCCGAACGTCAGGTGCACGTGATGTATGTCGTCCCGAGAGACGGCGCCGATCGCGCTCTCGACACGAACGGGACGCTGAAGAACAGCGTTTCGTCATTTCAGCGCTGGCTCGCCGCCAAGACGAAGGGCAAGGCGTTGCGGTTCGATACCTTCAACGGATCGCTCGACATTACGTTCTTCCGACTGAGTCGCACGGACTCGGAGATCGCAAGTAACGGCCCGTTCGTCCGGGACCAGCTTGAGTCGGAGCTCAAGCAAGCCGGTCGGCTTACGTCCCCCAAGATCTACGCGGTCTACTACGACGGAAGGAGCACATTTTCGTGCGGTGGTGGTGCATGGCCGCCCGCTTTACCTGGAACCGTTGCCGCGTTGTACTTGAACGGACTGCCCGACGCCCCCGTCAGTTGTTCGAGCAATGCGTTCGCAACGGCAGGGGCGCCGCCGACCTATCTCGAATTCGCGATGCTCCACGAGATCTTCCATACGGTCGGCTTCGTACCTACCTGCGCTCCACATCACGTTCGGTCAGGTCACGTCTCCGACGATCCCAACGACCTCATGTGGGCGGGCGACGGGAATTGGGCGCCGGCAGGATGGGCGAACGTCGTGCTCGATTCAGGCCATGACGACTACTACAATGCTCACGTTCGAGGATGCCTTGACTTCCGCAAGAGTCCACTGCTCGCCAAGTGGAGGAGTTGATCGCCCGGGACCGGATGCATCTGGCGTTGCCGAGCGTTCCAGAGCGAACGCTGGGTCTATTTGAGGTCAATGCGGGGCTAGAGAGATCCTGCCAGATTGTTGAGCCCTGCTTGGATGCGACGCAGATTCGTGCGTTGACCGGAACGGCTCCTGCTTTGGGAGGCTACAGCGTATAACAGCGCCGATTTGGCGGGCTCACCACTCGTGAGGCCATAGCGCTCAGCCGCTCAGACTTGGGAAGCAGACACTCTGCCAGCTGAGTTACTCCCGCTCGGATCTCCGATCAGAAAGAGCGTCTGCCTGAGCGCGTTGGCCATTCTAACGCCAGATGCTGCGTGCCAGCGCTCGTATCTCGATGCCAAAGCGCTCGTGCAGCGAAATAACACCGTTGCAGCTTCTGCGTGAATCGTCAGTTCGCGCCGACTGGTAGTGTCAACGCCGGTCCAAACCTGAGCAGCGTCGACCGGTCTGGTCGCGGTGGTCATCGCAGTCCACATGGCGGCCAGGAGGGCGGTGACACGAAGGGCCTTCGGATTGCACTTGACCCAACCTTGAACCCGCCGGGCACGAGGCGAGTGTGATGACCAGGGACGTCGTTGACAACCGGCTGACCCGACCCGACGCCGGATCGGCATCGGCTCAAGCAGTGAGCCGTTGATCGAGCATGGGAGGCGCGGTTGCCATCCTTCAAAGGGCGTGCTCAGGCGACTCTCAACGTGGACCATCGCAACAACGTGTCCGGGAATCACACCTAGCCGAGAACGACCCGGACCCGGTGCGTGGCGCCGTCATCGACGAGTGGGATTGCGGCCTTACCGTCCGGTAGCGCCACTCCGTCGAGCTCCGACGATGCCA
Organism: Propionibacteriales bacterium; assembly: GCA_038238115.1. Classification (GTDB taxonomy): domain Bacteria; phylum Actinomycetota; class Actinomycetes; order Propionibacteriales; family Nocardioidaceae; genus JBBRYB01. The sequence goes on along the minus strand of JBBRYB010000183.1, from coordinate 552 downwards.
CCCCGCGACTGACCCCCTGCGGGTTCTCCACGACGATCTCGTATCTTGCGGAGTGATAGCGGAAGTCGATCTCGTAGCCCGGCCAGGCGCGGGGGACGCAGGGATCGATCAGGAGCGTCGTTCCGCGCAGACGGAACCCAAGGATCCACTCGACGCCGGCCTGATACATCCAGCCGGCCGACCCCGTGTACCAGGTCCAACCGCCTCGGCCGACGTGCGGCGGTTCCGCGTAGACGTCGGCCGCCATGACGTACGGCTCCACCTTGTACCGTTGGACTCCGGCCCGGGTGCTGGCATGGTTGATGGGGTTCAGGATGGAGAACAGCTCGCCCGCCTTGTCGCCATCGCCCAGCGCCGCGAAGGCAAGGACCGACCAGATTGCTCCGTGGGTGTACTGGCCGCCGTTCTCCCGGATGCCCGGCAGATACCCCTTGACGTAGCCTGGATCGACGTCGGAATGGTCGAACGGCGGGGTGAACAGCAGGACGAGACCGTCACCGCGGCGGACGAGGTATTCCTCCACCGCGGCCATCGCCCGCTCCGCGTGGGGAG
>JBBRYB010000182.1:0-4550 GCA_038238115.1 Propionibacteriales bacterium | reverse complement strand
GCTCGGGTTCTTACAAATGAGTGCGAGCGTAAAGTCGGGTGTCTTGTGCAGACCCTCCAGCCACAGGTCGACATCGCCACTGGTAAGGCCAGAGAGATAGCCGCTCGGACTGGATAAGTTCAAAATCAAGGGAGCAGTCCCGGTGCTGCTCTGTTCGTACAGAAGGGAGCCGTCGGATTTGAACAGCTTCACGTTCGGAGAATTCGGGTCTGTATCGGAAGCAGAATCGAGGAGTTGAAGCTCAACGGTGCCCTGGTTCAGCCCCGATCCGATTCTCTTGAGGGTGATCTTTGCGAGGTCATCATCTTGACCGGTTTGGCCACTCGACGGGATCGCAGCGGTATTGTCCGCGAAATCGGGGCCGCCGTCTTGCAAACCTTGCTCGTAGTCGTTGTTGGTGAGGATCAGGTACTTCGAGGGATCCTCGCTATTCTCCACGTCCGGAGTGACTTCTTCGCCCAGTTTGCCTCCGGTGCGATGACCGATTAAATCGGCGTGGACGATATGCAGGTTGATCGCGTCGGTGATTTCGTCGCCGTCCAATGAGCCGCTGGCGTCTGCGTCGACACCGGCTTGGATGACGAGGCGGCGGTCGCCCGGGGTCGCGGTGAATTGTGCGCCGCTCAGCGCATCGAAGCCTCCGAATGCCGGGGCGGCTCCATCGCCGATCACCTGCCAGCGCAGCTTGTCGGAAGGCGCGCTCAGAGGCGAGCGCGCGATGCTGAGGGCAATCGGCACGCCGGCGGATGAGGATTGACCCACGTACAGGTCGGACGGCGATTCTGCCGAAGCGTTTGTGGCGGTGTTGGCAGGCTGCGTCGCATCGAATGCGGTGAGTGTCAGGTGGATCTTCTGCACATCAATGATGACCGATCGCAATCCGCTGCCGCTGACGGGATGGTCGTGGCCGTCGCTGACCTGATAGCTGAAGAAGTCTCGGCCGGTGAATCCAGCCTTCGGCGTGTAAACGTAGCTGCCGTCGAGGTTGAGCGTGACGGTCCCGTGCTTGGGCTTGAACGGGTCGTTCAGCGGGAGCACGGAGAGCGTATCTCCGTCGGGGTCTGACGCTTTCGCAGGAGCCAGGAGCCCATCCGTGGCGCTGACGCTGAGGCTCTGGCCTTCGAAGATTGAGTAGTGATCGTTGCTCGCGGCAATCGTGGGCGGCGTGTTCCACGAGCTATAGTCGACCGCCGCATTGACGGGCGCGCTCTCGCCGCTCGGGCCGATCACCTTGAATGAGAAGTAGTCGACACCGACGAAGCTGGAACTGGGTGTGTAAGTCCAGAAGCCCGTGGGCGTCACGCTGAATACGCCGTAAGTGCCGGGGTCCACTGCCTGCACCGTGATCTGCGACGGGTCGGTTGCATTATCGTCATGCGCAAAGTGTTTCAGGTCAAGATTCCCATACTCCCAGGTTCCATACGGCGGATCGCTCTGTGGCGGTGTGACCGGCAGCGCCACACCGGGCTGCCCGTAGAAAACGAGGCGTGGATGGCCAATATTACTATAGATAGGCGGCGCCTCTACTGCGGTATCCTGAACCACCACGAGCGTCATGGTGGCGATCGGGCTCTGCACGCCGTAGTTGATGGCGCGGAAGGTGAACTTGTCCACCCCGGCTTGGTGCGGGAGGTAGGTGAAGTAGCCGGACGTTCCATCGAAGTTTAAGTCCCCGAAGCTCGGCGGGCTGACGAGGACGAAGGAATCGACCTCGTTGTCCGGCCAGAAGACGGTGTCGGAGAAAGAATGCGACGGATTCTCCGGATCGTAGCTGAGCTGTCGCTGGGAAGTGGTCGCGAGCGATACGGTGCCGACGGCCACGTTGATGCTGACGCTGGCCGGGTTGCTGTCGGAGACGCCGTCATTGACCACGAAGTAAAAACGGTCGATTCCGGAGAAGTCGGCATAAGGCGTGTATGTGAAGTCGCCACTGGTGCTAAGGGTCGCGCTGCCGTGGATTGGCTGAGCCAGCAGCCTAAAGGTGAGTGGGTTGTTCTCGGAATCGCTGGCGTGGTGGGACAACCCGTCGGCAGCGCCGTGCAACACGTTAAGCGTCTGCCCGCCATCTATCCAGTAGTCGCCGCTGGTGGCTTCAGGCGCGGCGTTGGCGGCGAGCGGGGTTGCGGAGGCTTCGGTTGATCTGGCGCTTTCAACACCAGAGGCGGTCAGCCCGCTGACGGCGTAACGATAGGTGATGCCAGGCGTGACTTTGGAGTTCGTGAACGTGGTGCCGGTGACGCCGGAGGCGAACAGTACTAACGGGGCGGAGCCGATCGCTCGGTAGACGTTGTACTTGACGGCGCCCGCCGCCGCGTTCCAAACGAGGGAGACACTCTGGCTGGCGGCGGTGGCGGCCAGGGCGGTGGGCACCTCTGGCGTGGAGGTGGCTTCCACCGGGGTTGAAGGCTGCGAGGCAGACGCATTGCTCGTGGCGACGACACGGTAGTAATAGTGGTGGCCGGGGGCGGCGGTGTTGTCTGTGAAGCTTGTGCCGGTGGCGCTTCCGATCTGGCTGAAACTGGTCCCGTTCTCCGAGCGTTCGATGGCGAAGCCAGTCGCGACGGCAGAATTGTTGGCCCAGCTGAGGTCCACGCGCGTGGCGGAGGCCACGGATGCGTGCAATGTAGAGGGCGCGATGAGCGGGGTCGTGGCGGTGAGCGTGGCGGGCGATGAGGCGGGCGTCCCGCTGCCAGTGCTGCGCACGCGGTAGTAGTAGGTCGATCCTTCGGAGACGTTGGAATCGCTGAACGTGGTAACCGTCTTGTCGGTGATGACGGCAACTGTTGTGAAGGTTGTACCGTCGGTCGCGCGCTCAATGGTGTAGCCGCTGTTTAGGCTCGAGTTGTTCGTCCAGCGAACTACGATCCCATCCGGTGCGGCCGTCTCGACATGCAAATCTGAAGGCGCGAGTGGACGAATGCGAACGCTGTTATCCGCATGATACGCCGTGGCGGCGAAGTCGAAGAGGGTGACGTCGCCCTTGTTGGCGTAGCCGACAACGACGATTCGGCCGTCGTTGGGGCGGATGACCACGCCGTGCGCTTCGGCGGAGACGCCGATGCCGGTGATGATCTTGCCGCCCAGGCCGAAGGTGGGGTCGAGGCCTCCGGTGGCGCCGGGGACGTTGTGGCCGTCCTTGTCGTAGCGGGCGACGGCGAAATTGCGGGCGCTGGTGTTGGTGTAGGTGTAGCCGGCCACGATGATCTTGTCGTCGGAAGCGATCGCCAGCGACAGCGCCGCGTCGGTGCCGCCGAAGTCGGTGGAGATGCGGCCGGTGCCGGCATTGCCGAAGGCGTTTGCGCCGCTGCTGTCGGGCTGGCCGTTGGGGAGATAGCGGCTGAGCAGGACGTTGTTGCTGTCGGTGCCGGCGACGACGATCTTGCCGTTTGATTGAAGGGCGACGCCGTAGCCGACGGTGCCGGTGGCGTTGGCGGTGGTGACCTTGCCACTGTTGCCGAAGCCGCTGTCCAACGAGCCATCGGGGTTGTAGCGGGCCATGGACAAGGTGTTGGTCCCGGAGCCGCTGACGATGAACTTGCCGTCCGATTGGACGACGATGCCGTAGCCCTTGTCCTGCGTTTCGGAGCCGAAGGGGGCGAAAGCGGTGACGACCTTGCCCGTGCCGCCGCCGAAGCTCATGTCCTGCGCGCCGCTTGCGCTGTAGCGGACGATGACGAAGTCATTGAGCGTGCCGCCGGGGCTGAAGGCGTAGCCGGCGATGAGGATGCCGCCGGTGGAGTCGATGGCGACGGCGTTGCCGCTGCCGCCATTGGAGTTGGGCGTGACCTGGGTGACCACCGTGCCATTGGAGCCGAACGAGCTATCGAGCGTGCCGTTCGTGTTGTAGCGCGCCAAGGCGAAGCGGCCGCCGCTGCCGTTTGCGACGGCGAGGCTGCCAGCGACGACAATCTTGCCATCCGACTGCAGGGTGACGGCGTTGCCCAGGGCGGTGGCGGAGGTGAACGGAGTGGTCACCTTGCCGGCGGCGCCGAAGCCGGAGTCCAGCGACCCATCCTCGTTGTACCGGACCATTGCGAAGGAGCCGTTGGAATCCCCGGCGGCGATCACCTTGCCGTCGCTCTGTACCACGGCGGCCTTGGCCTTGTCGCTGCTGTTTCCGAAGTCGACCGTCGCGCGGTCGCCGAAGGCGGAGTCGGTGTTGACGCTGGCGGCGTAGCCGGTGGTGGAGTTGTCGTTGTCGAATGCCTTGACCGCGATGCTGTGGCTCGGCTGGGTGCCGGTGTAGGGAGTGGGCTGCTGGATCGTCATCTGCCCGGAGGAGAAGGCGGGGCTGAGGGCGGAGAAGATCTGCGGGCCGTTGCCGTCGCCGAAGTCGGCGGTGAAGCGGGTGACGGCGTCGGCGACGCCGGGGTCGGACCACTGCAATTCCAGCGTATACGGCTGGCCTTCATCGACCGTCGCCGAGCGCGAGACGTAGACGGATGGCGAGACGTTCTTGACCGTCACGTTCCTGGTGGCGCTGTCGGGCGCGAGGGTGGAATCCACAAACGTGGCGGTGACGGCGACGCTGCGCACGGTGCCGGCGGCGG
>JBBRYB010000181.1:0-4555 GCA_038238115.1 Propionibacteriales bacterium | reverse complement strand
GCAGCGTGACGAACAGCAGCGCCAGGGCGACGGAGGCCTGGGTGGCCGCCAGGTGGATGCCGACCGGGCTCTTGTTGCCGTACAGCGCCAGCAGCGTCAGGCCGGCGACGATCGTCGGCAGCGCGAACGGCAGGTCGATCAGGGCGTTGACGAGGCCCTTGCCGCGGAAGCCGTCGCGCACGAGCACCCACGCGATCAGCAGCCCGGCGACCGCGTTGACGGCCGCGACGAGCACGGACACGGCGAGCGTGAACCTCAGCGCGGACAGCGCCTGGCGCGACGTCACCGCGCTCCAGAACTGGTCCAGCCCACCGTCCAGGGACCGGCTCACGAGCGCGGCGAGCGGCAGCAGGACGATGAGGCTGAGCCACAACGTCGAGATGCCGAGCGGCAGGGCGCCCCGCCGCGCCGCCCGGCGAGTGGGCCTGCGCCCGAGGACGAGGGCCGCGCCGCTCACTTGGCCGTCGACACCCCGGCGTCCTCCTCGATCTTGGCGACCTTGCCCTTGTCGGCGTCGAAGAGCTCGTCGTTGACCTCAGACCAGCCGCCGAAGTCCTCGATCGTGAACTCGTTCGCGGGGTCCTTGAACCTCGCCCGGTTGGCGGCGAGCACGGCCGGGTCGACCGGGCGGTAGCCCCACGCGGCGAACTTCTCCTGGCCGGCCTTGGACAGGGCGAAGTCCACGAACGCCCGGGCGGCCCGCGGCGCGGCCTTGGTCGCGGCGATCGGGTTCTCGATCTTGATCGTGTCGTCCGGGATCACGTAGTCGACGTCCTCGCCCTTCCTCTGGGCGGTGACCGCCTCGTTCTCGTAGGACAGCAGCACGTCGCCGGTGCCCGACGTGAAGTTCTGCAGGGCGTCGCGGCCCGACTTGTCCTGGACCTTGACGTGCTTGGTGATCAGCTCCTTGAGATAGGCGAGCCCGGCGTCGACGTTCTTGCCGCCGTCGCCCTTGGCGCCGATCGCGGCGAGCATGTTCCACTTGGCCGCGCCGGAGCTGAACGGGTTCGGGGTGAGGACCTCGACGCCCGGCTTGAGCAGGTCGTCCCAGGTCCTGACGTGCTTGGGATTGCCCTTGCGCACGATGAAGCTCACGACGGAGGTCGAGACGAAGCCCTTGGAGGGCGTCTTGTCCCAGCCCGGGGCGACGAGCCCGGCGTCCACGAGCTTGGTCATGTCCGGGGTCAGCGAGAAGGCGACGACGTCAGCCTTCTGGCCGCCCTCGACGGCGCGGCTCTGGTCCCCCGACGGGCCGAAGGACTCCTTGAACGAGCTGCCCCTGCCTGCCGCAGTCTTCGCGAACGCGGGGATGATCTCGCCGTAGACGACCTGCGGCGTCGAGTAGGCGACCAGCGAGAGCGACTTCGACGGATCCGCCGACCCGCCACCCGCCACGGCGGTCGTCGAGTCAGAGGCGCCACCGCACCCGGCCAGCACGGCGGCGGTGAGCCCTAGGACGAAGGGAATGGACAGGCGCAGGGGTTCTGAGCTGCTCCTGATGCGATGTTTTTCTACCGGAGTGGTGAACAAGGCAAGGAATGTAGCACAATGCCTATAGAACTTGTCGGCATTGTGTCGCGCGCGGCCCAGCCACTCCCGGGTCCAGCACCAGCCCGCGCTGGGCCCACACGTGCCGCGTACGCGGCTTCGCGGAGCCGTCTATGTTGGGGGAGGAGCTAGTGCGCCTTCTCGTGGGTCTGTGTCAATGCGACCACGGCCCACGCTGGCTGCTCGCCCTCGACCAGTTCGATCTTGGCTTCGTCGCGCAGCCCCAGCGCCCGCACCAGTCGGGACGTGTTCTCTGCAGTGTCTTCTAGTTGGTTCGCCTTCCACCGAGCTACCCACTGGTCGGGGGTGAGCCCGGTCTCGTCCTTGAACTGCCCGCGCAGCATGGTGCGATCCACCGGTCCCCGTGGGCGGTCCAGGTTCGGACGCTCGCCGTTCAGTCGTCGCTGGTAGGCGTCCAGCGCCCAGCGCGTGACGTGCGTCCCACGCTCGCTGTGGCGTACCACCGGCAGCTTCTTCCGCTGGATGAGCTTGTAAACGCCACTGGTGCTCAGCCGCAGCTCGGTGGCAACCTCCGGGATCGTCAGGTATGGGTTCTCAGACATAGGATCCAGTGTACTAAGCCTGTCCACTTTGTCCACTAAGTCCTCTTAGTCCATCTCAAAGGCCGCGAAGGCCGCTTCTTCCATCCGTTGGATCCACTGCTCCGGCTCGAGCAGACTCGGCTCCGGCCACCTCACTGCCTCGGGGTAACTGAGCGGGTGTCGGTGCAACGGAGTGGTGGGATGTACAGTCCGGTCGACTTCGAAGCGTTCGGCGCCGGCACCGTGGACAAGGGTTGGATGTATCTCAGCGTGCCAGGACGCGCCCTCCAGGTAGCACCCGTGAGCGTTCAGGTTGAGGGGCTGGATCGCTCCCGAGCGTCCAGGTCTCCTCGACGGTGATCACGACCTGTGGAGCTCCCATCCCGACGGCGCGTCGGGCTCGGATCGAGATCGTCGTGTCCGGGTCGAAGGGCCGAACCGGGTCCAGCAGGTCGTAGCCGTGGTCAAACAGCCGCTGGCTCCAGAGGACGTAGCGCGCGTCAAGGATGCTCGGGAGCGCCAAGCGCAGAAAGGTAGTGTGGATGGGCTGGTGGATGAGCCGCGTCCGGGGCGCCCGCTGACGGTGACCGATTCGTAGGTCGAGGAGCAACGGCGCGCGGGTGGCGCACTGGCACCGGCAGGCGGAAGGCCGCCCAGGCCAGGGCCAGGACGGCAGGCACCGCCCATGCGAGGTACAGGGCGCTCTGAGCGTCCGGGCCGACGAGCTGCGGCAGCTTCTCGAACGACAGCCACACGAGCGCCGCCGCCGTCAGCGAGAGGATGGGCGGCCGCTCCCGCTGCAGCGCCTCCCAGGCCAGGAGAGCCAGCAGGAAGGGCACGTGGTAGTAGCCGGTGTTCCACGGATCCAGCACGCAGCGCACGAGCAGGACGAGCGCGAGCAGCAGGAGGACGTCGGGCGTCCGGTCGCCGCGCCGGCGACGCAGCCACAGCAGCGAGAGCGGAACGCCGGAGACGGCGATCAGTGGATGGCTGACGGAGCCCAGCCACTGCGGCGGGACGCGATAGCCGGGCTTCACCGCGCCGTCCAGGCCGCGCACGACGTGACCCAGGTCGCCCAACGGCCACCAGACCTGCCAGGGCTGGAAGATCGTGTTCGTGGTGCCGGCGGCGTGCACCGCGCCCGTCGCCGCTCCGGAGCCGACCAGGAACGGCGCGACGAGCACCGCAGCGATCGTGCCGGCGAGCCCCAAGGCCCCGAGGCGGTGGCGGTCCAGCGCCACCAGAACCGGTCCGATCGCCAACACGGCCCATGCCTTGTTGGCGAGCGCGAGGCCGAGCAGCAGGCCCGCCAGCCACGGGCGCTTGAAGCTCGCAGCGAGGACGGCGCCGACGCACAACGCGGCGCCCAGCAGTTCCTCGGGGTGGCCGACGTCGAGCGCGCTCAGGAACACCGGGTTTCCGGCCGCGAGCACCACGACCAGGAGGCTCCAACGCGCGCGCGGCAGGCGGTCGGTGCGCAGCTTGAAGAGGACCACGCCGACGCCGACGACCGCGAGCAGGCAGGGCAACGCCATCACCCGGTACACGGCGGTCTCGCCCCCGCCGGAGAAGGCCGTCACCAGGGCGAACGGCGAACGCAGGAGCAGCGACCCGCCGTAGGCTGGCGCGGAGGAGAAGAAGGCGTCGAGGTGCCCGCCCGTGAGTGCCACGAGCGGCCCGGCCGCCTCGTTGTCGTAGTCCGACCACGCGAAGCCGGTCAGGCCCCACCAGGCCACGAAGGCCGCGGCGAGTAGGGCGACGGCGATAGGGACGACGAGGCGCAGACGAGCCACCTTCCTGTCATCGGCAGCCCGCGCCTCCGGGCTTTAGTTGCTTGGGCCGCCCGCACCCGTCACGGCGACTCCGGCCACCCAGCGACCCTACTTCGACGTCACACCCATGGTGTAACATGGCCCTATGGGGACGACTCATCCGCGTATTGGAGTGACAAAGGATTCCGACCTCGTGGCGGCACTCGACGCCACGCGGCCGTACTTGAGCGCGGAGGAGACGCGGTCGGAGGCCGGGCATGTGCGCCGCCTCGCGCTGATCGGCGCCGGGGTACTCGGCAAGGGGACCGTGGACGCACGAGCGGCACTCGATCGTCAGCGCCTCCTCGACCGCCCCGGCCTCCGGCCGGCGACTCGCGGGCTCGCCGACCTGCCGTGGCTCGAGGCCGATCCGATCGATGAGGACCGCCAAGCGAGTCGGACGCTCGAGTGGGTCCGCGGCGAACGCTGAGCCCCACCGCCGCCTACCTGGACGCCTCGGCCGCGGTCAAGCTGCTTCGTCCGGAGCCCGAGACCTCCGCACTGGTGACCGAACTCGGCACCATCGCCAGCCATGTCTCCAGCGAGCTGCTCGAAATCGAGCTGCGGTGCGTTGCACGGCGAGCGGGTGGCGGGGAGCTGATCGAACGAGCCGACCGCATCTGCGCCTCCGTGCACCTTCTGCCGTACACATTG
>JBBRYB010000180.1:0-4555 GCA_038238115.1 Propionibacteriales bacterium | reverse complement strand
TCCGTCGTCACCAGCCGAGACACCACGGCACACCTCCACGACCGACCTCACCGTCGTGCACCACACTGAACCCCGGCGGCGAGAAAGTCACTCCACCAGCTCAACCACCACACTCGGCGGTCCGAGGCGAAGCCTCGCTAGGACACCGATGACTGGCATCCCCATGCGGACGTTCTTGACGGGGACCCGACTCCCATCGCCCACCTGCTTCAACAGCTTCTCCACAGCCGCCATGAGGCGATGATCCTCGCGGAGCTTCTTGCTCCACTTGACTCGACCTTTAGCCGCCTCGAACGCCGCGCCTGCCTTCTTGACGGAGCCAGCTTTGACAGTCTGGTTCCGGTAGGCACGTACGACCATGCGGTCAATCATGTGCCGCATGTCCGGGTCGGCAGCGTCGAAGCCGTAGGCGTAACAGACGCGGGTCGCGATGGCTCCTGTGAGCGCCTGCATGGCAACTAGGTCGAGGGAAATCGCAGCTACGCTGCCCAGCACCGGGACGGGAATCATGGCCAAGGCTCCAAAGCTCGCACCCTGGCCTGCGCCGCGCGTCCGCCATCGGAGCACCATGGCGTCGGTGAACTCTTCAAGGGCTTCCAGGTCGAGGGCCTTGAGGTCCTCCAATGACTCGACCGCGCGGCCCTTACCCTGGTGGTACTTGATGACTGCCTCCGGATCGGTCAGTTCGACCACCCAGTCATTGAGAAGTTCAAGCAACTGAACTACGTGATGAACCGTTGGCACGAGAGCAGCGTCGACGGCCGAGCCCGCGAGGTCCATAACCTTCTCCGGCGTCTTGCTGGCAATGGCATGTCCAGCCTTGGAAGCTGTTGCTTTCGAGACCTCTCCTGCCTTGCCGAGAACGGTTTTGGCGCGGGGTGGTAGCAACTGGCGCCCCTCGGCCTTCTTTTCCCAGTGCGCCTGCAGTTCGTCCCACCGCTTTCGTTCATAGCGGGACATGGGATTCGGTTCAACGACGTCGGTCACGATCGGAAGGCTAGGCGAGGGTGCCGACACTTGACCAGATCAGCGAGACGGGATGGGACCGCGCTTCGGACACGTCACGTGTGGACGTGGCTTAGGAGACAGGCGGGATGCGTCCAGATGCCATACAGCGTGGAGCGTGAGACACCGAGATCACGGGCTACACGTGCCTTGGCTACGCACGCCGCCAGCCGGTCTCGCGCCTCTTGGGCCTGCTCGTCTGTCAGTGAGGCCCGGCTTGCGTCCTTGCACGCGCCACGCTCTTTGGCCTTCGCGATGCCATCCGCCTGACGCGCCCGCATCATGGCGCGCTCGAACCGCGGAACTCTCCAAGATCTGAAACATGAGGCGCTGGAAGTGGTCATCCTTCGCAGCGCGGGGACGACACGGCGCTGGCGGAGGCGGGGTGGCAGGTACTCCGCGTCTGCGCCAGGCGACGCCTACACGCGGCGGATAGACGTGCCCTAATCGCGAGGGTGCGCGGACGTTTCCAACCCAGCCCTCGATCTCCGCAGACACAGGTCCCGAGGATGGATCGGTTGGCCTAGCCAGGCATCCTCCTCACCTGCTGAGGCTCACCCGACCGGCCGCGTCCAGCACATGCAGCGCATTGAGGGTCACCATCAGATTGGGCTCGCCAGGGCTTCCCCAATCGACTACCTCGGGCGTGGTCTTGCTGTCAGCCGCCCGCCACAACTGTGCCTGGGCGTTCCACCTGCCGTCGGCTCGGCGCTTCTCCTGTAGCAGGTCCAAGGCGTCGGAGGCACGAGGGTCGGTGCTTCTGTCCGCGCGCGTGATGACGAGCAATGCGGAAAGCACGTCGTAGTGCCAGTACGAGGGGTAAGGCGTCGACAGCCAGCGGGCATTCATCGGCTCGCCGGTGCCCCCGCGGCGGAACACCCGATGCTGGAGGAACAGCTCGACGGCCCGATCCGCGGCTTCGCGGGCGCCGGCGTGACCGGTAGCGGCGGCGTATTCTTGCAGCCCCCAAGCGGTGCGTAGCGACTCGTGGAACGACGACCTGTGTCCGCCGGCCCGGTTATCGCAGTTCCAGCCGCCGTCCGGCCACTGCCAGGAGATGATCGCCTCGGCGAGGCGTTCGGTGCGCTCGTCTCCGGCGAGTCCGAGCCGTGTACACGCGCCGAGCGCGTTGCCGTGCACGCTGGCGTGCGAGCGCGGCAGCCCGTCGACCACCCGTGGCGGATACTTCAGGTCCTCGACGATCCAGGCCAAGACATGCTTCGCGGCGGCTGCGACGCGCGGGTCGTCGGCCGGCACGGCAAGTTCTGCCAGCGAGACCAACCGCCAATGCGCGCTCGTCCACTTGCGGTATGCGTCGCCTCCAAACCCGCCGTCCTCCTGCTGCCCGGCAAGCAACGCCGACACCCACGGCCCCGCGGTGATGGCTGCCCGATCCGCCACCGAGTCCTCCCGCAGTAGGTAGCGGCGGGTCAGGCTCCCACCGCCGCATCCTCGGCCGCGAGCAGCCACGCCACCACGCCCGCCGTCTTCTCGTCCACCCCAAGAGCATCCCAGACGATCCGACTGGTCACCCGTAGACGAGTGGTCTTCGAACTCTCCGAAGGGAGTCCTTCCGGTTTGCGAACAGGCGGCGGAACGACGCGTCTCCGTTGCTCCGTCGATCGAGAGGATCGCGGCAGATCCGTAGGCGGTGGATCGGGTCTTGATCCGGACGCCGACCCGACCAGTTCTTACTCGTCGGCTGGACGTCGATGGCACCCCGGTTGACGTAGACCTTCAACCGCCAGGATTGCCGGGTCTGGACCTGGACGCTCCATCGCGCTGGTACAAACGGTTCCACAGATAGAGGTCACGGAGCAGGCAGATCTCGGCACCGTGGTGAAAGACCTCCAGGCTCGTGTACAAGACGAGCCTCGCTATAGGTGCATCGGCGAATTCGGGCGGGACCGTCGGGCCTTGCGGCCGGGCAAGCCCTGCGTTGCCGAGGCCGCGCACACCGTCGACCCACATGTCGTGGGTGTCATCGAGCTGACGCAGCGCTTCCTTGGCAGAGCCCGCATAGTCGAAGGTCGCGATGTGCGTCGGCGGGACGCCGAAGTGGGTCCCGTTCATCTCGGCGAATCCAACGATCAAATGAGCGAGCCGCCAGGCGATGGTAGTCACCGGCTCCGGGTCTTGTGGCTCACCGTAGTCCCAGGTGAACTCTCCCGACCCGAATGACTTCGGCGCCGAGCTCGCTCCGCGGCGGCTGATCGTCCAGCAGTCGTGAACCGGCTGCCAGAAGTACTCGTCGTCCGTCAGGCCGTCGAGTCGGGGCCGCAGCCGATGCTCCCAATGCGTTTCAAGCTGATCGACCAGTTCGCCACTCCAGTCAACGTCCATCGCCGAAGCGTAGCCAGTACCACGCGGCGCACCGCGAGTCGAACAACCGGGTATCCGCTCATCGGCATAACAAGCAGATCTGGCCGTCTCGGTGCGCTCATTGTGGGCGAGATGACTTACGTGTGCCGGTCAGCGAGCTGGCCGTCGTCGAAGCAGGACTGAGCGCCGGTGTGGCAAGCGGGGCCGACCTGGTCAACCAACAGCAGGATCGTGTCCCCGTCACAGTCGAGACGGACCTCGCGGACGTGCTGCGTGTTGCCCGACGTCTCGCCCTTGACCCAGTATTCCTGTCGGCTGCGGCTCCAGTACGTCGCTCGGCGGGACTCATAGGTCCGACGCAGGGCCTCCTCGTTCATCCACGCGAGCATCAGCACTTGGAGGGAGCCGGCGTCCTGGACGACGACCGGCACCAGGCCGTCGGCGTTCGGCGACAGGCGACCTGTCCAGGTGGCGGCGTCGGCGGGCGCGGGCTCGTCCATCCAACCATTGTGCCGGGCGCCGGCACGCTCACCGGACCGAATGACCAGCCCCGGACAGCGCCGCCTTGACCTGCGCCACGCTCACGACGCCGAAGTGGAACACGCTGGCCGCGAGGACGGCGTCCGCGCCGGCCTCGACCGCCGGCGGGAAGTCGGCGGCCGACCCGGCGCCACCACTGGCGATCACCGGGACGTCGACAGCATCGCGCACCAGCCGGATGAGCTCGAGGTCGAACCCCGCCCGGGTGCCATCGGCGTCCATCGCGTTGAGCAGGATCTCGCCGCCGCCCAGCTCCGCACCCCGGTGAGCCCACTCGACGGCGTCCAGGCCAGCCGTCCGGACGCCGCCGTGGGTCGTCACCTCGAAGCCACTCGGCGCCGAGGATGAGCGGAAGGCGTCGACGCTCAACACCACCACCTGCCGCCCGAACCGGTCCGCTATCTCAGAGATCACCTCGGGGCGTTCGATCGCTGCCGTGTTGATCACGATCTTGTCGGCGCCGGCCCGCAGCAGCACGTCCACGTCGTCGACCGAGCGGACGCCGCCGCCGACCGTCAGCGGGATGAACACCTGCTCGGCGGTCCGACGTACCACGTCCAGCATCGTCGCCCGGCCTTGCTGGGACGCGCTGACGTCGAGAAACGTGAGCTCGTCGATGCCCTCCGCGTCGTAGCGCGCCGCCAGGTCGACCGGGTCGCCCGCGTCTCGCAACCCGCGGAAGTTGACC
>JBBRYB010000179.1:0-4652 GCA_038238115.1 Propionibacteriales bacterium | reverse complement strand
TGCTGGACGCCGCCCATGAACTGCGGGAAGTCCTCGAACTGGGTCCACTGGTTGTACGCCGAGCTGATCGGCACGTTGACCGTGATGGTTTTCTCGACCTTCGTCGTCATTGCTGCTCCTCTTCAGGCTCTGTGGCGGCGGGCCGCTGTCTGCCCGCGCACCCATCGAGTTCCCTGTTTGCCTAAGCGCTAAACGGATGCGACATCGCGTCGGTCAGATCCTCGGGTTGCGGGGGTTTGAGTCCCGCCCGCCCTGCGGGTGCCGAGCACGGAACGACGCCAGACACGCACCTATGCGCGGAATTTGCGCCTCCGGGTCTGCCGGACCACACGACAACCGCACCTAGGCGCGGAACTTGCGCACGCCACCGCCGGCACGGTGAGGGCCACCGGCAAGTCAGGCATGATCTAGAGCATGCCCGATATCGCGCGCCCTCGCTGGCTGGAGCCGGAGTGGCTGGCGTCAGCGCACGAGTACATCGAGGCCCAGCTCGACCGGCTCGGGATGGTGCGTGCCGGCGACATCGAGCAGCCGCACGTGTATTCGTGGTCGACCGTGCTGAAGATCCCGACTTCTTCCGGCGATGTCTGGTTCAAGGCCAACGCCGACTTGCTACGCCACGAGGCCGGGCTGGTCAACCTGCTTGCCAGCCGTCGACCCGATTGTGTCCCGCCGCTGTTGGCGGCTGATGTCGAGCGTGGCTGGATGCTCATGTCCGATGCGGGAGAGCAGCTGCGAACGGTGCTTCCGCGGGAGCGGAGCCTGGACCGGTGGCTCGATGTGTTGCGGCTCTACGCCGAGGTCCAGCTCGAGCTGTCAGACTCGGTGGACGAGCTGTTGGCTCTCAATGTGCCCGACATGCGGCTGGCGGTGCTGCCCCAGAAGTACGAGCGGCTGATGGACGAGATCGGTGCCGAGCAGATCTTTCGCGACGCGGCTCCGCGGGTGGCGGAGCTGAGCGAGCGGCTTGCCACCTACGGCATCACCGAGACGATCCAGCACGACGACCTGCACGACGGCCAGGTCTTCGTCCGCGACGACCGGCATCTCTTGCTCGACTGGGGAGACGCCTGTGTCTCGCACCCGTTCTTCACGCTGTCGGTAACCCTCGAGGGAGTGCTGGCCTGGGGTCTGGACGATCTGAAGAACTCGGTCGACGTCGCCCCCTTCCGAGATGCCTACCTCGGCCCTTACGCAGAACGGTACGACGGCGACCTCAACGCCGCGTGCGACCTTGCGCTACGGCTCGGTTGGGCCTGTCGGGCCGTCAACGGCCACATACCTGGAGACGATGAGAAGACGAACACGCGGCTGAGGATGTTCCTGACCGGTCGTGCCTGAGGATCTGCCAGGTCTGTGGCTGAGCGGGGAGGAAGCGCGCCGAAGGTAACCTGCCCTTCAGGAGGGCGATCCCGCCCCCCTGAAGACGTTGCTCACGCAGCCAGGAGAGCTTCGACCAGATCGTTCGGGTGCCCGTGCGACCGGTCCGCTTCCACGGCGTCGTACGACGAATGCCGTAGCATCGACCGACGGTTGGCAGAGCCGGTAAGCCCTAAGCGCCCTGCCCGCGGTTGTCGACGTATGGGGCGGTAGCTCAGCTGGTTAGAGCAGAGGACTCATAATCCTTGGGTCGCGGGTTCGAGTCCCGCCCGCCCTACCACCAGGCAAAACGCGAGTATTGGATACTGCACAACGCTCCTACAGAGGAGTATCCTGCATGTTGTGACCACCGTCAAACACTCGCCGCCCGCCGTCTCGGAGACGCTCGCCGACCTCCTCGGCGACTGGCAGATCCACCTCCGGGCCAAGGGTCTACGCCCCGGCACGATCCTCAGCTACATGAACGTCGGCCGCGCCCTGTGCGGCTACCTCGCCGAGCGTGGCATGCCGGCGACTCCGGCGGGCATCGCCCGGGAGCACCTTGAGCACTTCCTCGCCGACCTTCACGACCGGGTTGCGCCGGCCACGGTCGCGAAGCACTACAGGTCCATGCAACAGCTTTTCTCCTGGCTCGTCGACGACGGAGAGATCCCCCGTTCACCGATGGAGCGCATGAGTCCGCCCGCGGTTCCTGAGCAGCCGGTCCCGGTGCTAGACGAGGAGGCGCTCGCGAAGCTGTTGGCGACGTGCAAGGGCAACACGTTCGAGAACCGCCGGGACGCCGCCATCCTGCGGCTCTTCCTCGACACGGGCATGCGCGCCGGTGAGCTGTGCGGGCTCAAGGTCGACGACGTCGACCAGGCACAATTGGTCGCCTTTGTTGCGGGCAAGGGCGGACGCGGGCGGGCCTGCCCGTTCGGTGCCCGTACGGCGGACGCTCTGCGCCGCTACCTCCGAGCCCGGCGCCAGCATCCGCTCGCCGCTGTGTCGTCTGCCCTGTGGCTCGGCAAAAAAGGCGCGATGACTGATAGCGGCGTCCGGCAGATGCTCGAGCGTCGCTGCGCCGACGCTGGACTCCCCCATGTTCACCCTCATCAGTTCCGGCACACGTTCGCCCATCGCTGGCTATCCGAAGGCGGCCAAGAGAACGACCTGATGCGCCTGGCGGGGTGGCGTAGCCGAGAGATGGTCGGCCGCTACGCCGCCAGCGCAGCCGACGAACGGGCCCGCGACGCGCATCGGCGCATGGCCTTGGGTGATCGGCTGTGACCAAAAAGGTAAGGCGCCATGAGGAGGCGCCTATCGCGTGGGAGGGGTCCAGCTATGACTTGGCGGCACACCGAGGCCATGGCTGGCGGGTCGTCTTGCTGGGGCACGAACTGGTTCTCTCGACAGCCAGCCAGAAGGGTGACGCTATCCGCACAGACTTCGCTTCGCTGAGCCATTGGTTCGATCTTTCGCGACCCACACTCGGAGGGGAGATCGGGTGGCTCGTCTGCGGTTACTGCCGGTCCAGGGTGGGGAGGTTGACGAAAATCTGGCAGGACGGTCGGGAGAGTGTCGTTGAGGTGGCTTACCAGCAACGCACGTTCGAGGGTCGTGGAGACGAGATGGTGGATCTCGTGGCCCTTGTCCATGCCGCGAGCGAGGGCTGTGAGCACGGGCCACTCCTCATGCATGACGACGACGTCGCCGTCGTGCATTGTCGATCGCATGACCTGACCCTGACCGGCCGGCAAGTGGTGGAAGCCGCCTTGAGCACGGGGGGATGGGAGAGCCGTGAGGAACCCCCTCGGCCGAGGCGCGTTGTGCTGCGTTGAGCAGTGAAGCCGTAGTACAGTCGAATCACTTGCTGGGCTAACGCTCATCGCGGTTGGCGGCCGCAGACGAAAGGTCTGCGACGCCATGCCCGCAACCGACCCACAGACCCGCATCCTCGTCGGACGAATCGCCGCCTTGGAGCGCTGGGCGCATACACCTGACAGGTCAGCGGCCACAAAGCTGGCGCGAGATGCAATGGACGCAAAGTTTGAGCGTCTGGTCGATCCTGACAACCAGCTCGATCCCACTGAGCGCGCTCGTCGGGCAGCGTACAAGCGCACCGCGCATTTTCAGCGCCTCGCCCTAAAGTCCGCGCAGTCGCGCCGGAAGGCAAAGGCCCTCACCGACGCGGCTAAGGCCGCTGAGGCCGAGCTGGCCTCGCACGGCGGTGACGACGCCGCGTGAGCAGCCCACCGGAACGAGAAGAGCCGCCCCCCGGCGCTGCACCGGCTGCTGGCGCCGTCCGGTCCCGCCGCATGAGACGAGAAAAGCGCCCCGGCACGTATACCGGGGCGCCCTGCAAACTCGGCCACCACGCCAGGAGTTCGAGGTCCAACGTACGCCCTGCCCTCACTTACGAGCAGTGGGTCGGGACGTGGCGGAAGGACTGCCGCGTCCAGCTCGAAGATCGAGCGCAGCACGCGCTTGCCATGCTGCACGACGACCAGCTCGCGTCGCTCCGCTGGGTCGGTTTGCTGGACGAGGGCTTTCAGCGCATGTACGACGAGCCAGACCGGAGCGGGGTGCAGTGGTGAGCGGCACGTCGATCGCCATCGACTACGCCGCGCGGGGCTGGCACGTTTTCGTGCTAAGTGCGTCGAAGTCGCCGCTGAGGAACTGCGCCGGTTGCGCCGCTGGCGACCACTGCGACACCCCGGAGGCGATGCAGGCCTGTGGCTGCCTTACCTGTCACGGGTTGTATGCCGCGACCACAGATCGGGACCGGCTCGCGGAGATGCTGCGCTTGCACCCGCGTGGCTTGCTCGCGGTCCGCACGGGCGCTGTCTCTGGGCTCGCCGTGGTGGACGTGGACTTCAAGTCCTTTGACGGTCTCATGCCGGCCGCCGACGACCCCGCCTACATCACGCTATCCGGCCTCGACCGGGAGCGGCTGCTGCCCGGGACTCTGATGCAGTCGTCGTGCCAGTCATCCCAGATCGAGTTGGCGGTGAGCGGCGACAGCGCCGCCGCTTGACATCGAAAATCCTGGGATGTCTGTTGCATTGAGCGATCCCGCGAACGTCTCGCCGTAAATTTTGCGGCCCAGCGGCGCTGATCCTCGCCCAGGGCGTCCCCTTGTATCGACTTCAACGGTCTAATGGCCCCTTCGAGACTCGTTGTCCGTGGCCATGAGAGAGTCCCCAGTGGTGGCCAAGTCTGAGTCCCCGGTTTTGGCCATCTGAAAGTCCCCATTCTTCGTTCGTCGTGTCGCACGAGCCGTGAGGCCCCTG
>JBBRYB010000178.1:0-4681 GCA_038238115.1 Propionibacteriales bacterium | reverse complement strand
TCGCGTCTCGGCGGGACAGGTCGCCGACTCCGGTTCGAAGAGTGTCGAAGACCTCGGAAATGAACGGCTGGAGCTCACGGAATGCTTGCTTCGTAGGGGTTCCTGACACGAGCCGGTCCCGCAGCTCAGCCGCGATCACTCGCTCAGCAGCGATGTACTGGCCAGCCGCCATCCGTGCAATGAGAGGATCTCGCTCAACCCCAAGGGCCTGCGTCAAGGCTTCCGTGAGGACTTTCTCACGGCGCTGGTAGATCTCGGCTTCCTTTGTCTGCAGGCGGGCACTGCTCATGACCAGCTGGTGGAACGGCGTGACATCCGACGGCCTGGTGTAGGCGCGGCCAGCGGTGAGCTCGTAGACCACATGGCCTTGGAGCGCCTGCAGGATCGACTGACCCGGCTCACACGAGCGGACAAGTTCCGCCAGTGCCTGCTCGAGCTCCTCGACCTGACCGAAGAACAGGTCTTCTTTCGTTGCGAAGTAGTTGAACAGTGTCGCCGCCGAGACTCCGGACGCGTCGGCTATCTCGCTTGTGGTGACGTCGTCGAAGCCCCGCTCATGGAAGAGCCGCATAGCGGTGCGACGGATGGCGCGATGGGTTTGCTGCTTGTTCAGCGCACGCCGACCGAAGTCCGGTTCCACGGCACCTTCCCCTCGTGGTCGGGCTCCGCATCACGACGTACGACGTTTCGGGGCTTGTGACCCGGGCGGCTCATGCGATCGTCAGACGTTCGGTGCGACGACTGTGTGCCGCAGACACTAGACCAGGAAGGGCGACGCGCATACGGCGCGAGACACCCACGCGGGCTCGATGCTGCAGCACGTCGTACCCACCGCGCTCGATCTCGTCGAGGATCCCGCTGTAGAGCCGGAGGGCGGTGCGCACACACGGCTGGGATGTGGGGTTCAAGAGCCGCACCCCCGACGCGGCTGAGCGGTAGATCTCGCGGGTCCGGGCGATCTCATCGGTGAGCAGCCGGCGGATCGGACCGTCGACGACCCCTCGCTGCAGCTGTTCGCGGTCCACGCCGTGCTGTCGGAGCGACTCCTGCGGTAGATAGATACGGCCACGCCGCAGATCCTCGCCGATGTCGCGCAAGAAGTTGGTCAGCTGGAAGGCGATGCCGAGGTCGATGGCGTACGGCGCCGCGATGGCAGCCGGAAGCGTGGGTTCGAGAATCGGCAGCATCTGCAGCCCGATGACCGCCGCTGATCCCCACATGTACCGCTCGAGATCGGCGTACGTCCCGTACTCCGTGACCGTCAGGTCCATCTCCATGGAGTCGAGGAACGCCAAGAAGTGCGACCGAGGAATCCCCCATCGACTGATCGTGTCCAGCACGGCTCGCAACGGGGCAGCTGCCACGAAGGCATTCGCGGCGTCGGACGCCTCGCAAGCGAACACGCTCCGAAGCTCGGTGAGCAGCCGAATCTGCTCGTCGACTCTGACAGGGGGATCCGCCTCGTCGATAAGATCGTCCACCCAGCGGGCGAAGCCGTAAAGAGCATGCACGGCGGGTCGCTTGGCCGCCGGCATCAGCAAGGTAGCGAGGTAGTAGCTCGTGCCATGCGTCGAGTTGAGCTCGCGGCACTCCAGGTAGTCCCACCGAAGCTGCGCACCAGTGATGCCGGCCGCGTCGAGCTCCCGCTCCGGCGCGGTGATCACGCTGCGGTCCCGGTGATGCGTTCGGCCGCCAGGCGCCCGGACAGCAGCACCATGGGCACTCCGACGCCAGGCTGCGTGTTCGAGCCGCAGAAGAGCAGGTTGCCGATTCGCTTGTCACGGGTGGGGGGCCGGAACGGGCCGGACTGCCGGAAGCTGTGCGCGGCGGCAAATGGCGCGCCGGCGGCCAGGCCGGAGGCTCCCCAGTCGGCCGGGGTGACGCAACGCTCCACCTCGATGTCGGCGCTGATCCCGGTGAAGCCGCGCGCTTCCATCGTGGCCAGGACCTCGTCTCGGTAGCGGGGGCCTATCACGGACCAGTCCAAGCCCGCTTCGAGGTTCGGCGTCGGGAAGAGGACGTAGTAGGTGTGCTGTCCGTGTGGCGCGAGACCGGGGTCGGTGCGGCTCGGCGCGCTTACCAGGAACGAGGGATCGCTCATCAGCTGGCCCTTTCGGATGATCTGGTCAAAGGTGTCGGACCACGCTCGCCCGAATGAGATGTTGTGGTGGGCAAGATCGGGCACAGCGACGCTCGAGCCGATGTGCATCAGGAAGCACGAGGGGGAGTACGTCAATCGCTGCACCCGCCGCGGGGTGAAGCGCGCCGGCAGCAGCTCCCGGTAGGCAACCGGCAGGTCGGCGTTCACGATGACCGCGTCGGCGGGGATGCGCTCCCCATCGGTGGTCACGACCGCCCGGGCGCGGTCGTGCCCACCCACCTCGATGCGCTGTGCCGTTGTGGAGTAGCGGAAACTCACACCGTGCTTCTCCGCGGCTCCTGCCAGCGCCCGAGGAACCTCATGCATGCCTCCCCGCGGGAGGCTCACCCCGGTCACCGTGTCCATGTAGGCGATAACGGCGTAGATGGCCAACGCGTCCTGCGGGGCCAGCCCGGCGTACATCGCCTGGAACGAGAAGATCCGCCGCAGCCGCTCATCCTTCAGGTAGTGGCCCACCTTCCCCGACAGCCGGCGCAGACCGCCCATGGCAAGCAGTCGGACCGCGTCGCGGTTCAGCAGGCTCAACGGAGAGTCGAGGTTCTTGTCGATGAAGCTCTTGCGTTCCAGGGCGTACAGGTTGCGGAGGAAACCGACGAACGCACGGTAGCCGTCGACGTCGCGCGCGCCGCAGGTACGACGGATCTCCTCGGCCATGGCCGCTGGGTCGGTGTGTACGTCGATCGTCGACCCATCGGCGAACCGGGTGCGATACGCCGGCTCCAAGGGGACGAGGTCGAGCCAGTCCTCGAGCTCCTCGTCGACGCAGCCAAGCGCGTCAGCGATCAGCTCAGGCATCGTCAGCACGGTCGGGCCGGTGTCGAACCGAAAGCCGTCCACGTCCAGCCGGCCGGCTCGCCCACCCGGCATGGCGTCGCGCTCGATCACGGTGACCTCGCGGCCAGCACCGGCCAGCCGAAGTGCCGCCGACAAGCCTCCGAGGCCGGCCCCGATGATCACCACCGAGTCGACGCCTGACAGGTCGTCTCGCGACTCAGCCATGGCAGCGCCCCGGAGTCACCAGGGGTGGGAGGAGAGGAAACACGTCGCTCCGATCGAAGGGCCGGATCTCGGTCTAGGACGGCCGCCGGTAGATTTAGAGTAACTCTAATGTTAGAGTAACTCCAAACTTGGCGAGGTCGCAAGCATCGGACGTACCCGCGGCGATCGCCTCCAGACCATCTGATCGGCTCGCGCACTCATGTCCACCCCCGCTTTGTTCAGCACGCAGGCACCCCTGCGTCCGCCGTCCGCCTTGCCAGCCACCCGCCGAGCCAGGAAGCGTGGGCAGGAACAGCCGGAGCCCGTCGACCACTGGCGTCACTCGACCGGCCCTGCGGCGCCACGGCCGTTCGCTCTCGAGCTGACGCCAGCGCAGTCGCGCCACCTGACGTCTGCCCTCGACGTCGCGCTGAGGAGCTTCACCGGGCCGCTCACCGAACCGTGCCGACGCGTCGTGCACTCACCCGGCCGCCGGCTCCGGCCCGCCTTGACGTTGGCCTGCGCCGCTCTGGGCACACCAGAGGGCTCCCATGACACGATGGCGCTGGCGGCGGCCGTCGAGCTGCTGCACAGCGCGACGCTGGTGCACGACGACGTGATCGACGGAGCAGCCGCTCGCCGCGGGGTCGACACCATCAACGGGCTGGAGGGCACCTCCACCGCGATCGTGTCCGGGGACGTTCTCATCGCTGCCGCTCTGAGGCTGGCAGTCAGTGTCCAGCCCCGCGCGGCAGCGGTGCTCGCCGAGACGCTGTCTGCCCTGTGCGCGGGCCAAGCCGCCGAGGAGGCACTGCGGTACGACGTCACGGCTACTTCGGAGCAGGTTCTCCGCGCTGCCGAGGACAAGACCGGCAGCCTGCTCCGCGCGGCGTGCGGCCTGGGCGCGATCGCCGGCGGGTTGGACCATGACCTCACCGAGGCATTGGGGAGCTATGGCTCGGCCTTGGGCGTGTGCCTTCAGATGATCGATGACGTACTCGACCTGGTTTCCACCGAGGAGCTGCTCGGCAAGCCGGTGTGCGCCGACGTGACCAGCGGGGTGATGAGCCTTCCTGTTGTGTACTGCCTCTCTGAGGGCGACGCCCTCGCCGAAGAGCTGGCCAGTCTGCTCGGGCCGGGTCGCGACGGTCGTGATGGCGAGCGGGCGGTGAGCCTCGTTCGCCGAAGTGGCGCGATTGCCGCAACGATCGACGCCGCTCGGGTGTACGCCGGGAGTGCAGCATCGGCCCTCCGGGCGGCCCTTGCGCCGGTGGATGTCGAGGGCTTGGCCGGCTCCGCTGCTGTCTTCATCGAGGACCAGCTTCGGACCAAGGTTCATCAGCAGCACCGCAAGCTGGTTCCTCCGCTCCCGGCAGCAGAGGCCCTCCGCCGATGAGGATGCCGACGGCTCTCGACGCGACACCGGCGCTGATGTTCGGCTTCGAGCAGCTCGTTCGCGGTGGCTTGCGCGGAGTGTGGGTCCGCGGCGCCGTGCCCGAAGGTCCGTTCGTGTGGGCGGAGAACCATCACAGCTGGTGGGAT
>JBBRYB010000177.1:0-4702 GCA_038238115.1 Propionibacteriales bacterium | reverse complement strand
GTGGACAGCCGGGCCTTCTCCGTCTCCCCGATCGGCTGGAAGCCCAGGACCTTGGCCGCCGCGTCGAGGGGTGCTGTGCTGCCCTCCCGGTCACGGAGCTTGGCCTCCAGCGCGCTGGACGCGGTCATCGCAGCCGTCCCAACCATCCCTGCGAACAGGCCCTCTCCCACCGCGGCCGCCACTCGTTCGATCACTGCAACCTCCCGTCCGGATCTGGTCCGCGCCCGAGGAGCGCGAACCGCGATCTGTCGGGGGGATCGACCCATCGTCGATCCCCCATGGCAAGACGACAAAGCTGGCCGCCGGGGTCCAGGGCGACACGGTCCGGTGCTCCCGAGGGCCGCAGGTGCAGCAGCTCGGGCCGGGCGGTCACATCATGCCCGCCCCTAGTAGCCACCCCCACCACCGCCACCGCCACCGCCACCGCCGCTGAAGTCGATCACGAGTATCACGATCACGGCAATGACGACCAGCGCTCCTGCAATCAGCAGCCATCGTTTTCTCAACTGGCTCATCCTTTCGCTCTCGTAGTCTTCTACTTCTGGGTTGGCCGCCGCCGCGGCGAGCGCCACGATTCCCATCGCCCAGCGCCGGGACGTATGCGTGTCAGTCATACGAGAGCTCCTTCGAACCTCGGGTTTCCGGTGTTCGCCATGGAATTACGCTAGTGCTCCTAGATCCTGACAACAGGTCCTGTTCTGGGCGAGAAAGTAGGACCAGTTGGCTGAGCGACCGGGACGGCGGCGCGCGTCGTGGCTTCCCGAGTCGTTGAGCGACCAGCCGGGGCGGACGCTGCGTCAGCAGTTGAGCGAAGCGATGAAGCAGTCAATCCGCGCCGGAGTGTTGCCTGCTGGTTCAACGGTCCCGTCGTCTCGCGCGCTCGCCGGCGACCTCGGGGTTTCGCGGGGAGTGGTCGTCGACGCCTATGCACAGTTGGTCGCGGAGGGGTTCCTCGTCGGCCGCGCCGGCTCGGGCACCGTGGTGAGCGACGTCGCCCGGCCCCCCTCGCGTCCGTCGGTCTCAGCCCCATCCGGCGAAGCACCGCCGTACAACATCGATCTGCGCCCTGGGCTGCCCGACCTGGCCTCGTTCCCTCGTGCCGTGTGGCTGGCTGCAACCCGCGACGCGCTGCGCTTGCTGCCCGACGAGGAGCTGGGGTACGTCGCTCCATCGGGCGCGTTGGCCCTCCGTGAGGAGCTCGCGGACTATCTGAAACGGGTCCGCGCGGCGATGGTGGAGCCTGACCACCTCGTCATCGTCACCGGCGCGACCCAGGGACTGACCCTGCTGGTCCGGATGCTCGCCGAGACCGGGCACACGATCCTCGCGGTCGAGTCGCCCAGCAACGCGAGCCAGCGACGCGTACTCGGTCGTCACATCTCACACATTCTAGATGTACCGGTCGACGACGAAGGGCTCGTCGTGACCGAGCTGGAGAGGACGGCGTGCCGCGCGGTGCTCGTCACACCTTCCCACCAGTATCCGACCGGGGTCATGCTGTCCCCTGCCCGACGCAGTGAACTCATCAGGTGGGCTCGACGCGTCGACGGTGTCATCCTCGAGGACGACTACGCCCCCGCGTTCCGCTTCGAGCGTGGCCCGATCGGCTGCCTACAGGGGCTCGACCCGCAACATGTTGCTCTGGTCGGTTCGGTGAGCAAGTCCCTCGCACCCGGCCTGCGGCTCGGGTGGGTGGTCGCACCACTGGTGCTGCACGAGATGCTGCTGGCGGCCAAGCGCGACGACGACTTCGGCAGCCCCGTGCTCAGCCAGCACGTGCTGGCCAGGCTGCTGGCCAACGGCGCCTATGACCGACACATCCGTCGTACCCGGCGCCGTTACATGGAGCGACGCGATGCCCTCGTCACCGCTCTGGCCGAAGAGCTGCCTGACTGGGAGATGTCCGGTCGAGGGGACGGGCTGCACGTCATGCTCCGGCTTCCGGCCGGCGTGGACGAGGAACGGGTATGTGCAGCCGCAGCGGACAGAGGCCTCGCCGTCCAGGGCACCCGTGCAATGTACGGCTCACTGCCCGCACCACACAGCCTGATCGCCAGCTATGCGCGCGCGCCAGCAGGAGTGCTGACCGAAGCAGTGCATCGCCTCGCAGCCGCAAGTACCTCGGTACGGACCGCGACAACCGGCTCGAACGATCCCGCGATCCGACGCGTCCGCCCCGCCACCGCACTCGACTACTTCTGAGCCTTGTCCGGGTTCGTCCCGGAAGAGAGCAGCGTCGTCGCACCTTGGCTCGACGAGCATGGATTCGGTCGCCAGAGTCTCGGTGGCGGCGAAGACGAGACGAGCCTGGTCGCCGGCACTCGCCGCACTCGCCGGCGGTCAGCGGTTGCTCTGCCGGACGTGACGGATGAGACCGGCTGTCCTCGGCGGTGAGCCGTCCGATGGCTCCTGCGGAGTAGGCGCCGACGATGACCTTGCCCTCTCGGTCCAGGACGAACCCGGTTGCCTGCAGGTAGGCCGGCTCTGCGTTCACGAAGGCGCCCGTTGCCTCCGAGAACTTGTGCGGGTCGGCGCTATGTCCCACCGGGAAGGTCAGCTTGTACTTCTCGACCAGCGCCTTGGTCGTCTCTGCGTCGTCCACGGACAGGGAGACGACTGCGGCTCACAGCTCCTCGAGCACGCCCCTGGACCGCTCGAAACCGCGCAGCTGGGCGCTGGTTCTTTCCGCCCAGAATGATGCAACGTCTCGGCAGAGCAGAGGCCCGCAAGGCGTCCTGTCACAGGGCCTGAAGGAGACACCCGACGGCGAGCTGAAGATGGCGCAGGACGCAGGCGGCCCGGTCTAGGAGATCTGGGCGCCGGCAACTTCTACGCAATAGCTGGATATGGGGCTGGAGAAAACCCGGTCGCGTGGCTCGATGCCGTTCAGCGGCTCCGCGGCGAAGGCTGGCCCAATGAGCGCATCGCCGAGGCGACCGATCCTCTCACCGTCTAGGGTCGCTCAGTCTCGGTTCGCCCAGACGGCCGGCCGGCGCGCGCGCCTGGCCAAGGAGCCGAGCGGTCAGCTCGTCTGTTCGTCGCCGGGTTCGATGAGCCACGGGTAAGACTCCCAGGCGGCGTCGAGAATCGGGTTTCGGGCATCGGCATGGGGACTGAGAGCGTCGCCGAGGCTTCAGGTCGAACGGTCGGGGTCGGACACGATAGCCAGGAGCCGTTCCTCGATGGTTTCGGGGGCAGCGACATCAGGTGCTCGAGGTCGCGCAGCGAAGCAACAAGCGTCGGGAACTCCGGCTGGACGATGCGTTCGCGCATCCACCGGCCGTTGACCAGGGTGTGCGGCTCAGAGGTGACGATGATGCCGATGCGCTTGCGGTTGCGGGGTTGTGGACGAACTCCGGCAGGTCTGCGTCGAGTGCGTTCGACGTGCGTACAAGCTGCCCAGTCGCGAAGTTCAGCCGGTCGGTGACTGACTTCTCGAAACCTGGTGAGGCTGATCGTTCGCACAGCCGGAATCGTGCTGAGCGTCGGGTCGCGGGTCCGGGAAGTGGCTGATCCGAAGTGTCGATATGCGGGGGCAGGTCGACCGCGCTGGATTCTTGAGCCCCGCAGTGCCCTCCGGGCCCGTGCCAACCTTTTCCGCGGGGGTCATGTGGGCCCAATCCGTGGAGGGTGAGTGTCGGGGGGCCGCTGGCGTCAGCGGCGACGATAGGGGTATGACATGGGGATGAGTCTCACTAAGGGCAGTGGCCCCTTCGGTTCCTCTCCGGCGGGATCGTTCAACTTCGACCCTAAGCCGCCCGAGCACGTCCTGTACGTCGAGCGCTCACCGCGGCGGGTGCGCGTCATCCTCGGCGGCGAGACCGTCGCGGACAGCACAGCCATTCGGTTGCTGCATCCTCCCGACAAGACGCCGACGTACCTGTTTCCTCGCGAGCACGTGCGCACCGAGCTGTTCGGTCCCGGCGACCAGCGTGTGACAGACCCGGCGATGGGGCCGCCCACGTACTGGACGGTTCGGGTCGGTGACCGGGAGGCGCCGGACGCGGCTTACTCGTACGAGCAGCCACCGGAGGCGGCGGCGGAGATCGCCGGGCTCGTCGCCTTCGACTGGGACTCGATGGACGGGGTGTTCGAGGAGGACGAGGAGGTCTTCGTCCACCCGCGTGACCCCTATACCCGGATCGACGTACTGCGCAGCTCAAGACATGTGCGGGTGCGCCTCGGCGGCACAGTCGTGGCCGAATCGACCCGGCCTCGGATGCTGCTGGAGAGCGGTCTGCCGGTGCGCTACTACCTGCCGCGCGAGGATGTCCGGACCGATCTCCTCGAGCCCAGCTATACGACGACCCGCTGCCCCTACAAGGGCATCGCGCACTACTGGTCGCTGCGGGAGGGTGGGCACCTCGTCCCAGGACGTCGCCTGGACCTACCCGGAACCCTTCCACGATGCCGAAGCGGTGTGCGGGCTGATGTGCTTTGTCGACGACCTGGTGGACCTGGAAGTGGCCAACGATGGCCACCCGGACTGAACCGTCGGTGCCGCGACGCGAAGCTCATCACCACCTGGGTTTGGCGTCCACTCACGGGGGTACCTGGCGTTTATGACTTCCAGTACGCCAGGTATGGCGGCGAGCATCGGTCGTGGCGTTGTGGCGGGTCTTGCGGGGACCGGGGTGATGACTGCTTTCCAGAAGTTCGTCGAAATGCCCGTGACCGGCCGAGACGACAGTTACGCGCCGGC
>JBBRYB010000176.1:0-4734 GCA_038238115.1 Propionibacteriales bacterium | reverse complement strand
CGACGACGTAGCCGAGTTCGGTTGCGCGATACGCAGGATTGATGTTGACGACGATCGCGCCGATCCGCGCGTCCACTCCGAACGACACGAGCTGGCCGTCCCCGCCGACGTGGCCCCCACAGAACTCGAGGAGCTGGGCGAAACCGGTCAGCGTAGCGGGGATGAACAGCTCAGCGAGTCGGCCGCCGAGTCCGTCCAGAAGGACAGCGACGTGCTGGTCCTTGTGGGTGTCGACGCCGACGATGACATCGTCGCGGCGCAGTTGCATGCTGGTCATGGGCCGTGGGTCTCCTTCACAGATCCTTCGGTCAACGCCGGCTGGTCGGGCGGGCGGACAGGACTGCGATGAGACCCTGGTCGAGTCAGGCTCCTATCAGGTCACTGCCCGCTCGGCCAGCAGGCTCGAGCATCGCTGCCGCAACGGTCGACACGTCAACGCCAAGGCACCCGCAGGGCCGGTCATAACAAGGGTCAGACCGCTGCAGCAGCGATAGGAGGATGCTCGCAGTCGAACGAGTCGCCCACGGTGCCGATCGAGGGGACCGCGCCGATCTCGGCCAGTCGCTCCCCGTAGCGCAGACTCGTGAATTGCGATCCGGCATCGGAGTGACACCGCAGCCCGCTCAGCTGGGTGCCACGTGACCAGCGGGCCATCTCGATCGCATCGAGCACGGTCTCGGTCCGCATGTGGCTCGCGACTCGCCACCCGACGATCATCCGACTGAAGACGTCGATGATGAAGCAGACGTAGGCGATCCCAGCGAACGTCGGCACATATGTCAGGTCGGTGACCCACAACTGGTTCGGCGCCCTGGCGGTGAAGTCTCGCTTGACCAGATCTGGATGCCGGACCGCCGTCGGGTCTGGTCTGGTGGTGCGGACCCGCTTGGTGCGCCGGGCGCCCTCGATCCCTTCGGCGCGCATCAGCCGGGCGACCTGGTCCCGGCCGACATTGTGTCCGGCTCGTCGGGCGGCCTTCCACAGCTTCCGTGCTCCGTAGACCCGGTAGTTGTCCTCCCACAGTGTCCGCAGCGCCGGCCGCAGCTCGGCGTCACGGACCGCACGTGCAGAAGGCTCACGGGACTTCGCGGCGTAGTAGGTGTTCGGAGCCATCTGCAGCCCTGCCTTGGACAGGGTGCTGCAGATGGACTCGACTCCGAGCTTGCGACCCACGACGACGTCGCCACGGTTGGCGTCGATGAAGGCCACTACTTCCTGTGTTGGCGGTCGAGTTCCGCCCCGAAGAAAGACGCCGCTCGCTTGAGGATCTCGTTCGCGCGGTGCAGCTCGCGGTTCTCCTGCTCGAGCTCGCGGACCCTCTTCGCCTCGGCACTGCTCACCCCGGGTGCGTGACCCTCGTCGATGTCGACCCGTTTGACCCACTGGCGGACGGACTCGACCCCGTAGCCCAACTGATTCGCGACCCGCTGCACCGTTCCGTGCTCGGTCCCCAACTCCGCTCGCAGCGTGCGGACCATCCGGACCGCTGCCGTCTTCTCATCCGGGGTGTAGCGCCGCGTCTGCGGCTTCCCGGGAATCTGCTCCTTTGACATGGCTCCATCCTCGTTTCCAAGGTCAGGAGCCTCCAACTTTCCCAGTGCGGTTCACTTCAATCTCCTTGCGCGTCTTCGCGGTGAGCGGCTGGCCGTTCACGGTGCTGGCTTCGAGTGTGCTGGTGAGCGATCGTCCGCGAAGTTCGTCGACGTGACGACAGGCGGGCGTGCAGTAGGCGTGAGGTGGCGTTACGGGGTGCCAGCACAGCGGGCAGCCGCCGGCGGGCGCCTGGTGTGGGCCGGTGAGGATCGTGGGTCGAACGGCGCTGAGGCGTGGATGGGTAGCAGGGTCGAACGGCTCCCGAAGTGCGCGCGGCGGGGTCATTGGGCCGCTCCGAGCACGGCGGCGGAGCTGTCGACCTGCTCGGCCAACGCCTGAAGCTGACCCTCGGTGAGGTGGTCCGAGAGTCCGGTCGGCCGTGGGACGCCGAATGTCATAGCAGCGTTGAAGCTGTCGCCCTGCCATAGGGCGTCGCCGTACTCGTTTAACTTGTCGGCGGCCCACGGGCGTGCAGCGGCGTACTGGTTGAGAACGTCGGCCCACTGGCCGCCGAACAAGCCGCTGGCGTTGCTGTATGCCTTCTCCGCGACGGCTTGGGCGAGGTGATGGTCACCACTTTGCACTGCCCGGTCGAGTAGTACGGCGGCCTGCTGGGCGTCCTCGAGCTGCGCGGCACGATCTTGTGCGTCTCTGAAAGACACAGCGTCGACGCCGCTCACCTGGCCGGCGCCGAACAATTCCTTCTGAGCTCGGCGGCAGTCAGCTCGCCGTGCCGCTGCCAGGTCTCCTGCATCTGCGACAATTCGGCCTTGTGCGCGAGGTATGCCTTGGCGAGCAATGGGGCCCTCAGGCTCGGGTGGATTCGCTCATTGCGGTTGATCTCCTCGACCCGCTGTTGGAACCGTTCGCGGCGCGCGGCTGCGGCGTCGACGGTGGCTTGGTTTAGGCGTGGCATCGTCCTCGCCTTCTCTCTCGTTCGTACTGCTCGAGTGCCTGGTGGTGAATCCACCAGCGGCCCTCGCTGTCTTTTGTGGCTTCTAGTCGCTGCTCTGCGATAGCCCTGGTGACGGCTCGGTGCCCGACGCGGAGCCGAGCCGCCACCTCCCTCGTGGAGAACCACTCCTCGGAGTCTCCGACAGGTTCGGACCTCGGCGCGCGGATGGTTCCGACCTCGGCGTGCGGTGGGACCTCGCGGGCGGCGAGCATCATCGCCACCAGCACCGCGTCTGTCTCCGCGTCCATGCCGCGCGTCCGCTCTCGGGCTCTCTGAAGTGCGCCGCTCCGGTACAGCACGTCGATGGCGCCTTGTGGTGTGGGTACCACCCGTGACCCTGGGGCGCCGTGCAGATAGTGCTCTGGCGCCGGCCGGCGTGGTGTCACGACGCCTCTCCATTCGTACGGCCGGGGCTGGCGGGGCGTATCCCGAGGATGATCGGGTTCTGGCGTTGCCCGGTCACGGGCGGCGCCTGCTCACTGGTCGACCTCCCGATCGTGGTCGGGGTCGTGTGTGCATGGCTCGCAGCAGGCGCGACCGCTGAGCCAACGGCGGGCCTGGCAGGCGGCGTCGGACGCACCGCAGGTCGAGCACGGAGGGCGCGCCGTCTCGGGTGCATGCGTCGTCACGAGGTCTGCTCCTTCCGCTTGCGTTCGCGGAGAACGTCGACGGCGTGCTCAGCGCACGTCTTGTGCGCCGGTCGGTTGCCGCTGTCGACGAGCGGGGTCCAGCCTCCGCAATAGACACAGCGCCCGGCGCGGCCCGCCCGCCAGTGCATCGGGTCGCTCCAGTCGAGGACGCACGGCGGGTAGGTCACAGCAGGACTCCGGTCGGGTGGAGGTCTGGGGTGTTGCAGCGTTTGCCGGATGGTCTGGTGGTTCCGTGCAGACAGCTCGGGCACTGACTTGGGCTGCCTGATACCGCGTGGCCTGGTACATCCGGTACAGCCGGTACATGCCTGGTCAGAGGTGGTCTCCCCGGTACCGGCAGTTCTTCATGTACCGGTACAGCGTCGCCATCCGGTACACCCGACACGGGCTCTGACCTGCGCTGTACCGGATGTACCGGCTGTACCGCTTCTGCGGAGGCAGGCGACAGATATCGCTGCCAGGGGTCGTGAAGACCGCCCTCTCCGGCGCCGTCGCCGGCGATGGAGTAGCCGCGGACCTTCTCTCCGTCGTCACGGAACTGATGCGACCTGACCCCGTACACCGACAGTCGACGAGCGAGCCCTCGGGGGTCGAGAGGCTTCCCGCGCAAGTCGGCCCACGGTGACTCTTCGAGATCGTGCAGCCTCCTCAGCACCGTGTCGGTGGGCAGCCTTCCATCGGTGCCGAACACCTTGCGCAGATCGCTGAGCAACCGGACCCCGAGGCTTGCCTCACGGCTCTCGGCAACCTTGCACAGCTCCACACGCGGATCGTGCGGTGTCCGGCCACTGACCATCGGCGGCGTCGGCGATGGCGAGCAGCGGTTCCCACACGTCGGCGGGTCGGTCCTCGACGCCGGCCGGCATCTGCGGCCATGCGTCCGCGACCGCGGACCGGATTAAGTTCGTCCACTCGGCCAGAGCATCGCTCAGGTTGGCGCCGTCACTCTCGTGCAGGCGCCGGCGGAACGGTTCGACGCGTTCGCCTGGCGCCCTGCGTCGCATCCGGATGATGATGGAGCGAGACATCAAGGTGTCTGGCAGATCGCCGAGACCAGCCAACGCCACGGCTGCGTAGACCGGGAACTTGACCACATCATGTCGAGGTCCGACACAGCGGGGAATCGTCGCCCCTTTGCGGTGGCCGGCGTTGAGCAATGCCCGCAGATCCTCGGAGCCGTCATCGGAGCTTCCGCGTCGACTGAAGATGGCGTCTACCTCATCCATGAGAAGCGTCGGCTGTTCCACGTTGAGAGTGCGGAAGATGGCCGCCGGACTCGCGGACAGCGAGTGCATGGGCTGCGGAGTCAGTAGGTCGAGCACCTCCAGCGTGCGCGTCTTACCCGACCCCGGCTCGGGTGATAGCAGCGCCAGCCTCGGACTGTTGTCGCTCGACTGGAGCAATGATCAGAACCTGTGGATGGCCCTCGGCGGGGTGACGTGAGTCGGGCGCACCTCCCGAGCAAGATCTGAAGCTCATGCATGTTCTGATCAGGGTCGGCGTTGGCGCGCCGGCTCGGGAAGGTACGCCCATGCT
>JBBRYB010000175.1:0-4762 GCA_038238115.1 Propionibacteriales bacterium | reverse complement strand
CGCGCCTGAGGTGCACGAGTCCGTCAGACAGGGCGAGTAGAAGGGCGAGAGGTAGGGCGCGGAGTAGTAGTTGCTGCCACTGAAGGCGCGCCAGGTCGCGTAGATGATGAAAGCGAGGAAGACGACGAACGTGGTGAGCGGCGGCAGCCACCAGCGGTCCTTGCGGAGCGTCTTGCCCTCGACCCGGGCGCGCCCAGGTCCCAAGATTCCGGTTGACATTCCGTGCCTTCCTGCGGCGCCAGAACATCGGGCGCCGAACGCCAATCTGACTCGTTCCAGGTCGAAACTTACCGGACCGGGATTGGACACGGCTCGCCGAGGGGCGGGTGGCTTGCCGCCGGGGTCCACCCGGGCATAGCGTCCGCATCAAACGCGAACTGGTGAGAGATGGAGGGACCGTCATGACGGAGCTGACGAACAGGACGAGACGGCGGTTCTTTTCGTCGGTAGCGGCGACCGGGTGCCTGCTGCTCGTGGTAAATGGCACGGGCGTCGCTCAGGGCCGACCTGCCGGAGCCGGCACACAGCGGCCGGCCGCGGCTGCGCCCACCGAGGTTCATGCACCGGTGCCCACGATCTCCTGGCACGTCTGTCCCGGCCACCCGGACCTGCGTTGCGCACATGTACGGGTGCCGCTCGATTACGACGTACCGAACGGCGCGCAGACGACCCTCGCACTGTTGAAGCGGCCGGCATCTCACCCCGCCGAGCGGATCGGCTCGTTGTTCGTCAACCCAGGCGGGCCCGGCGGTTCCTCTCGTGGGTTCGTTCCGTTCGCCGCTCAACTGCTCGGTTCGACGGTGCGCCAGCATTTCGACATCATCGGCATCGACCCCCGGGGCATCGGTGGAAGCACTCGGGTCCACTGCATCGCGAAGCCCGACGACCCGCCCCTGCCGCCACCTGCTCGCCTCTACTTTCCTCGCAGCGAGAAGCAGATCGACCAGTGGCTTGCGTTCGACAAGGCAGTGCGCCACCTCTGCGCCAAGCGTGGAAACGCGATCCTGGACCACATGAGCACGGCGGACACCGCACGCGACATGGATCTGATCCGGCAGGCGGTCGGAGACCCACTCCTCAGCTACTACGGCATCTCCTACGGCAGCATCCTCGGGCAGACCTATGCCGCGCTATTCCCGGCGCGCGTCCGGGCGCTGATCATCGACGGTGTGCTCGACCCGGTACAGTGGACGACGGGGCGCTTCGGCACCGGCGATCGCTACCTCGTCGCGGCACGACTCGGCAGTGGGTACGGCTCGTGGGAGGCGCTGAACAGTGCCTTCTCCGAGTGCGACCGGGTCGGGCCGAAGACCTGCCCCTGGGCTTACACGATCGGACACGAGTGGGACCGCGTCGTCACCAAGCTGCGTGCCGGCGCGGTGCGGGCAGGCGGATCGCGGATCACGTACGCGAACGTCCATGGCACGATCCTTGGCGGGCTCTACAGCGCGGGGGCCTACCCGCAGATCATGAGGTTCATCGACGACCTCTACCAGCTGATCTTCACCAAGCAGCCCGGTGCCGGCGAGGCCGCGGAACGGGCGTGGCTCCAGTTGAAGGACGCAGTGGCTCGCGAAGGCTCGACGCCGCGCTACGGACCGGTGGCACCGGTCCCTAGTCCTCGCGGGTTGTTGGCCCGTGACCGTATCTCGCCGACCTTCCAGGGCGTGCTCTGCTCGGACAGCGTGAACCCGGACGACCCACGCGCCGCGATCGCGTCAGCCCGCCACGCGAACCAGCGAGGCCCCGGCTTCGGCGCTCTGTGGTCGTGGATTTCCTCGATCTGCGTGAACTGGCCCGGATCCTCGGCCGATGCCTACCGCGGCCCCTGGCGGACGCGGACCGCGCACCCGATCCTGATCACGGGCAACGTCCACGACCCGGCGACACCGATCAGCGGGGCGCGGGCGGCCAACAAGCTGTTCGCGGGATCGCGAATGATCACCGTCGACATGTGGGGACACGGCGCGCTGGGGGCGAGCGACTGTGCCCGCTCGAAGTGGGACCGCTACCTGGTCACGCTCCGGCTGCCGGCGAACGGGCTGGTCTGTCAGCCGGACAACCCGCTGTTCCCCGGCTGAGAGCTACCCGACGCGTACGGGCACGCTCGCGCTAGCAGTCGTGCCGTTACCGAGCTGCCCGTATCCGTTGAAGCCCCAGCACCACGCCGTGCCGTCGCTCTGCACGCCACAGCTGTCCTCGTATCCAGCGCTCACGCTGGTCCAGGTCGCGTGACCGACCACACGCACCGGGACTCTCCTGTCAACCAGGGTTCCGTCGCCGAGCCCTCCATAGCCGTTGTTACCCCAGCAGCGGACGACACCCCTAGCCTTGGTGCCGCAGGTGTGGTAGTCGCCGGGTGCCACGGACGTCCACGTGATGCTCTGACGCACCTGGACCGGGGACAGCCGCCGCTGATGTGTCCCGTCGCCCACCTCGCCATAGCGATTGTCACCCCAGCACCACGTCGTGCCGTCGTTGCGCAGTCCGCAGGTGTGATTGACGCCCGGTCGAACCGACGCCCAGTTCTCGTCGACGCCGACCTGTACCGGGACCGTCGAGGGTTGCCGGCTGCCGATGCCGAGCTGACCGTATCCGTTGTAGCCCCAGCACCAGGCGGACCCGTCCACCCGAGTTCCGCAAGTATGGTCGCCGCCGGGACCGGCCGACGTCCAGTCGGTGCTCTTACCAACCTGGACAGGCTGTAGGCGATCGATGTAGGTGCCGTCGCCCACCTGCCCGTGGAGGTTGTCACCCCAGCACCAAAGGCTGCCGTCGGAACGGATGCCGCAGGTGTTGCGGAGGCCGGCGAGGACGGATGTCCAGTCCGTGGCACTGCCAACCTGCACCGGGGCATGCCTGTTCCTCGTGCTGCCATCGCCGAGCTGTCCGTCATGGTTATGTCCCCAGCACCACAGGCTGGCGTTGACGCGAATGCCGCACGCGTGGCTGTACCCGGTCGACTCGCTGGTCCAGTTGTGGTCGGCGCCTACCTGGACGGGTCGCGTACGCTGCGTGGTCGTGCCGTCGCCGAGTTCGCCCCATGTGTTGTCGCCCCAGCACCAAAGGGTGCCGTTCGCCCGACGGCCGCAGGTGAAGTCGTCGCCTGCAAGCACACTTGCCCAGTCGTGGAAGACGGCTGCGCCACGCTGCACGGGCTCTGGTCCGACTTGGTGAACAGCGCCACTCGGGTGGGCCGGGTCGGGTGCCCATACGGGGCCGGCCTCCGCCCCGGACGTCGAGAGCAGGGCGCATCCCAGAATCGCCAGCCCACTCGCCAGCGTTCGACCCCTTCTTCCTAGCATGGCCGTGCACCTCGCTCACGTGACTGCTCGCCTCAGGCCGAGGCACTCGCGTTCCTCCGATAACACCCCCGCGAATTGCGGGAATAGGGCTTGGTTCGGGCGACAAAACCGAGCCGCTTTCCCGCAATCGCAGGCTACTGTGATGGAAGCCGGCGGACGCGGCTGCCCAGTCAGCCTGAGGCGCGTTGCCCCTCAGTATAGGATTTTTCCATCACCTCCTTGCAACCGGAGAAGGTTGCCCGGGTTGTCACGCTCGTGCACTGCCGGGTTTGCTGAGCCCTCGTCGCAGCCGCCGCCTAGTGTTGACGTCATGGCTTCGGATGGGCTCACCGCACGGCGCTTGCTCCTCGTGCATGCGCACCCCGACGACGAGGTGATCGGCAACGGCGTGACGATGGCGAAGTACGCCAGCGAGGGCGCCGGCGTGACGCTGGTCACCTGCACGCTCGGCGAGGAGGGCGAGGTGCTCGTCGACTCGTTGGCGCACCTGGCAGCCGCGCGGGACGACGCTCTCGGCCAGCACCGCATCGGTGAGCTGTCGGAGGCGATGCGCCTGCTCGGGGTCACCGACCACCGCTTCCTCGGCGGTGCGGGCCGCTACCGGGACACCGGGATGGCGAGCTCGCCGGAGGGCGGCGCCGTCGTCCCCGACACCGTCCGCCCGGACAGCTTCTGGGCGGCCGACCTGACCGAGGCTGCCGACAACCTGGTGAGCGTCATCAGGGAGGTGCGTCCGCAGGTCCTCGTGACGTACGACCAGTTCGGCGGCTACGGGCACCCGGACCACATCCAGGCGCACCGGGTGGCGATGTACGCCTCGATGCTGGCCGCGATCGCGTCGTACCGGCTGGAGCTCGGGGAGCCCTGGGACGTACCGAAGATCTACTGGAACGCGATGGCCGAGGACCGGCTCCGCGAGGGCCTGCGGGCGCTTCGTGCGGCTGGCGACTCGACGACCTTCGAGGGCCTGGACCCAGAGGGACCGCTGCCGTCGTTCGTGGTTCCCGACAAGTGGGTGACGACCGAGATCGACGGCAACGCATGGGTCGAGGCCAAGCTGGCGGCGATGCGCGCCCATGCCACCCAGATCGCCGTCGACGGGCCGTTCTTCGCGCTGTCCAACAACCTCGGCAACCAGGTCTGGGGCGTGGAGGCATACCGGCTCGTCACGGGATCGGCGGTCGCCGGAGCCCGTGACGAGCGGGAGAGCGACCTGTTCGCCGGGGTCGCGTGAGCCCGTGCCGGGCGAGGAAGGCGTAGCGACAGCGTCCCGACGGTGGCGAACGCGGGGCCTCGGTAGCGTCCTGAACGGAGCCGGCTTCGCCCTGGCGGCGTTCCTCACCGCACCCGTCGCGGCACTCGTCTCGCGGATGTGCTGGCGCCCCAGCGGCTTCACCGTCCCCTACGGCCTCGCGCTCAGCGCAGCCGGCTCGATGGCAGTCGTCGTGCTGGCGCGG
>JBBRYB010000174.1:0-4767 GCA_038238115.1 Propionibacteriales bacterium | reverse complement strand
TTCGACCCACGCCTGGTCATTTTTGTTGCCGACCCGTCCTCGGGTGAAGGTGATCTGCTCCGCATCGCAATACGCCAGCAATTCTTCGTTGACGTACGGAACGCAAAGCTCATCCTGAGCGTCTCGTTGCACGCCGATGCCACCGGCAGTGGCTTGTATGGGTACGCTCAGCCGAGGTGGCGGCTGGGCAGACAAGCATGGGCAGTGTCTACTAATGAATACCGCATTGTTTAGCGATTCATGCCGCTAGGCCAGGGCTTGATGGATAGGTGTGAGCGGCGTTGTATCGATTCCGTAGCACATAGTTCGAGTTGTGAGTAGATGCGGTATTTAGTACTGTACACATCCAGGACCACAAGGTATTGTGTGTGGAGTGGCAGGCACACCTGCTTCCGAGGCTCGCCGGCAGGCTCTCGAGGCTGCTGGCTTGATTCATCCGCACCCGGAGGCCGTGGCTGCGCTGTTGTTCAACGGGCGGGAGCCCTTCTTCGACGCCACAGACAAGATCCAGGTCAAGTACGAGATGCTGCGCGCGCATGTTGTCGACGGAACCGACGTCACGTTGGCGGCTGCGACGCATGGGTACTCGCGGGCGGCCTTCTATCTGGTGGCCGCCAGCTTCGAGGAACGCGGCATGTTGGGGTTACTTGACGAACGCCGCGGCCGGCGTGGCCCGCTCAAGCTGACCGCCGAGCTCCTCGCTTTTCTGAAGAGAGCGGAGCCTTCGCGCTCCGGAGCCCAGCTCGCCCAGGAAATCGAGCAAGTCTTTGGCGTCCACCTGCACCGACGAACGATCGAGCGAGCTCGGCGTCCGTGAGTCGGTTCTGGCCCCCACGCGACGCGGCCCAGATCGACTACGAACGGATCCGAGAACGCATGCTGAGTGGCGATGGTGGGCTGGACCTGGTCACC
This sequence comes from Propionibacteriales bacterium, assembly GCA_038238115.1. GTDB lineage: Bacteria > Actinomycetota > Actinomycetes > Propionibacteriales > Nocardioidaceae > JBBRYB01. Next base: position 3,855 of record JBBRYB010000174.1, on the reverse strand, counting down.
ATCCGCTTCCAGCGTGCGGGCCTAGCCGGCCTGATCGCCCGGCCAGTTAGCGAGCCGTTTTGGGTTGCCAGGATGGTCGGTGGTCGCCGGCCACCCTGGTCGCCGCACGCCGATCCTCGCATTGATGCGCTGGCCGACGCGTACCAGGCCGTGCTGGCTGGCATCCCGACACTCGCGTCCCGTGATCTGAAGGAGTCAAGCCGATGAACGTCGCACTCTACGCCCGCGTATCCACCGAGGTGCAAGAGGCCCGCGGGACGATTGGTTCCCAGTTGGAGGCGCTTCGAACTCGTGCCGCGCAGGATGGCCATCAGGTTGTCGCCGAGTTTCTAGATGACGGCTACTCCGGTACGCGGCTGGACCGACCGGGGCTTGACGCGCTGCGCGACGGCGCCGAAGCTGGTCAGTTTGACCTGGTGCTGTGCTTGACGCCCGATCGCCTGGCGCGCGCGTACGGCTACCAATTCCTCGTGCTGGAGGAGTTCGCCCGTCACGGCGTGCGCATCATGTTTACTGACGCCCCTCCGCTCGACGACGATCCGCAGGCGCGTCTCTTAATCCAGATGCAAGGGGTCATCGCCGAGTACGAGCGGGCCAAGATCCTGGAGCGCCATCGACGTGGAACGCTTTTTCGCGCTCGCGGTGGCGAGATCGTCAACTGGAAGGTCAGCTACGGCTATCGACGCATACCCCGCGAATCGGAGAGAGCTGCGCATCTGGAGATCTTCGAGCCAGAGGCCGCGGTAGTACGGCGCGTCTTTGCGGACTACATCGCCGGTGGTGACTCGATCCGGGCGATCATCCGTCGCCTCTATCGTGAGGGGGTGCCTTCGCCGTCGGGGCTTCCGCTATGGCGCCCGGCAACGCTCTGGCGCCTATTGCGTAACTCGGTGTATGCCGGTCGCGCAGTTTACAACCATATGGAGGCCCTACCGCCATCAGGTCGCAGCCAGCATTCGACCCGGCACCGGCTGCGGCCTGAGAACGAGTGGATCACGATCCCGGTCCCAGCCATTATCAGCGAGGAGGTCTTCGAGGCTGCGCAACTCGTGAGCCGGGATAACTCCGCCTTCAGCCCGCGCAACACTACTGCCGAATGCTGGCTGTTGCGACGGCTGGTCAGGTGTGGGAGTTGCGACTTGAGTACCGAGTGCCGGCAGATGCGCGATCGTCACGGCACGGCGCGTCGCTACTACCGCTGCCAAAACCACGATCAGTATCGAGCTGGCAGTGAACAGCGTCGCTGCCAAGAGCGCAGCATCCGAGCGGATCAACTGGACGCGTTTGTTTTTTGCCAGGTGCGAGAAGCGCTCCTTCGACCTGACGTGTTACTGGCCGGCGAGCGAGCCGTCGCTTCGCGAACGCCCACTCCTGATGACGAGCTGCTCACCGCCCAACTCCAAAGCTTGGATCGTAAGCTGGAGCATTCCGAAGCGGAGCGCCGACGGCTGCTCGACGTCTACCAGACCGGGCTGGTGGAGCTAGCAGAGTTCCAGCGGCGGGTCGGGGAACTCGACGTGCGGCGACGACAATTGACTATCCAGAAGGAGACCCTGGTTACCCAGCGCCGCGAATTGGCGCAGAATAATCGACTACGACAGCGTGTCGGCGCCTTCGCCGAGCGTATTCGGGTCGGGTTAGACGAACTCACATTCCAGCAGCGGCAGCGCCTGCTGCGCCTTGTCGTTGAGCAGGTGCGCGTTCAAGGTTGGCAGGTAGAGATCCGCTTGCGAATTCCTCTCGACGACCCGGCCGACGGCGACCCGCTGTCGCGGCCCAAGCGGCCGAAGCCGAGAACGTCTACTGATATGCGTCTGCGTTCCGTCGGTGTTGATGAACTCACTGCCGTTATCCAGCATGAACAAATTGGGGTCGGTACGACCTAACCGATTCCGTATGGCTCGATAGACTCGGCACATTTGGGAGGGTTGGAATGGCCGGCCACCGCATCGCTCGACGGCTGCGTCTCGTCCCGCCTACGAGTGTTTGGATCGGCATCGACCTGGGCCAGGAGCGCCACGCGGTGGCGGTGTTGACGCCCGATGGCCGGCTCCTCGCTCGCTTTTGGATGATCAACGCACGTAGCGGGTTCCAGCAGCTCGTGGAGCGAGCCCGCGACTTTAGCGCTGCCTGTAGCGGAGCGCCCGTCGTAATCGGCATGGAGGCAACCAATCACTACTGGGAGACGTTGGTCGACTACCTCGACGAGCATGGCCTGACGTGGCGATTGATCAACCCATTCACGGCAAAACGCCACCGCGAGGGTGCCGATCTGGCGCGTACCAAACACGATCGCCGCGATGCTCTGCAGCTCGCCGAAATGCTACGGATCGGCTACTTCACCGAGACCAAGCGCTTGCCGCCGGCCTACGCCATGCTGCGACGCGGTTTCCATGAGCACGTCCGATTAGCCGACGCACGTGCGCAGCAACAGATCCTGATCCGTCATGCGTTGGAAGGTGTCTTTCCGGAACTACGGCGGGCCTGTCGCGCGGCTGTGCAGAGTGAAGCCGTGCGCTCCGTGTTGCGCACCGGCCTGACGCCACGCGAGATTGCGGCACTCTCCGAAGCCGAGTTCATCGAGCGCGTCCGGACTCACTTTCACGGGAAGCGGCTGTTCTGCAAGAAGCTGCGCGCGCTGTATGCGGCGTGCCAGGAGACCGTCGGTAGTGTGCTCGGGGCTCAGGCTGCGATGGCCGAGATTCGGCGGTGTCTGGCCACGTTTGACCACCTCGAGGCACAGCTTGCCGAAGTCGACGCCGAGATGAACGCTGCACTCACCTTGATTCCGATCAGCAAGCACCTGTTCACGGTGCCAGGTCTGGGACCCATCACTGTGGCCGGCTTGCTCGCGGAGATCGGCCCGATCGAGTGGTACACATCGGGCAAGCAGTTGGTAAAGCTGGCTGGTATGCATCCGGGTCAGCGGGACTCCGGTCGGCGCGTGGGCACACGCGGGCGACTAGCCAAACAGGGCCGCGTCCTACTGCGCCGGGTGGCCTTCATGGCCGCGCTCTCGTGCCTGGTCCACAACCCGGTGCTGCGTGCCCGTCACGATGCGCTTACGACACGACCAAGCCGTCCGCTACCCAGGATGGTGGCTCTGGGCGCAGCGATGAGCAAGCTCCTGCGCTGGGTCTTTGCGTTGCTCCACCACGAACGCGACTGGGACCCAGCGCATGAGTGGCAACCCAGTCAGAAGGAGGTCATTGCTCTGGCCAGCTGAGCTGACGCACACTGGCAATGGTGGGAGGCAAGCCGCCCCGTTATCCTGGGGAGCCCAGCTACCCCGCGAAGCCATCTGCGTGGCCCCTCCCACCACTCCGGTCCAGCCCGCAAGAAGCACGATGAGCTCGGTCTCTTAGACCGACAGCTCGGATCTGATTGCTCGATTGGGCAAAGCCGGCAACTCCGGGTGGGAGCTCCGCCATCGCCAGTTGCACCTACATCAGGGCCGAAGGCCTTGACAAATTTCACCTAGCACGCCGTATCGATGCCGAGTATGGGGAACGGGAACAATCGCCGCGCTTGCTGGAGTGCGTGCACGACTCCGTGCTGACTGCGATGTAGCAACGCCAGGCACTCCGTCCACGTCGTCGCGATATCGGTCACGGTGAACGTGTACAGGAACGCTCCGTCCAGGCTGAAGGGAAGCTGCGAGCGATCGCCAATTCGGCGCGCCAACGCCAGACTTTCCTCGACAAGTCGCCTGGCGGTTGACAGCTCGCCCTGCCGCAGGACGACTTGTTGAAGGAATGTGAGCGCGAGGCACAGAGCCAGCTCGTCGCCCGCCGCGCGCGCGAGAGCCTCGCTTTCTTCGCACAGGGCGCGCGCGGTGGGATAGGCCTCTTGCAT
>JBBRYB010000173.1:0-4779 GCA_038238115.1 Propionibacteriales bacterium | reverse complement strand
CACTCCGCCTCGGCCGGGATCCACGGCAGCTTGACCAGACGCGGCACCAGCCCGCGAGCCGAGCCACTGTGGCCACGCCCTGAGGCGTACCGACCCCGCCCGACCGGGTTGGACTCCCGCACACCCTCCTCAACCAGGAAGTCATAGAACAGCCGCACCGCCACCAGGCGCTGCTGCAGCGTGGCGTTGGCCAGACCGGCGCCGGAATCCAGAGCGAGCACGTTCGCGCCTCGCCGGCTCGGGCGGCTGGTCAGCTCCCGCACGAACACCGCCACCTGGCTGCGGTTCGCGGTCAACGGGTCAATCCCGTCGCGCTCGCACACCTGCAGGTACTCGGCCAGAGCACGGCCATACGCGTCGATCGTGCGCGGCGCTCGTCCCAAGTCCGACCAGATCTGCAACCATTCCGCGGCCCGCTCGCACCGCCCCAGGACCGGCCACTTCTCGCGCAGCACCACCGTCATAAACCCGCTCAACGGAGCGGCGCTGTCGCCGGTGCGCACCCCAACAAGACCTACCCTGCCGGGTGATTCCACGTAACTTATACCGTGATCGACTTGCACTCTCGCAAGGTGGTCGGTTACGCCGTTGCCGACCACCTGCGTACCAGCCTCGTCATCGACGCTCTCGCAGCCGCGCTACTCACTCGCACACCCCCGACCGGGGTGATTTTCCACAGTGATCGCGGGTGCCAATACACAGCGAAGGAATTCGCCGACTTCTGCGCCATCAACGGCGTACGCCGTTCCATGGGACGACGCGCCACTTGCTACGATAACGCCGTCGCCGAGTCGTTCTTCGCGACCTACAAAAAAGAGCTCATCCACATCCGCCCATGGAACGACATCACCGAAGTCCGGCAACACACCTTCATCTGGATCGAAGGCTACTACAACCGCCGTCGGCGACATTCCACTCTCGACTACTTGACACCCAACGAATACGAACTAGGATACAGGAAACTAACCGACCTGGCAGCCTAAACCAGTGTCAATAAAATCGGGAACACTCCGCCTTAGGTCCACGCGGCGTGCCGTGGTGAGGGCATCGAGCAGGGGGAGGCGGTCGTGACTTCAGTTCTGACCCTTGTTCTTGTGCACGGGGCTTGGCATGGCCCGTGGTGCTGGGAGCTGCTGATGGAGCAGCTCAGTGGCGTTGAGGTGCGCACGGTCGCCCTGTCGAGTAGCGGCAGCGATCCGTCTAATCTCGGGGATCTGTATGAGGATGCCGCGATCGTTCGATCTGTTGTCGCAGAGGTGGACGGACCGGTGGTTGTCTGTGCCCATTCCTACGGCGGTGCGCCCGTCACCGAGGCGTTGGCGGGCATGGGCAAGGTGAGGCGCCTGGTCTACCTCTGTGTCTTCCAGCTCGACGTAGGCGAGTCGCTTTTCGGCGTGGGACACGGCACGCCACCGCCATGGTGGGAGATGCACGAGGCCGAGGGGTACATTGATCCGCTTCGACCGCGCGAGATTTTCTACGGCGACGTCGACCCCCTTATTGCTGATGCGGCAATCGCTCGGCTTGGCCATCAATCGCTCGCGGCGGTGTCGCAGCCGCTGACCCAAGCTAGCTGGCACAAGATCCCGAGCACGTATGTGATCTGCGAGAGAGACTGCGCGATCCCGCCCGCCGGGTGGCAATGGCCAGCCGCCGGCCCGGCAGGCCATCGGCGCACAACCGCCCGGCCAGCTCGTCCAACACGCGCAGCATCGTGGTGTCCGAGGCCCCATCCCCGGGACCGAAGATCTCCTCCTGCGTGACATCGTCGACCACCTCACCGCCCTGAACACCGCTGCGGCGCACGGAAACCGGGGCCATCGGGTGGAGCACTCCATCGGCTGGCCAGTCGACGAGCGGACCTGGGCGCGATCAGCGAACTGCGCCAACGCGACTGGGGCCAGGCGCTGGACGCCGACGGTGTCTGCGACCCCGACGCGCAGGTCGGCGAGGACGCCGACTGGGAGTACGGCGCGTTCGCCACCAACACGCTCACCGGGCAGACCCAGTGGCTCGACGCCCGCCACCGCACCCAGGCCCACGTCGAGGACCGGAAGCAGTTCAAGGCCTGCGACGCCCGCAACCTGCCCGACTACGACCGCAACGCCGCCTGGCTCCAACTCGCCGCGCTGGCCACGTCGCTGACCGCATGGCTGCGCCACCTGGCCCTGGACGGCGACCTCGCCAAAGCCGGCACCAAGACCCTGCGGTTCCGGCTCCTGTCCGCCCCGGCCCGCCTCGTCACCCACGCCAGACGCAAGACCTTGAAAGTCCCACCCGGCTGGGCCTGGGCCCAGAACCTCGCCACCGCCTGGGAACGCTTCCAAACCCTGCACCCCGCCTGACACCCCCACCACCAACCAGCACCAACCAGCCGAACCGTGGAAACTGGCGCCCACCCGAGCACCCTCGGGACCACCGCCATACCCAAGACCACTGTCTGCGCCGATCACGCCCCGAAATACAGACGATCATGAAGTTGTGGATCAGCGTGAATGATCTAGGCCCAAGCCCGATTTGGCTATTTAGGGGCAAAAACGATAATTGTGTCCTGCTCGATTGGGTGGTAGTGTCCCGGGCGATTGTCGCTGACGTGACTACCGTGGCCATATCTTTTCTAATGGCGATCTGTCGAGCTCCTCAATGATTGAGGAAGTGAAAATGAGGGTGGACCCCATTGAAGATGGTACCGTTTGTGGACCTGGATCTGCCGTCTGGGCGCGTGATCGAGTGGGTTCTTCGACCTTCCTCGAAGGCGGATTCCGCGACGGTCGCGATCGAAGCGACCAAACGTCCGTCGTTCTCCCAAGAACTTTATTATCATTTCATAGAATGGCATTCTCGCCGGCACGAAGGTAGGCAGGCAATTTGGCTCGCGACGACCGTAGAAATCGCGGGAAATATCAATCTGGACGCGCTGCGCACGACGTTTCGTCACCTTGTTATTCGCCACGAAACGCTGCGTTCGGAGTTCCGCATGAACCCGGATCCCGACGGGACACAGGGACTTTTTGGGCTTCTCCAATGCGACGTACTCCATCCCGATGCGGTAGTGTTCGAGGAGACCGAGCTTGGCGTATTCGACCGTGTCGAGCCGCTGCGCGAGGCGTTGCTCGATCGAATCGACAAGACGATCGACACCAACAAAGGTCCGGTGATGTTGATGGGGGTCGTTATTGGTGAGGAGAAATCAGTTGCGTACATCATTTGCGATCATCTGGTGACCGACGGTTTCTCCTGCGCCATCAAAGCGAATGAGCTCGGTACGATCTACGATGCCACCGTAGCCGATGAACCGGTGGAGTTGCCGGAGGTCGGTAGCTATCTCGACTACACAACGCAGGAATACGTCGATGAGGAGAAAGTGGAACCGGAAGACCCGCGAATCGAGCTATGGCGCGGCTTCGTGCGACGTAATGGCCACGTGTTCACTGAGTTTCCCGTCGAACTGAACACGAAGAAGGGTGAATGGCACCCAGCCTTACTCGACGTCATCCAGGTTCTCGACTCCTACGAGGCCGACGCTTTCGAGCGAATGTGTCGCGCAAGAAGCGCGAGCGTCGTGTCCGGGCTTCTGGCCGTGGATGGGATCGCCCTCCACGAGATCGGCGGAGCCGACGTGCTGCGCGTCGTGATGCCCATTGCACAGCGCCGATCGTCCGAGTGGCAGAACGCCGTCGGCTGGTTCGTCAACATCGTGCCGCTGGAAGTCCCGCTGGCGGGCGTCGACAAGTTTACGGAGGTGCTCGCAGGAGCACACAAAGCTTTCCGGACAGCGCTCACAGCGGCCGATCTACCCGTGGCCTCGCTGTTCATGCATCTCGGTACGCAATACCTGCCGCTCAACAGCTTTTTCAACCTCAAACCGCAGACCCACTTCTCGTACATCGACTACCGCAAGCTCCCGGGCGCGGCGCATGTCGAGAGGTGGAACCAGACCATGGTTATGGGGGTGGCAAACACGAGCGATGCGCGCACGTGGTATTTCCGCACCCATGAGGGAATTTTCATGTTCAACGATTTCATCGACACGCCCCGCGCGCGCGAAGTGCTCGCTGCATACGAGGCCGGTGTCCGGCGCGTGTTGACGGAAGTCATTGACCTCACCCCGGTTGCCTACAGCAAGCCGGAAGCGGAGTTGGCGCAGGTACCGCGAGCCGCTCACGCGGAGTCACCGAGGAAGCAACCAGCAGCCACGACCGCGCCGGCTGGGGCCACCGCTGCTCGACGCCATATCGCCGGCAGGTCCCGGGTGATGACCACCAGGCCTGGGGTATTCACCCCGATTTTTATGATCAAGGATTTGGGAGGTGTCGGGAGGGTGAAAGATACCCCTGAGCTGTGATGATACGGGTTGTTGAGGGACCGTGTCGCTGCGAGGAAGGGACACCTTTCAGGTGCAGGTTACAAGGAGTCGACGTGGGGTGGTGGATCCCGCGCTGGCGTGGTCGGACAAGTTGTCGGTCCAGAGGACGCTGGTCGCCACGTCGGCTACCTCACGAAATATTTAGCCAAAAGCATCGGACAGGCCGCTGGCCTCACTGAGCACACCAGTGACGCCCACCGCGACCACGCCCACCGGCTCCACGCCCAACTCCGCGTCACACCCTGCTCACCGCGCTGCCCGGTGTGGCTGCGCTATGGGTGCGCCACGAGGCGCTGTTGTTTCGGATGGAGGTGAGAGGCCGTCCATTTCTTTGTCGTCGTAGCGGCGAAGTGAAGCTGGAGGCAGCCTGATCCGGGGGTCGCCGGGGAGGGTGGGAGCAGCCTCGACAAAGT
>JBBRYB010000172.1:0-4797 GCA_038238115.1 Propionibacteriales bacterium | reverse complement strand
GGCTCTGTTGCATTAGGGGATCGAGCGGCATGATTGAACGATCCTTGGTAGTGATCAGATGGCGAGTGCCAACTGATCGAACGCCGTCGGTAGCCGCTGATGCACCGGTGCGTCGGCGGCGATGTCGTAGTGACCGCGTCGGAGGTTCTGGACAAGGGCGTGACCGGTGGCAAGGATTCGAGCTGATCGGAATGTTTTCAGGCCACGCATCGGTCGCAGCCTGGCCTTGAGTCGGCCATGGTCTGCTTCGACTCCGTTGTTCGCGTACTGCTCTGTCGTGTGCAGGGCGGCGGGGACCACCTCGTCGAGGACCCGGGTAAGCCGGTGCCCGGTCCGTGGTGACCTCGACGGGCACGGACCCGGTCGCCAAGGCCCGAGTGAAGAGGGTCCGCGCAGCGCTCAGGTCGCGTCTGGTAGACAGCCACACGTCGATGACCTGGCCATGCTGGTCGATCGCCCGGTACAGGTACGTCCACCGACCGTTGACCTTGACGTAGGTCTCATCGACGAACCAGCGGTCACCAGGCACATGCCGGCCAGGGCGCGCAGCTTCGACGAACTCAGGTGTGAAGCGGCGGACCCACCGGTAGACGGTGACGTGATCGACGTCCACTCCGCGCTCGGCCAGCAGCTCTTCGACGTCGCGGTAGGACAAGCCGTAGCGCAGGTACCACCGCACCGCCACCGAGATCACCTCCGGCGGGAACCGGAAACCAGCGAACGCCGAGGCCGAAACACACGAGGTCATGGGACCAGTGTCTCCTCCAGTCCGATGGCGCAACGCAACAGAGCCATTAGAGCCCTCCACGGACCCCTTCTCTTCTTCATAACCTCGCTCGGCGAGTATATGCTCATAGGATGGCTGATGGCGTTCGGGTGCAGGCTCGACACTGGCGTACGGCGGCCGCCGCGCTTGCCCTGATCCGTGCCCGATCCGGCCTGACCCGGCGCGAGCTGGGGGTGGGGCTCGGGCTCGGCAGCGGCGGGATCTCCGACCTCGCCGGCCGGCTGCGGGAGTCGGGGCTGATCGTGGAGAGCCCCGCCACCACCCGCGGCCCGGGCCGTCCGACCACCACAGTGCACGCCCACCCGCGGGCGCCGGTCGCGTTGGCCGTCGACCTGCGCCACGGCGACTGGCGGCTCGGAGTGTGTTCCCTCGACGGCGACGTGACGATACTCGCCGACGGCACCCACGACGCCGACCCGGACCGGTCGCTCGCGCTGCTCCGGCGGCGGGTGACCACGGCCGTGCGCCGGCTCGCCGGTCGGGTGGTCGCCGTCGGCGTGGCAGTACCGGGCCAGGTGAGTGGGACCCGACTGCTCCACGCCTCCATGCTCGGCTGGCGCGACGTCGAGCTCGCGCGCATCGGCGCGGGGACGGGCGCTCGGGTCGTCGCAGGGAACGACGCCACAATGGCCGGCATTGCCGAGGCCCGGACCCATCCTGCACGCCCGGCCGTCCTGCTCCACGTCGTCGCCGAGGTCGGTCTCGGTGGTGCGCTCGTCGTCAAAGGCCGGCCGGTGCCGGGCGCACGGGACCTGCACGGCGAGTTCGGTCACCTGCCGATGGGTGAGCCCCACCTCCTGTGTCCCTGCGGTGCCCGCGGGTGCTGGGGCGTGCCGTTCGACCCGCGCGAGGTGGCCCGGCGCCTCGGCGACCCGACGCCTGTCGACCCGCGCGGCTACCTCGACGACGTGCTCCGGCGTCCGGACGCCACGGGCGACGCACGCCGCCTTCGTGACGACCTCGCAGCGCGGCTCGGCCGCGGCGTGGCCGGGCTCGTCAACGCCGTCGACCCCGACGTGGTCACCCTCGGCGCCCTGGCCGAGCCCGTGCGCGACGCCGCGCCCGATCGCTTCGCTGCGGCGTACGACGCGGGGCTGATGGCGCTGCACCGCGAGCGACCGCCGCTGCTCACGGTCGCGACGGCTGGCCCGGAGGCCGTCCTGACCGGCGTCGGGCTCACCGCGCTCGACCAGGCGCTCGACGCGGCCCGCTTGGCCGCGTGGGCGGAAGAGCGATGAGCCACCCCGGCTCGCAGGTCGCCACGACGGCCTACCACCGTGATCCGGTGACCTGGGCGGCCTTCGGCGCCCTGTTCGGCTTCGGGATCCTCAACGCCGCGCTCGGGCCGGCGCTTCCGTTCCTGCGCGACGAGCTCGGGCTGACCTACTTCACCAGCTCGCTGCACCAGGTGGCGTTCGCGCTCGGCGGGGGCACGGCCGGACTGGTCGCGGCGAGCGGACGCAGCCGCCTGTCGCGTCGTACGACGGTCGGCGCCGGGCTCGCGGCGGCCGGACTGGCCGGCCTCGGCATCGGCTATGGCCCAGACGTGGTGGTGACCATCTCCGCGTCGTACCTCGTCAGTGCCTGCGCCACCTCCGCCCTGATCGCGGTGTGGGCGTCCCTGGCCGACATGCACGCCGGGCACCGTGCGGTCGCACTCACCGAGGGCGAGATCGCCGTCAGCCTGGCCGGGGTCGCGACACCCCTGCTGGTAGGGGTGCTGGCCGCCACCGAGCTGGGCTGGCGATCGGCGTTCCTCGCCGGTGCGGCCGCCGCTCTCGCGGCCTCCGCGGCCGTGCTGGTCATCGGGATGCCAGCACCGGTGGCACCGCCCCCGAGGGACCCGCTCGTCGTACCCCGCCGTCTGCCGCCGACCCTGCTGACGATCTTCGCGGTGGTGGCACTGGAGTTCGTCCTCAGCTTCTGGCTCGCGAGCTACCTCAATGACGAGGTGGGGCTGTCAGCCGGACGCGCGGCCGCTACCGTGGCCGTGCTCTACGTCGCGCACCTGGTCGGCCGGGTCGCCACCAGCCGCCTCGCCCGGCGGGTCGCGACACGGCGGCTGACCGTGATCGCGCTGCTCGTTGTCGTGCTTGGGGCGCCAGCACTCTTGAGCGCCGACCAGCCCTGGCTCGTGATCGTCGGCATCGTGGTCACCGGGGCCGGTACCGGCGCGTTGTTCCCGCTCGCCTCGGCACTCCACGTGCAGGCCAGCCCGCGCGGCGCCGACGGCGCGCTCGGCCAGACACTGACCGTAGCCGCCGTGGGCCAGGTGATCGGTCCCCTCGGCGCCGGCGCGCTCGCCCAGATCGCCGACTTGAGGGTCGGCCTGCTGCTGGTGCCAGGGTTCGCAGTGCTCGCGGCTCTGAGCCTGCTGCGTCGCTGCTGACCGCGGCCCCAGGCGAAGCCGTGTGGGGATTGCGCGGACGTCCGCGCAATCCTTCGGGAAGCCTCGGCCGCGCCCAGCTCGGTTCGGTGAGTCTGGCCAGGGCGTGCACGTCGTCGGTCCGGCGACGTCGCGGGTCGAGACGAAGGCCGTGGTGATGCCCCGCCCCTGCCGGTCGGCACAGCAACCGCGATGCTGGTCGACCGTGCCGGCGTGCATACGGCGCGCGTGGGCCCACCGCGGAGGCCCGTCCTCGGTCCGCTCGACGCGTGCCCACACGTCGTCGCGGACGCGGCACCCGCACGGTGACTGGAAGCACGTCATCCCCAGCGACGGGAAGCACGGCGGTGACAGCGGCCACGACGATCGGGACGACTTCGATGCAGACGACCACGACGCCCGCGCTAACCGCGAGCGCATGGTGCGGTTCACCGGAGCGGTCGCTTCCCTCGAGTACGACCGCTACGGCGACTACGAAGCGTTCGTGCTCGACACCGAGCACAGGTTGCGGCGGTTCGAGGGTAGGGAGGTCGAGACCGAAGAGCTCGCACAACGAATATGGCGCGACCGCACGACCATCTCCGTCTGTGCCGAGAGGCACGATTCGGATCGTACGGTCAAGATCGTCTTCCATGACGCCAGCGCGGACCTGGAGGACTGAGGCTCCCATCCGGCCCCCGCCCACCATGCGCACAGTGACCTCCCACGTGGCGTTGACGATGGCCGTCGCGGGTGCCCACAACCCGTCATGTGCTCCAGCCGGTCAGCTCGGTGCGTTGAGCCAGGGGTCGCGGAGGTCGAAGAAGACGGGCTCCCCGATGGTGACGGCGTCCATCTCCTTCATCATCGCCTGCATCTCTGCCGGCGGTTCCTTCTGCTCCCCTTCCCGCGCGGCCTCTTCCGAGGTGAAATAGATGGCCATCGTCCAGCCACCGCCGTCGTGCCCCACCGACAGGGTGCCCAGGATGTCGGGCCGGAACGACGCCAAGTCGGTCGGATCATTCGCCATCAGCTCTCGGGCGCGATCCGGGTCGCTGGAGCGGCCCTGCATCACCTGGACGAAGCCGGCCTGGGAGGGATCCCCGGGCGTGTCCACCTCGACGGAGGTGCTGTTGTGAAAGACGGGCTCGTCCGTGAAGAGCTTCGCCATTTCCTGCCACCAGGCGCCCTGCTCGGGCCGATCGCTGTTCTGGCTCGCTGCTTCCTCCGACTCGAAACGCACCAGGGCAACCACCTCGCCGGCATCTGTCACACCTGACGTGCTTCCGAGCCAACCCTCGGCTCCGGGAGCCACCTCCGACTGCCACTTGTCCAGCTCCGCACGCACCCGCGCCGCATCGGACACATGACCCTGGATCACCTGTACGAACATGCCAAACTCCCTCCGCCTCACCCATCGCGCCCGTCGCAGATCGGTCTCTTCGACGCTACTCCGCGGGCGTACACGAAGGACAGGCAGGAGCCACAAGCGGAGCCTCGGAGCGGCTCTGTTGCATTAGGGGATCGAGCGGCATGATTGAACGATCCTTGGTAGTGATCAGATGGCGAGTGCCAACTGATCGAACGCCGTCGGTAGCCGCTGATGCACCGGTGCGTCGGCGGCGATGTCGTAGTGACCGCGTCG
>JBBRYB010000171.1:0-4864 GCA_038238115.1 Propionibacteriales bacterium | reverse complement strand
CGGCGCTCTGGCCGACTGAGCGAGGCGGCCGGATCCGGCCCCGCCACATCGAGGAACGCTTCGCCGAGTACCGCGACGCGCTCAAGCTGCCCACAGAGCTCGTCCCGCATTGCCTGCGGCACTCCCATATCACCCATCAGGTCGAGGACGGGGCTGATCCCGGATTTGTCCAGCGGCAGGCCGGCCACGCCTACCAGTCCACGACGGCGATCTACACCGGTGTCAGCGACGACTTCATGAACACCATGATGCGCAAGGTCCTGGACAAGGCGTTCGCCGTCGGCGAGGAGCAGTAGCGATGACCGCGAGACTGGACTACCGGTGGAAGCTGCGTGAGGTCATGGCCACCCGCGGCCTGTTCCAGACCACGCACCTGCGCCCCAAGTTGGCCGAGCGCGGCATCAACCTGTCCGACAGCCAGGTCTACCGGTTGGTGGCCGACACGCCAGAACGGCTCAACCTCAAGGTCTTGATGGCGTTGTTGGACATTCTGGGCTGCCAGATGGACGACCTCATCGAGCCCATCGCGGCCCGCGTGACCAAGTCAAAGAAGAAGGCTGTCGGCCAGAGTCCCGAGGCCGCCACGGGCGTTGGTGAGTTCCGGCCAAAGCGGGCGCGCGTCGTTCCCGGCTCCTCGTCGTGACCGCCCGTGCCCTGACCACCGGCTTTCTGGACGATCCCGACACGGTCATCGTCACCGTCGTCACCGACATCGAGCCAAACCTCGGCTTGGGCGACCTGCGCTCCGCGATCGCCCAGGCCGCGCCCTCACGGGCACAGCGACGTCGCCTGGCACATGCGCTGCACGAGCAGCCGGACCTGCTCACCTCCGGACGTCCGGAGGGGCCACCACAGATCGAGCGGCTGATCCGCGCCCTGCGGGCAACGGGCGTGCGGCGATTCACGCTGCCGTGCTGCGGGCACTGCCACCAGCCCAAGCCACTCCCTCAGCTCGACGGCACGATTCGGATCTGCGGATCGTGTGCCCGGCGCGCACACACCGCGGCCAACCCCTGTGTCAGCTGCGGGGTGACCAGGCAGATCGCCAGCAGCGACCGCAACGGAGGGCCACTGTGCGTCCGCTGCGTTTCCTCCCATGACCACGACCCCATCGACGAGATCCGCGCCAGGATCAGCCAGCTCGACCCCGCTCACAACCAACGGGCCCTGATCGAGATCATCGCAACCGCGGTCCCGCGGCGGTTCCAGCGCCACAAGGTTCTCTGGGAACTGGAAGATCGTCCGAACCTCCTCGCCGGGCAGGGGGCACACGGCTCGCCTCGCGTCAACTCACTGATCCAGGCGCTGGTTGCCGCCGGGGTCAGCGGCGTCGTCGCCCCCGCATGTCCATTCTGCGGACGGAGCGTGGTTTTGCCCACGCAGCGCGATGGGCTGCGCTGTTGCCAACGCTGCGACGACCAGAACCGACATGCGCCCTGTTCCCGGTGCGGCCAATCCCGGAGAGTGTCCAGCCGCACCGCCACCGGTGGAGCGATCTGCGGCCCCTGTTATCGACGCGACCACGCCAATCACGCACCGTGCGCCGACTGCGGACGCGTCACGACGGTCCATCGCCACGGCGATGGACCAGCCCGATGCGCTCGCTGCTTCCGCGCACCGATGGCGACGTGTTCGATGTGCGGACGGGTCAAGCCCTGCCACCTCGCCGCCACCGACCGACCGCGTTGTGGGAGCTGCTCACGCCGGATGCGGTCACTTCCCTGCGCGCGGTGCCGAGGAACGCGGCCCGTCGGCGGCAGGACGGCAGACGGCCAGCCGCTCTGCGGCAACTGCAGCAGGCAACCCATGCCCTGCGCCGGCTGCGGCCACACGCGCTTGGTCAAAAGCAGGGTCCCTGAAGGCCCGCTCTGCGCCACCTGCTACCCGCGCCACCCGCTGTCATTCCGGCCCTGCATTGACTGCGGCACTACCGAGCGCCTGCATCACCAGGGACTGTGCCAGCGCTGCGCCTTCCGCCACCAGCTTCTCAGCCTGCTCGCGCACTCCGGTGGGGACATCCACCCGCACCTCGAGCCGGTCTTTCACGCCCTGGTCTCCAGCGAGCCCAAGTCGGGCCTGGTATGGCTGGAACGCTCGGCCGCCGTCGCGCTGCTCAACGAACTCAGCCAGGTCAACCAGCCTGTGACGCACGAGACGCTCGATCGCCACCCGCCCAACAGGGCCATCGACCACCTACGGAACGTGCTGGTCGCGGGGAAGGTCTTGCCCCCGCGAGACCAGTACCTGGCCATGTTCGACCGCTGGACGGCCAAGACCCTCGCCCAGGTCGCCGACGCCCACGAGCGGCGCATCGTCCGCGGCTTCGCCAGTTGGCACGCGCTGCGGCGGTTACGGGATCGCTCCGAGCGACACCACATCACCGCTACCCAGGCCGGTTATGCCCGCGCGCAGGTCCGGGCAGCCATCGCCCTGATCACATGGCTTCGCGACAACGGCGCCACCCTGGCCTCCTGCGACCAGCGCCTCGTCGACCACTGGCTCACAGACGGGCGCAGCACCAACCACAACGCCCGCGCGTTCCTGCTCTGGACTCGCCGCAACGGACACACCCCAGACGCCGAGATCCCCCAACGCACCACCGAAGGACCGGCCGCCCGCATCGACGAGGACGACCGCTGGACGCTGGTCCGCCGATTCCTCCACGACGACGCCATACCCACCGCGGACCGCGTCGCCGGCCTTCTTCTGCTGCTCTACGGCCAGCCACTCACAAAAGTGGCGCACATCACGCGAGATCAGATCCTCAGCAGCGGAGGTGAAGTCCGGATCACGCTGGGCACCAAGCCGCTGAATTTGCCTGATCCCCTCGGCGGTCTCGTACTGCGACTGGCCGCCAACCGCCGCGGCCACGCAGCCCTCGGACACACCGAGGACCACCCGTGGTTGTTCCCCGGCGGAGCACCGGGCCGGCCGATCAGCCCGACCAGGCTGATGGCCAGGCTCCAGTCGTTCGGCGTCCGGGCCCGCGCCGGCCGCAACACCACCCTCATGGACCTGGCCGCCCAGCTCCCAGCCATCGTCCTGAGCAACCTTCTGGGCATCCACATCAACACAGCCACCTCCTGGACCGAACAGGCCCAGACAGGGGCCGCCTACGCCGCTGAAATCGCCCGCAGGGGGTCATTCAACAAGTCCTGATTCCGGTGGTTACCAATATCGGGGTTGAGGTAGC
The DNA here is from genome assembly GCA_038238115.1 of Propionibacteriales bacterium. Taxonomy (GTDB): domain Bacteria; phylum Actinomycetota; class Actinomycetes; order Propionibacteriales; family Nocardioidaceae; genus JBBRYB01. The sequence continues at coordinate 1,671 of JBBRYB010000171.1, read as the reverse complement.
AGGGCAGGTCACGAATGTCCTCACCGCCGTCGGTGAGGAAGGTGACCTGCTGGTTTTCCGTCATGCCCTGGGCTTTGAGCACCTCGAACAGCCGGCGTTTGGGTTTCGTGTCGTAGGTCTGCACGTACCCGAAGCAGCTGGGGGTCCCCTCGGTCGGCATCGCCTTGCCGGCGATTACCTCGAACCACCCGTCCCGCCGCGAGCGCTGGGCGGCGGAGTGGACGTAGCCGCCGTCCAGTCCCACGACCAGCGGCAGTTCCGGGCGGGGTAGTTCCTCCCGGTCCCGTGGGCAGGTGTCGATGAAGCTGGACCGCTCGTCACCGAGCTCGTCCTCCAGACGCTGCGCGGTGGCCTGCACTTCAAACCGCAGGGCGGTCGCGTGCAGGGGCCGACCCAGGGGCAGGAGTTCACTCAACAGGGAGGCGGAGGCACCGTAGGAGACCAGCCCAGCGAAGCGGGGCCTGCAGATAGGACAGCTCCGGGGTGGTGCGTTCGGGCAGGAGCGCGGCCAGCGGGCTGAACGTGCGGGTCGGGTGCACCTGGCAGGGGCAGTGCCACCACCGTGGGCTGTCCAGGCGCAGCGTGCCGAACAGGCTGCGCACCACGATGGTGTGCTTGTCCTTGTGCCGGTAGGGGGCTGCGCAGTCCGGGCAGGTGTCCTGGGCCGCGACCGTGGCGCTGACCTGGGCGGTGACCAGCGTGTCCTGCACCGCGGCGAGCAGGTTTTTGGCCTCGGCCAGACCCAACCCCAGTGTGTCGGGAGTCAAAGCCTCGCGCGTGAGGGCGAACACTTCGCGCACCACCGTCTTGGTGTCGTCATCATCACCGGACAGCGTGACGTGCACGGTGAGTTTCATGCCACCCTCGCCTGGGTCGCGGGCAGTGCCGCCAGGGCGTGGTTGAGCGCCCGGCGGTCGAAACGCTCCAGGCCCAGCAGCGGCAGCAGGCTGGCCAGCTCGTCTCGCTGCTCGCCGAGCACGAACACGGTGTTTTCGTCGGCTTCCAGCACCTGGCTTATGATCTCGGCCGCGCGGACGATGGCGGTGAACACCAGGTGCGGCTGGGTCTGTTCCACAAACGCCCACGGCCCGCCCCAGTCTTCGGGTGGGCCGGCCCGCCGGCCGCCGACACAGCGCAGGTAGCCTCGGGCGGGCGCGCTGGGTTGGATCTGTTCGACGCGCAGGTCGGCTTGCCAGCCGGCGGTGAAGTTGTACTCGTAGGTGAATCGCTCACCCAGGCGTAGACCCAGTTCATCGAGGCGGACCGTGCGGGCGTCGTCGCGGAAACCCGGACCGCCGACATAGGCTATGCCGTATTCGGTGCCGTGGATGACGAGCCGGTGCAGATGCTCACCGCACCACCCGAAGGCGGTCTGCAGAACCGTGTGCAGCCCGGCGACACTGGTGTGGCCGGGCACCAGCATCCTCCGCCAGATCAACGGGCTGATGCCGTGCAGCACGACGCGCAACTGGTAGAGGCTGGGGCTCGCGGGTCCGGCGGGTGTGGAGGACATCGCGGCATCCTCGCACCACCGGATAATAGCCCATTATCCGGTAGGCTGATCCACATCAGGGGACGGTGACCAGCCGGAACCATCCGGTCGACTGAGCGCGACTCCCGCACGTTATCCGGTAGGTCGATCCGGGGAGGTGGATCATGGCGGCGACGGTG
>JBBRYB010000170.1:0-4872 GCA_038238115.1 Propionibacteriales bacterium | reverse complement strand
TGCCTTCCCCGAGCTGGACTGGGCGGGCGACGCCGGCTTCGCCACGACCCTCACCGTCACCGGCACCACTCCTGAGCTCTCGCTGCACCTGCGCGCGGTGCTGCCGGATCAGACCCGCGTCCCGCTGGCGGTGATCACGTTCCGCCGCGGATGGCGCAAAGGTTCACCGGCCACAGCATCATTGGTCTCAGTCGTCATCCCCAGTTACAACCAGGCGCACTTCCTGTCGGAAGCGATCGAGAGCGTGCTGGCGCAGACGTATCCGCATCATGAGATCGTCGTCGTCGATGACGGCTCGACCGACAACACCCGCGAGATCACGGGTCGATTTCCCGCGGCTCGCTACGTTCGGCAAGGTAATGCCGGCGAGGCTGCGGGCCGTAATGCCGGAATCCGGCGCAGCAACGGAGACTTCCTGGTGTTCCTCGACGCCGACGACCGGTTGGTGCCGGACGCCCTCCAGATCGGCCTGGACGCGCTCCGCGCGCATCCCGAGTGCGCTTTCGTGTCCGGCCACTACCGGCACATCGGGGTGGAGGGCGAACCGTTGCCGACTCCGGAGCTGCCCTGTGCCGTTGGTGACTACTACGCCGCGTTACTTCGGACCAACTACATCGGAATGCCGGCCACGGGGCTCTACCGACGCGAGGTGTTCGAACACGTGACCGGCTTCGATGCGTCGGTGACGGGGTGCGAGGACTATGAACTGAATCTTCGGATCACGCGCCGGCTTCCGGTGCACTGCCACGAGCACGTCGTCGCTGACTACAGGCGGCACGGCTCAAGCACGAGTCACAACCTGCCGAGGATGCTGGCGTCGGCGATGACTGTGGCTCGGCGTCAGCGCCGGTACGTACGACGAGACGAGAAGCTGCGTCTCGCGTACGAGGCCGGCATCCGCTTCTGGCAGGAGTACTTCGGCGCCCCGTTGACGCGCGAGCTCGCAATGCAGCTGTCAGCAGGCGAATGGCGCCGCAGTCTGCCGGGAATCGTCGCGCTAGCTCGCTACCACCCTCGCGGTCTCGCCCTCGCCCTTCGGCACGCTTCGCCAGGTTATGACTCGACCCGTGAAGTGCACGGGGTCCAGGGGTTGCTGGCGAGCACCCCCTCTGACCGCTGCGGTGACTAGGAGTGGCGTAGTTCCACCGGCGACCCATTCACTTGAATCCAAGATGCCGAGAACCGCAACAGACACGCTTCGTCAGTTACACGGCCTAACCAGCTAAGTTATGAAGGGACCCATATTCGCCGTTCTCGATGTGGGCCCATGCGGGATTATTTGCGTACATCTGCGTAAGCTGCTCGGAACTGAACCACTCGGAAATCTCATGCGTATACGACGTAGCGTTCACTTGGGGAGAGCCCTGAATCAGACGTACTTGTTCAGGCGATACGTCTGTAAAGCTAGATATGAAAATCAGGAAGTCTGAACTCAAGAACTCCATCCGAAGCCATCGGTCCACGTGGTACGTATGCTCGTGCGTAAGTGCGCTCAAAGTGGCGTCGGCAACCGAGCTCTCAGCCATCTGCTCGGCCGTGTTCATGGGTAGGGGCCTGTACTCCGGATACAAACCCCGGCTCGCCTTGTGATGGGCATAGCTCAACATCCAGGACGGCAGTCGCCGGATATTCAGAGCCAGCGCCTTACCCAAGGTTTGGTCACGACGTGCATGGAAAGAAGCGTGTTTGTCGTTTGTGCCAGGGCCATCGGCGTACATTACAAGGCCAGGAAACAGACGGAAAAGACACTCAGTGGCGTCTCCACCGGTCTTCGGGAGATGTCCCCAAACGAACTGTTCACCGATTATCACGCTCTGTCAACCCTCACCTTCCGTATTCGGACTCCTCAGGACTCGTATCCAAAACCACGCAACACATCGCCAACGGCACTCTTCACAAAGAGTCTGTAGAGACGGGGAAACGTCCCGATTCAATCGACCAACGGACCGAAGTGGCTCTTCGACCGTCCGGTGACTTCGCTCCTCAGGAGCATTTGTCATATCACCGCTGACCATGCCCGCCCGCAACGATCCCATCAGAATGATCGAGTTTGCAAAGCGCAAGCACTCTCCGCATGGTGGGGAGAGGGCGGGTGACAAGGGCCTCGTGGCGTACGAACACGGCGCTTTAACGGCGCATCTGCCAAGTGTCCAGCAGGTCCTGCGCAGAGCTGCGCAGGACCTGGACATATTCCTCGTCGCTCGCAGTCGCGTCGCGACCGAAAGTTTTTGTGCCGTGGCGGTCCGTGGATGCGAAGATGGAGCAGAACATGTCCCGGAAGTCTCGCACGGGGACAATTTCGAGCCCCTGTGGGAAGCGATCCCGGGCCAGAAGCGGCACGGAGTTGGGTGGCACTTTCTCGGCGACATGCTGCGCCTGACGTTGCTCCTCGTGCACGAACTGCTCATACATCCTGCCGCTTCGATGGCGACAGAACTCGGCGAGCTCTCGATGTTCTCTCGACCAAACCACGTCTGAACTCCAGTCCGTGACGCCTCCGGCGGAGGTTCATGCCGGTTGTCAAGCCACCAGCGGGGATCAGCGAGCCGCGGTGCGCTGAGTGGGAGCAGGTAGCTCGCTGGATGCGCCAAGGCTTCCAAGACTCCGAACCAGTATGCCGCCACTCTCGGATCACGTTCGAAAGGTTTGTACGGGACGAACTGGGGATGGCGCCCAAGAAGGCGCATGAACCAGGCGGAGCCACTGCGTCCGAGAGTTGTCACGAGCAGAGGTAGGGCAAGAGAGCCCCCCTTGCACGCAGAGGGCAGTGCTGCGCGCCGGCCCTTGATCGCGCCCAAGGCACTGCGCTGTCCGTCGCTTCCGACAGCTGGAAACTCGAATGGGCCTGGAAACCCCAGGAGGCTCACAGCTGCCCTGAATCCGGATTGTGGCGCCCACTGCAACTCCGGATGCAGTTCTGCGATGTCGGGGCGTTGACCTAGGACGGAAGCCTGTAGGAGTTTCAGCCGACCAGCATAGATTTCGACGTTGACTACTGGGGAGTGGCGACCGAGGGCCCAGCCGGCCACGTCCAAGCCATACGTGTCTGCCGCCTGGTCAGGTCGCGGCTCCTCCGGAGAAGAGCCGATAAGGCCGCTCGAGAGGGATGCTGGCGCTACCGAGTCGATCTGGCTGATCGTCATGGCAGCGACACTTTCCCGCTGTCGGCCATGACCCGTTGGATGGTCGCGTCCCATTCCGCCGTGTGTAACCAGCGGTTGTACGCACCGGTCAGTTCACGGATTAGGGACGGGTAGGACTGACCCTCCAAATGATATAGCTCGACGGTCGAAAGATACCAGTTCGAGCGGCCTTGCGCGGACAGACGCAGACAGAGGTCCGAATCTTCGTAGTCGCCTTGAATATACTTTCCGCGCAGTCCACCAAGGTCCTGGTACGATCTCAAGTCAATCATCATGCAGGCGGCGGTCACTGCGGGCACGACTCGCGTCTCGTTTGCGGACGGCAAGCTGCGGTGAAGGCCTTTGTAGAAATGCTCGTTGCTCCACATTCCCGTGTCTACCATGCGCTGGAAGTACATTCCTGCGTGCTGGATCGACTCATCCTCGTATAACAGTTTCGGAGCCAGTGCGCCTATGGCTGGCGTGGCGTCGTAAAATCTCGTCATGGCGCTAAGCCAGCCTGGCTCACGGGGAAAGACGTCAGAGTTGAGCAGAAGCAACAACCTACCCCTGGCTAACTCGGCAGCAAAGTTATTCACGGCCGAGAAGCCGACATTGTGACTCATCACGGCCGTTCGGAAGGGCACGTCGTAGATCTGCGCGAGCTGGCTAGCGACTGTTCGGAACGACTCAGCCAGCTCTGGGGAGTCCAGGACGTAGATGAGGTCAACCCGTTGGAGCTCCGGGTCGTGGATGAACTGCGCCAGCTGATGCTCCAGGAAATCGATTCGCCCGTACAAGGGGACCACGATCGAGACCTCCGGGCCCGTCGGTGGCTCACCGTGTTGGGCGACGCTGTCGACCTTGGCCACGGAGCGCCGCCGCGCCTCCAACCGGCTCAACGCGGGCGCAATGTGTTCGGCCCGTAATCGATCGGCGGGAAGCCGCTCGCGGTCTAGGTCCCGCAGGATCGTCTCCCGGACAATAGCAAGGTCGCGGGTGACACTGGGGCCCGAGACCTCGAGTTCAGCCCCCGCTGCGTTAGCCATCTCGAACATCCAGCCGCTGGCCAACAGGCTGGAGGTCGATGTCTCTAAGTGGGCGATCCAACCGTGTTCAGGGTTCTGGCCGTCCGCGCAATCACCGTAGAATTGCTCAACGTCCGGGCGTCGATAGCGATAGAGGCGCGACAAGATCTCCGTTCTGCTCCCTTCCGGAGATACTGCGGTCAGCCGTGTCGGGGGCGCCTCCTCGTCATGCAGCCAGCCTTGCACGTAGAAGTTCCTATCGTCCACGGCGAGCACAGCGTCGATGTTCAGCCCCTGCGGTGCCGCCACCGAGATCACGCATGCAGGCAGCCGCTCGCGGAGCGCCTGCCGGGCGGCATGCAAGCTCTTGCTGAGCTGGACTTGACCCGACGGCATCTGGCCGCCAAGTGCCTTCGAGCAACATGCTCCGCTCAGGCGGCGCGTCGCCCGCTTCGGGGCGGGTGGTTCGCCAGGTCCCGCCACCAGAAAGGCCAGCGCGTCGGCCCTGGCTGACGGACTCAGCGCTGCCAGTTCGTAGCGTAGGAGGGCGTCCAAGCTCAGCGTCGATCGCCCGAGCTCCGACCGACCGACGCGCAGCGATCGGCCGGCCCAGCTCAGAACAAAATCTAGCGGGTCGGCTGCCGTGTGTCCGGCGGGAAGGCGCAGCACAACGGCCTGTGCAGGGTGGCCGGAAACTTGCGCGCTGTCGGGGCGCTCATAGG
>JBBRYB010000169.1:0-4883 GCA_038238115.1 Propionibacteriales bacterium | reverse complement strand
GGTGTCGCAGAAATGCAGGATCCCCCCGAGGACGCCCAGCCCCGCATGACCTACCGATATGGGGACGTCGTCGCGCCGTACTTGGTGAGCAACGAGCCGCTGGTGGTGGAAGATCGGCACTTCGTGGACAGCATTCTCTCCAGCTCGGCACCGATCACGGACGGGGCGAACGGCTTGGCCGTCGTCGAGATCCTGGAAGCCGCGAAGCTGTCTCTCGATGAGGGCCGCCCCGTGGAGATATCCGAGGTGCAGGAGTCGGTGGAGCATACCGAGGTGGCGTCGAAGTCTTCAGCCAGTCAGTCCTTCGTCCCAATGATGGACCATTCGTGATCCCCTTCCTGGACCTCGGCGCCATGACCTCCGAGGTACGAGACGAAGTGACCTCTAAATGGCAACAGTTGCTGGAGTCGGGGCAGTTCATCGGTGGCGACGCGGTGGCGACATTCGAGCAGGAATGGGCGGACTTCTGCGGCACAGCGTATGCGGTCGGTGTTGCCAACGGCACGGACGCGTTGCAGCTGACGCTCCGGGCGATGGGGATCGGACGCGGAAACGACGTCGTTGTCCCCACCAACAGCTTCGTCGCCACAGCGGAGGCTGTCGTGCTGGCGGGCGCGAACCCTCGTTTCGCCGATGTCGACCCTGACACGTTGCTCATCACCGGACAGACCCTCAAAGCTGCGGTGAGTCCGGCTACCCGCGCCGTGATCGTGGTTCATCTGTTCGGGCAGATGGCCGATATGGGCGAGCTGTCGGCAACGGCAAGCGACCTTGGAATCGAAGTGATCGAGGATGCCGCACAGGCACAGGGGGCCACCTGGCAATCCAACCGAGCCGGCTCCCTGGCAGTCGCTGGTTGCTTCAGCTTCTACCCAGGCAAGAACCTCGGCGCATTCGGTGACGCAGGTGCTGTGGTCACGTCGGACCCGGCGATTGCCGAGCGGCTCGTCACCCTTCGTGACCACGGCCGAGTGACGGGCGAGCACTACGAGCACGGAGCCATCGGCACCAACAGCCGTCTCGATGCCATGCAGGCCGTAGTGCTGTCGGCGAAGCTGCGGCGGCTCGAGGCCTGGAACCAAGCGCGCCGTTCGCTGATCTCCGACTACCGCCGGCTCCTGGACCCCGACCTCGTCCAGCTCCTCGCCGAGAGCGACCATGCGGTCGGCGTTTACCACCTGGCGGTGGCGCGAGTTGGTGAACGCGACCAAGTCCGAGCAGAGTTGGCGCGTCGCGGGATCGCGACAGGTATCCACTACCCGACGCCCTGCCATCTGATTGCTCCCTACGTCGGCTACTGCACCGGCAGTCTTCCGGTGGCGGAGGCTGCGGCTACCGAGATCCTGTCCCTGCCGCTGTATCCACACATGAACGCGGAGCAAGCAGAGCTCGTCTGCTCGGAGGTCAACGCGGTCGTACGCGCGAGCGCCTCCGGATGACAGGGCACAGTGAGGTCGGCACTGGCCTGCGCGCCGACCTTGACGTCACGATCGGATACTCGGGGGACAGGATGCCCGCCGGGGCGCTCCGTCTCGGCCTCGACGCCCGCCTGAGGAGCGGCACGGTCCTCTATCTCGGTAGTCGGATCGGTGACCGTTTCCAGACCGGTCATCACGTGGTGGTGCGTGAGGAATGCGAGCTGGGAGACGATGTCTCGGTCTGGAGCAACACCGTCATCGACTACGGCTGTCGTCTGGCTGATGGCGTCAAGATCCATGCGAACTGTTACATCGCCCAGTACACCGAGATAGCGGAAGGCGCCTTCCTGGCGCCTGGTGTAACGGTGGCCAACGACTTGTACCCCGGCGACGACGAGTCCCGCGCGCACATGTCCGGCCCGTCGATAGGGCCGGGGGCTCAGATCGGCGTGAACGTCACTCTGCTTCCGTTCGTACGGGTCGGTGAGGGGTGCTTGGTGGGTGCGGGCTCCGTCGTCACCCGGGACCTCCCCCCCGGCACCGTCGCGTTCGGGAACCCCGCCACTGTTCGCGGACGCGTCGACTCGCTACGCGGGATCAACGGACGCGTCGAACGGGCGGACTCAGCGTCCAGGTACAAGCTGGCGACCCATCTCCCGCCTGATGGCTCCGGCACGGATCACTAGGAACGGCGATGGAACCAGGTGGCATAACACAACGGGCAACGGCCGCCGGCCCGCTTGTCGGCGCGCAGGCGTCGCTCCGTCGGCGCGTGACGAGGCGGTTCATCGATATCGTCGTCTCGGCGACGATACTGCTGCTTCTGTCTCCGCTGATGCTTGTCGTGGCTCTCGTCATTTGGCGGACCAGTCCGGGTCCCGCACTGTTTCGCCAGACTCGAGCAGGACTGGATGCCAAGCCCTTTGTCATGTTCAAGTTCCGCACCATGCGGGCTGGTTGCTCGGACGAGACCCACCGGGAATACGTCACCCGGCTGTTCGGCAGTGAGATAGTCAGGGTCGACGGGCTGTACAAGCTCGGTAACGACCCCAGGATCACTACCGTCGGCGCGTTTCTGCGCCGATGGAGTATCGACGAGCTGCCACAGCTCGTCAACGTGCTGCGCGGGGATATGTCCCTGGTCGGTCCGCGTCCCGCGCTACCGTGGGAGCTCGAGCTCTTTCCGGGCTCTTCCGAATCACGCTTCAACGTGCCGCCCGGTGTCACAGGACTGTGGCAGGTGAGCGGGCGGAACCGACTGACGATGCTGCAAGGACTGGAGCTCGACGTTTCCTATGTCACGCACGACAGCACCTGGCAGGACCTGAAGATCCTCGCCTTGACGTTGCCTGCTTTGCTCCGTCCGGGAGCGCGGTGAGGCGCGAGGGGGCGCCGGAAAGAATCCGACCCGCGCACGCCGTGCCCACCGACCCAGACCTGACGAGCAGCATCGGCGCCACCCGGGACTCGCTCACGATAGGAAAGTGGACGATCGTGAGCCGAGCCACGGGCGTCGCCCGGGTCGTGCTGATCGGAGCAGTTCTCGGGCCGACGGCGCTGGGCAACTCCTACCAGTTGACCAACAGCCTCCCGAACCTCGTCTATTACGGTTTCCTGGCAGGTTCTCTCTTCTCGTCAGTGTTGGTGCCCGCGATCGTCGGGCACTTGGACCGCGGAGACCGAGCCGCAACCGCCCGAGTCGCCGGTGGTTTCCTCGGAGTGGCGATGCTCGCTCTTGCGCTGGTAGCTCCTGCCGCTGTGGTGCTCCTACCGCAGGCACTGCGCGTCGTTGGGCTGGGCTCCAGCGGAGGGACCATAGCCGACCAAGTGACACTCGCCCAGTGGCTCGCCCTCATGGTCATGCCACAGATTCTGGGATACGCCGTCGTCGGGACCTCCGCAGCCGCCATGAACGCTCGCGGCCGGTTCGCGCTCGCCGCTGCGGCCCCCGCTTTGGAGAACGTGGCGATCATCGGCATCCTTCTGCTCGTCGGCCTGCTGTACTCCACAGGCGCTACGGGCAGCCAGATACCGCTCGGGGAGCTGCTGCTGCTGGGGCTGGGCTCCACCGCTGCCGTCGGGCTGCATGCGGCCCTTCAGTGGTGGGGTGCCTATCGATCCGGAGTGACCTTGCGTCCCCGCGCGGGCTGGCGAGACCGCGAAGTCGTCGGCATCGTCCGGCGCGCCTTGCCGTCTCTTGCTCAGTCCGGGCTCATGGCGCTTCAAGTGCTCACGTTGCTGCTGGTGGCTTCACGCGTGCCCGGCGGCACGGTGGCGATGCAGATAGCACTCAATTTTTACGCTCTTCCCATCGCTCTGGCGGCCACCCCCGTGGCTCTGTCCTTGCTCCCCAGGCTGTCACGCCTCCACCACAGCCACCGCGAGGCCGAGTTCCGCGATACGTATCTGCGGGGTGTCAGCCTGGTCTTGTTCTTGACGGTTCCGGCCGTCTGTGGCTATGTGGTTTTGGCCAGACCGCTTGCGCACGTGGTGTCCGTGGGCCAGATGAACACCGCCACCGGAGTCACCATGGTGGCGTGGACATTGACTGCCATCGCCGTCGGCGCCGTCGGCCAATCCGTCTTCTTCGTCTCGACACAGGCTGCCTACGCGATGGGTGACACCCGGACCTCACTCGTCGCCATGCTCGCTCAAGCGTTCATCTGTGTCGCGTCCTGTGCGTTCACTCTTGCCTTGAACGGCGTCGCCGTGCTCGTCGTGGCCGGTGCCGCATACGCGGTCGCGAACATCCTCGGCGGGACGATTCTCCTGACTCGGCTTCGACGACGCCTCCCCGACGGCAGCGAGCGGCTGGGCCCTTCGTCCATGAGAATCGTGATCGGCGCCGGCTGCATGGTCGGCCCGACCGCTGTGCTGGTCTATCTGGTCACCCGCGAGGTCCCGGGCCGGCTGGGGTGGAGCGTGGCGGTCGCGGTCGGTGGGTTGCTCGGGCTCGGGGTTTTCGCGACCGTGCAGGGCATCCTCCGGTCACCCGAGCTGGGCTGGGTCGCCAGGGGACTTCTCGGCCGCCCACCCGACCTGCCCTCGCTTCGGGGTGACCCAGCGTGACCACCGTGATGCCACCGCGCTGGCCAGAGCTCCAGGACGACCCAGGGCCTGCACCCGCGACTCCGCCTGTCACCGGTGACGCCTTCCCTCCCACCGCGGCAGCGGGCCTGGCCGCCGTGGGCGCACTGGCCACCGGGATTTTGGTCGCCAGCCATCCGCTCGTCGCGGCCGGTCTGGCCGCTATGACCATGCTCGGCTGTGTCGTATGGGCGCGGCCGTACCTGGCGGCCTATCTCTTCATCGGAGTCACTCCCCTGGTCGCCGGCATCGACCGCGGCACGCTGATACCGGTGTTGCGACCGAACGAGGCCTTGTCGGCCTTCCTCATCGGTGTCCTGTTGTTGCGTTGGCTGTTCGCGCTCAGAGCGGGTCAGCCACTTCCCCGGTTGCGCCTTC
>JBBRYB010000168.1:0-4912 GCA_038238115.1 Propionibacteriales bacterium | reverse complement strand
TCAGCCCTGACGGCCTCCACAAGAGGCTGGACCACGGCTGGGTCGCCGGCGATGTCGACGGCGACCACCACCGGGCCGTTGCTGCCCGGACCGAACCCCTGGGCCACGAGGTCGTAGGCTTGGCGTTCGGTACGGCCCTCGGGCAGCGCACCGTCGTCGGGGATGCCCGCACGCAGCGCCAGCACGGGGGCGCCGAGCGCGAGCAGCAGCACTGTGACCCCGACCGCGTAGGGCCACGGGTTGCGGGTCACGTGCCGGATCCACCTCGACCAGCCCGGGCTGTCGGGGGCGTCAACCCTGCCGCGTCCGGGACGCCGCCTGCGCCGGTTGATGCGATACCCGGCAAGGCCCAGGAGCGCAGGCAGCAGCGTGACCGAGACGCACACCATGACTAGGACGACGACCGAAATCGCGATCCCCCCCGCGGTCATGAACGGGACGCCGGCCACGACGAGCCCGAGGATCGCCACGACGACGATGCCGCCGGCGACCACCACCGGCTTGCCGGCGGTGGCCAGCGCCGAGCCGACCGACTCCTCGACCGGCAGGCCGCGAGCGAGGTGGTCACGGTGTCGGGTAACGATGAACAAGGCGTAGTCGATGCCCACGCCCAGCCCCACCATGGCTCCGAGCACCGGCGCCCAGGTCGGGATGTCGATGACGTTAGCGATGAGCGACATGGAGCTGACGCCGACGGCGAGTCCGAGCACGGCCGTGCCGAGCGAGAGGGCCGTGGCGACCAAGGACCCGAAGGCGAGGAAGAGGATGAGCGCCGCGACGAGCAGCCCGATGAGCTCGCCCAGACCGGGCTGGGACTGTTGGAACGTGAAGTAGAGGTCGCCACCCATCTCGATCCGCAGCGAGGACCCCGCCTCTGCCTCGGCACCGAACGTCTTGAGGTTGCTGAGGTCCTTGGCTGAGAGTTCGTCCACGAGCGGGTACTGCAGCCGGATGAGAGCCACGCGTCCGTCTGCCGACACGACACCGCTATGGACCGCGACCTCGGGACCCGCGGCCAGTGCCCCCGTCGGATCCGTGGTCCCGAGGACGTGGGGCAGTGCGGCCGCGCCGGCCTGCAGCTGAGCGAGCGCAGCCCTTGCCTCCGCTGAGTTGAAGAAGGTCGCGTGGTCGTCGTGCGGAGTCACGACCACCTGAGCCGTCAGGCCGGCCTCACCCGCACCGGCGGCGGCCATCAGCTCGCTCGCCTGCTGGGAGTCGAGCCCGGGCACCTGCATGGAGTCCTTGAGACGGTTACCGAAGGTGCTGGAAGCTCCCACGACGACGACGGTCAGGACCAGCCAGGAGCCGATCACGACCCATGGGCGGCGGGCCGACAGGCGGCCCAGACGGTACAGAGACTGCGACATCATCGGTCGTCCTCTCGATCCTTGGCGTCAGCGCGACTGCCATGTCCACAGGGTGGCGACGCATTCCGCAGTCCACATCGGCCACAGAGGTCGGGGATGTCTCGGCCGATGGAAGGGCGAACGTCCGGTTCTTTCGGCCGAGGCGCGCCAGCGCGCATTCCCTACGCTGGGAAGGTGATGGGAAGCGTGGTCAGGTCGCTGCGAGACGAGCCCCGAGCTGCCGCGCCTCCGGTGCGGGTCTGGCGGGACTGGGCACTAGTCGCGGTCCTGGTGCCGACAGCCGTACTCGAAGGCATCATTCGGACGGATGTCGCGTGGCGTCCGGTAGCGCTCGTGCTCGCCGTGGCCTTGGTGTTCCCGCTTCTGTGGCGGCGGACGCACCCACTTGGTGTCGTCGTCGTGGTCTTCGGCGCAGTCATCGTGCTGAACCTCGTCACGCTGATCGATGGTCCGGCCACTTCCGTAGGGCTGAACACGGTGATCTACGTGCTACTGATCCCCTACGCGTTACTTCGCTGGGGTTCTGGTCGCGAAGTCATCACCGGGTCGTCGATCATCGTGGTCGCCGGGCTGCTCGGGATCGCGAGCGATTTCAACGGCTTCGGAGAAGCAGCAGCAGGCTTCGTGTTCCTCATGTCCCCCGCAGTTCTCGGAGCCCTGGTCCGCTTCTGGACGATCTCGCGAGCTCGCGAGATCGATCAGTTAAGGCTGCGCGAGCGCGAACAGCTTGCCCGCGAGCTGCATGACACCGTGGCCCACCACGTCTCGGCGATGGTCATCCGGGCGCAGGCCGGACGTGTGGTCGCCCCGTCGGAACCCGAAGCGGCGATCGATGCACTGCGGGTCATCGAGGAGGAAGGCTCTCGTACCCTCGCCGAGATGCGGACCATGGTGGGCGCACTGCGCGAGCGCGAGGATGCCGACCTCGCCCCGCAGAACGGCGTTGCTGACATCGAGCGGCTCGCGCGCAGCGTCGACGACGAGCCGCGGGTGCAGGTGCGCCTCACCGGCGACCTCGGCGAGCTCAGTCCGGCGGTCGGATCAGCCACCTACCGCATCGCCCAGGAATCCGTGACGAACGCGCGGCGGCACGCACGCAACGCCACCCGGATCGACGTGCAGGTCGTCGGAGCGGAGGACACCGTACAGCTGACAGTCCGCGACGACGGCGCTCCGGTCCACGCGTCCAGCGTCGCTGCAGGTTTCGGCGTCGTCGGGATGACGGAGCGGGCGGCACTCCTCGGCGGGACTCTCGCGGCCGGCCCCGGGCCCGACCAAGGCTGGGTGGTCGACGCGGTGCTTCCTCGGGCGGGACCGGGCCGATGAGCATCCGCGTACTCGTCGCCGACGACCAGGAGCTCGTCCGGACCGGGCTGCGCATGATCCTCGACGCCCAGCCCGACATCGAGGTGGTCGGCGAGGCGCGGGACGTCCAGGAAGCCGTCTCTCTCGCTCGTGAGCTGCGACCCGACGTGTGCCTGTTCGACATCCGCATGCCCGAGCTCAACGGTCTCGAGGCGACGCGCGCGCTGGCCGGGCCGGACGTCGAGGATCCGCTCGCGGTGGTGGTCATCACGACGTTCGACCTCGACGAGTACGTCCACGGCGCGCTCAAGGCGGGCGCCCGCGGATTCCTCCTCAAGGACGCAGGACCTGAGCTGCTCACCCAGGCGATCCACGCGGCCGCCAATGGTGAAGCACTGATCGCTCCGAGCGTCACGGTGCGCCTGCTGGCTGCGTTCGCCGACCTACCCACCAGCCAGCCGCCGGCCCAGCCGATCGAACCGCTCACCGCGCGGGAGGAGGAGGTCTTGATCACCGTCGCTCGGGGCCTGACCAACGCCGAGATCGCCGACGAGCTCCACATCAGTCTCAGCACCGTCAAGACCCACCTCGCGAGCCTCATGAACAAGCTCGGCACCAGGAACCGAGTCGAGATCGCCATGTGGGCCTATGAAACGAAGCGCACCAGAGCCTGACCATCCGCCGGGTGCGATGACCAGCGAAGCATGACCGCGTTCCCGTAGACCGGCCACCTTGACAGACCCGAGCGAGGCGGTGAACCTGGCAGGCTGCCGGTGTGCGCTGCATGTTGTGCTGTATATCGGCGACGGGGATTCGGGTGGTGCCGATCGCGTTGGCAGCGTGGGTTTAGTGGCGAGCGGATCCTGTATCGAGTTCGATGCCGGTGACGGCGGCGACGCGTTCGAGATCGATGTCCCGGCAGAGCAGGGTTGCATGGTGGCGCCAGGCCACGGCCGCGATCATGCAGTCGATCATGCCTCTCGGGGTTATCCCAGCCTGGCGGCAGCGTCGATAGATCACTGCGGCTGCGTCGAAGTCGGTGGGGGCGTCGAAGGGGAGCAGTCCGCCGCGCAGCATGAGTCGGCGCAGTTGGTCGGCGTGCATGTCGCTGCGTGCTCCGGCGATGACTTCCATGATCACCGGTTCGGTCACGACCAGTGGGCCGTCCTCGCTGATCAGTGCAGTGACGCGGTGGTCAATCTTGCTTCCCGTGGCGCGGTCGTATTCGACCCACGCCGAAGTGTCGGCCAGGATCACGCTGTGCCGCGCGGGGCGACGTCAGCCGGGATTTCGCCGATAGCGCGGGCGCCGCGCAGCGCGAGTGCCTGCTCCCGTGTCATCGGCTGACCGGCCAGGTGGCGCAGCGCAAGAGCGACCGCCTCAGTCTTGGTGTGCACACCGAAGCGGTCCATGATGATGCGAACGTCGTCGTCATCGATCTCGATGTTTGTACGCGCCTTCGCCATGCACGTAATATACACCATGCGTGTATTGAACGTGTACGTCGGCTGCCGTTGAGGGTCTAAGGCGTTGGTGGGTGTGGCCAGGCGGCCGAGGAGACGCAGTGCGAGCACCACGGTTGGTCCGCACCCTTTCCCACGCCACAAGCAGAAACGCGGGATCGGTGACGAGGTTGAACAGATCATCGAATCGACGACTCGCATCCCTCCTCGCCCAACGGTGCAGCTTCGTCTGGATCCCCGGTACCCGACCCCTCGCCTCAACGAGACTCAGGCTCGGTTCCGTCCGGCATTTGCATCGTCGCTTTGAGCCACCGTTGGATGCAGAGCAGAACGCCAGTGTGCGTTGGTGTGGTGGGCTACCGCCTTGAGGAGCAGATCATGAGGAACGACCGAAGCGCAGCGCTTCCCGGAGGTGAAGAAGCTCCTCGATCTCGGGCCGCAGAGCAAGCAGTACAGCTTTAGCCTGGACAACATGTCCGAAGCCGGCCGGATCTTCCAGGGCGTGTCGCCGCCGGGTGACGGGACGCTGCTGACGGCCAGCGAACAGACTCCCGAGGGCGTGCCGATGACGATCGCCACCGAGCGCATGGAGGAGTTCTCACGGTCTGGATGAGGATCTGCTCGCGCTGCTACAGGTAACTGCGGAGATGGAGATGGCCGACGTTCAAGTGACCTACGGTCCCCCCGGAGGCGGTGGTGTAATACCACTAGGCCGCTATTCGATTGACTGCTACTGGATCACCTAACGTTCCGCACTTCGCGATCGCGTTTTGGCCC
>JBBRYB010000167.1:0-4965 GCA_038238115.1 Propionibacteriales bacterium | reverse complement strand
GCCTCCACCGAGGCCCAACTGCAGGTCTTCAGCCTGGTCATCGCAGCACCCGAACCCATCCGACTCAGGTTCCGCGGCCAGAAGCTCGCAGCGATGCTCAACACCGCCGCGAACCTGCGAGTGCACGCCTCCTGGGACACCGAGACGACCAGCACCGTGGTGGCGCTGCGGACCTTGGCCCGTCGGGCGCACGCGATGCTGAAAGAGGCACGGGAGCTGCAGAAGGCGATCGTGGCCATCATCCGTAACTGGCGTCCTGACCTGCTCGAGGAGTTCGGTGTCGGACCGATCGTGGCCGCGACGGTGTTGTGCGCCTGGTCCCACCCAGGCCGTATCCACTCCGAGGCGGCGTTCGCGATGCTCGCCGGCGTGGCACCGATCCCGGCGAACAGCGGCCAAGTCACCACCCGCTATCGGCTCAACCGCTACGGCGACCGCCAGCTCAACAACGCACTGCACACCGTGGTCCAGAGCCGGATCCAGCACCAGCCAGCCACCCGCGACTACGTCGCTCGCCGTACTGCCGAAGGAAAGACCAGCCGAGAGATCAAACGCTGCCTTGCCCGCTACGTCGCCCGCGACCTCTATCGCCTACTTGAAAACACGGCCACAGCTGCTTGACGAAGCATAGGAGCGTCGCGCCCCTGCGATCGGCAGACTCGCGGCCGGTCGGTCACAGTTGGGTGACGCAGGCCTGGTAGGCATCCAGGCCGTCCAGGTATGCCTTCTCCTTCCGTGCTCGGATCGCCGGGTCGGAGTTCTGGACCCAGTCGGCCGCTCCGTCGACCGCTGCGTCGAGCATCAGTGCCCGGCGCGCGATGTCGTAACGCGCACCCACAGGCCAGTCCTCGGCTCTAGCACCACGGGCGTCCATCAGGAGGATCGCGTCATCGATGACCGGGTCCCCCACTGAGAGCTCCTCCCAGTCGAGGAGCCAGACCTGCTCGGGCCCGAGCAACACGTTCTCGTGCCAAGGGTCGCCGTGCATCGCGACGTGGACCCGCTCGTCGAGAGTGTCGACTTGGCCGGCAAGCGCCTCGAACTCGGCGGTCAGGTACTCGTGGACGTCGGGTGCCACGTCCCTGGTGATGATCTGAAGATCTGCTTCGAACCGGGACACCCAGACATCTCGGAAGGCCGCCGCGCTGGTGGTCGGCCCGCCGAGGCGGTCTGCGAGATCACGGTCCGCGTGGAGTCCATCCAGCAGGGCCTGCACTTCGCTGTACCGGCCGCGCAAGGCGGCCTGGCTCGCCACCTCGGAATCCAGGAAGGGAAAGAGCAACCCAGTGCGACCGCCGACATCGAGGACCCCGAGGACCGGTGGAGCCCCATGACGATCCGCGAGTTGCCTGGCTACCGACGCCCAGGTCCTCAGACCGGCGTCCTCCTCGTCGTCCGCCGCGACCTTGGCCCACAGATGCTCACCGCCGGCGAGCACCTCGAACGACAGCTTGTCGGTGCCGGTGTGATTGTGGCGGTGGATAGCAACCGCTCCGGGGCCAATCTCTTCCTCGAGCGCCTCGCGTACGTGCGCAGCCGTCGTCATAAGGTCGAGTCTGCACTGGGTGAACCTGGAACCGCCGCTGTCGCCCGCACATCGGCATTGTGAGTGCGTTCGGAGGCACTCGCTATCGACACTCGCTCGCGGCGAAGTGCCGCACGTTTCGATGGCGACCGGCGCAAGCGGTTAGGCGCTTTGGAGCCAGGCGCGTAGTGCGTCGCGGATGACTTCGCTGGCGTTGGAGTGGTCGGCATCGACCCGGGCCTTGAGTGCCTCTTCGAGTTCGGGGTCGAGGCGGACAGGGACGACGCGGGCGGCTGCGGATCCGATGGGCTTACGACCGCCCTTGCGACGCAGGGCTGTCGTGTCGTACCCGGCCTCGGCTTCGTCGGCGAGCCGCGCGATGGTCTGGTCTGTCACCGTCTTACCACTCGACGTGCGCGGCTTGTTCTTGTCGGTCATGTGTTGTGCCTCCCTTCGGTTCATGGCAGTAGGTCGAAGTATTGGGGTCGTGCCTTCATCGCGTGGATGACCAGTTCGTCACCGTCGTCGAGTATCAGCACGACCGTCTCGAGGAGTCTGCCGCGGGTGTCGAAGCCGAGGCGGAGTTCACGAGCTGGTTGGTCGTCGTCGATGGTGGACCTCCACCGACCAATCGTAATACGAAACGCGTCTTTGTCCACAGGTTCCGCTCCTCCCGGGCTCGCGGGCTGGCCGCATGTGAGACCTGACGCCGGCGACGTAGGCGGTGAGGAAGTGGACGCCGTGTCGGTCGAGGTTGCCGCGGGCGCGGTGGTAGGGCTCGGTGGTGCGGGGATCGGCGTGACGGGCCAGGATCCGGGCGTCTCGAAGGGGGACGCCGGCGTGGAGGGCGTTGGTGATCGCCGCGTGCCGCAGCGAGTGGGGGCCGATGTGGCGGGGGATGCCGGCGGCCTTCGCGATCCGGGCGACCATGCGATAGATATCGCGCCGGTCGACCGGCCTGCCTGAGATCGGGCGGAGCACCAGCGGCCCCGAGCTCCGCTGGCCACGGCAGGCTTCCAGCACGCGGAGCACCGGGACGGTCAGCGGCATGGTGGCCGGCTTGTTGCCCTTGCCGACCAGGTGCAGCACCCGGTGGCCGCGCAGAGTGTCTGCGTAGTCCTCGATCCGCACGTCTTGCCGCCTCAGACGCGCGCAGGGCGTTGATGCCGAGCAGATTGGCCAGGGCGCCGTGGTGCACCGAGATGGTCTGGGCGACCTGGGGGAACCGGATCAGCTCGAGCCGGTCCGGCCCCTGGGTGCGCGACTCGTCATGGTGCCCTTTCGGCAGCCTGGCGTAGACCGCCGGGTACGCGGGGATGGTGCCGTCGATGTGAGCGAACCGGAGGAACCCGCGGATGCCGTGCATCATCGTGTTGATCGGGGAGTCCATCAGCCCGGACTCCCCGAGTCCGCGGATGAACAACTTCCACGTGGGCTCGCTGGTCTCGCACCAACGGGTCCAGCCCGCTGGTCTCGCACCACGCGAACCAGCGCCGCAGCTGGTAGGCGTACGGGGCGTGGGTGTGCCCGGAGTAGCGGGCCAGATACGACACCGCCGCCAACTGCGCAGGCGTCATCGACATCGGCTGGAACGGCAACAGAATGGTCGAACTGGACATGGAGTCACCTCACGCGGCGACACGAGCACGCCCAGCCCCGCCCGCCGCCAACACGGCCAGACCATCCGGACCGCACCGACGCTAGCCCCATTGCATGCGCCGGCCTGAGTCCGCAGGCGGCGATAAGACACTGCCGCTGTCGCGGTGGGATGGGTCACCGTCGGGGAGCGCGCCGAATGCGGCAGCTCGAGCTGATCGCGGCTATGAGCGGACGTCGAACCGGCCCTGCCCGGTGACATAATGACTCTTTGCAATCGCACCAAGCGCTTGACCCGGTCCTCGAAGGTGGTCGCTTCATGGCAGAGACTACGGATGCCCAAGGTCGATGCTTGTGTGGAGGCATCCGGTACGCCGTTCACGGTGAGTTGCGAGACGTGATCGACTGCCACTGCGAACGGTGCCGCCAGTTCACCGGGCATCACATGGCCGCGACGTCGGCACGACTTGAAGACATCAGCATCGAGGATGCTGACTCGCTACTCCGGTGGTTCTTGCCGGTTCCCGAGGCGGGTTACGCCTTCTGTTCCCGGTGCGGATCATCACTCTTTTGGCAGTCCGCGGCCAACCCGGAGCGGCGGTCCATCTGTGCTGGCACCTTGGACACACCGACAGGGCTGAGGACGACCCACGCTTTGTGGACCAGTCAGGCGAGCGACTACTACGCCCGTCCCGACCTCCCCGAGGCCGCCACCCAATAAGGGCTGCCCCGCCTGGGCGGAATCAGCCGTGAAGGAAGTCATGCGGAAGGAGGGCAACGCTGACCTGCTGCTCAGGCAACGTCCTGAACATCCGCCAACTGGTGCTGCGCGGACATGAGGCCGGGCGCAGAAGTTCGATTGGTAGCGCCGCCGCAGGTACGAGTTGTCGACGGCCGCGTTCCAGTCTGAGTCACCGGTTTCGGCGGTATCGCTCGACCCTCGCACCGCGCAGCCTGCGCGGTCGCGGACGTTCCGTCGTTCACCATGCGCTCGAACCCAGCGACTCCGCGCTCTGGTGGGCTCAGTTCATGAACTCTCCTACCCAGTCCATCGCACTCGTCCGCCAATGCGTTCACGGCGTATGTCGCAGACGGACGCGACCACGTTCCTGGCGTGAGCCGGTTGACGAATCCCTGCCCTTCAATAATAGTTAGTCATGTGCCTAAGTATTACGCCGAGCTCGACGCCGTGCTTCGCGCTCTCGCGGATCCGACGCGCCGGGCCGTCGTGGGACGGTTGGCGAAGTCCCCAGCCGTCGTGTCCGAACTCGCGGCACCGTTCTCGATGGCGTTGCCATCACTCATGCAGCACCTGCGCGTCCTCGAGAACGCGGGACTGGTCACGTCGCAGAAGCACGGACGCGTCCGCACCGTGAGCCTGCGACCGGGCGCCCTCGACGTCCTACACCTGTGGCTCGACGAGCAACGAACCCCCGCAGAACGCCAAGCCGACCGGCTCGGCATCCACCTGACCCGCACCACCCCGAAGGAAACCTGACATGACCCGCGTTCGCATCGACCTTTTCGTCTCCCTGGACGGCTACACCTCGACGACCGACCATGCCCCCGAAAATCCGATGGGTGAGGACTGGGGGCGCCTCACGGCGGCCCATGCCGCGACCCGCACGATCCACGAGCGCGTCTTCGGCGACACCAGCGGC
The DNA here is from genome assembly GCA_038238115.1 of Propionibacteriales bacterium. Lineage (GTDB taxonomy): Bacteria > Actinomycetota > Actinomycetes > Propionibacteriales > Nocardioidaceae > JBBRYB01. The sequence continues at coordinate 183 of JBBRYB010000167.1, read as the reverse complement.
ACCGGCACGACCGGCATCGACGACTCCTACGCCGCCGCGTACTTCAAGGGCGTCGGCGCCGAGATCATGGGCGCGGCCATGTTCGGCCTGCACTCGTTCCCCGACGATCCGGACTGGAAGGGCTGGTGGGGTGACCAGCCGCCGTTCGGCACCCCGGTCTACGTCCTCACCCACACCGCGCCG
>JBBRYB010000166.1:0-5148 GCA_038238115.1 Propionibacteriales bacterium | reverse complement strand
GGCTGACCGCCGTCGGCTTCGACCTGTCGCTCGGGATGCTCAACGCGGTTGGGTCCGCCGCGGTCGCGCAGGCAGACATGACGCGGCTGCCGGTACGGCGCGGCTCGCTCGACGGGTTGTGGTGCGCGGCTGCCTTCCTGCACGTTCCGAGGGAGCTGAGCGCGGCTACCCTGGACGGCTTCGCGCTGGGCCTTCGGGGCGGGGGCGTGCTCCACTTGTCGGTGGCCGAGGGCGAGGGCGACGAGGTCCAGCAGGCCCGGCTCGGTGCACGCAGGGACCTGTTCGTGGTCCACCACCACGAGGACGAGCTCACGGCGATGCTCGAGCGAAGTGGCTTTGCGGTGACGTCGGTGCACAGGTCCGAGTCTCATCGCCGGTGGCTCACCCTCGGCGCGACTGGGGGCGCTACATGGACCAGCTCCTCGCCCTCGAGGCCGGGCACGACAGATCGCTGCTCCACGTGATGTTGCTCGACGACTTGAAGGCCGACGACACCAGCACGCTCAAGGCGCTCTTCGAGTTCCTCGACGTCGACCCCGAACCGGCTTATGCCATTCCGGTGCAGCGGAGAAACCGCTATCGCATCAGCGAGCCCGTCGAGGGCGTCTCCGGTCCGGTCGACTACCCGCCGATGAACGTCGAGACCCGGGCCCGCCTGGTCGACACCTTCCAGGACTCGAACGGGCGACTGGCGCAATGGCTGGGGCGCGACCTGTCCGCTCTGGAACAAGGTCTGAGCCTTTTTAGCCCTCCAGGCGAGCCCTCAGACCGTCCAGCTCGGTCCACAGGACCGCGGGCAGCTTGTCACCGAACTTGTCGAACCACTCGGTGATCTGCGGCAGCTCCTGCTTCCACTCCTCGGGGTCGACGCGCAGCGCGGCCTCGATGTCCTCGCGAGACATGTCCAGCCCGTCCAGGTCGAGCGACTCGATTGTCGGCACATGCCCGATCGGCGTCTCCACTGCGGCGGCCTTGCCCTCGATCCGCTCGATCGCCCACTTGAGCACGCGGCTGTTCTCGCCGAAGCCCGGCCACAGGAAGCCGCCATCGTCGTCGCGGCGGAACCAGTTGACGTAGAAGATCCTGGGCAGCTTGGCTGCGTCGTTCTCCTTGCCCATGGTGATCCAGTGGTTGAAGTAGTCACCCGCGTGGTAGCCGATGAACGGCAACATCGCCATCGGGTCTCGGCGTACGACGCCCACCTCGCCGGTGGCCGCCGCGGTCGTCTCCGACGACAGGGTGGCGCCCATGAACGTGCCGTGCACCCAGTCGCGCGCCTCGGTCACGAGCGGGATCGTCGTCTTGCGCCGGCCGCCGAAGAAGATCGCGTCGATCGGCACGCCCCTCGGGTCGTCGTACTCGGGCGCAAGGATCGGGCACTGCTTGATCGGCGTGCAGTAGCGGCTGTTGGGGTGGCTGGACAGCTCACCGGAGTCGGGAGTCCAGTCCTGCTTCTTCCACGAGGTGGCGTGGTCGGGTTGACCCTCCATGCCCTCCCACCAGACATTGCCGTCGTCGGTCAGCGCCACGTTCGTGAACATCGAGTTCCCGATGTCGATGGTGCGCATGGCGTTGGGGTTGGTCTTCTCGTTGGTGCCGGGGGCGACGCCGAAGAAGCCGTACTCGGGGTTGACCGCCCACAGTCGTCCGTCCTCGCCGATGCGCATCCAGGCGATGTCGTCACCGAGCGTCTCGACCTTCCACCCGGGAATGCTCGGCGCAAGCATCGCGAGGTTGGTCTTTCCGCAGGCGCTCGGGAAGGCGGCCGCGACGTAGTACGTCTTGCTCTCCGGGGAGATCAGCTTGAGGATCAGCATGTGCTCGGCCATCCAGCCCTCGTCGCGGGCCATGGCCGAGGCGATCCGCAGGGCGTAGCACTTCTTGCCCAGCAGGGCGTTGCCGCCGTACCCGGAGCCGTAGCTCCAGATCGTCCGCTCCTCGGGGAAGTGGGTGATGTACTTCGTGTCGCTGGACGGCCATGGCACGTCGGCCTGGCCGGGCTCGAGCGGAGCGCCCACCGAGTGCAGGCAGGGTACGAAGTCTGCGTCGAGCTCCTCGATCCGCCGCAGCACCTTGGTGCCCATCCGGGCCATGATCCGCATCGACGTGACGACGTACGCCGAGTCGGTGAGCTCGACGCCGAACATCGGGGAGTCGGACTCGAGGTGACCCATCACGAAGGGGATGACATAGAGCGTGCGACCGCGCATGCAACCGCGGTAGAGCTCGGTCATGAGCGTCTTCATCTCGGCGGGCGCCATCCAGTTGTTCGTCGGGCCGGCGTCGGCCTCGTCGACCGAGCAGATGTAGGTACGGTCCTCGACGCGTGCGACGTCTGACGGGTCGGAGGCACCCCAGAACGAGTTCGGCTTGATGTCGGGGTTCAGCTGCACGAGGGTGCCGCTCTTCACGAGATCCTGGGTGAGGGACGCCCACTCGCCCTCGGAACCGTCGCACCAGTGGATCGCGTCCGGCTGGGTGAGCTCGGCGACCTCCTGGACCCAGGCGAGCAGCCTGGCGTGGCTCGTCGGGGCGGCTGTCTCGGTTGGAGCGGTCGCGGCTTCGGCGGTCATGCCAGGTTCCCTCTCGCGCATCGCGATCGTGAAGGATTCCACGGACCGCTGTCTCGGGCGGAAATTTAGATATGGGTCGCCCACGATCTCTGTCCGTGGATGTTCCCGACACGGTACGCCCGGCGGGCTATCATGCGCGAACCGACCTTTGTGAAGCAGTGCACAAGCATAGCGGGGCTGGGGTCGACCGGCCAATCTCGGTTTCGCCCGGCTCTCGCGGGCGCGCTAGACTGCCTGGTCGCGTCGTCTTGGACAACGGTCGGGTACGACGGCCCAGCGCTCGTAGCTCAACGGATAGAGCATCTGACTACGGATCAGAAGGTTGGGGGTTCGAATCCCTCCGAGCGCGCCACATAAGGCCGGGCAGGACGCTGCTACACGCCACAGACCGCTGGGCGGGGCCCGGACTTGCCAACACGCGGCCGTGACGAGCTTTGGCATGAGCTGGCTCGGAGTGTCCGGTGACAACGCTTGGCGGTCTCGGTCGCGAAGACGTGCCCGGTGTCAGTCCACATCGAGCCAGCTCTCAGCCGTTCGGCCACCTGCCGCGTCCGGTGCCCCCGCATGATCGCCACCGTCTCGGCATCAATCGATACGACGCGGCTCCGGTCTCCCTTTGTCGTCCCCTCAACCCGCTGCCCTTCGACGACGGACTCCGACCCGGCGATGGTCACAGCGCGCTCGTCCAGCGCGAGGTCCGACCACCGCAGGTAGATCAGCTCGCCGCGCCTGGCTCCGGTGTAGGCGGCGAGCCGGTAGAAGGCGAAGAGCCGGTGTGTCTCCGCCGTCGTCAGCAATGTTTGGAGCTGGTCAGCGTTCCACAGCTTCACAACTTCCAGGCGCGGAGAGCGCGGAAGCTTCGCCCGCTCGGCCGGGTTCGACGCGCACGTACTCGTGCTCGCTGTGGTTGACCGACTCGTGACCGCCAGCGAGGTCCGGGCAAGGCCAACGTAGCCCTTCCAGCCGTCCGTGTGGAGCGCCGCGGCGTCCATGTCCACGTGCTGCTCAATGACACCCCGCAGGGTCTCTCCGGTCACGTTGGGGACCACCTGCGAGCGTCGCGGTGATCTTCGCCTTCGACAGCCGCGCGGCCCGGTCCGGATCCGGCGCTGCGGCGAGCAGCTCGAGGGCGTCCGGCGCGTCCAGATCAGCGAAGGCCGCCAACGCTGCCGGGAAGAACTCCCGCAACACCCCACGAGGCGCAACACGTGCCGGGTCCGGTCCCAGACCAAGCTCTGGTGGCTGCGGGCCACCAGCTTGACCGCCTCACTCAGCTGCGAGTCCCCAGCGACCGGGCGGTGATGCGACCGGTCCAGGCGCACGATCTCGGCCAGCACGTGCGCATCGCCGGCATCCGACTTGGCACCCGAAGTTGAGTGCCGCTCCCGGTAACGGGCCACCGACATCGGGTTGATCGCGAACACCTCGTACCCGGCCGCGACCAACGCCTGCACCCACTGCCCGCGATCGGTCTCGATCCCCACCTTCACCCGCGAGGCCGCCTCAGCAGGATCGAGGCCACCCCACTCGTCGGGAACGAACTGCGCGATCAACGCATGCAGCCGAGTGACTCCGTCCAACCCTTCGGGTAGCCGTCGACGGGCCAACCGGCGACCCTGCTCATCGACGATCTCCACATCATGATGATCCTCAGCCCAGTCGTTGCCGACGAACAACACCCTTACCTCCCGCACGCTCGATCATGGTCACCTGGCTCAGCAGCGCGGAGGAGACATCCAGCGTCCTAATGGTCAAGTGCTCACCGTCAACAACACCCGGGGCACGACATCCCAGCAGCGGTAACGCCTCCTCACGACCAGCGGGCGCACGGTCTGTTGCAAGACCTCCACCGAGGATCAGTGCCTAAGAGTGCTGACCCGCCAGCCGCTACCAGAACCGAGCCTGCCAAACAGCCCCGGCAAAAGCCATTAGTGCCTCCCAGGGCATCCAGGTGCCCAGTAGCGAAGCCTGCCATCGTGCCGGATGGCGCCTTTGATCCTCCCAAGGCTTCGTTCAACAAGGCCGCCCGATCTGCCAACGCACACAGCCGCCCGGGATCGTCGAGCAGGGATGGCAGATTCACCAACGCCGTCGCCACCGACACTGAGTCCCCGTACATGGGCCGGTCGGCCCAGTCGGTGCGTCCGGCTCCGCCATGATCGCGCGGGTCGCCGAGCAGGCGGAGGTCGGTGATGTCGGAGACCCGGGTCGCGCTGGAGTGATCGCAGATTCAGTCCGATCATTGCATCGCTGAGGGGAAGCGTGGGGCCATGGCCAAGTTCCCCGCCGGGGCCGGCGACACGATTCGGCGCATGCCTGGCCGTCCCCCGCCTCATCCCCGACGCCAGCGTGCCGGCGGTCTCGAGCTTCGCGCTTTCGGGCTGTCGCGCCCCCGAGGTCGACCGCTGGTGGCCTGAGACAATGCAGCGATTGGCTGTCCGTGGCCATGAGAGAGTCCCCAGTGGTGGCCAAGTCTGAGTCCCCGGTTTTGGCCATCTGAAAGTCCCCATTCTTCGTTCGTCGTGTCGCACGAGCCGTGAGGCCCCTGGGTGGTGACGGTGACGGTGCCAACCAG
>JBBRYB010000165.1:0-5156 GCA_038238115.1 Propionibacteriales bacterium | reverse complement strand
TTCCAGTGTCGGTTAGATGGCGAGCGCCACTTCATCGAAGACCACCCGGACTCGGTGGACTGGCGCGTCGGTGGCAATCTCGTAGTGCCCGCGTCTGAGGTTCTGGACGAACGCATGACCGGTGGTGAGGACGCGAGCTGATCGGAACGTCTTGAGGCCACGCATCGGTCGAAGCCTGGCCTTGAGCCGGCCGTGGTCTGCCTCGACACTGTTGTTGGCGTACTGCTCTGTCATGTGCAGGACGCCAGGGATGAGCTCGTCCAGCACACGCGGGTACGCCGGCGCCCGATCCGTCGCCACGTCAACCGGCACAGCCCAGCGGCGAGCGCTCGGGCGAGGAACGTCCGCGCCGCGGTCAAATCACGTCGAGCGGACAGCCACACGTCGATGACCTGCCCGTACTGGTCGATCGCCCGGTACAGGGACGTCGACCGTCCGTTGACCTTGACGTAGGTCTCGTCGACGAACCAGCGATCACCCGGCACGTGACGGCATGGCCGCGCCGCCTCGACGAACTCCGGTGTGAAGCGTTGCACCCACCGGTTGACCGTGACGTGATCGACGTCCACTCCCCGCTCGGCGAGCAGTTCCTCGACGTCGCGGTAGGACAGGCCGTACCTCAGGTACCACCGCACCGCGATCGAGATCACCTCGCGAGGGAACCGGAACCCAACGAACGCGGAGGTCGAAGACGAGATCATCAGATCAGTGTCGCGCCCGGCCAGATCACGCAACGCAACAGTGCCTCGTGAACGCCTTCGACCTGCTCGCACCGTGTTGCGCCAGTTGAAGCCGTTCGTCGACCAGCTCGGCCACGCCGATCCGCTGCGCCAGCGTCGCGGCCGGAAGCAGTCCCGCGCTCGAGACCACATTTGCGCTCGGTGAAGCTCACCGAGATTCCTGTCACGTCGACATGTCGGAGGCGGGTACCGGGGGGCTGACCTGTCCCGCGATGGAGATCTGGCTCGCCGAAGTAGTGAAGGGCGATTTGCGCCCCACGCTGAGGAGGACACGTGACGGAGTTGCCGGCAGATGAGGGTGTGCAGGACGGGGCGGAGTTGGAGGAGGTGATGAAGACGGCGTTGGCGACTGGCCGGACCTACGCCGAGGTGGGAGTGTTGGTGCGCAGGTCGGCGCGGACGGTGCGGCGTAGGATGAGCGATCCGCAGTTCGCGGCTGATGTGTCGGCTCGCCGAGGCGAGCACGTGTCCGCGTTGACGGGACAGCTGGTAAGCGGAGGATCGGATGCTGTCGCGGTGCTGCTTCAGTGTCTGACGTCGGGCAGCGATCCGGTGCGGTTGCGCGCCGCGCAGTCGGTGTTGTCGCTTGGGACGCAGATGCGGCAGTCCGGTGAGCTGGAGGAGCGCCTCTCGGCGCTGGAGTCCCGCACGCCGGCGGCGACCTCGGGGAGGACGGCATGAGCGTTCATAGCCGTCGGCTTCAGGAACTCGAAGCACGCGTGCCGCGGCTGCCGGTGGACCCGGTGGTGCTGGAGGTGCCGCACCTGCTGCAGTTCGCCCTCGATGAGGCCTATCTGGGGGTGGAGCTCTATCCGCGGCAGGCGACGTTGCTGAAGGTGATGGGCTGCTCACCGGAGCTGTTCACCGACTACGACCGGGTCGTTCTCGACGAGTGGACCGACGGGTTCGCTCTGGCCGACCGCGATGATGGCACCTCCGGCTTCACGGGCAGCTGTGGGGTGGTGGGCGACGTCGCCGCTCGGATGGACTACTGCCGCGCTCGAGGCCGGGCTCTGTTTCGGGAGGTGCTGCTGGGGCTCTGTTGCGTTGTCTGATCGGACGGCAGGGTTGAGCCCTTCTGGCGCCGGTCAGATGGCGAGCGCGAGTTCATCGAAGGCCGCCCGCAGCTGGTGGTGGGCTGGCTCGTCGGTGGCGATGTCGTAATGGCCGCGTCGCAGGTTCTGGACCAAAGCATGACCCGCATCGAGGATGCGAGCTGACCGGAAGGTCTTGAGGCCACGCATCGGTCGAAGCCTCGCTTTGAGCCGGCCATGGTCTGCCTCGACTCTGTTGTTGGCGTACCGCTCCGTGTCGTGCAGAACAGCCGGGATCAGCTCGTCCAGCACACCCGGGTAGGCCGGCGCCCGGTCCGTGGTCACCTCCACCGGCACGACACCGACAGCGAGAGCCCGGCTAAAGAACGTCCGCGCCGCGGTCAAATCGCGCCTGGTGGACAGCCACACGTCGATAACTTGCCCGAACTGGTCGACCGCCCGGTACAGGTAGGTCCACCGGCCATTGACCTTGACGTAGGTCTCGTCGACGAACCAGCGATCACCAGGCACGTGACGGCATGTCCGGGCCGCTTCGACGAACTCCGGTGTGAACCGTTGGACCCACCGGTAGATCGTGACGTGATCGACCATCACGCCGCGCTCTTCGAGCAGCTCCTCGACGTCCCGATAGGACAAGCCGTACCGCAGATACCACCGCACCGCCACCGAGATCACCTCGGGCGGGAACCGGTAACCAGCGAACGCCGAGGTCGAAGATGAGGTCATGGGACCAGTCTGGCGCCCGGCCCGATCACCCAACGCAACAGAGCCCGCCAAGGCGTCCGGCATGTTGTACGACGCTGCTACGTTGCAGTCAGAACCGAAGCGATGAAGCGGGGAGCGATGACGGATCGAAGCCCCCGGGCAGTTGACGTGGACGTGGAGGGCGACTTGGTGTGGACCGGTCACGACATGGGGCCGCAGGTCGCAGCCGTATGTGGTGGCAGTGAGTACGAGTCCTGGCGCATAATTGGGGCGGTACATCTGGCGGCATTGACTCGGGCCCTTAACGGCCAGCCTGGGGCTGACGTCGCACAGCTGGTGCGGCAGCGGTTCGAGACGGATGTGGACCTCGAAGAGTTCGCGGAAGCCCATGGAATACCGACCGAGTTTTCCAGCTACAGCTCCTTCTGAAAAGCCCTCGACGGCCCGGGGGCTCGATGTGGGAGCAGTTCATAGGACGCGAACGACACCCTGAAAGGACTGCGATGGATGTCGACGAAGGAGTCGTGAACCCGGTCTCGGCATCCCTGCTGGCCGCCTGGGCTCACCACGGGCAGACGGACAAGGCGGGCAGGCCCTACTTCGACCACCCCCGGCGCGTCGTCGAGCGGCTCCAGGTCCACCCGAGCTTCCAGAGTCTGAGCGCAGCTGCCCAGGACAGCGCCCTGGTGGCTGCCTGGCTCCACGACGTCGTCGAGGACACCCGCCTGACGATCAGGCTGCTGGCCGAGCTCGGTGTTCACCGGGCGGCTCTGCTGCACATCGACCGGCTGACCCGGGACCGTGGGCAGGACCCCGCGGACTACTACGCCGCGATCAGGAGCGACCCCGTTTCCCGGTTGGTCAAGGCGTGCGACATCGCCGACAACAGCGACCCGCGCCGACTGGCCCGGCTCCCCCTCGATGTCCAGGAGAAGTTGGTCAAGAAGTACACCACCGCCTGCACCCTTCTCGGTCTGAACCCCGACGAGGTCGCACTCCCCCACAAAAGGTAGGAACCTCGGCCTGCGGCATTCGGTATCGCGCACGGTGAGACGCAGAGGCTGTTGATTGTGGTGCACGCGACCGACGACAGGCGTCACGGCGATGTCCGAGCGGCCGGCATCGTCGTGCGCATCGTCCAGCAACGGTGCCGCCTCTTCGGGCTGTACCCCACCCGCGACAGCGTGCAGCCGATGCGCAACCTGGTGCTGAGCTCTGAGGAGGCCGCCGACTGGTACCGGCGCCACGCCACGGAGGTCGGCCGCCCACTGGCACGAGCGGAGATTCCGCGGCCCGCAGGCAACACAGGAAAGGCAACGGCGGACCACGACGCCGCCACGGCGTAGAGGCGACGTCCGATGCTCGATGGTGGCTGCCCTCGATGCGCGGCAGTGGAGGACTGAGCAGGGACCAGCGGTCCGATCCCGCCGGACGCTATTCGCTGAAGTGTCTCAGGTAGATAGAGGTAAGTCTCGTTGGCGTAGTAGGCAGCAGTCTGGACAGACTGATAACTAGCGCGCCAGATCATTGTCTCTTCCGTGAACGCTCTGAAATCTGAAGGGGATTTAACTAGGCTGTTTGATAGCTTGGTCATGGCTGAGAACGAGGAACTGGCGTTCCGTCCCTACTACCATCGCCGTCTGCAGTGCCATCCTGCCCGGCGCCACCGCTCTTGGCGTGCAGCAAGAATTCAGTCGTATACCATCGCGTGCCGATCCAACGGCGAGAGCCAGCCCGCATTGGGGAATCGACTCCGACGGGTGCTAACATGATCTCGTCATGCAGGACGCGCCCGAGCCGCGCCAAAAGCCGTTATGTCCGGAGAGGTTGGGGCCGGTTGCACAGTGGATGGCAGAACCAGCCGCAAGACAGTCGGTGGCGACCCGTGACGGGGAGGGGACGACTTCATGGCGGGCAGTGAGTGCATTGAGCGGGCAGCCGCCAGCGTTGCGGAGTCGGCGATGCGGGCGGAAGAGTTGGTCACGCCGACCATCACTGACATCGCGCAACAGCTCAACGCTGAAGTTCCCGGGCTTAAAGAGCGGCTTAAGAGCCTCCCATCGATACAGCGAAAGATCGCGGACCTGGCGACTACGTATCACCTCCCCGTCTCAATTGTAGCGCGGGAGATTTCGGACGCTCTCAGGTACACGATGACGGTGCGACCCGCAGACTTCTGGGAATCAGTGGCAAAAGCTCGAAGCCTATTGGAGGCGGACGGCTATATGTTCAGCGGCCGCGTTGCGAAAAACTCTTGGGTGGCTGGCTCTTCGTACAAGGGACTGAACACAAAGATCCATACCCCGGGGGCCTACTTATTCGAGCTGCAATTCCACACGTTCGAATCCTTCTTTCTTAAACAGAAACTCCATCGCGCGTATGACATTTATCGCGACCTAGATACCCCTGTAAATAAGCGGCTTCAACTGTTTGATCAGATGGCTGCCCAGAGCAACTACTTGAAGTGGCCCACGGCGGACGGGCAACCAGACGCGGCCGTCGAGCCTGCCTTCTTGCTAGTGCGGCGTGGCGTAAGTAGTTAGACGGTTGGGTTTTGGGATGATGGGCTATGGCTCATCCTGCTGCCCCGGCGTTGGTTCTTCGTGATGGTGATGGTGAGGTGCTGAGGTCTTGGGTGCGTGCCTCCACGGTGCCG
>JBBRYB010000164.1:0-5204 GCA_038238115.1 Propionibacteriales bacterium | reverse complement strand
GGCACCCCCCGCGGACAGTGCGATGGCGCCGGTCATGACCATTGCCGAAGCGAGGGCAGAGCGGGCTGGACGACGACTCATGCTGCAGTCTCATTCCCGAGAGGCGAGCGCACCCCGATATCGAGACGCGACGTCAGTCTACGCGTCGGCTCTCGACGCGCTGAAAGTAGCGGGGCGTCACAACGGGAATGAAGAACGCAACGTTCGACAGCGCCTCAGCAACCTGCTCCCGCCACTGATCTCCCCAATGGAGATCGTCGCGGTCAAGGAAGAGTCGGATCGACTCGCCAGTGATGGCCCGGTAGTGGCCGACGATGTCAATAGCCAACTGAGTGACCCGGCCCATGTCTACCTCGTCGTTGGCATGCACATACGACCAGAAACCTAGCAAGTCCATCGCGGATCTACTGGTCACGAGGGTGCTCGACATGCGACCACGCCGCGCGGAGGTTTGCAGCCCGCACGACACAGCCATGACACATGGGAGAGCAAAAGTCATCATGCGGAAGGCCAGGTCAGGCAGCCTCTCGCTTGCTGTTCCTGTGCAAAAGGCCTGTTCATCAGCCTGTGCAAGACTTAAACCGCCCAGGTCAGGTGCGTAGTTTCCAGAGGTCGTGTCGTTCTGGGTCATCGAGCCGCACCGGGTGTTAGCCCGAGGCTAACGGCGGGGATCGAGACAACCGCCAACCTGGCGCAGGACCGCACACGCAAGCTCCTTAGTGCGCTTTCGGGCACGCCTATCGAGCTGGAGCCGTGGTGGCAGCCGTTTAAGGAGAACAACGGAATCCGTAATCGCATCGCTCATGAGGGCGAGCAGGTGACCGCGGCGCAGGCGGAGTCAGGACTGATGGCCGTGCGGCAGTTGGTCGAGCACCTCACGACGCTTACGTGACGTCGCAGAGCCGGATCCTCTGCCGAGACAGGTTCGAGCCCGGCCCCTGGACCCGCGCTACAGCTCGTCGAGGATGCGACGTCGCTGCTCACTGTGTTCGTCCGGCGTGATCACACTTTCGTCGCGCAGTCTGTCGACCGCAGCCAGGCGCTCCTGCACCGTTTGGGTCTCCTCAGTTGGCAGCCCTTCCACCCGGGTGCCGGAGAAGCGGGATGTGAAGGCCCGGACGCAGGCGGCGATCTCTGGTAGCGAGCCGGTGACGGAGAAGATGACCGACACGGCGGCCATGGCCGTCGTTAGGTCCATGGTCTCGTAGGGCGGCGCGTACTCGGCTACCAGCCCCTGCTCCTCGAGCGATTGGGCCAAGGCGCTCGCGTACGCGGGCGGCCCCACATACGTAAGTCGGGTCGTTGTCACGGCAGCAGTCAACCACTCGGGCTGTCAGGTAGTCTCGGCGGCACCGGCCTGTGCCTGCTCTGGCCAGGCAGCGACGAGGAGCTGGCCCAGCATCTCGCCGAGGACGGCGTGCCCGTCCAAGCTGGCACGGTGGCGCGCCACGGCGGTGCCGGAGTTAGCACGAGCACCTAATTCCGCAATCGGGACGGCTCGTTTGCTCGAGGTCATTGTCTACGCCGACGCCTGAGCACCGCGTCGTACCACTCACGGATCGTCTTGCGGACGACGGCCGGAACAGTGCCCAAGCGATTGCTCGAGACGCAGCGCCGCGTATGTTCGATGCTCGTGAGCGAGAACCACCGGCGACCATCGGGCAGTCCGCCGTACTGGCCCGCCGGTACACAGATCATGTGGCGGGAGGGCGACGGGCCGCTTGGCACGGGCGCGACCGTCATCGACACTTCGGCGCCGCACTTCGCTCAGCCTGTGACCGTGGTTCGTGACGACGAGAATGCTTTGGTCGCGTGGCTGCCGACCGGGACCCCGGTGCTGCGGGCAGCGCGGGCGGATGGGCTGGGCAAGCGGGATGACACAAGTACGCTGTTCAGGACAGAGCTCGTGCAGGAACTCGGGGCGCACGCCTACTTTGATCAGCTCCGCGTCGCACCCACCGGGCGGCCCTGGTCGCTGTGGGTCTTTTTCACCGAAGGCACCGGGGAGTTCGCAGGCTGGTACGTGAACCTGGAAAAGCCGCACGTCCGCGACCATTACACCGTCTTCACCAGTGACCATGTGCTCGATCTCGTCATCGATCCGGACCGCACGCTGGTTCGCAAGGACGAGGACGAGCTCGCCCTCGCTGTCGCGCAGGGCGTCTTCGACGCTACCGCCGCGGCGGCGATCGAGGCGGATGCCGACGCGGTGGAAGCTCTGGTAGCCGACTGGGGGCCGCCGCTGTCTGACGGGTGGGAGAACTTCCGACCCAACCCTGCGTGGCCGATCCCAGGGCTCCCAGAAGACCCGAGCCGGTAAGCCTGGGGATCGCATGGTTCGCCTCGGCGATCGTCATCGCCGAGGCCGTGGCTGTTGTTGTGAGTTGCGATAACCGCGTCGTCGAGCCTCGCTCGATCCCCCGGACTTCTGCTGGGATGAAGGCTAACTCTCTCCGCCAGGGTCGGAGGCGACAGCTTTCCGATCCCAACGAAGCCCAGCGTCGCCACTGGCCGATCTCGCTCCGGTCAGGTCCCGATTCCCAGTGCATTGGCGCCGAGCGTTCCCAGCACTTGGCCGAGCGTGCCGGTGCTGGTGCCCATCAGAAACGTGTACAGCAGCGTGGTCGCGCGCTGGGCTCGGCCGACGTCCTCCTTCTGTTCGATGTCCTGAAGCGTCGCCTCGGCGTCTGGCGGTAGACGAAGCACCGGCGTTGCTTGTCGCACCGCGGTGGCGAACTGAAGCGCAAGTTCAGGGTCAAATTGCGAGGGGTTCGCCGTGACTTCATTGTTGTTCCCGACTGCAGTTGCGATGCTGTTTCCCGAGCCGCTGACGTGGAAGACTTGGCCACCGTGATGGCCCTCGTTAACGAAGGTGGCGATGCCGCGCCCTTTGTCGATGCACTCGCGACCCTTCTCGGTGATCCAGACCAGAATGTGGTCGGCCTCAGCCGTGTTGATGGACTCGATCAGCCCGTGTTGCGCGAGGTATCCTGCGGCCGCTTCGGTCTCCTCATCGGAGAAAGGGAGGAGATCGGCAGCACCGTCGAAGTTCTCCCGGGCAACACGTGAACCTGGGTTCGTAGTCGTCCGCCGATCGATCCAGCGCAGGAATTCCTCACGACAGCGGGAGCGCCGGTGTCCGCGATCGCTCCGGCGGGAGCGCATGGACTCGACCTCGGATCGGCCATCAGCCGTGATGTGGTAGCCGCCGGACAAGCGCTCCGCTTGGCGGATGAGGCCCTGCTGGCGCAATCCCGCGCCTGAGATAGCCGCTTCCTGCTCACCGACGAGTTCCCGGAGTCCTGAAAGAGATGCGGCGCCATCCAGACCCTCTTCGTTGTCATAGATGAACTCGAGCACGCGGCGGTCGCGGTCATGCTGCGGTGTCGTCACTCTGCGCCCTTCCTGCCGATGGACTCGTAACCCGACTGTACCGAGCACCACGGACACCTTGGCGAGTCCTTTGGGTGCCTCTCATCCTGGTCACCAGTCTCAATGGTGAATCGTCGTGCACGAATGGCCACGGCGATTCACCGGCGCCAGCGGCGCGATCCACTGTGCACCCCCGCATTGGGAACGGCACACGACGACCGCGGCCAGCGCTGCGTCGAGTGGCCCGACCGCCGGCGGATCGGTGGGGATCAGGGCATGAGTTCTGTGAACCAGTCGTCGCCAGCGACGCGGGTTGCGTAGCCGACGGCGACGTCGGCGGTGCTCCTGCGGCGGTTCGGATCGTCTGCGAGGTAGTTGGTGCGCTGCCCGATGTAAACGCCGATCACCTGCCATGGGCCTGGAAGGCCGGGACGTTTCCAGATGACCGGCCCTCCGCTGCAACCGTCACCCGCGACGGCGCTGAGTTCGAAGAGAGTATGCCCGCTGACGCTGTCGATGGGTATGCCGGTCATCCGGCGCCGCACGTAGCCCTCGCTGTAGATGAGGTCCGGGCGAGGCAAGGCCTTGCCAGAGGAGTGGTCGACCATCTCGTAATGGACGTCCTCGGGGTAGCCCCAAACCATGTAGGGCGTCGCCTGGTGCCGCTCGCCAGGGTCCAATCGCAGCTGCGACCCGTGGTCATCGGTCTCCAGACGCAGCCAGGCAACGTCCTCACGCGGATGGGTCTCGACTTCCGTGGCGCTCGTGAGCCGCCACCCGTCGTCATCGTCGCGGAACATGCCGCCGGCCGGTTCCTCCCCAAGCGCCCTGGCCACGTGCCGGGCCGTGATCGCCAGCCCGTCGCCACCGGCCAGGAGAAAGCCTGTGCCTTGAAGCCGGATCTCAACCCCGCCGTCGGCCTGCGCGGCGGTAACTACGAGAAACACCCAGTCGACGATCCGGTCGCTCACCTTTGGAAGTCTCTCAGGGCGTCCAACGCGGCCGCATAGGCGCTAGTCGTGGTGGCTCTCCGGTGGGCTCACCTACGACCATGGTCAGGTCCAAGAGGTGAATGGCGCGAGGAAGACGTGCGATCGCGATGCCGGCACACCGTTGGCACAGTACGACGGCGCTACTACAGACTCCTACGCTCGCCCACCCCAACGGCCTTGTCGATGCTGCAGGGCGTCAGCCCTCCGGTTGTTGTCGCCGAAACACTCCGGCTCCCCAGGAGAGGAACCGCTTGCGGCGAGCCTCGAGTCGAGCGAACTGGTAGACCCCCTCGTCCCGTAGGCCGATCGGCCAGCGGCCTTCACCTCGACCAATCGCCCATCGCTCTGAACGTCAGCCGGCGCGCTACGATGACGGGTGTCAGGGCTACTCGGCCAATCCGCCGTTCGTACTCGATGACGTAGGCGATGGCGGTATCTTCGACGGCCTTGTTGTCCATCAACTCCAGAGCGTGCGGGTCGGTCATGTTCATCATCGTGCTGTCATCTCTTGCTAGCGTCAACGGTCAGGGCCACGAGCAGAACCGCGCCGAAAGCAGAGGTCAGCCACGGTCCGCGCAGCGGGCTGTGCCAGGCCCGGCTCCGACCCAGGCCCGTGGCGGGTTGCGTTTGAGAGCGCGCCACAGCCCCACGGGAAATCCGTAGGAGCGATCCTCGACGTCGCCGCGGGGCTCGTCACTGCGTCGCATCGACGATTCCTACTCCCGTCCGGTCTTCTGTGCATGATCGAGCCCAGCGCGCTGACCCGCGATCATCCGGTCGGCGAACCGGGCCGCCAGGGCCATGATGGTGAGCGCCGGGTTGGCCGCGCCCTGGGTGGGC
>JBBRYB010000163.1:0-5214 GCA_038238115.1 Propionibacteriales bacterium | reverse complement strand
TGACGCCGTGATCAAGTTGTAGGCGTAGGTGTTGTCACTCGACCGTGGGTTGCCGAGCTCCGAGAAGTTGTGATTATCGCGAGCGATGTTGTGATGAATCCGGTTCCGTTGGCCGCCGTAGACATCGATCGCACCGCCGTCGTGGCCGTAGACGCGAGAACAGACGTTGCTTCCGGTGATCTGGTTGTAACCGATATCATTGTCATCGCCCTGCACGGCGATCCCGGTCGCACCGGACGTATCGGGAATCGTCGGATCTTCCTTCTTCATATTGTTGTTCTGCAGGACGTTATTGACAATTGAGTTGTGGTCAGAGCCGGTGGCTATCCAAATGCCGCCAAACAGATCCTTGGCCAGCGTGTACCGAACGATGTTGTGATTGCTGCCACTGTATAGCCTGATGCCCCTGCGCACTCCCATCGGGGAGTTGGCGCACTGTGTGTCGATCGAATCTGGGTCTGAGCGCACCTGGAGGTACTCGATAATCAGGTACGACCCATGGACCGCGATCTGATCGATTCCATTCTGGATGCGCGGGAGGTCGCCCGTCCCGTACGCGCCAATGGTGATTGGAGCGGAACTCGTGCCGCTCTTCCACAGGAAGAGCGTGCCGTTCCAAGTGCACCCACGCTTAAACAGGAGCTTGCCGCCCGGCACCAGCGGCGCGCCGCTGGCTTTCGTGAGAGAACGCCATGCTGTTGTGGGGCCCAATCCGCTGTTGCCGTCGCTTCCACCTGAGCAGTCCAGGTAATACGTCGCCGGCGATGCTGAAAGAACCGCGGACGTCGACGGAATCTGAGCGGCGAGTGCGAGGCTGAGTGTCGCAGCCAACATCAGTGCCCTCGTCGCGACTGTTTGACTTCGGCTGAGCCCTGTGGGACCCGCGGCGAATCGGTGGCGACGCATTAGCAACCCCCCATTCTTCTCGTGCCCCATGCGGCGCGGGGCGCGATGAATGCGCCCGGACGGAAAGGGCTCGCGTGCACCACTACAGCGAGCGAGTTCTGATCCCGAACGCGTACGACGCGCGGGGCGAGTCCCGACGGCCGTTCTGCGATGCCGCGCTGGGGCGTGGCAAGGTGGGTAGAGTCTGCCACAGCCGCAGCGATTGCACCAGTCCCGAACCGCAGACGCTCAGGCTCCGAAGGACGCAGCAAAGCGCCAGCCCGGGGACGACCCCGGGCTGGCGTATCCCAACAGCGCGTGAAAGGTACGGCCTGAACGAGCTACCTAGCGCTCGTACCGGCCGATGTCGGGTGCCTGGTCAGTGTACCCGTTGGTCCACGGCACGATGAGCATCGCGCGGTCGATCGCCGCCGAAACGCTCGAGAGACGATAGTTTGCTGCGGCAGGGTCGACGAAACCCGGCGAGGCTTGAACACCGTTCCGCTCATACCCTGTCCAGCTTGCAAAGGTGGACAGACTCGTAGTCGACCCGTGGCCGGCTACGTATCCGATATTCCCACCAGGGTTGTAGGCCAGGTTGTAGTCGATCCTTACCGAAGCGGGGATGACAGATGCAATCGAGAACGCGGTTCCCTGGCCATTCATCTCGATGATGTTGTTCTCGATCGTCAGACCTTCAATTGTGCCGTTCCAGGATTGGGATGCGAAGCTGATCAGGATGGACCAATCAGTGAGGTCGACGAATGTATTGTTCGCAATCAGCATGTTGTCGGCACAGCGCAACATCACACCGACGTTGCGGGTGTTGGGATTAGGATTGAAGGCGACGTTCCGGACGAAAGCGTTATTCGCACAGGGAACGCCACTGTCCGTTCCGGTCTCGAGAACATTCTGGCTATCCCACGTGACATTGTCTACAAAGGTCACGTCGCTCGAGGCGTAGATGGAGAACGCTCCACCGTCGTATCCGAAGTCGTAGGATACCGCGCGGTTGGCCCAGAGCTGGTTGCCACGGACTGTGACCTGGCCAGTCGACCTCACAACCGCGATGCCTTCACCTCCGGCATCGTCGTTCCCG
Source organism: Propionibacteriales bacterium (assembly GCA_038238115.1). GTDB lineage: Bacteria > Actinomycetota > Actinomycetes > Propionibacteriales > Nocardioidaceae > JBBRYB01. Next base: position 3,230 of record JBBRYB010000163.1, on the reverse strand, counting down.
CCGGGGGTATTGACCATCATACGATCCTGGTCATGGATGGTGTTGTTCTCGACGATCGATCCGCCCGCATCGTGCTTCAGCGTCACTGCCACGGCGTTGTGGGCCATGTCGTTGTCGGCGATCGATGAATAGGAGGAGTAGTACGCCAGCACACCGAAGGCAAGGTTGTCGTGAATGCTGGAGCGGCTGACGCTGATGTGGGACGACGAGAGAATGCCAAATCCGCCACCCCACTGTGCGGGACCGTTTCCGCCGGTCACCTCGAGGCGATCGAACACGATCCAGTTGGCGTTATTGGCAGTCACGGTGAACGTCGCGGTTCGGCCTCCGTCCACAACGGGCCGGGGATCGCCAGGATAGCCCGTGAAGATGATGGGATGGGCGCTGGTGCCTGAATGTGAGTTGATTGAGAACGCCGGGTATTGGCCTCCACGCACGTAGATGAGGTCGCCCGAAGCAGAATTGTTCGATGCTTTCTGCAGGGTTCGCCATGGGGCCTGAATGCTGCCCGCGTTGGCGTCGTTGCCGTTTGGCGACACGTAGAACGTTCGTAGTGGTGCTGGCCACACATACGACGGATCGGGTGTCGGAGTAGGCGTGGGCGTCGGCGACGGTGAAGGGGTTGGCGTCGGCGTAGGCGTGGGAGTCGGGGTAGGCGTGGGAGTCGGGGTAGGCGTGGGAGTCGGGGTAGGCGTGGGAGTCGGCGTCGGCCTTGGCGTAGGCGTCGGAGAAGGAGTGGCCGTTGGGGCCGCGGTGGGCGTCGGCGTGGCCGTAGGCGCAGGAGTCGGTGTCGGTAGGGTCGTGGGCCTTGGCGTATCGGTCGGCGTGGGAGTCGGCCGGTCTGTCGGCGTGGGGGCCGGCGTGTCCGTCGGTGTCGGAGTTGGCGTCGGCGGGGGCTGATGTCCGGGGGCAGGATGTTCCTTGGCCGCGAAGTCGTCCACGAGGACCTGAACGGGAGCGTTCGTGGTGTTCGTCGAAAGGTACGCGCGGACGCCGACTGCGCCGGCGGAGTCGAGGGCATTGGAGGAATCGCTGAGGGTCTTTGTCCAGGACGAAGGTTCCGTTGTGCCATCCGGCCAAACCTTCAGTCGTAGCACGGTCGGGCTCGTTCCGTACACCTGAACACGGATCGTCAGATACTTCGTCGAGCTCCCGGTCACGCTTCTGACGGCAGATTCCGAACCGACCAGGATGCGCCTGCCGTTGACGACACGCGCGACGACGATGCTCAGATGGCCGCGGGGGCTGACACGGAGGCCAACGCGGTATTGGCTGCCGTTGCCGTTGTCGCGGGCGATCGCGTAGACGAGTTCTCCGCTGCCGGTGGCGGGACGATCGACGAGAGTACGGAAAGTGACATCTACGTCACGCAATGAGACCTGGGTGAGCGTCGCGGATCGTGCAGCGCCGGCCTTCGGGATAGTGATCTTGCCGACGCTTCCGTTGACGACGAAGTTGTTGGGACTACCGGAAACCTGGTACTTGCCGCCTTCGGTCGCGCCGCCCCAGCCGGAGTCCACGTGCCGGTCGAACGTATCGTCGGCCTGGGACAGGGGGGATCGGCCTTCTGCGGCTGAGCCGTACGCGATCGCGAGCAGCGAGCCGAGGACAAAGAAGGTGAATGTAGAAACCGCAAGCCGTCGAGGCCGTCCGTTCTTCGGACTGTCGACACCGAACTGGATGCGGGGCTTCTGTCGATACATGTTGCTCGCTCTCTCCCTGATGCAGGGCCCTTTTTGGGCCGGGTCATCCAGGCGGGTCGGCGGAGCAAAGCGAAACGCGACCCTCTGACGGGTCGGTGTTGCGACGCTTTCGGCGGCCCGGCCACCTGCACATGCAGGTCCTCGGCTTTGCGGCCCCGTCTCGCGACGGGTGTGCGCTTTTCGATTCGTGCTGGGATGTCTGGACTGAAGGATCGGTTACTGGTCGTGCGCGATCGACAACCCAATGGTCCAGTCCCGGACGGTACGAGGGGACTGTTGGCTGCGGGCAACGGCGGGTAGCTCGGGCGGCAGGGTGCGCTTTGGTGGCGGGGGCCGGATTCCGATGATGCCCATCGCGGCTTACTCGCGGATTGCCAGTGGCTCACCCCGACTTGCACTCAGGGCAGGGCCATACACTCCCAGCGTGCCGTCTCCCACGATCGCGGAGAGCCTTCCGTACATCAACTGGACCGTCCTTGTCGGGTTGGCCCTCGGCGTCCTTGCGCTCGCGAACGTCCTGCGGCAAACGACCGAGGCGACCAGGGGGTTTCTCGGCTTCTCCGCGTTCTGCGCGGGCCTCCTTGCCCTGCTGGCGCTGGCCAGCGACGGATCTCTGCCCACTCCGACGGACCTGGCCATCACGGCCAACCCGCAGCTCGACCCGATGCGGCGGGTCTTCCTCGGGGTCTTCGTGGTCCTTGCCTTTGCCAGCTCCATCCAGCTGCTGCGCAGACGCAGAGCACTGTGGCTGGGCCTCCTGGCGCTTGCCGCGGGCGTGCTGGCCGAGGCGATCGCCGCGATCGGGTGGGCGGGCGATGCGCTCCGCGGCGTGCCGCTCCTCATCCAGATGCTGATGCTGTCCGCGGTCACGGGCGGGTCGCTCGGATCCGTGGTGCTCGCCCACTGGTACCTGGTCACGCCGCGTCTCTCCGAGAGGCCGCTGATCCTCACGACCCGCCTGCTCGGCTGGGCGCTGGGCCTGCAGCTGCTGCTCTTCCTGACGTGGCAGCTCGTCGGCGGGCCGCCGGGCCCGGCCTTCTCCGCGTTCACGGGCCCGCAGGCGCTCTTCGTGTGGCTGCGGTTATCCGTGGGGATCCTGTTTCCGCTCGTGCTCTCCTACCTGGCGTACCGGACGGCGCAGACCCGATCGATGGAATCCGCCACGGGCCTGCTCTACATCGACCTCGCGGCCATCCTCTCCTCGACGATCGTGGCGGCCGCGCTCTACTACGTCGCCGGGCTGTTGGTCTAGGGTCTGGCGATGCAGGTCACCGTCCGACTCTTCGCCCGGCAGCGCGAGCTCGCGGGCTGGCGGTTGCGGACATTCGAGCTGCCGGAGCAGGCGACGGTCGCACAGGCCTGGGATCGACTGGTGGACGAGGTCCCGGTGCTCGGGCCCGGGCGGGATTCGGTGCGCTTCGCGCGGAACACGGTCTACGTCGACGCCGACGAACGACTGGCGGACGGCGACGAGCTGGCGATCATCCCGCCGGTGGCGGGGGGTTCGGGGAGTCGCGGGGACGCGGG
>JBBRYB010000162.1:0-5223 GCA_038238115.1 Propionibacteriales bacterium | reverse complement strand
CAAACGCGGCCACTACGACATCGCCACCGAAGCACCGGTCCAGCACCGGCTGCTGACCGCTATCGATGAGCTGACACTCGCCATCTGATTCCCCCGGCGTCGGTTCAATCATGCCGATACATCGGCCAACGCAACAGAGCCCCCTGGATCCTGCGGTGACCCACAACGGGTTCTCCGGGCTAGGCGGATCACCAACTCGGGGATCTCCGCGGCGACCGGAGGTCGACCGGGCCGATTCGGATAAGTCCAGTACCGAGCGACCAGCCGCCGGTGCCAACCCAGCAGCGTGCCGGGGGTCACCAGCCGAACCGGCGCAGCCCGGCGGGGAGTAGCCCGGCAAACGCGGCAAGGACCGCCCGATCCGCCCAGTCCAGCTTGGGCCGACCAACCTGACGGCGCAGCACCGCAACCTCATGCCGCAACACCAGGATCTCGGCGTCCTTTGACGCGTCCCCGCGGGAGAAGCACGAGCCAACCGAACACACGAATCATGATCAGGTAGAGCAGCCGGAGGGACACGACCATGATCATCCCAGAGGCCGGTACACCCAGTCGCAGCCGAGCAGACCTGCGTCTGCATATTGGCACGGCACAGGGTCCGTAGTCGGTGGGGTTGGTACCTCGATGGCGATCTCATAGTGGCTGCGGCGGAGGTTCTGGATGAGGGCATGGCGGGTCGCAAGCATCCGCCTGATCGGAACGTCTTGATTCCGCGCATAGCCGTTCGTGTTGGCGTTCATCGACGTGGACGGACTCAAGGCGACCAACGACTTACTCGGCCACGCCGCCGGTGATCAACTCCTGCGGCGGGTGGTCGACACCTTGAGGGCACATCGGCGCGCTTTGATCTTATCGTGCGATACGGAGGGGACGAGTTCGTGTGCGTTGCTGGCCATGGACATCGAGAAGACCACCGAAAGGTTCGTCCTCATCAACGTCGCTCTGGTCGCACATGCGCACGCGTCGATCAGCGTGGGGCTCGCCGCATACAAGATTCATGACCCGCTCGACACCCTCCTTGCCCGGGCTGGCCGGGCGCTCTGACCGAGCGCCAGCAGCGGCCAAGACGCACCTGAACCAGCCCACATGGCCGCGCTGAAGCTGTCAGGAGCCGACGGCTCTGCTCGAGGCGGGTTAGCAGCGAGTCGAGCCCTCGGCCCCGCGTACTGGGCGCTACGTCGCCGAGTCACGGCGGAAAGCCTTGTGCTGCCCCTCAGCCAGCAAGTGACACAAAGAACCGAGCCGACCACAACGGTCGACTCGGGTGGTCCGGAGCCTTGATCCCGGTCGACGGAGCGCGTCCGCCAGGCGGTAGATCTTCCCTCCGCGTCTCCACTTCGGAATAACTTGAACGTATCACACTCGGACACAGACCAGCGATCGTGATCCTCTGGGCCGCCGATCGGAAGCATGGCGCTGCCGGTGTGACTCGAGCGATGAGTGACGTGCCATTGCGGGAGGGGACCCCCGACTTCCCACGCGCTGAGAGGGGCACTGTTGCGTTGAGCGATCCCGCGAACGTCTCGCCGCAAATCTTGCGGCCCAGCGGCGCCGAGCCTTGCTCAGGGCGTCCCCTTGTATCGACTTCAACGGTCTTATGCCCCCTTCGAGACTCGTTGCGAGGCAGCCCGCAGGAAGATTCGCTGTCCCAGCCCCCCGCGTGGGCTCAATGCAACAGTGCCACGCAACATGCGATGAACTCTCCTGCGAATCGATTGCCGTGCCCCGCAGCGCGGCCTCCCAGTCCTGCATGCCATGGAAGACGCCGAGGATGTTGACCACGACCTCGTCGGACGACTCGTCCACACGCCTGAGCTAGCTAAGGGGCGGTTTGGCCGTAGATGAGGTGTGGGGTGCCGTTGAGATGGTATTCGCCTTCCAAAGTCGCCCCGATCTTCTCGGCCACTCGGATGGAGGCCGAGTTATCGCGGTGGATTAGCGAGATCAGATGACGGACACCGACCTCCTTGAACGCCAGGTCGCGGACCGCTTGGCCAAGCTCGGTGGCGAAGCCCTGGCCCCACACGTTGCGGTCAAGAAACCACACCACCTCAAGACCTGGCCAACCTCCCGGCTGCCAGAGGCCACCTCGTCCGATCAACCGCCCAGACACCCGCTCGACCACAGCTGAGCTTGTCCACCCCCGTAGCTCACGGTGTCCGATGAAGATCGCGATTTGCCGCCACGCCGTCGCGGCATCGAGCGGTCCGCCGGTGTATTTAGTGAACTCTGTATCAGCGATGAAGGATGCCCATTCGTCCACGTCGTCTTGTCGCCAGCGTCGCAGTTCCAGCCGGTCAGTGATCAGCTCAGTCATAAGTCCACTGTCCTATAACTCTCGCAAGGGCTGCGACCACCACCGCTTTCGAGCGTCACCGACACGCTCACGGGAACCTTCTTGGAGGTGTCGGCGGCGCTCGAAAACTGAACAGTCTCGGCGGTGAAAAGTGAACACGCAACGATTGGAGAGTGATCACTTTGGAGGGGTCTGTTGCGTTAGTCGATCGGGCGGCAGGGTTGAGCCCCGGTGGCGCCGGTCAGGTGGCGAGCGCGAGTTCTACGAAGGCCGCCGGCAGCCGGCGGTGGGCTGGCGCTTCGGTGGCGATGTCGTAGGGGCCGCGTTTGAGGTTCTGGATGAACGCGTGCCCGGTGGCGAGTGTGCGTGCTGTCGGAATGTCTTGGGGCCACGCATGGGTCGGGCTTTGAGCCGACCATGGTCTGCTTCGACTCTGTTGTTGGCGTACTGCTCGGTGTTGTGCAGGGCGGCCGGGATGAGCTCGTCGAGGACTCTCGGGTAGGCAGGTGCCCGGTCGGTGGTCACCTCGACCGGGACGGCGCCGGTGGCACGGGCTCGGTTGAGGAAGGTCCGTGCGGCGGTCAGGTCGCGTCTGGCGGACAGCCACACGTCGATCACCTGCCCGTACTGGTCGACCGCCCGGTACAGGTAGTCCACCTGCCGTTGACCTTGACGTAGGTCTCGTCGACGAACCACCGATCACCCGGCACGTGACGACGGTTACGTGTGCGGTCTCGACGAACTCGGGTGTGAAGCGTTGGACCCACCGGTAGACGGTGACGTGATCGACCGTGACACCGCGCTCGGCGAGCAGCTCCTCGACGTCACGATGGGACAGGCCGTACCGCAGATACCACCGCACCGCCACCGACATCACCTCCCGAGGAAAACGGAAACCAGCGAACGCGGAAGCCGACGAGAATGTCATATCAGCATTCTCGTGCCCGGCGGGATCGCTAAACGCAACAGTGCCCCCTGGAGCACGACGGACTGGTGGCTGTCGCGAAGCTGGATTCGCGATAGAGGATCGCGAAAGCCGGACGCGCCCGTTCTTCGATCGGCCACAAGCGCAGGGTGGTCGTGTCGTGCCACCTGCGGTCAGGCACGCCATCGCGCCATTCGCTGATCTCGATGATGAACGTTCGGTAGCGCTCGAACTCGTTATCGATCTTATAGTCGCTGCCGGACTTCTTCTCGTACTCCCAGAGGGTGTGGGCCAAGGCGCCGTCAGTCCGACGTGCACGTCGTCGGCGGACATCACTTTCACTTGGTAGACGCGCTCGAGGTCGGCGCCGGCGGCGATGAGCCGAGGAACGATGGTGTGCGCCCAGGAGACTTCGGTGGCGCACACCGGCACCGCTCGCGGCGTCCCGTGGTGCTCTCCTGGCAGCTCACCGCGTGTCAGCCTCGCGGCGATCCAGTAGGCGAGGGTGGATTTGCCGCTGCCTTCACGGCCGCCGCGGAGGGTGAGGGTTCCGAGGGCCATGCGGAGTTCCCACGCCCACTTGACCCCTTGACGCTTGCGTGGCAGGTCGACAAGGCTCGCAAGCAAAGCGGCCCCGCCCGACGTACCAGCGTCCGGACGGGGCCTAGGCAATCCCCTGTCGAGAGGACCACCATGAGAGCAGGCATCCCAAACTTTGTCGACGCGTTCTACGGGGCGGCGAAAGAGACGCTGAACCGCACGTGGCAGGCGGCGCCGCCCATCCGTCGGCGCGAAAGCCGCTTCCGGCAGCTGCAAGGCGAGATGTTCGACATTGGGGCGCGAATATGAACGCCACGAACTAGGGTTGCCCGTGGTTCGACGGACCGTCGGATAGCGACGGCCTCGTCTCCGCGTCGTTAGATGATTGACCATGCGCCCAGTCGACCCACCGAAGGCCATCGAGGTGTCGCCGCGGCGATACCTGGCACGACAGGTGGCTCGAGGCTTGGCGGCGGGAGGGCAGCGGATGGTTGGCCTCTGTCCGCTATCACAGGGGGGTCGGATTGCAGCACTGGAATGGGTACCCGCCGACGGCGTGAGACCGGCTGTCAGCGCCCGCTAGAGCGGGCAGACTGGTCCAGCCAGGTCACTCCCCGGTCGCGCCGTCGATTGACTGGCGGAGCAGGTCGGCATGGCCGTTGTGGCGGGCGTACTCCTCGATCATGTGGACGACGATCCAGCGCAGGCTGAACGGCGTACCCTCCCGGCGGCTCTGCTTCTGTGACTCGGCGCCCAGCCCGGCGCGACGCACGGCGTCCTCGATGACGGCGTCGGCGTGACGCACGGCCTCGTCAAAGAGAGAGAACAGTTGCTCAGGGGTGTCGTCGCGAGCCGTGTGCCACTCCCAGTCACGATCGGCGTCCCAGTCCACGGTGTCAAACGGCGGCATCAGCAAGCCGCCCGCGAACGTCTCCTCGAACCAGCCGGACTCGACCACCGCAAGGTGCTTCATCATCCCGCCCAGCGTCATGTCGGTCGGTGGCAGCGCCTGTGCCAGCTGTTCTTGGGTCAGGCCGGCGCACTTCCAGCGGAACGTGTCGCGGTGGTAGTCGAGAAAGGCGCGCAGCGTGGTCGTCTCGTCGGCGCCTAGCGGCGGGTCGACGCGGTCATCGGCGGAGAAGGTCGGGAGAGTCATGTGACGACGCTAGTCCGAAAATGAAGGGTGAGTGGGCAGGCGATAGCTTCCGGCGGAGCCGGGACAGTTTGCTGGCGACGGTTCAGGCTGCGGGTTCGAGGGTGACGGTGTAGCCGAGGGCTTCGAGCTGGCGGATGTGGTTGCGCTTCTTGGCGTCGGTGTATGTGTCCCGCGTCAGGATTCTTGGCAGGGCTGTTGTGTCAGTCCTGAAGGAGAATCTGAATCATGGGAAGGCCACAATCGATCCCGGCTGAGAAGAAGACCCGGATCGTGATGAGCGTGATCGTCGGCGAGCTCACCGTTGCT
>JBBRYB010000161.1:0-5291 GCA_038238115.1 Propionibacteriales bacterium | reverse complement strand
GTGGCGAACGAAGCCGCGGGCCTTTGCCTATCTGCGGGAGGAGCTCGGAGCTGCCGGCTTGCACGTGGCGTCGGAGGAGGACAAGCACGCGCTGATCGCGTCGGACAGTGAGGCGTTCTTCAGCATCCCGCATTACGACGGTCATGCTCTTGTGCTGGTCCGGTTGGCCGCCGTATCGGCTGCTGAGCTGGCCGAGCTCGTCACCGACTCCTGGCGCCTGCGAGCGCCGGCCCGGGCCGTACGTCGATGGGAGGAAGCGCACCAGCCACAACCCGGGTGAGGTCCCTCGAGCCCCTTCGGTGAGGAGCCGCCCGCAGCCGCCTACGACGTCCTGCACGAGCTCTAGGCGGCCGGCGGCGTCAACCCGCAGGGCGGCCTGATCCGAGGCACCGACGGCAACTTCGACGGCGTCACGAACGAGAAAGGTCCCAACCGGGGTGCACGCTCTTCCGGCTCGCTCCCTGGGGGGCCGTCCTTGCGGAACCACGTTCGTCGGCGGTGTCCTCGGCCAGGGTGTGGCCTACCGCATCCTCTGACCGGGCCGCCGACGGCACGCCCCCGCGCCAGCGGGGAGGTCATCGCTCAGCTGACGTCGTCCAGCGCGATCGTCGACATGGTCGCCCTGGCTCCCGCCTCGAGCGCCGCGTTGCCGTAGCCCTCGGCGGGGAGCACGGGGCGGGCATGGCATCCAGGTAGGCACCCCAGCTCTTCCCCCGTGCCTGCAGCTGGCTCCAGAGGGTGGTCGTGCGGCTCCGCATCGGAGATCGTCGAGTCGCCGGCGGTGACCACGTCGTTGGTCTTGCCGGAGCCCGATCCCGCCACGAACTGCTGGTAGTCGGGCAGCGACCCTCCGGTAATGCTGCCTCCCGGCAGCCCGCCTGTGAGGAGAAGGCCCTCACCGAGGCGGGCAACTGAAAGGGCGCACGCATACATCCTTCGCGTCGACCCCTCGCTAACCCTTCCTGAGCCGGACGCCCGCGGGTGGCGGTGCGCGTCGTCCGCCCGTCGACGACTATTGCCTTCAGCGTCTCACGGCCCTTCCACAAACGCCACACTCTTGCTGCTTTGGATTCGTTTGCAGCTCCGCGGCGGCGGTCCGCGGCGCGTTACGTTGCTTGCACTAATCGTCATATATCCACGTATGGCGGCAATGGATTTAGCAATTTGCAGCTGTTTTGGCTAAATGCAAGAGAAATTTGGACACAGCGGTGTCCGGCCGATAGAGTCCGAAAAGGGCCGAGAAAGCGCTTCCCTTCCCGGGAAGTAGCATAGGCTCAAAAGGAGAATTGCCAGGATAATTCGTGGGCACAATAGCATGCACAAGCAACGGACCCGAGCGCTGGTGAGGTCTGCGGCGTTTGGCGCCGCAATTCTCACGGCAGGCGTATTCGCAGCGGCACCGGCCGCGACAGCGGCGACGAAGGTGACGATCTACAACAACATCCCGGCCCCCCTGCCGGGGAACGTGCCGAGCGTGGGCTTCGAGGCATCGGCGGCGTCAGAGTTCGGCGGCCAGGTGACATTCGAAAGCACTGAGCGCACCAAGCCCCAGGCCAGCCTCGTGCTGAGCAGCTGGGGTTGTGAGAGCGGATCCTGGAATTCAGGCGACTGCTCGACGCTGGTTGGTGCCACGTTCTTCCACCCCATCACGGTGAACGTCTATACCGTTGGAGCGAACAACGAGCCGGGAGATCTGATCGGCACGGTGACGCACACGTTCAGCATCCCCTACCGCCCGTCGGCGAACTACACGCACTGCACGGGTGACAACGCCGGCAAGTGGTACAGCAAGGCCGACACTACGTGCTACAACGGCAAGGCGGTCGTGAAGTCGGTCTCGTTGGGAAGCCTCGATCTGCCGGACAGCGTGATCATCTCGGTTGCCTACAACACGACGCACTCCGGCTACAACCCGATCGGTGAGAGCGCCTGCTACACGGAGGCCGGTGGGTGCCCGTACGACGCGCTGAACGTGGGTACGAGCGTTTCGCTGCCGGCGAAGGGCACGCAGCCGCTGCCGAACGACGCCTACTTCAACTCGGCCCAGGCCAGTCAGTACTGCGAAGGAGGGCCCGGCAGCACGGGCACGTTCCGCCTCGACGCCGGCTGCTGGACCGGCTTCCAGCCGGCATTCCGGGTGAAGGCCCTGTAGCTTCGACAGCGACCACAGACAGGCCAACTCCGAGGGCTCCCGCAATGGCGGGCCCCCGGAGCTCCCCTGCGCTGAACCGTCTCAACCGGTCGCTGGCAGGAGCGGCTGCGAATCGAGGTATGCGACAGCGGCGGTGCGGCTGGTGACGTCGAGGCGCTTGAAGATGTTCTCCAGGTGTTTGCGAACCGTGCTCTCGAAGACGTCCATCCGGCGGGCGATCTGACGGTTGCTGTAACCGGCGGCCACGTAGTGAAGCACCTCCCGCTGACGGCGGGTCAGGGTGGTCGCTCCTCCCGGGCGCCGCTGCTCGGAGAGATACGCCGCGTCAAGGTGTGGGCGGAGAAGAGTCAGGACGGCGCGGTCCCGCTCCGTGAAGCCTCGTCCGGCCCGGCGGCTCAGCAGCACCCGCAGGCTCCGACCAGGGCCAGCCGGCAGGCACAGCCTGATTTCGTGCTCAACGCCGTACAGCCGGTCGTGGTCGATGTACATGCCGGTGTTGTGGAACTGCCGGGTGGAGTAGAAGTCGCTGGTCATCGTCACGGAGAGCAGGTCCCCCGTGCGGTCGGGGTAGGAGCAGTCCAGGCACGACCAGTAGTTGGCCCAGAAAACCTCTTCGGGGACTTCCTCGTCAAAACCGGGCAGCTCCTGGACGGCGACGCTGTGCTGTCGAGAGGCGTCGTGCTCGTTCACCGAGAGGTCGTCGCAAGGGACGAGCTCGCGCAGGCCGTGCAGCACTTCCCACGCGAAAACGGCGACCCCGTCGGGCGGTTGTTGGGGTCGCGCGATTCGTAACATCAACTGCACGTCGCGATCACTGAGCAGGGTCTGCGTCACTTCTCCGTACCTCGATCCGAGCTCATGGCTCGCGGCCCGATCGTACCGCAGTCCGCCGGCCGTGAATATTCGCGGAAAAGCGAATGGGGGGCCGACCGCGGCCACGCCTATCGTCGTGATGCAGACCGGAGTGCGGGTGCGTCGCCGGCGGCCCCGGGACCCCGCGCTATGCACAAAGAAGACAGCTCAATGAAAAGGAAGCTTCTTGTCGTTCTCGGTGTGGCCGCGGCCCCGTTCGTCGTCAGCCCTACCGCGCTGGCCACTCCGACCGGAACCAGCGAATGCCCCGCATCCACGAGCGGCTACATCTCGTGGGACACCAGCACGGACCCTTACCAGGTCGACAATGCCGTTGACCGTAACGGCAATGGGGTGGCCTGCGCCAAGCCGACGAAGTTCACCTTTGTCCTGGACGGCGTGACGTACGTGATCTACAACTTCATCGACGACGTCCTGCGCTAGAGGCGACCCACCATCAGGACGGTGCGCCGAGACCGTCGATCGCCGCCATGTCCGCGGCCGACAGCTCGAAACCGGCGACGTCGGCGTTGGACCGTATCCGCTTGGGGTTCCGCGACTTTGGGATGACGATGACGCGGTGCTGGAGATGCCAGCGGATGATGACCTGGGCCGGCGTCCGTCCCGTGCCGTCCGCTACCCGAAGCACCGTCGGGTGGTCGAGAGTTCCGCCGCGCAGCGCGCTGTAGCCCTCGAGCGCGACGCCGCGCGTGCGATGCGCCTCGAGGACCGTTGCATCGAAGAGCAGCGGGCTCCACTCGACCTGGTTGACGACGGGCTTGCTGCCCGTCGCTGACTCAAGCTCGTCGATCGTCTCAACCCCGAAGTTGCTCACGCCGATGTCGCGGGCGAGCCCTGAGTCCCGCGCCTCGACCAACGCGCGCCACAGGCCGAGGTTGGCCCGGCTCTGGCCCGGCCAGTGGATCAGCCACAGGTCGACGTACTCGGTGCCGAGGAGATCCAGGCTCCGTCTCAGCGTGTCGAGCTCCCGCCCGGCCAGGTTCGGCGGGCACCTCGTGGTCAGGAAAACGTCCGCGCGAGCGACGCCGCTGTCGCCGAGGGCTTTGCCGACATCCCCCTCGTTCCCGTAGACGGTGGCAGTGTCGATGTGGCGGTACCCAGCCTCCAACGCAGCGGCCGTCGCCTGCACGGCGGCCCGACCCCTGATCTGCCAGGTGCCGAAGCCGAGCAGCGGCATCCGGCCACCGCTGTCGAGCGTCACGGCGTCGTCGGGCGCCTTGGGCGTGGGCGTGGTCTCGGTCATGCCGCGATGTTAGTCGTTTGTGGCATCGTGTCGTCATGGCTGATCAGGGGCTCGACGAGGCGCAGGGGGAGTTCCAGCGATGCATCGAGGAGCGTGACCGGACCGGCGCCGAGCAGGTGCTCGACGCGGACTACGCGCTGATGTTCATCCACCCGCGACCGGGCATCGTCTCGCGGGCGCAGTGGCTGGAAACTCTCCCGGACTACGTCGTTCACTCGTACGACGTCGATGAGCGCCAGCAACAGGTCGATGGTGACGTGGCAGCGGTGCTGCAGCGGGTCCGCATGAGCGCCACCGTGCATCAGTGACTGTGGTCAACCAGGGTGGGGCTTACGTTCCGACGTCAGCCGAGCGCGCGGCGATGAAGATAAGTCCCGCGCCGGCCGCGATCAAGGCTCTGGCGGCAGTACGCCGTCGGGGTGTTGGTATCACTAGTGGTACAAGTGTTGGTACGACATGTGGATTCACGACGGTGACTCATGGATGCAGCTGAACTGGTGTGGGTCTGGTGGCCGCATCACGTCGTGGAATCAAAGCAACGTCGGCTGCGCTGGTCACCATGGAGCCAGCTGTTCGGTCCAGGGGTCTGCGCACCTGAACGTGGGTTGGGAGGTCCGGTCGACCCGCTACTACAGGGCGGACTTCTTCGGCTTCAGCAATACGTTCTGTATGCAAATCCGCGGTGGAGCGACCGGGCTCTACTCCGAAAACAGTTCTGCCAGCGGCGCGTGTCCGCTCGACCCCTGACGGCGCGACGACCCTCAGGGCTCACGCGGTCCACAAAGTGAATCCAGCTGTGGCCGCAAAGCCTGCCGGCGCCCCCCGGAGCTGGGAACCCGGAACCGGTCGGCGGGTATAGGAGGAGTGTGGTGGGAGAAGCCGCAGATGTCACCTTGTGGAACCGGATGAGAGCCGGAGACCTCGACGCGTGGGGTCTGCTGTTCGACAAGCACGCGCAGCGGGTCTACCGGTTCTGTTCACGCTTCCTTGGTAGTCCGCAGGACGCGGAGGACGTTCTCTCTG
>JBBRYB010000160.1:0-5442 GCA_038238115.1 Propionibacteriales bacterium | reverse complement strand
TCGATGATCTGGAGGGACTTGCGGCCGAACTTTTCGGTGTACGTCCCCGCTGCGAGCGGTGCGACGGCGGCTCCGTTCGAGGCGCCGGCGACGAGATACCCGGTCGCGATGCTTCCCAGGTCGTACGGAATGAAGTCCAACACCGAGCCGATGACGGCGGTGTCGTAGCCGAACAAGAACCCGCCGATACATGCCAGCACCGAGAGATACCAGTAGAAAGAGGTCGTGACCTGAGAGTCAAGGCCCGCCAGCACGCCCTCACCCTGGGGTTCCCGCTCCTTGGATTCGGTGGTCATCCGCTGCCTCCTCAGCGCCGGTTACCTGGGAAGCAGAAACTAGATCGACGGCGACAATACCTCCGAACAGCCGCGCGCGCAGATCTGGCATCGAACGAACAGATGCGACCATTCCCACGTCGTACGCCGTCGATTCCCAAGGGAGTGTTCGTACGTCGAGCGTCTCGCGACGTCGTGCGGCGCCCTCGGCAGGATTCGAACCTGCGGCACACGGTTTAGGAAACCGTTGCTCTATCCCCTGAGCTACGAGGGCGGGACGTGCGGAGTTGCCTGTGGAAAACCTGCCATGTTCCATTGGATGGTCGCTTGGCGGACCGATGAGGAGTCTACTCGTGGGCGGCTCGGCCACAGGGCGGGTGATTTTGTCGCGGAGGTGCCAGCGGTCTCTTGAGGTTGTGCTGGATGGAGTGCGTGCCGGCGTGCCGTCTTCTTCTAGGGTTGGTGCGAGCGGCGTCAGGCGGCTGAGGCGTTGGGGGGGTCTACGCGCCTGGTGTAGGCGTGCCAGGTGTGTCTGGCCCAGGCGTTTTCGGCGAGGGTGGCGAGGAGGACGACGGTGGTTTGGTTGTGGACGCCCCAGGCGGGTAGGCGTTGGCCGTAGAAGGCGCGTTCGAGTTGGGCGTTGAGGCTTTCGGTGTCTTGTCTCATGCCGTAGAGCTGTTTGTGGCGGGGGCTGCTGGTGGGCAGGATGCGGAGGTATTCGCATCGGTTGAACTTCGTGGTCTGGTCGTCGGTGACGGGGAGGAGGGGTTCCCACCAGTCGTGGTCGGCGTGGCCGGGGCAGCGCAGTGTGTAGCGGGCGTAGAACTGGTGCCGGACGGTGCCGTCTTTGCGGCGGGTGGTGTCGCGTTTGGTCTGATGTCGGGTGAGCTCGGTGTAGGTCGAGCCGCCGTCGGCGGTGATGGTCTGTTCGTAGAGGGTTCCGGCGGCGGCCCAGAGTTGGTGTCCGCCGCAGTCGGCCTCTCGGGCTTGGCGGCGTTTGCTCCAGGGGAGGGGTTTTGCGGCGTGTCCGTGGTCGTCGATGACGATGCCGCCGCGGGTGGAGGTGAGGCGTCGGCCGGGGGTGATGACGGCGCAGCCGGTTCTGGTCTGGATCTGGTTGAGGTGGGTGCCGCGCCAGGCGCCGTCGGCGGTGAAGGCGTGGATGCCGGCGCTGCGTGCCGCGAGGTCGTGGGCGAGGTCGACGAACACTCGGCCTTCGCCGCCTTTGGTGTCGGTGTGGAAGTGGGAGATGCCGAGGATGACGCGGTGGTTGGCCAGTGGGGAGCGTACGGAGGCGATGGCGAACTTGGTGCCCCAGACGATGCCTTCTTGACCTGCCTCGCCGTAGCGTTGCCGGGCGGGGTCTTGGCGTACTGGTCTGATCTCACCGGTGGCCCGGTTGGTGCGAGTTTGGTCGAGGGTGCGGACGGGACTGTTGAAGACTTTCCCGTCGATGCCGACGACATGGTCGCGGCGGTATCCGCCGGGGGAGTGCAGGTCGGTGGCGTTCAACAGGCCGATTTCGTGGGCGCGTCGGATTGCGAGGTCTCGCTGCAACGCCACCAGGGCGACCAGCACTTCGGGGGTGACGCGCCGCTTCAGGAAGTAAGCCCAATGGTCACGGTTCGGACCCGTCGCCGGTATATCGGCGACCTGCGCCTGGCCGAGGATGGTGGCCGCAGCGCGGACGGCGTCGTTCCATACCACCGGGTCCGCGAACGCTCGTGCTGTTGCCGACGCCGACCCGAAGATCCGGATCGAGGCACCGAAGAGCATCAGGCACCAGTCCGGATACCGCATCGGCCGACCACCGATGCGGTAGTCACGTCTGTTCGCCTCGGTGACCGTGGCCGCGGCTGCGTGCAGGTGTGGATCGGAGGCGATTGCTCGGACCCGGGCAAGGGCGCTGCCTGCGGTGGAGCGGCGTTGCCGGTCAGTCTGACGCACCAGAGCGACTTCAGCCCGATCCTCCGCGGCTTCGCGGCGCCTCCCGCGCAGACGGCGAACCGGCGCGGTCGCGGGTGGCCGCTGCCGACGCCTACCCATCTGCGTTCCGCCGAACAGCCTCGGCCCAACTGTCTTGCCAGCCTGGATCGATGAATCGGGCGGCGGTGTCCAGCGATAACAGCCCAAGCTGGGCTGCCACATCCTCGACCCGTCGGGTGATCGCGTAGGTCCGGTTGGCCGCGTACTCCCGCAGTGAACGCGGTCGCACCGCAGGCCTAACGATCCCTGCCCGAACGAGAGCCCGTGACAGGTTCATCGACACGGTCGGTGCGACACTGCTCGCTGGGTACGTTGACAGCGGCCGGTGCATTGCCAACGGCACGAGTGCGGGATCCCATGGTTGACCACGACCACGCCAAACCTGTCGTTGAGCTGCGACCCGCAGTGCGAGGGCGTGTTGAGAAGTCGAGTCGAGCTCGACGCAGCGAGATGTACAGAGTGCGCGCCCGATCCAGATCTTTTTCGCGGAGGAATTCAAGTCAGCCACCACAGCGCTTGCTAGCTCGACATGGGAAGCGCCAGCCATGGCCAGCGCCACCGCCACGGGACGCAGTGTGTCCGTAGGGGACACTCTTCCGAACTGCCCCAGTCGTCTCGCCTCGACAGGCGTTAGGGGGCAGGGTCCCTGGCGCGCGACCCCTCCACTTGGGACGCGCATACCGACGGTCGGGTCATGTCCAGTGAGCCCAACGCACTGCCAGACCGTGAAGGCGCCACGCAGCGCAGCGAGTCGCAAGCGACTAGTTGCTCGGCTGGGTGCCAACCCGGCTCGTGATGTCGCCGTGATGAAGCCTTCGCAGACAGCTGGGGTCAGACAGTTTAAGTCGGACGCTCCCCGCGAGCGGGCGTAGCGAACAAAGATCTTGGCGATGCGTAGGTATCGATCTGCAGAGCTAGGTTGCAGGGCCGACGTCGAATCCACGTCGCCGGACCAAGCCTGACTGAGGATGTCTTCAGCTCTTCGGAGAGCATCGTCGTCCTCAACCATGTCTACGAGTGTAGACATGGTTGAGGGAGTAGATCAAACGTCCCGACACACCTGAGGCATTGGCGTCATTCGTCGGCGCTCCCTCATATTGTCGGCGCCATGGGACGACTGATCGACGCCGACGATCTTGTTGATGCCCATGAGGTCGCGACCTTAATGGGCCTGTCGCATCCGAACTCTGTGTACTTGTACCAGCGTCGGCACGCCGAGATGCCACGGCCAATCTTTGAGCGTGGCCCGCGACGTGCGCGCCTATGGCTACGCACCGAAATACAGGCCTGGATCGATCAGCGTCAAAAGCCCTGAGGCGGCTGGAACCCGGCGACGTTGACGCTTCGAGCGCTACTGGCTCGAACCCAGTATCGCCCACTTGTATGTTGCTCGGACTCGGTTTGAAGTGGCGAGGAGCATTCTTGTCGCCGGGGTGGCCTCGGCTGCGCTCGTCGTGTGGCTGTGTCAACTCGACCTAGCCGCACGCCGAGGAACCGGGATGTGCCCCACTCCTGTCGGACCCTCATGAAAGTATTGACAAGTGCTCCGTCCGGGGTCGACAACGGGAGGTGACAGCGTCGCATGCAACGGCGGTCTGTGCGCCGCAGCATCGGGGTACGCCCGGGAACCGGCACTACCTGAGGTTCCCAGAATTATTCGCGCCGCGGTGAGGAGAAGGCCCCATGAGGATGCGGGCAGTGTTCAACGGCACGGTGATCGCTGAGAGCGACGAGGCGGTCGTGGTCGAGGGGAACCGCTACTTCCCGCTGGACTCGTTGCGCGAGGAGTTCTTCCGGCAGTCCGGCTCGCACACTGTGTGCCCGTGGAAGGGCCTGGCGTCGTACTACACCGTCGATGTTGACGGCGCCACGAGTCCCGACGCTGCCTGGTACTACCCGCGGCCGTCGTTCCTGGCTCGTAGGGTCAAGGGCCGCGTCGCGTTCTGGCACGGGGTCCAAGTCATCCCCGCCGGTGACCCGTCCGATCGCTCCACCGGCGAGGGGCTTGCCTCGTGAATCCGGCTCGTGGCGCCGCGGCGCCCTGGAGAACCAGGCCTCCCGGGAGATCCAACGCGGCGACGCCGCTGCCCGGCCCGGCGTGGCGGTGTACTGGCGGCGGGGTTGCGGGTTTTGTCGTGCTCTGCGGTGCGGTCTGGACCGGGCGGGCTTCGACGACGTCGCGGTCAACATCTGGGAGGAGCCAGCTGCGGCCGCCCGGGTGCGTTCGGTGGCGCGCGGGAACGAGACCGTGCCTACTGTGTTCGTGCGGATACAGCGATGGTGGACCCGACCGTTCGGGAGGTGTTGGCCGCCGGTGACGGCAACCCGAACTCCGTTTCCACCGCGCTAGGGACCGGCCCGCTGCCGGTAGCAGGGTGGTGGCATGCGGGTCTTCGCGGTGCGTGGTGGAGCGTGGCTACAGCGGTCGTGTGGGTGGTCCTCGCGTCGCTGAACCCGACCACCACCTACCCTCTCGCACCACTGCTGGTCGCTGCTACGGTCGTGAGCGTGCCGGGTGGTGTGCTCGTGGCGTTCGTGGCTTCGTGGTTGCTGGCCGCCCGGCATGCGTAGGACGGTGCGTCCCGGGTGGGGTCCACGGCGACGGCCGAGTCGGTGCTTGCGACAGGCGCCGGGCTCTGGCAGCGCTGCTTCTCGCGCTGGTTCTCGTGTTGACTCGGTCGAGGCGTCGCAGCAATGTAGTACGGATGCGGACAGCCTGTCGCCACAGGACCTGCGCACCGTGCGAGGAGGGTGACATGGCTTGGTTGTTCACGATCCCGGTGGTGGCTTTTGTCGTCTTCCTTGTGGTGGGCGCCATCACCGGCCGCGTGAAGGTCCAGTCGTGTTGTGCGGTCGCCGACCCTCGATGTGACGCGCGCATGCGGGAAGCGTTCGTCGACGCGGATGATGTTGAGAGACAGCGGAACAGTCCGTAGCCGGAGCGTGCGGCCAGCGAAGTGGATACGCGCGAGCGCGCAGCTCACCGGCGGGCACTGTTGCATTAAGCCTTTCGTCTGACCACCGCGCAGCAGATCTTCCTGTTGGCCGGCCCCCGAACAGTCCCAAACGTCACTCCCGGGTCGCCAAAGTCGGACAAAAGAGGCGCGTCGCAGGAGATGACCACCCCGGGCCGAAGGATTTTCGGCGAGGGGCTCGGGGGATCGCTCAACGCAACAGTGCC
>JBBRYB010000159.1:0-5509 GCA_038238115.1 Propionibacteriales bacterium | reverse complement strand
CCGAGTTCGAGGAGTCCCTGGAGAACCTGCTCGACCGGCTGACCCTCCTCTACTCGCAGAAGCAGCCACCCGCGAAGGTCGCGCAGTAGCGAAGCGGCACGTGGTGATGCGATCCTGGCGCCTAGCCTGTTCCTGTGCTCGTGATCCGATTTATCCGCAGTTGCGATGGCTGACGACAACGACGTACGCAGGCTGGCACTGAGCCTGCCTCAGGTGGTGGAGATCGAGAGCGACGGCTTCGACTTCCGGGCGGCAGGCAAAGGGATCGTGTGGTCGTACCCCGAGCGAAGGCCGGGCAAGCGGCGACTCATCCGGACCGACATCGCGGTGCTGTTCGTCGGCGACGAGGCCGAGAAGCAGGCGCTTCTGCTCGGCGAACCCGACATCTTCTTCACCACTCCCAGCTACGACGGCTGGCCGGTGGTAATGCTGCGCCTGGCCGAGGTGGACCTCGACCGCCTCAGGGAGCTGGTGACCGACGCGTGGCGAATGCGATCTCCCCTGTCGCGCGCGGAGCCGGGGTAAGCGCGTCGCCGTTGCGAGCGGGATGGACGCTGGGGTCCTATGCATGCTCCAGGGGCTGTCCGGCCGGCTCCAGGGACCGGTCAGCAGTGCGGTTGCGCACCGGAGCGCCGAGAAGGTAGCCGATGACAGCGACGGCGATAATCACCCCAAGTGTGCCGAGCGTGAAGACTTCAAAGCGCGTGCGTGAGACGCCATAGGCGCTTTGGACGCTGTAGTGGAGGCCGAAGATATGAGTCTCGATGGTGCCCGGAAAAACAGCCACCCACGAGCCGAGCACCATCCAGGCGGTGCAAAGGACGCCGGCAACCCAGACGCCAACGGTGCCTCCTGGCAGCCGGTAGGGCCGACGAATGTCGGGGTGGCTGTAGCGAAGCTTGATCACCGTGGGGAAGATGAGCAGGTACGACAAGAGCGTCGTCGAGGTAGCCAGGTAGAGCACCACCGTGAAGGTGCTTGCGTTGGAACCTGTGGAGAGCTGCTCAGCGGCGATCATGAAAAGGGTCGCCACGATCCCGGACATCACGTTGACACGGACCGGGGTGCCGAAGTAGCGGTTGAAGCGGCCGAACCAGCCGATGAACGCCCCGTCGTACGCGGCGACTGCCTGGATACGGTCCGAACCCATCATCCAGACGCTTCCCGAAGTGACCAGCGCGAAGATGAAGCCAAGGGCCATCAGGTCAACGAGAACGTTCTGCGCTCCACCGTAGACGCTAAAGGTGGTATGGACGGCGTCCAGGAAGCCTCCGATGCCGCTGATCCTGCTGACCGGCAGGACCTCGAGGATGCCGAAGATCGGGATGGAATACAGGGCGACCGTTATCACCGCACTGACGGCCACGGACCGCGGAACGTCCTTCTGCGGGTCGATCATCTCCTCTGCCGCGCCGTTCTGCAGCTCGAACCCGACGTAGTTGAACAACAGAAGGGGAACGAGGCCCAGGAAAACCGGTGTGCTGGGTCCGAACTGGTCAAGGGAGTAGCCGTGGATGCCGTGCTGGAAAGCATAGAGAACGATCGTGAGTGAGAAGAACCCGAGCACCACCACTCGGACCATTGCTCCCAGGTTGGGGATCCACTTGCCGCGCCGAAGCGACACCACGGCGACGCCGATGCTCACCCAGATGAAGATCAGCTTGAAGACGTAGTCCCCGACGGTCCCGTTCCCGATCGGAGAGATGTTGCTGCTCCAGGCCGCTGTGGAGATGAACGCGAGTGTGCCGCCCACCCAGAGAGGGTTGGTCACCCAGTACAAGACAGCACCGATGCCCGCGAGGCACCGTCCCCAGCACATCTTCATCCACTCGTAAGGACCGCCCTCCTGGGTGAAGGTACTCCCGAGCTCCGCCATCACCAGCGCGTACGGCAGCACAAAGAAGACGGCCAGCACAATGAGCCAGGTAAACGTCTGTGCACCGAAGCCCGACACCTGCCCTAGCGTGTCCAGACCCACAAGGGCGCACACCGTGAAGAAGAGCATGTCAAAACGGCGAAAGCTCTTTACCAGCTTCTTCTTCTCCTCAACGGCCATCGCCGTCGAGCGGTCAGTCTCGGTGGGCCGTACTTTTTGGGACATGACTCCCCTCCTCCTCGTGCACGGTCTCGTCTCGGCTCGCACCATACCCCCCCGCTCCGGGTGCCCGGACGGCGACGCGGCCATGGTGGGACGGATGCCGCAACCGAACCCATGGCAACGCTTGTGAGCGCGCGTCTCGGGGAGCCGTGACATCATTCGGCAGGGGAGCAAGGGTGAAACGATGCGCAAGCTGTTCGCCAACGGGCACGTGTGGCACTCGCGGGAAGGGGTCGCCTCGCGCACTGACGTACTCGTCGAGGACGGCGTCATCGGTGAGGTAGGAACTGACGGTGACGCCGACCAAGTCGTCGACTGCACCGGCGCTCTGCTGCTTCCGGGGTTCATCGACTGTCATAGCCACGTGGCGCTCAGCTTCGAAGATGTGATGGAGGCCCCTCGCGGTTTTCGGCACCTGCGCGCCGTAGCGACACTTCGCACCCTCCTCGACCTCGGCGTCACCACTGTTCGTGACGCCTGGGGAGCCGATGCGGCCTTGCGTGAGGCGGTCGCCCGAGGTTGGGTCGCCGGGCCCCGTTTGCTCGTCTCACTGCGCCAGCTGTCGACAACCGGAGGCATCGGTGACCACTGGTCGCCCTCGCTGGGAGGGGTCGAGCTCTTCGACGACCCGTCGATGCCGAACTCCGTCTTCGATGGGCCCGACCAGGCTCGCGCGGCGGCCCGGCGCATGTTGCAGGCGGGCGCGGACTGGCTCAAGCTCGCCTCCACGGGCTCGATAATGGGTCCGAATGCCCTCCACCAGGAGGTAACCGACGAGGAGACCGTGGCCCTGGTCGAGGAAGCCGACCGTCGCGGCGGCCGCCATGTCATGGCCCATGCGCATGGGGCGCGGGCAGCGGAGGCGGCGGCGCGCGCCGGCGTCCGCTCGATCGAGCACGGCATCCACTTGGACGAGGCGGCGGTCGCTGTCATGGCGGAACGCGGGACGTGGCTGGTGCCCACACTGTCGGTGACGATGGGCGAGGCGACGCCGGATGCCGAGCTCGTGCAGGCCCATCAAGCGTCCGTGCGGATGGCCCTCGACGCTGGTGTTCCGATCGCCATGGGCACCGACTGCCCGATGAGCCCTTACGCCGAGACGCTGAAGGAGATCGGCTACCTTGCGGTCGCTGGTCTCGGCGCTGCCGGCGCCGTGCGCGCCGCGACGTACGACGCAGGTCGTCTGCTCGACCTGGACGTCGGCGAGATCAGACTAGGCAAGCAGGCGGACCTGGTGCTGCTCACAGCAGAGCCCGGAGAGGACCCACTCGGTGATGTCAGCGACCTCCTCACGGGTCTTGGCGGTCTGGAAGGGCGGCCAGCAGGTTTCACCGGTCGGACTGCTGCCGCTTGGTTAGCTGAGCTCACAGTCCCCGCATCCGTAGAGCCGCCTGAGTTCGGTCTCGGACCGGCAGCTCGGCGAGCGTGGCCAAGCTGTCGCCGTGCTGGACTGCGACCTCCTGGCTGAAGCCGGCGAGGAGCAGCACGCCGTGCGCGATCGCGAGGCCGCCGGCCACGCGCCACAAGATGGCGGAGACCCGGGCTGCGCGTCTCTGGTTCGTCGGTCTCGATCGGGTGGGGTGACGGGATGGGTGAGCTGGGACATGGGGTGCCTCTTTAGGCGATGGGTTGTTGTCTCCTCCAGGGTTTCTCGCGGTCGTCGTACGACCGATCGGGCCGGCTCCCGGGACACCAGGGAACTTCTCCCGCTCCAAGTTGTTGCTTTTCGCCCTCAATGGAAGGCTTCTGCGGTGCTCAATGAGATGTTCCCGTCGGTGGCGACGCCTTGACCACGCGGCTTCTGACCGCTGGTGATCTGATCGAGCTGGAGTCGGGCCTCTGGGTGGTCGACATTGTGCAGCCCGTCGCGGCAGTTCTCGACCCCCCGTCCGGCGATGTGCGGCAGGTCGTGTCGTGGTTCGACGTCGCGCCGCCTGCGGCACGGGGCGGGTGGCCGGCCCGTCAGGTGCTGGGCGACGGATTCTCGATCTGGACGAAGGAGAGTGGAATCGGCCCCTTGGTCCGGCTAACCCTCGACGGGATCGCGTCGGCGACCTGGACCGACGACCTGCTTCTCTGGGCGTGCCACCCCGGAGTGGCCTGGTGCGGACCGCGACCCGCAAGGCAGGTGCTCGACCATGGTGCCGCCGCGGTGCCGCCTCGCGAGATGGAGGAAGCGAACCCGAGCAGGCTCCTCAGGGTCGGTGCGGATGGTGACACGACATCGGTCCGGGTCAACCATCCGGTCCGATCCCTCCACGCCGCTGACGATGCGCTGCTGGTGGAGGTGGAGGTGGACGACGAGTCAGGTCGGCGCCGCCGCCTCGGTACCGACACCTCCGAGGTTATCCGCGCGACCCGCTGGCTCCGCCTCCCACGCGACGCAGACATCCCGAACTTCATCGGCATCGACTCTCATGGGATGCCACCCGGGTGGGCGGCGGTCGAGGAGAGCCAGCCGGGACCTCCCACGTTTCACCGGTTCGACCACGAGGCCGCTTCCGCGGCGCGCCCCTGGGCCGCGCAGTGGGACATCGGGACCCGGAGTCTCCGGTCTGCCGCATCGGCCGGCGGGCGACCGGTCGTCACTGCCGAGCATGAACGGGTCGTCCCGCGCAACGCCGCTCCACTGATCGATGTGCTCGCCTTGGGCGCCCCACCGGACGAGGTCACCGTGCTACTGGCCGCCGACGCACTGGACATCACCGGTCACTGCTGGCCACTGGTGCCCCGGCCGTTGGACACCGACTCGTACCTGCAACAGGTGCTGTCTGCCCACCAAGATGTCTACGGTGCCTACCTCGAAGAGGTGGCGGGCGGCTCAGGCCAGCCCGACATGCGCAACCTCCGCACCCGACTCGTCGGAGACTGGCCGGACACCGTGCTCGAATGGACCTTCACCTGGTACACCCATCCCGGGCTGACCGTGCGACACAGCATCCGGCTCTTCGACGAGCTCGGGCGCATCCAGAAACCCGAGTACGCCGAGGTTCACCTTGACGAAACCCTTGCCGGAGGTGGCCTACCCCCGGCTGACAGGGCTCGCGACGGCATCCTCGACATTTGAGTCGGCACGGCCATGGCGGTCCGGCTAGTGTCGGGGGATGCCCCCAGCCGATCCCGGGGATTCCGCACGCCCCGAACTTGCGAACGAGCAACGCCACCTGGCCGAGTCCCGAGCCGCCCTCGTTCGGATGCGTGAACGCACCGCCAGCATGGAGATCATGAGCGCCGACCGGGTGAACGCCGAGTTCCTCAGGTACACGCTTCACCAGCGGATGAAGGCACTCGAGGACGACCCTGAGGTGCCGTTGTTCTTCGGCCGTCTCGACTACGGGTCGCAGGCTTCGAGCTCGTCCGGGCTGCCCGGCGAGCGGTTCTACATCGGGAGGCGACACGTCACCGACGCCT
>JBBRYB010000158.1:0-5556 GCA_038238115.1 Propionibacteriales bacterium | reverse complement strand
GCGTCATCGATCAGGCGGCTTATCCGTTTAAGTGTCACGCGGTCAGCTCCGAGCAAATACGTGTAACCGCTCCAGCCGTGGGGTGTGAAGACCAGTCTCACCGCGTCAGGTCGTGCTCTTCACGCTGACCGGTTCGCGCCTGCGTCAGGCTCTCAATCAGGCGTTTGGCGTTCGCCGGCACCCGCAGCAGGTGCGCGGTCTCCTCCAGCGCGTCGTAGTCCGCCCGCGAGAGCAGGACGGCGTCTCCCCGCCGGGAGGTGATCTCGACCGGGGTGCGGTCGTCGTTGACCTGTTCGATCAAACGACACAAGTTCTTGCTGCCTCGCTTGCAGTGACGGCCATCGCTGACTCCTCGCCTAGTTGTACGACATATGGGCCTGCTGGCTTGGCACACTGGTCTCTCAAGGTCGTAGGCGTTGCGAAGCGTCCGCCAACGGCGGACTGAGCGCGGCGTCGAGCACGTTCCTGGTGCGGTCCTCGTCGCCGGGAGGAGGTGCGCGTAGGTACGCAGCGCGATCACCGCCGACGAGTGACGAGGAGGCCTGCACCTGCTTCACCGCGAAGTGACGCAGGCCGTGGCTCGTCACCCGGACACCTGCCTCGCCGGCGGCTGGCTGTGGCAGTCTCAGATGCTTCTTCACGATCGGTTGTCCTCGTCGATGCCGGATGTTCGAAGCAGCCCGATTCCTGCCGCCCCAGTCCAGAGCCCGATGCCACTGGCGGCGGGGAACAAGAAGTCGAGCCGGTCGGTGAACATGATCGTTGCGCCGGCAAGTCCGTACGCCACGCCGCCGACGACGCCGAGCACAGCGGTCACTCGGTTACCCAGGGTTTTGGTCAGCGATCCGATCACCGCGAGGAACGCGATGCCGAAGCCGAAGGCGGGGACGGACAGGGTTTCCACGGGGCCCATCAGGTCGGTGAATGGGGTAGCGGCCCGGGCGGCAATATTGTCGGCGTCGAGTGCTGCGAGCAGGTGCACCACTGCTCCGAGCGCTCCCAGCACGGCGCCGACCACCGCGATGACCCCGGCCCTCTGCGCGCGAGGGACGGCGGCAAGAGTGTGCCCTCGCACGATCGCGACTAGAGACGCGGCGATGAGGACGTTTCCGAGCAGGATCAGCGAGTGGGCGGGGTACCAGAGTGGGTCGACGAACATCAGCCGCAGGACCTCGTGGCGGCTGACACCGGGCGCATCCTCCTTGGGGTGCATCGCCCCGCCTAGGAAGAAGAACACCCCGCCGGCCAGCAGCCCCCACGCGACTAACGCGCTCGTGCGACTGGAGTGGGCCTGTCGTGCAGCCATCTGCTCGGTTGACATGGCGGTTTCCTAGTGTCGGCGGACTTCACAGCGACTGTGCGTGCCGTCTCGTTCGACGGAGCCCTGAAGTCAACGTAGGCAGCGCTGCGCTTGTTATTCATCAGGGCAGGCGCTCGAGGTTCCTCAGGGCTAGCCCTCAAGTCCGGGCGGGGACATTGTGGGATCCTGCAGTGTGTGGAACGGACCGCTGTCATCGTCGATGACCACGCCGGCTTCCGCGCCCAGGCCGCCGAGCTGCTGAGCGCGTCAGGCTACGAGGTCGTGGGATCGTGCCCGGACGGCCGCTCAGCCCTCGCTGCCGTGTCGGCGCTACGCCCCGATGTGGTGCTGCTCGATGTACAGCTGCCTGACGTGGACGGCTTCTCGCTGATCGCCCAGCTTGACGCCATCCACCCGGGCGCGACCATCGTGTTGATCTCCACTCGTGAGGCGGCTGACTACGGCGGGCTTGTCGGTCGCAGTGGGGCGGCCGGGTTCATCAGCAAGGCAGAACTGTCGGCCCAGTCCTTGGCCGACGTGGTCGCTCGGCAATGACGACCCGGCCCGGCGTCGTCGTCGCCGGCTATGGCCTGGGCCTGACGTCCGCCTTCCTCGTGGCTGGCGGATTCAGCCTCGGCGTCCACCTGGCCAATCTCCACAACGGACTCATTGCCGCGGCGTTCACGGCCGTGGGGGTGTTCGTCCTCAGGTTGCGCCCCGGCCATCGCGAGGGTTGGCTGTTTATCGCCGCGGGTGTCGCTCACGCGGTGATGTTCTTCGGACGTCAGTACGGGCTGTACGCCGGCAACCATGGGCGCGACAGCCTGCCCGCCGCCACCTGGGTGCTGTGGCTGGGCGTGTGGCCGCTGGCGCTGGTCCTGGTGCTGGCCGCCGTCACGATGATGTCTTTTCCCGACGGGCGGCTGCCTTCGCGCGCGTGGCGGGCGGTGGTCGTGGCGATGGTGCTGACCGGGGTGTTGCTGTCGTTCGCCTCGGCGTTGTGGCCCGTCGAGTACGCCGATGACGCCCTCGCGGTGCCGTATCCCCTTCACGTGGGCGGTTACGGCACGGCACAGCGGTTGTGGAACGTGCTGGGTCCGACGTCGTACATCCTCTTCCAGTTCGTCTGGGTTGGGTGCGTGCTGGTGCGTCTTCGGCACGCGCAGGGCGACGAGGCGCGCCAGCTGAAGTGGTTCGCCTACGCCGTCACGATGGGCGCCGTGGCCATGGCCCTGGGGCTCATCGTCTTCGGCTCGCCCATCCTCGGCGTCTTGGCCGTGCCCGTCGTGCCCATTGCCGCCGGGGTGGCCATCGTCAAGTACCGCCTCTATGACATCGACGTGGTGATCAACAAGACGCTGGTGATCGGTGCGATGGCCGGGGTCATCACGGCGGGGTACGTCGCACTTGTCGTCGGTGTCGGACGCCTGGTGGGAGCCTCGCATAACCCCGACCCGGTGCTGTCCCTGTTCGCGACGGCCATCGTCGCGGTGGCCTTCGAGCCGGTCCGCCGACGCGTGCAGCGAGCCGCCGACCGGCTCGTGTACGGCGCCAGGCCCACTCCCTACGAGGCGTTGTCCCGGCTCTCGAGCCAGCTCAGCGCCGGGCGTGGGCGCTCCGACCTGCTCACCGGTCTCGCCTACCGTCGCCGAGGGGGTGGGCGCCGCGGAGGTGACGCTGTGGGTCGGCTCGGGCGAGGATCTGGTGGGGGTGGCGTCGTGGCTACCCGGGGCCGGTCTGGACGCGCAACTGGCGACGGCGCCGAGGGCGCTTGCCTCCTTGGACCATGGAGGGCGAGCCCACGTCCGTGCCATCGTGCACCAGGGAACCCTTCGCGGCGCCGTCACGCTCACGAAAGCACCCGGCGAGGCACTGTCCGCGTCTGAGGGCCGGTTGCTCGGTGATCTCGTCGCCCAGGCCGGGCTCGTGATCGACAACGTCGGTCTCGGGGTGGAGTTGCAGGCCCGCCTCCAGCAGATCTCGGCGCACGCCGCCGAGCTGCGGGCCGCGGCCAGGCGCATCGTGGCCGCCCAGGACGAGGCCAGCCGACGCATCGAGCGCAATCTGCACGATGGCGCGCAGCAGCGACTGGTCACCCTCGCGTTGAGCCTGCAGGCAGTTTCCACGGGTGCCGCGGCTGCCGGCGACCGAGATCTGGCAGCCAGGGTTGCGGAATCCCGAAACCAGCTCGCCCTGGCATTGGCCGAGCTTCGCGAGATGGCCAGAGGCATCCATCCGGCCATCCTGACCCAGGAGGGGCTCGAGGCCGGCGTGGGATTTCTCGCGGAGCGCTCGCCGATACCCGTGCAGGTCGAGGTCTGTCTCGCCCTGCGTCTTCCCCAGGACGTGGAGGCCGCTTCCTACTTCGTTGTGAGCGAGGCACTGACGAACGCTGCCAAGCACTCGGACGCGTCGAGCATCGTGGTGCAAGCAGCCTGCCACGATGGCCGTCTGCGGATCGATGTGACTGACAACGGTCGTGGTGGGGCAGACGACCATTGGGGCAGCGGCTTGCAGGGACTTGCTGACCGCCTGGCGACGCTCAATGGAGCGTTCGCGGTGCACAGCCCGGCCGGGGGCGGCACGCGCCTGGGTGCGGAGATCCCGTGCGAGTGATCCTCGCCGACGACGCGGTGCTGTTCCGGGAGGGGTTGGCACGGATCCTGAGCGAGGCGGGCATCGAGGTCGCCGGCCAGGCCTCGAATGCGGCAGAGCTGCTCGACCTCGTCCGCAGAGACCCTCCGGAGGTGGCCATCATCGACATCCGGATGCCCCCGGGGCACTCCGACGAAGGTACCGAGGCGGCGTTCGCGATTCGGAAGATGGCCCCCGACGTCGGTCTCCTCCTGCTCTCGCAGCACGTCGAGACCACCGTCGCCATGCGGCTGATCACCGAGTTCCAGGGCGGCGTCGGGTACCTGCTCAAGGATCGTGTCTCCGACCTGGACGCGTTTGCCAGCGACGTACGCCGCATCGCCAACGGTGACTGCGTGATCGACCCGGAAACTGGTCGCACGGCTAGTGATGGCGTTGCGCAACGCCTTTGTCCTCAGGGAGAGCGCACGTCAACCCGTGCCTGGCATGGCGGAGCTGTACGCCGAGATCCTTGCTGCCCAGCCCGACATCTTTGTGGTCTACCTGTCCACGGGCGCCTGGAACACCGCTGCGGCACTGGGTGGCTTCCTTAGCCGTCATGGCTATCCGCCGGGACCGCTACTTCTCACGGACTGGGGACCCACTCAGACAGGCTGGTTCCGCTCCGGGCAGGAGCACAAGCTGGAGCAGCTGCGCCGACTGTTCACGGATCTGCCTGACGTCCGCTGGCTGCTCGTCGGCGACGACGGACAGCACGACCCATCGGTGTACGCCGAGGCAGCCGCCGCAGAACCCGACCGGGTTCTTGGTGTGGCGATCCGCAAGCTCAGCGCCGCTGAGCAAGTGATCAGCACGGGGACGCCGGCTCCCAAGGACAGCGCTGCCAGCGCCGATGCGACGTCTCCGGATGGGCCGATGAGTGCGACCGATGGGTTTGGTCTGGGCGAGCAACTCCGCGAACGGAGGATCATCTTGAGTCCCGGTCCTTCGAGCGAGCACGCAACGACGGGCGTCTCCCGTCTCGCCTAGAGGCGGCAGGCGTGGATGGTGGTGACGAGGATGCCGCGGGCACCCACGTCGTACAGGCGGTCCATCACGGACTGCGCGTCCGCGGTCGGGACCATGGCCCGCACGGCGTACCAGCCCTCGCGCTGCAGCGGAGACACGGTCGGCGACTCGATCCCCGGCGTGATCTCGCACGCCGCGTCGACGTACGACCCGGGCACGTCGTAGTCCAGCATGACGTAGCGACGAGCCACCAGCACGCCCTGCAGCCGGCGCTGGAACACGTCGAGGTCGGGAGGCGCGGCTGCCTCGGCGCGGCCGATGAGCACCGCCTCGGAGCGCATCACGGGGTCGCCGAAGGGCTCCAGCCCAGCCCGCGCGAGGGTCGCACCGGTCGAGACGACATCGGCGATGGCGTCGGCGACGCCGAGCCGTACCGCCGTCTCCACGGCGCCGTCGAGACGTACGACGTGTCCGTCGACCGAGCGTTCCTCGAGATGCGCGCGGACCAGCCCCGGGTACGCCGTCGCCACTCTGGCCCCGGCCAGGTCCTCGACCGAGGCGAAGCGGCCCGTGGGACCGGCGAAGGCGAACGTCGACCCGCCGAACCCGAGCGTCATCAGCTCACGCACAGGCGCGCCGGAGTCGACCATCAG
>JBBRYB010000157.1:0-5592 GCA_038238115.1 Propionibacteriales bacterium | reverse complement strand
GGCACATCCTCCACCCGCACAGCATGACCCACCGGGAACCCCGGCATCGTGACCGTCATCAAACCTCTCTCCAGATCTCGCCCTCAGCACTCGGTAATTCCTACCAGGCAAGGTGTCTCAGGAAAGGTTGACAGAGAGGGCCGACGCTTCGCCGACTGATCACCGAGTACTCGCAGAGATTCGGAACCACCGTGAGTCTCTACGTCGGATCCCGGCTGTAGACGACACCAGCCGCCCATCAAGAAGGCCACAACGCTGCTGGTCACTCCGGCGGGCTCTGTTGCGTTGTCCGATCGGGTGTCAGGCTTGCGCCCTTCTGGTGCCGGTCAGATGGCGAGCGCCAGTTCATCGAACGCCGCCCGGACTCGACGGTGGACTGGTGCGTCGATGCTGATCTCATAGTGGCCGTGTCTGAGGTTCTGCATGAACGCATGACCGGTGGTAAGGTGCGTGCCGACCGGAAGGTCTTGAGGCCACGCATCGGTCGGAGCCTGGCTTTGAGCCGGCCGTGGTCTGCTTCGACTCTGTTGTTGGCGTACTGCTGGGTGTCGTGCAGGGCGGTCGGGATGAGCTCGTCGAGGATCCGCGGGTAGGCCGGTGCCCGGTCCGTGGTCACCTCAACCGGGATGGATCCAGTCGCGAGTGCCCGGGTGAAGAACGCCCGAGCGGCGGCCAGGTCGCGTCTGGTGGACAGCCACACGTCGATGACCTGCCCAAACTGGTCGACCGCGCGGTACAGGTACGTCCACCGTCCGTTGACCTTGACGTAGGTTTCGTCAACGAACCAGCGGTCACCAGGCACGTGACGGCGAGGACGCGCAGCCTCCAGGAACTCGGGTGTGAAGCGTTGGACCCACCGGTAGATGGTGACGTGATCGACGTCCACTCCCCGCTCGGCGAGCAGTTCCTCGACGTCACGGTAGGACAAGCCGTACCGCAGGTACCACCGCACGGCCACCGAGATCACCTCCCGAGGGAAACAGAAGCCAGCGAACACGGAGGTCGAAGACGAGATCATCGGATCAGTGTCGCGCCCAACCCGATCGGTCAACGCAACAGTGCCCCGAGGCTGGGGTGTCCGGCCCTGCTGACATCTGGCATCGGACGTCAGTCGAGGTGGTCGAGACAACCGCTCGCATGGTGGTCGGGCCAGACGAGCCGTACGGCAGCCGTTCCCAGACGGACATGGCGGCCGACCACTGGGCTTATCTCGCCGAGATCCTCCGGGAACAGGGCGTGCTCGTCGATACCGAGGAGTTGAGTCGGCTACCGCATGAGGTCGAGCTCAGCGAGCGGTTGCGGACCCGGATGACCACTACCTGATCCCACCTACCGGCGCAGCAACTACATCGACGGCTGGTGCTCGGCGACGAGACCACTACCGGCACCGAGCGGGGCGGACTCCGGCCGCCAGCCCCAGACGGTCCGGGCGTGGCATGTCCTGGAAAGGGATGGGCCGACGCGGAGGGAGTTGCGCCGCTACTCCCCGGAGCTGGAGTCGAACATCGCGATGGGTACGGTTTAACGACGCCTGGCAGCCGCAGCTTGCCTTCCTTGCCACCCAAGACGGCGCCCAGGTGCTGCTGGTGCCAGCGGCCAGCGCACAGAGCATCTTTCCCGATCGCTACGACTCGCATGAGTATTGGCGTGACATCACCCGTTTCTACGGCCGGATGTTTCAGCTGTACGTCGTCTTCGTCAATCGGGTAGGCGCCGAAGGACCGCTTCGGTTCTGGGGCGGCTCCCACGTGACCGATCCCTGGGGCAATCTCGTGGGCGAGGCCGAGCAGCTGCGAGAAGAGGTCCTCACGGTCGAGATCAACCTCGCCGAGATCCGCCGCCGCCAGGTGCCTCTGGTCAAGGAAGCGCGGCTCGGGTTGCTCCACCGCGAGATCGGTCGCCTGCTCGAAGAGGGCGGCGACCTGTGACGTCCGCAGGCTGACAGGAGGAGCCGAGGGTCGAGCCGGTTGGGGTTAGGCAATCACCTCATGCTGACGCGGCAGCCGTGGCCCGTCTTTTCGGTGCCTGGGTCTTCGGCGACTTGGTGAGCGTTAGGTTGGTGGTCTCCGGCGCCCAGAGGTGGGTGGCGATGGCACCAATGAGGGCGATTGCTGCCCCGATCAACACGCTGGGTCCCACGCCGATGCTGGTGATGCCGATCGGGAGCAGGAACGTCCCCCCGGCTGCACCGACGCGGCTGGCGGCGGAGGCGAGTCCGACCCCGGTTGCTCGCAGCTCAGAGGGGAAGACTTCACTGGGGTAGACGCCGGTCATGTCGCCGGAGATGGCGTTGAAGAACGCGAACAGCACGAAGCACCCGACGATAACCACGGGCGGCGCGCCAGCCCACGCACCGATGACGCCGAGTGTGACCACCATGATCCAGAAGCACCCGATAAGCAGCCGTCGCCGTCCCATCCGCTCGATGACGAACATGCCAGTGAGGGCGCCGAGCACTGCGATCCCGTTGGACCCCACCACGCTGGCCCGGGGGTCCACCATTCCAAGGGACTTGAACACCAGCGGGGCGAATGTGAAGATGGCGAAGTAGGGCGCCACCAGAGCTGTGTAGAAGATGCAGACGAAGGCTGTCCGTGAACGTATCTCGGGCGCGAACAGGTCCCGATACCTGGGCTTCTTCGTTGACTCCCCCTGGAGCTCTTCGTCCTCGAAGTAGTCTGCACCGAGGTACTGGTCGACGATTTCGTGGGCTTCCTTCTCACGTCCCTGGCTCATCAGCCAGCGCGGGGACTCCGGAAGGCCGTACCGCAACAGGAGCGTCGCAACGGCGGGGATCGCGCTGGTGGCCAGGATCAGCCGCCAGTTGATCCCCAACGCCACCATCCCGTAGGCCACCAGGACCGCTAAGAGGAAGCCGATATACCAGCAGGCCTGGAGGCTGCACAGCCGGCGCCCGCGACCCTTGCTGGGAGCGAACTCCGCGAGCATCGGCGGCCCGATGGAGTATTCGGCGCCGATCGCCAGGCCCAGGAACAGGCGCAGGACCAGCAGTTGCCATGCGGTGGTGACGACGCCTTGTAACACCCCGAAGATCGCAAAGGCGACGAGGTCGAAAAGGAAGATGCGCCGTCGTCCGAAGCGATCGGTCAGAGCAAATTGCAACGGCACTGTTGCATTGAGCGATCCCGCGAGCGTCCCGCCGCAAATCTTGCGGCCCCCCGGCACCTAACCTCCCGCAAGATGTCCCTTTGCGCCGACTGCGACGGCCTGATGGCGCCCTCGGGACACGGCGCGAGGCAGCCGACAGGAAGATCTGCTGTGCCCCTTCCCACGATCGCGAGCGTCCCGCCGCAAATCTTTCGGGCCGCCGGCACCCAACCTCCCGCAGGGCGTCCCTTTGTGCCGGTTGCGACGGCCTATGACGCCCTCGGGGACACGTCGCGAGGCAGCCGACAGGAAGATCTGCTGTGCCCCCTTCACACGATGGCTCAATGCAACAGTGCCCGTCAGACTGCAGGAGTCCCAAAGCGCATCTGCCTTTCCATGACCAGGTTCGAGGAGCGGTTCACGATGTCCAAACCCCGCCGTGGGCCGGCGACCGGCGCCTCCGCAGCCATGTCGGCTACCAGATCCGCGACGAGGCGACGATCGCCGTCGCGGCCGGCGCCGTACTGGCAACGGCCAGGCGTGATCGTCGGTGCTGCTTTGGCAGCCGCGGCCATCATTGTCAGCGGTTTCTGGCTCGCTGATCGCGCCGGAACCAGTCCAACCATGAACCAGGCAAGTGCGTATGTTGGCGGGGATCTGCGCACAGTGACCGTGATCGATGGCCAGCTCTTCGTTGGGGGTCACGATGGTGTAGCCAGATCCAACGACGGTGGCAAGCACTGAGCGCAAATTGCGTCGCTGCGCGGCGCAGACGCAATGGGTTGGGCCCAGACCTCCCAGTCGATATTCGTCGGCGGTCATGCCGGATTGTTCCAATCAACATCACGCAGCCTGAGCTTCACCAAGTCTGATGGCCTGGGACCGGTCACTGACGTTCACGCGATCGGCGCTGCTGGAGCCACCGTTTACCTCGCGTCGCCCCAAGCGGGCTTGCTGGTCAGCACCGATGCCGGCGCGAGCTGGACATCTCGCAACGCGTCCGTCGGACAAGGATTCATGGGTACGATCCTGGTAGATCCCGTTGACCCAAACCGGCTCGTCGCCCCCGACATGCAGAACGGGGTAGTTGCCAGCAGCGACGGAGGACAGACGTGGAAGCCGCTGGGCGGATTAGGCGGCGTAATGTCAGTCGCTTGGGACCCGACCAACACCGAACGCCTGGTCGCGATTGGCATGCGCGGTGGCGCCCTCACCAACGATGGCGGTCGGACCTGGGCCGCGCTTCAGATTCCTCAGGGCACGTCAGCCGTCACCTTCTCCGCGGACGGCAGGACCTTGTACGCCGGGACGTTGGAAGGCCAGATGGCTCGGATCAGCACGAGCAACGACGACGGCCTGACGTGGACGGCCAGCTAACCTCCCGCTTGGGTCCAAGAGTGAGCCGAAGTCGTGCCCTGTTGACCTTGGCCGTTGCTGGGCTAATCGTCGCCGGCAGCACAATTGCCATCACCGCCACGCACCGCGCTGGCGGTGATGCCCTGCCCACGCCCAGCGAAGCGCGCCGGATGCTCGTGCAGCCCGCGGCCGCACCACGCGCAGTGCAAGTCGGAGACGACACACCTGCGCGGGGCTTCCGCACCGTCGTGTTCTTCCTCGCGGACGGAGACTACCCAGCCTTCGTAGACACACTTCGGGGTTGGGGGCCGCTCGCGGACAGCAGAGCGGTCCACCCCGCGGACATCGTCGCCATTCTCCCCCACGAGCCCCACGGCTCATCCGTCATCACGCCCGTCGGCAGCGACCCCAGCGGGACCCTCGCCCGCGCCTACGGCATAGCTGGACCGCCCGACGGCGGTCCACCAGTCGGCTACGCCATCGTCGACCATCACCTCCGAGTGCGCTATGCGACCGAGGACCCCGACATCCTCGACCACCTTGATGAGGTCGCGGCCATTCTCGAAGCCCTGCCCTGAGAGCGCAGAACCGCCGTCAGCCACTCGTAATGGCACGCAGTTGGGGCGCACTACCAACTGGCTGGGCGCTGTTGCATTGAGCCATCGCGTGAACCCGCCAGCGCAAATCTTCCTGTCTGCGGTGCCGCGGCCGTCCCCAACGGCGGCGTTTCCGGTCTCGAATCTGCGCAGGCTGGCTCCCAACGTGCGGGGTTGACGTCCCGCGCCGAAGGATTTGCGGCGAGACCGGCGCGGGATCACCCAATGCAAGAGTGCCGTCGGGCGGTGCTCGCGCCTCAGGTCGGCGGGTCGTCGCCTCCGAATGGCGGCAGCGTGCCGGCCGCGAGGTGCACGTGTCCGCCGCGCAGCGTCAGGTGCGAGGTGTCGTGGGTCGAGGACAGCACCTTCTCCCAGGGGTGGCGGTCCGCGTCGACACCGCCGACCAGGCACTCGAGGCGCACCAGCGGTGCGAGCACCCGCCAGCGGCCGCTGGGGCGCGTGGAGTCGACAACCGCGACCCGGGCCTTCGGGGCCAGCAGCCCGTCCGCCTGCCGCCAGGCCGCCTCCCAGT
>JBBRYB010000156.1:0-5668 GCA_038238115.1 Propionibacteriales bacterium | reverse complement strand
GAAGCCGCACGTCCTCGACGTCAGGTGCCGGGTGATCGCTGGTTCGTCGACGAGACCTACGTCAAGGTCAACGGACGGTGGACCTATCTGTACCGGGCGATCGACCAGTACGGGCAGGTCATCGACGTGTGGCTGTCGACCAGACGAGATCTGAGCGCCGCTCGGACCTTCTTCAACCGGGCGCTCGCCAGCGGGGCCGTGCCGGTGGAGGTGACCACGGACCGGGCACCAGCGTACCCACGGGCCCTTGACGAGCTCGTCCCGGCCGCCCAGCATGACACCGAGCAGTACGCCAACAACAGAGTCGAGGCCGACCATGGTCGGCTCAAAGCCCGGCTTCGACCCATGCGCGGTCTCAAGACTTTCCGATCAGCACGGATCCTTACGACCGGCCACACCTTCGTCCAGAACCTCAAACGTGGCCACTACGACATCGCCACCCACGCACCGGTTCATCACCGGCTGCTGACCGCTTTCGATGAGCTGGCACTCGCCATCTGATCCCCCCACAGCGGCTCAACCATGCCGGCTGATCGACTAACGCAACAGAGCCACCACGTCTACTCGTCCAAGCTGCACCTTATCGTGCACATGCGGGCGGAGCTACGGGAATGGTCAGGGCTTCAGTCCCGACCGGAACGTAGAACGAAACGATGGTTTGGGCGTCTGTTGAACCGGCGTTACGTGCCTTGCCCGCCCGTTCGGTGGGGTCCTCAACGAATGTCTCTCCTGGCCCGTACCTTTGGCGAGTGCACTGGTCATCGATGAAGGTGAGGGTCCCTGACGTGACAGTGACGACTACCGGCCCAGGGTGCTTGTGCCAGTCGATGGTGGTACC
Organism: Propionibacteriales bacterium; assembly: GCA_038238115.1. GTDB lineage: Bacteria > Actinomycetota > Actinomycetes > Propionibacteriales > Nocardioidaceae > JBBRYB01. The sequence continues at coordinate 4,830 of JBBRYB010000156.1, read as the reverse complement.
CGGCGCGAAGGTGAGACGGACGTTGACGACGTCAATCGGCCGTCTTGTTTCCAGCTCGATGCCCTTCGACTCAGCCTTAAACGGCTTGGCCACCGTGCCACGCGACAGCAACTCGATGACGACCGGGGGCGGCGCTGCCGACACCGCAACCGACCCAGTCGAGGCACTTGAACTAGCCCACCCTGCCACCCCGAGGAGGGGCAGAGCCGTTACGACCGCTGCGGCCGCGAGGAGCGACTGGCGATTTGGTAGGTGCATCATTGGCATCCTCCACGTTGTGGAGCCGCCATTCCGGTTCCACCAGCTGGAGAACGCCACACTGGGGGCCACCGGCACCCCCGCCGCCGACTCATGCCCTCGGCTCCGAAACCCAGCATGCTAAACCCGGCCAAGTTGAATGTCAACCCGCCCGGAGAACCACCCTGGCGGCTGCTGAGGCAAGCCTCTGGGTTGCGCGACGGGTAGTCGCCTGCGTCGAATCACTGTTCGCCACAGCCTCCGAACCGCCAATATGGTCCTCAACCTCAGGCCCGCGTCTAGGAAGCCAGACCTGGGGTGTCGGGTTCGTCGCGCGCCTCAGACCGGCGTGGACTCTCCGCCACGCCACGCACGAAGCAAGAACATCTACTTGTCTATCAGGGCCGTGAACGAGGGCTCAGCGCGAATCGGGTCGAAGTCAGAGTCCTCGCGTGCATCTTCGCGGAACTTCTCTGGGGCCGCCACCGCCTTACGGAGGTGGAGAATCGCTTCGGCCGTGCGGCCGCTCAGGCTCTCGCTACAGGCGAGGTTGTAGGCGAGCATGGGATACTGCGGATGAGCTGTGAGCAGGTCGTCAAGCCGCGCCTTGAGCTCCGTGTGCTGACTATCGTCGTAGAGCGGTCTGAGCGGCGCCCAGAGCTCCCAGCCCGTCGCGTCGTAAGCCTTCCCGGGCGTGCCGCCGAAGGCCAGGATCGTAGTCGCCGGCTCGGCAGCGACGGCCGTCCGTCGCGCGCCCGGCTGGGTGCGTATGAGCGTGCCGGGGGTCGCCTCTACCTCCTTGCCCTCAAGCTCGAAGATCGCCCGCCCAGTGAGGACCACGAAGAGTTCCTCGGTCGGCTCGGAATCCTCGTCGTACTCGTTGATGATCGGGTCACCCACGGCAGCGCCCACCCATGCGGTTACCCCAAAGCTGGTGATTCCTAGGTGGTGCCGCACTGGCCGGTAGCGGTAGCGCCCGTCACACAATGGGTCAATCTCGTCAAGGCGCGCCACCATGTAGGACTCCACGGGACCTCCCTGCTCGCCTGTCGACTCGACGATCGTAGTCTTGTTGGGCGACCGCGTGCCATGACGAACGTAAGACCCGTGGCTACCACGAGGCGGCCCCTAGAGAGCCAAACTCGGCTCGGTGATCCAGATCTCCTCCACCGACGGGTCATCCAGTGTGCGACACACTTGGATCGTGGGTCTGGCCGTCGTCCACGAGCGGTCGCGACAGCGTCGTCGTCACGTCGGGTCAGTCGCAGGCGGTTGACGCCGCGTAGGCCTCGGTGAGGGCGTCCTCGACGGTCAGCGCGTGTCCAAGCTGGTATTCGTGGTCCCAGACGCCGGGGGCGAGCGCTGCTCGCGCATTCGCGAAGCGCTTTTCGATATCGGTTGCTTGGCTGCGTTCGCGGGGGGTTCCGTGGCGTTCTCGCATTGCTTCGGCGGCTCCCAGCAATCGAACCGCGCGTTTGTGGTCGCCGAGGTCGATCAGCACGGCGGCATAATCCTCAGCCAAGATGATCAACATGTCTGGGCGTGCCAGTCTCAGCAGATCGGGGATCTGCTCCGACATCCTGCGGTAAGCCTCCTGCGGCTGTCCCATGAAGTGCAGGGTGCACGCGGCGTTATGACGTCCCACCAGTACGGCGTACTCGTCGCCGATTTCGTGGCGAATGCCGATGGCGGCGTCAAACAACTTCAGTGCCTTCTCGAAGTTACCGTCGGATATCTCCAAGACGCCCAAACGGTTCAACGTCGATGCCTGGCGGAGTTTGTTGTCGTGTTCGTCGTCGATCTGACTGGCGAGGGCCAATGCCTCTTCGTAGGAGCGGCGGGCCGATGGGAGATCTCCCAGCTCATCTTGGGCGCCCCCCAACCCGATGAGAGCGCCGCACAGTTTGTCTCTGTCGCCGACTCGCCGCAGCATCGCTACACTGCGTTCGGCCAGATCACAAGCCTCAGCGAGGCCCCCCTGCCTAAGCAGGAAAGCGGAGAGCGCTCCCAGGCAGCAGCCCAGCTCGGGACTATCCTCGTCGCCCAGACTGACAGCACGCTCCAACCACAGCCGAGCCTCGGAGTACGGCCCTCCATCGACCCAGAGTGTCCACAGCGATGCGCACAAATTCATGCCCAGGCGCGGGTCGTTCGGGGACAAACTCGTCCCTGGATCAACGCACCCAAGAGCCCAAGTGAGGGCATCTCGGACATTGTCGTGCTCCAGTTCGAACTTCTGGCGCGTCTCCAAGAGCTGATGACCAACACCAGACAAGACCTGAACGCGCAGCTCTTCGATCACCGCCAGATAGTGCTTCGCGTGGGAGAGACGGACACCATCGAGTTCGCTGACGGCATCGAGCTGGGCGAGCGCGAAAGCCCGCACTGTCTCCAACATCCCGACCCGAGGCTCCCCACCAACCCCCTCCGCGACGGTGATCAGGCTGGCATCGACAAGTTCAGTCACCAGACCCAGAGGGTCCTCACCGTCGAAGATGTCGGTGGCAACAGCCGAGACGGCATCAAGCTCTGCCCCACCTGCGAACACCCCCAACCGACGGAACACAGTCTGCTGCCGGGCCGACAGCAGGTCGTAGGACCAAGCAATCGTGTCACGTAGCGTTCTCTGACGCCTCGGCCCCAACCTGCTGCTCGCGGCGATGTCGAGCGCCTGGTCGAGCCGACCCAGCACCGCAGCGGGGCCAAGCAGTCGGATGCGAGCAGCCGCGAGCTGGATCGCCAGCGGCAACCCGTCCAAGCGGCGACAGATGGCCGTGATATCGGCGACGTTCTCCGCAGTCAGCGAGAAGTCCGCCTTGAAGCCGCGAGCCTGCTGGACGAACAGCTGCACCGCACCAGATCCCTCCGCCTCCGCCACCGTCTCGGCGTCGGGCAGCTCCAGCGGGGATACGGCGTGTTGCCGCTCCCCAGGCACATTCAACCGACGGCGGCTGGTAGCGAGCACCACAATCTGAGGGGCTGCCTCCAGCAACCGGGCCACCACAGCGTCGGCGTCCGTGAGCTGTTCAAGGTTGTCCAAGACAAGCAGAGCCGAGCGGTGTGCCACGCTCTCGAAGAAGCCCGGCGTAATCCGGCATTCCGGCGGCAGATCCAGCACCTCGGCGATCGTGGTCCACATCGTGGCAACAGTCGTCACCGCCGCCAGCGGCACGAAATAGATCCCATCCGGAAACCGCGAAACGAGTTGATTGGCTATGGCGATCGCCAGTCGCGTCTTGCCTGACCCGCCGGGTCCGGTCAGCGTCACCAACCGCACCTCCGGCGATGAAAGCACCGCCGTCAGCTCCGCCAGCTCCCGGCACCTTCCCACCAACGGACTGGCGGGCACCGGCAAGCTGGACGACGCGCCCAACGTCTTCAGCGCCGGGAAGGCGCTAGGCAAACCGTCGATCGCGAGCTGAAAGAGGCGCTCAGGGACATCGATGTCCTTCACCTGATGAGTTCCCAAGTCGCGCAAACTCACACCCGACGGCAGGCCTCCGCGCACCAAACCCTCCGTTGCCGAGGAGACGACCACCTGGCCGCCGTGAGCCGACGCCGCGATCCGGGCGGCACGGACCACGTCTATCCCGACATACCCACCGTCATGCACACGCGGTGACCCGGTGTGCATCCCCATCCGGACCCGAAGCCGCTCACCTCCCGGCCACGGGTACTGCGCCAGCTCCCGTTGACCCTCTACTGCGGCAGCAACCGCCCCATCGGCAGTTGGGAACACCACGTAGAAACTGTCCCCTTCGGTACCCAACTCGGTACCCCCGTGTGCATTCCACGCCTTACGCAGTACCCGGCGTTGCCCATCCAGGGCATCCGCATACAACGCGCCGAGCCGCAGCAGGAGCGCGGTTGAACCCTCAATGTCGGAGAACAACAACGACACCGTCCCCGACGGCAAACTGCTCACTACGTCATTACACCCCCGAAACCAGCAAAGACGCGAGAGGTCACCCTGGGTCGAACGCTCCAACCCCATCGGCGCAGCTAAGAGCAGGAAACCTGGCCCGAATCAGACCACCACGGACGGATGATTCATATGCCAAATGCAACTTTGGGGTCATCCAGTGTGCGACACACTTGGATCGTGGGTCTGGCTTGGTGGGAGGCCGCGGAGCCAACACGCTGACGGACACCGACGACTTCGACAACACAGACGCCTGGGACCCAGGCACCGACATCATGAGCGGCGGATACGGCGACGTCCATGTCCGCTCAACAGGTGGACGGGACAAGATCTAGGGCGACCGCGGAAACACCGAATGACCTTTCGCCAGCATCAGACTACATCTCCGATGACCGCGCTACGAAGTGCTGCTCCCGATTAGCCGCCTCCCTCGAGCCCCGCGTCGGTCGACACGACGTGAGGCACGAAGAGCATTTCGCGGGCAGTTTTCGTGAGTCTCGGCGAGGGGTTGACAGGGCGGTGGACGGCTCACGATTATTGCTGGCAGGGCCGAATACGCCACGGCAGGTATGAAGGCCTCCTCTCGCCGATGAGCCCCAGGGGGTCCGGGCGTTTGGCCGATGGGATCTCGGCACGGTCCACGACCCCCTCTTGACGTCGGTGAGGTGTCT
>JBBRYB010000155.1:0-5683 GCA_038238115.1 Propionibacteriales bacterium | reverse complement strand
GTCGCGTGGGGCGGCAGACGCGGTCCATCCGGTCGAGACTTCGACGCAGATCTGGCTTCCGTTCTCCCCGCTCACTGCAACGCCCGCCGGTCCGCCCACGACGCGGCCGCCGCAGCCGAGATGAGGTCCCGTGCCTGCTGCTCCGGCAGGCTCGACGTCGTACAGACGCTGAGGATGTACGGCGGTGCGTCGCCCGGGTAGACGATGCCGGCATCGTGGGCCACGCCGTCGACCCAGCCGGACTTGTGCGCGACCTTGGTGCCCGGAGGCAGACCGGGTGGTATCGAGTCGTTGATCTGCTGCGCGGCCAAAGTCGCCAGGATCTCCTCACAGGCATCCGGTGTGGCCGCCCGGTGTTCGGCCACCGCCCGCAACATGCGGGCGAGGTCCGCGGCGGTCACCAGGTTCTCCAGGCCGGCGTCTCGGGCAGGCGCGTCGTCGATCCCACGTGCCACGACCGTCTGCTGCGTGTCGAGGACCTTCAGGGCGTCGGCCACGGCCGGCAGACCGACCCTCTCGAGCAGCAGGTTCGTGGCCAGGTTTCCCGACGCGACGATCGCCCGGTTGGCGAGCCAGCGGAGGGCGACTCGGGTGCCCATCCGCTGCCACGTCTCGGCATCGCTGTCCTCGCTCCGGATCATGGAGAAGGGCCGGGCACCGACCGTCGAGGCAAACGTGTCATGGACATCGACGAGCGTGTCCAAATCCAAGCTCTCGTCGTCGGCTCGACGGTAGGCGGCCACCACCACCGGGACCTTCATGGTGCTCGCCGCGTAGTGCTGCCGGTCCGCGTCGTGGGTTAGCGCCGGTCCGCCGTCGACGGGGCCTACCCACAGCGAGAAGGTGCCGTTTGCGGGCAGGCCCGCGACGAACGACGTCAGAGCTGGCAGACCCACCGGACCAGCCTAGGGCGCTGCCGGCAAGATCTCCCGGGTCAGGAGGTCGCGCAGGGCCGCCGCGACCCGCTCGTACTCCATCGTCACTGCTTCCTTCACCGAAGGGACGTTGCCGGGTGTGGTGCGGGCCACCTGCTCCACGTGCAACAGCAGCAGCACCAGCCTCCGGGCACCAACCATCGCACTCGTCGACCGCAGGCTGTGGGCGATGCTCGCGACGGTCGCGGCGTCGAAAGCGCGGGCAGCCTCGGCAAGCTGCTGAACCTGCTCGAGGCTCTCGTCGAGATAGCTCTGGATTAAGTCGTCTCGCATGTCCTGCCCGTTGCCGCCGACCTGCTCCATGAGGTCGATGAGAACACTTTCGTCGACCGGTGGATCATCCATAGCAGTCGGCGGCTCATCTATTCGAGTGTCGGCGTCGTTCGCGCTTGTCCGCTTAGTTGCGTGCAGGTCACCCAAAGCCGCTCGCAACTCCGCAGCCCGCACCGGTTTGGCCAGGTACGCGTCCATGCCAGCGTCAGCGCACGCCACGCGATCCTCGACGAACGCGCTCGCGGTCATGGCGACGATGTGTGGTTGGTTGTTGGCAGGCACTTGAGCACGAATCCGCCTGGTGGCCTCCAGCCCGTCCAGCTGGGGCATCTGGACGTCCATCAGAACCACGTCGTACAGCACCTTCTTGACCGCTTCGACAGCTTGGTGGCCGTTGGCGACTATGTCGACGCCGTATCCCAGCTTCTCGAGCATGAGCTCAGCGACGCGCTGGTTGACGCGATTGTCCTCGGCAAGCAGGATGCGCAGGTTCTGGGGAGGTGCCCAGACGGTCGTACCGATGCCGGATCTTCGGTTGGCGCTAGGCAGCCGGTCGATAAGGGCAGAGCTCAATGCCTCGCGTAGCGCAGCGCTCTTCGCCGGCTTGGTGAGGCAGCTCGCGAACGTCTCCTCATCTCCCCCAGGGCGTGTACCTACATTGGCGAGCAGGATAAGCGGCAGGTTGCGCGGTCCCGCCTTCTTGAGGGCGCGCCCCAGCTCGGCTCCGTCCATCTCAGGCATATGCATATCGAGGACGGCCAAGTCGTACGTGCTGCCCTCGCGCACCAGGGCGAGCGCTTCGGAGGGCGAGCTGACGCCCGTGCACGTCATGCCGACACTCGTCAGCTTAAGGTCGAGGATGCGCAGGTTCGTCGCGTTGTCGTCCACCAGCACGACCGACTTGCCGGCCAGCTCGGGCGTTGCGGCACGAGCCGCTTCGTCGATGGTCGGGACGTCGGGGAGGCGGTCGACGCGCACGATCGCGGTGAAGATGGAGCCGACGCCAGGAGTGCTGGTGACCTCGAGACGCCCCTCCATCGCCTCAGCCAGCCGTTGGCTGATCGCGAGCCCCAGCCCGGTTCCGCCGTACACGCGCGTCGTTGATGCGTCGACCTGACTGAACGAGCGGAACAGGGCCTCCAGCCCAGCCGTCTCGATACCGATCCCGGTGTCGGCAACGCTGATGGAGAGCTCGAGGCGAACGTCCTCACTCGGCAGCGCAGCGACGGTGACGAACACCTCGCCGACCTCGGTGAACTTCACTGCGTTGGACAGCAGGTTGGCCACGATCTGCCTGAGCCGGAACGAGTCGCCCGACACCCTCGAGGGACAGCTCTGGTCCACGTAGCAGACCAGGTCCAGCTCCTTGGCGGCCGCGGCGGCGGCTACCAGCTGGAGGCTGCCCTCGATCTCGTCGGCGAGGTCGAACGACGCGGACTCCAGCAGCAGCGCGCCGGACTCGATCTTGGAGTAGTCGAGTACGTCGTTGATCACCGCGAGAAGCGCGTGTCCACCTGACCCGACCATCTCGGCCAGCTCGGTCTGTCGGTCGTCTAGCTCGGTGTCGATCAGGAGGTCGGTCATGCCGATGACCGCGTTAATCGGGGTACGCAGCTCGTGGCTCATGGTTGCCAGGAACGTCGACTTCGCCACGTTAGCGGCGACGGCGGCGTCGCGCGCCTCGGTGAGTGTGACCACCGCTCGCTTCTGCTCCGTGACGTCCGTCGAGATGCCGCACGTCGCGTAGAGGGCTCCGGCATCGTCGAACAGCGGGAACTTGACCAAGTCGAAGTAGTGCCGGCCGTCGGGATAGGTGTCGACCTGCTCCTGCTGCCCGAACGAGCCCGCTTGGGCCTGGACGTCGTTGGCCCGCCAGAGCGGAGCCAGCTCCGGGTCTATCGCGTGGTCGGTCTGCCCGAGGATCTCGTGCACGGGCCGCCCCATGATCTCCGCCAGCTTGCGGTTCACCAACAGATAGCGTCCCTCGAGGTCCTTGGCGTAGATGGCCGACTGATTGTTCTCGATGATTGACCTGAGCATGTGCGCGTAGTGATCACGCTGGGTCTCGGCCTGGTCGCGTCCGGCGCTCGCCACTGCCAGCCGCTCCAGCCCGGTGACGCGCTCCTTCTCCAGCAGATCCTCGAACAGCGGGCCCCTCCCCAGTAGGTTGCCATAGCTTCGCCGCAACGTGAGGTAGTACACCGCGACCAAGGCGGTGCACAGGTCCCACAGCGCGAGCCACCACGGGCTCCCGGCCGAGTCAAAGCCGGGCTGGAGCGCCTCCCCCCCGTGGGCGATCGCGCAGGTGAAGAAGATCGCTGCCGCGGTGGTCGCCAGCTTGTTCTGCCCTAGCTGCTTGAGCGCGAGGAGGGGTTTCGCGATGAGCGCGGCGATCGTCAGGTAGGAGACGCAGATGGCGGCGTTCGCGACAGCTTCCAGGTGCCACCACGAGACGAGTCCGAGCGGGCCGTCCATTTGACCCAACGTAGCACGATTGCCCGATTTGTTGGTATTGTGTAAGGCCGTAGCAACAATCGACGGCACCGGAAAGGGGATCGTGGCTACTGCGCTTGCCAAGTCTGCGGGCGCGGCTCCGAGTACACCTGTCGATCCGCCGATCCGGGTGCTCTTTGCCGATGACAGCGCCGCTATCCGGACCCTCGCCCGCTATGTGCTCTCGGCACAGCACGGCTTCGAGATCGTCGCGGAGGCGGCCACTGGGAACGAGGCCGTCTCGCTGTACGACGTCCACCGTCCGGACTGCGTCGTCCTGGACATTGCGATGCCGGGGATGGACGGCTGGGAGGCGTGCGCCCACATCCGGAGTCGGTACCCCGCTCCGGCCGTCGTGATGCTGTCCGGGTCGACCGACGAGCGGGTAACCGAACGCGCGTTGAGCAGCGGCGCTGAGGCTTATCTGGACAAGGGCAGCCAGCTGGCGCGGCTCGCCGAGACCGTACGTCGGGCGGTGGAAAGCGTGCGGGAGGCTGTGGACCGCTCGCGCCAGATCGGGGTCGTCGGCTCGGCGAGCGGCGGCCTTCGGAGCGTGGCCACGATCACCGAGACCGACATGGACGAGCTGCGCCGCCTCGAGTACACGGTCGGCCACGACCTGACGGAGCCGCTTCGCGTCATCAGCGGCTTCACGTCGCTTCTCGAGGAACGGTACGCCGCTGGCATGGATGCCTCCGGCCAGACGTTTCTACGCCACGTATCGGAGGCGAGCGACCGCATGCAGGCAATGCTTGACGAGTTCCTGGTCTATGCGCGAGCCGGCCGGATGAAGCCGAGTCCGCAGGTCATCGATGTCGCTGACCTCATCGGGACGGTCGTGGAAGGAGTGACCGCGGAGGCCGCCGATCGATCCGTGCGGATCGATATCGGTGCTCTGCCCAGGGCTTTCGCGGACCCGACGATGCTGAAGAGCGTCCTCCAGCAGATCCTGCTCAACGCCATCAGGTTCAACACCGCTGCCATGGCGACGGTCCGCCTCGAGGGATGGGTAGAGGGGAAGACAACCGTCATCACCGTCACGGACAACGGCATCGGTATCGCCCCCGCCGCCCAGGAACGAGCGTTCGACCTCTTCAGGCGGCTCAACACTCGTGAGGAGTACCCCGGCGTCGGAGCCGGGCTTGCGCTCTGCCGCCGTCTCATGCAGGCGCAGGGCGGCGGCGTGACCCTGGCGTCCCCAACAGGCGAGGGAACGACCGTCACGCTCACCATGCCCGCACCCGCCGGCTGACCGCAGCTTGTCGTCCAAGAGATAGGAGAGTCGCATGAATGCAGGCAACAGGTCCACCCCGTCCACCTTGCTGCTCGAACCGACCGCGGTCCGATCGACTGCCGCCAGCGTCGACGCCCCAGTGCAGCAGAGCCCGGAGATGGCGACACCCCTGCGGCTGCTGCACGTCGAGGACAACGCAGCAGACGCGTTGCTGATGCAGGAGTACGTCAAAGGCATCCTGGCAGGGGTGACGTTCGACACGGCCGCCAGGATGTCCGAGCTCACCCCGGAGCGCGTCGACGGCGCAGACTGCGCATTGCTCGACCTCTCGTTGCCGGACGCGTCGGGTCTCGAGGCCTTGATGGCCCTCCGCGAGATGTCCCAGGACCTGCCGATCATCGTGCTCACGGGCTTCGACGACCTCGATTTGGGGTTGTCCTCCCTCCGGTACGGCGCCGATGACTACCTCGTCAAGAACCAGGTGGACGGACTGACCCTCGACCGTGCCGTGCGGTACGCCATCGAGCGGCGGCACCTGACGACGGAAGTGACGAGAGAGGCATCAGCCGCGACGGTCGCGACCGCCGACGTCATCGCGGCGCAGGCAGCGCTCGAGGGGCTGACGGTGTCGATGGGTGAGCAGGGCCTGGTCGCGGGGTCCATGGACACCCTGATCGGGACTCATCAGGTCGCCGTGCGCATCTCCGAGGAGACAGGCGAGTACGCCCTGAGCTGTGAGTCGTGCGGC
>JBBRYB010000154.1:0-5705 GCA_038238115.1 Propionibacteriales bacterium | reverse complement strand
CCGTCGACTGGGACGCCGACCGCGACTGGGAGTGGCACACGGCCAAGGACGACACCCCCGAGGAGCTGTTCGCGCTCTTCGACGAGGCGTGCCGCCGCGCCGACGCGATTCTTGACGAGGCGATGGCGGGCGCCGGACTCGACAGCGCGTCGGCCGAGAAGGACCGCCGCAACGGCACGCCGTTCAGCTTGCGTTGGATCCTGGTGCACATGATCGAGGAGTACGCCCGCCACAACGGCCATGCCGACCTGATCCGCGAGTCCATCGACGGAGAAACCGGCGAGTGACCGCTGCCGATCCTCGGATCCGGCGGGCCGTCGACGACGACTGGCCGCGGATCTGGCCGTTCTTCGCCGAGATCGTCGCGGCAGGCGAGACGTACTGGGCAGGTACTCGGTGAGGATCTCCCGGAAGGCGCCTCCGCGCCGATCTGGCTGAGCACGCCGATGCCGCCGAGCCAGGCTGCATCACGTTAGCCCGGTGCGGGCACCTGGGGTCGAGAGGCCGGGTCCGTCCCACAGCGCGGAAAGTGTAGGGACGGCCCTCTCTGTCAACCCATCTTGAGACACCTTGCCTGGTAGGAATTACCGAGCGATGAGGGCGAGATCTGGAGAGAGGTTTGATGACGGTCACGATGCCGGGTTCCCCGGTGAGTCATGCTGTGCGGGTGGAGGATGTGCCCGATCCGCAGGTGTCCGAGCGGGCGAAGCGTAGGACGTACACGGCGAAGTACAAGGCTGCGATCTTGGCCGAGTACGAGGCGGCCGACCGCGACGGTCGTGGTGCGTTGATGCGTCGGGAGGGTCTGTACTCCTTGCTGCTCAGCGAGTGGCGCAAGCAGCGCGACAAGGGTGCGTTGGAGGGGCTCTGTTGCGTTGGCCGATCGAGTGGCATAGTTGAACGATCGCCCGCCAGGGTTCAGATGGCGAGCGTCAGTTCATCGAAGACCACCTGGACTCGATGGTGGACTTGTGCGTCGGTGGCGATCTCGTAGTGGCCGCGTCGCAGGTTCTGGACGAACGCGTGTCCGGTAGCAAGGACGCGAGCTGATCGGAAGGTCTTGAGCCCGCGCATCGGTCGGAGCCTGGCTTTGAGCCGGCCATGGTCGGCTTCGATTCTGTTGTTGGCGTACTGCTCGGTGTCATGCAAGGCGGTCGGGATGAGCTCGTCGAGGATCCGCGTGTAGGCAGGTGCCCGGTCCGAGGTGACCTCGACGGGCACGACTCCGGTGGCCAGTGCCCGGGTGAAGAACGTCCGCGCCGCGCTCAGATCTCGTTTGGTGGACAGCCACACATCGATGACCTGCCCGTACTGGTCGACCGCCCGATACAGGTACATCCACCGACCGTTGACCTTGACATACGTCTCGTCGACGAACCAGCGATCACCAGGCACGTGGCGACATGTCCGTGCCGCCTCGACGAACTCCGGTGTGAACCGTAGGACCCACCGGTAGATCGTGACGTGATCGACGTCCACTCCACGCTCGGCGAGGAGCTCCTCGACGTCCCGGTAGGACAGGCCGTACCGCAGGTACCAGCGGACAGCGAGCGCGATCACCTCGCGCGGGAACCGGAAACCAGCGAACGCCGAGGCCGAGGACGAGGTCATGCGACTAGTCTCGTTCCCGGTCCGATCGAGCAACGCAACAGTGCCTTCACAGGTGATCTCCCTGCTGCGGCAGAGAGCGAGGGCGTCGCTCTCATCGAGCGCGCCGTTGAACGCGGCGGCACAGACCCTGGCATCTGCATCGAGAGCTTCCCCTGGAAGGCGAAAGGGCACTGTGGCGTTGGCTGTAAGCGGGGCCAGGGGGAACCCGGTGGCGCCGTTTAGATGACGAACGCCACTTCACCAAACGCCACCCGAACTCGGTGCTGGACTGGTGCGTCGGTGGCGGATGTCGTAGTGCCCGCGTCTGAGGTTCTGGACAAGAGCGTGACCGGTGGCAAGGATTCGAGCTGATCGGAACGTCTTCAAACCACGCATCGGTCGGAGCCTGGCTTTGAGCCGACCATGGTCTGCTTCGACTCTGTTGTTGGCGTACTGCCGGGTGTCGTGAAGGGCGCCCGGGACCATCTCGTCGAGGACCCTTGGGTACTACGGCGCCCGGTCCGTGGTGACCTCGACGGGCACGACTCCGGAGGCGAGTGCTCGGTTGAAGAACGACCGGGCGGCCGTGAGGTCGCGCCTGGTGGACAGCCAGCCGCCGGGCCGATGCTCTTCTCAAGAGGATCGGTGAGTGACGAAGGCATGCTCGCCGGCGCTATGGACACCCCGCCACCATGTGGGCGGCACTGTTGCATTGAGCGATCCCGCGAACGTCTCGCCGCAAATCTTGCGGCTCGGCGGCACTCAACCTCCCGCAGGGCGTCCCTTTGTGCCGACTTGGGGGGCCTGGCGGCGACACCGGGACTCGCCGCGAGGCAGCCGACCGGAAAATCTGCTGTGCCGGCTCCACACGATGGCTCAATGCAACAGTGCCGGCGCAGGTGGTGGGCCGCTGTCCCGGCCGCCTTGCTCACGGGTCACATAGGGCCGTCTTCAGGACATTGACGACGGCGTCGTTGACCAATCGAGAGAGGAAGTGTTGATTATCATGACAATGCCGTCCTTGGTGGCCCCCGTGTGAGTGAGAAATCCAATCACGCTGCCCGAGTGTCCCCTGCGCCCGGCAGGTCCCCGCACGGAGACCGTCCGCCACGGTGTTTTGCCGTGGGCTCCCGGGGTACGGGCAGTCATGAGCTCGACGACGCGCACCATCCATGCCACACCGTTCCAGGTCTGGGACGTGCTGGCCGACGGCTGGCTCTACCCCGTCTGGGTGGTGGGAGCCTCCCGGATGCGGGAGGTCGAGGACACCTGGCCGGCCACCGGGAGCAAGGTCCATCACTCGGTAGGCGCCTGGCCCCTGCTCATCGACGACAACACCGAGGTCACGCAGTCCGAGCCGGGCCACGTCCTGGCGCTGCGCGGGCGCGGTTGGCCCGCCGGCGAGGTGGACGTCGTGATCAGGCTGCGTGCCGTCGGCGCCGACACGGAGGTCGTGATCGACGAGGACGCGGCCGCCGGGCCCGGCCTGCTCATCCCCAAACCACTGCGCGCGCTCACCCTGGGCTGGCGCAACGTCGAGACGCTGCGCCGGCTCGCCTACATCGCCGAGCGTCGAACCGCTTCCGCCCACGACGTCGAGGAGATCCGATGAGAGCACTGACCTGGCAGGGCAAGCGATCGGTCTCGGTGGAGACCGTGCCTGATCCCGTCATCGAGCAGCCCACCGACGCGGTGATCCGAGTCACGTCCACGGCGATCTGCGGCAGCGACCTGCACCTCTACGAGGTGCTGGGGCCGTTCCTCACCCCGGGAGACGTGCTGGGGCACGAGACGATGGGCGTCGTCGAGGCGGTCGGGGCCGAGGCGGGCGACCTCCAGATCGGCGACCGCGTCGTGGTCCCCTTCAACATCTCGTGCGGCCACTGCTGGATGTGCACGCGCGGGCTCTTCGCCCAGTGCGAGACCACCCAGGTCCGTGAGTTCGGCAAGGGTGCGAGCCTCTTCGGCTACACCTCGTTGTACGGCGCGGTGCCGGGTGGACAGGCGGAGTACCTCCGGGTGCCGCAGGCCCAGTTCGGTCCGGTCAAGGTGCCCGAGGGTGTCAGCGACGAGCGCTACCTCTACCTCTCCGACATCCTGCCCACCGCGTGGCAGGCCTTCGAGTTCGCCGACGTGGGCGACGGCGACACGCTCGCGGTCTTCGGCCTCGGCCCGGTCGGTCAGCTGACCACCCGGATCGCGCTGAACGCGGGTGTCCGCGTCATCGGTATCGACCTGGTCCCCGAGCGGCTCGCGCTCGCGGCCGAACGCGGCGCGGAGGTCCTCGACCTGACCAGCGTGGGTAACGGACCCCGGGCGATCCTCGACCTCACCGAGGGTCGCGGGGCCGACGGGACCGTCGACGCCGTCGGGATGGAGGCGCACGGGTCCGGGCTGGCCAAGGCCGCCATCGGGGCGGTCGGAATGTTGCCCGACGCCATCGCCCGACCGTTGACGGACAGGTTCGCCATCGACCGACTCGCCGCCCTGCAGGCCGCGATCAAGTCCGTACGACGGGGCGGCACCGTGTCCGTGTCCGGGGTGTACGGCGGTGAGATCGACCCGATGCCGATGATGGAGATGTTCGACCGGGGCATCACCATGAGGCTCGGCCAGTGCCACGTGAGGCGCTGGACCGACGAGATCGTGAAGGTCCTAGAGCAGGACGACGACGTCCTCGGTCTCGAGTCGCTCGCCACCCACCGGGTCTCGCTCGAGGAGGCGCCCGCGGCGTACGAGATGTTCCAGAAGAAGCAGGACGGCTGCATCAAGGTGGTCCTCAAGCCGTGACGCCCGCTGCGCAGCCCCGGGTCTCGCTCGTCACCGGCGCCTCGAGCGGGATCGGCGAGGCGGCCGCGCTCGAGGCCGCTCGGGCGGGCGACCACGTGGTTCTGGTCGCGCGCGACGAGTCCGCCCTGGCGGTGGTCGCGACCGCCTGCACGGACGCCGGTGCCTCGAGCACCACGGTGGTAGCGCTCGACCTCGGCGACGACGTCGCGGTGGCGCGATGCGTGTCCCGGGCCGTGGCGATCACGGGCAGCCTCGACGTGGTCGTCAACGCGGCCGGGGTCGTTGCCTACGGGCGTACCGAGGACGTCCCGGCTGACGTGTTCGAGGGGGTGCTGCGGACCAACGTCCTGGGCTCGGTGAACCTGGCCCGGCACGTGGTGCCCGTCCTCCGCGAGCAGGGGTACGGCACGCTGGTTCTCGTGGGATCGGTGATCGGCCATATCGGTGTGCCTGGCATGAGCCCCTATGTCCTCAGCAAATGGGCGGTGCGTGCCCTGGCCCGACAGCTCCAGCTGGAGAACCGCGACCGCTTCGGCGTGCACGTCGTCTACGTGGCCCCCGGCGGGGCCGACACCCCGATCTACGCGCAGGCCGGCAACTACTCCGGCGTCGTGGGCCGACCCCCGCCGCCGGTGGCTTCCCCCGAGCGGGTGGCCCATCGTATCTGGCGGCTGGTCGACCACCCCAAGGCCCGGGTCCAGGTGGGGCTGGCCAACAACCTCATGCGGTTCGGCTTCAACGTCCTGCCGCCGGTCTTCGACGCGCTAGTGGGGCCGCTCTTCGTGGTCGCCGCCAAGGACCGCACCTCGCCGGTCGCGCCCGGTCCTGGCAACGTGCTCGCCTCCTGCCCGTCCAAGAACGCGCTCCATGGCCACCAAGGCAGCGCGATCCTCGGCATCGCTCGCAACCTGAAGACGCTCCTCCCGGGCCGGCGGCGGCCATGACCGGCCCGACGTACGACGCGGTCGTGGTCGGCGCCGGCCCCAACGGGCTGGTCGCGGCCAACCATCTCGTGGACGCCGGCTGGTCGGTCCTCGTGCTAGAGGCACAACCAGACGTTCGCGGGGACTGTCACTCAACCCCACGACAGACTGGGACAAGGCCATCGGTGGGTCTCCTTAGGGGCTCTGTTGCGTTGGGTGATCGCGTGGCATGGCTGATTGTCCGCCCGTGGTGGATCAGATCGGAACCTGTCAACCTTTCTGAGACACGTTGTTGAAGTAATTACTGGGTCGTGGGCTCCTTGTCTTCGGGCTTGTTGATCCACACGGTGCCGGGCAGTTTCGGTGGTTGGGGTGGGTGGCGGACGAACCGTTCGGGGTGTG
>JBBRYB010000153.1:0-5803 GCA_038238115.1 Propionibacteriales bacterium | reverse complement strand
GCAGGGTCTCGCGGTAGTCGGCCAGGGCTGCCGAGACCGCTGCGAGCCGAGCCGAGATGTTGGACCAGTCGTCCGGCGTCTGTTTCGGCATCAGGTCGAAGGAGCCGCGGATGCTGTGCAGCTCACTGGTGATGACGCTGACCCTGCTCTGCGGCGCGCGAGCTTCCGACTGGTCGATCTCCACAGCCAGCCGCTCGAGGAACGAGTCCTTGGCCGCCTGCTCCCGCTCGTCGGACGGCTCGGCCTTCTGCATTGCGGCGTAGGCCTCCCGCGCGAGCTGGTCCCGCTGGTCGTAGCCGTCGGCGGACAGGTCGGTGAGCCTGTCGTCGTAGCCGCGGATGCCGAGATAGGTCGCGACCACCGGGTCTGCTGCCGCATAGTCGGCGACGAAGCGTTCGGCGACCTCGTCCACCGGGCGCCGGCGCAGGGGAGTCGGGTCAGAAGTCATGTAAGAACACTAACTGAGTGCACGCCGGCCAGGTTCCAGGAGCATGGTTCGGACCGCGGCGCGCGGCCGGACGCGAGCACCTAGGCGCGTCCTGTTCCGAACTACACCCGGCGCCTGCAACCTTCTGGTCCGCCCGGGTCTGTTGGGTAGTGAAGACCTTAGGAGGCACCATGGGGCAACCGCTCGGCCGTGGAAAGATCGCCGCGGCATTCATCCTCACATCGTCCTTGGTGGCGTTCGCGCCGGCTGCGGCGCCCACCGCTCAAGCGTCGAGTCCAGCTCTGCTCGTCGCCAACGGCCGGATCGCATTCGCCACGGAGGGAGCGCAGTCACAGATCTACACGGTGAACCCGGACGGGAGCGACGAACGGCAGCTGACGCAAGCGTCGGGCGGCGTCCAGGTCGACATGCCGGACTGGTCGCCAGACGGCAGC
The DNA here is from genome assembly GCA_038238115.1 of Propionibacteriales bacterium. Taxonomy (GTDB): domain Bacteria; phylum Actinomycetota; class Actinomycetes; order Propionibacteriales; family Nocardioidaceae; genus JBBRYB01. The sequence goes on along the minus strand of JBBRYB010000153.1, from coordinate 4,921 downwards.
CGGATCGCCTATGTGAGCAACGCGTCGGGCAGCTTCGACCTGATGGTGATGAACGCCGACGGCACCGGCAAACACCTGCTGGCGCACAGCGACGGGTGGGACTACAACCAACCGCGCTGGTCACCCGACGGAAGCCAATTCGTCGTCAGGCGGTGCAACAACAGCTACGGGTACTGCGATCTTGACACGATGAGGTCAGATGGCACCGGTAGGCACATCCTGGTCGGCAGCCATGTCGACAACGGTGACCCGTCGTGGTCTCCGAACGGCAGCCAGATCGCCTTCTACAGCAACCGTGCCGGCCTGCTGTCTGCCGTTTGGGTGGTCAACTCCTCCGGTGGCGGTCTGCACCGGTTGACTCGACCCGCGATCGAGGGCTGTTTCCCGTCGTGGTCGCCGTTGGGCAACCGGATCCTGTTCACCAGTGACTGTGACCGGCCGAACGTGCACACCTGGGTGATGAACCCGGATGGGACGCGGGCTCGCCGGATCAGCCACGAGCCGACGAACAAGTCGGCAGGGTTCGCGTCGTACTCGCCGGACGGCCGGCAGATCGTGCTGATCAGCGACATTCAGGTGGGTTTCGGCGCCGACGTGTTCGTCATGAACGCGAACGGTCTGAACATGCACCCGATCGTGACGAACCACCGGCACGTCTTCTTCACCGACTGGGGCACCTCCACATCAACCGACACCGCAACCCGGTGAACGGAGGAATGACGAAATGAACCGCAATCGCAACCTCATACGTTTCGCGCTGGCTGGCGTCACCGCGCTGTCGCTCGGCTTGGCGGTCCCGGCGTGGGGCAGCAACCCCGTCGTCGCGGCGGGCGGGCAGCCGTCGTACGCGGCTCAGGCACGACCTGTCGACGGGCGGATTGCGTTCGACGGTCCGGACTGCCAGCTGTACACGATCAACCCCGACGGGACGGCGCTCGTCCAGGTGACCCACTTCCGCAGCCGCTGCGCCGACGCACCCGCCTGGTCGCCCGACAGCACCCGCATCGCATTCCCGCTGTTCAACGGCGACGGCTCGTCGATCTACACGACGAGGGCCGACGGAACCGACCTGCGGCTGGTGACAACCGACGGGCCTGGCTACTTCGACTTCAGCGTCGACTACACAGCGGACGGGAAACGCATCCTCTTCTCCCGATGCCGGCCCGATCCGCCCGGTGGATGCGCTCTATACTCGGTGCGCTTCGACGGCACCCACCGACAGGCGTTGACCACCTATCGGCACGGGATCCGGGCCGGTGCCGACCTTCGGCCGCAGGTCTCACCGGATGGGCAGTGGCTGGCATTCAGCCGCTTCGGCTGGAAGGGCATCGACGTGCAGGTCTGGCTGATGCCTCTGGATGGAAGTGCGCCGGCCCATCCGATCACGCCGGCACGCATCGAAGGCAGGTCCGCGAAGTGGGATGCGAGCGGGCGGTCCGTGTACTTCTTTCGGAATTCGCCCACCGGCTATGGCGATCAAGTGTTCAGGACTCCGGTCAGCGGCTCGCACGTCACACAGCTGACGTTCTCTCCGTGGCCGAACGGTGACATCAGCCCCGGCCCGTCACCGAGCGGCGACTATGTCGCGTTCATCAGCGACCGGCGCTACCCGGACGCCTGCTGCAACGAGCTGTTCGTGATGCACTCCGACGGCAGTCATCAGCACCTGATCGGCGGCGACCTCACCGCCTACACGCCCGACTGGGGCAGCGCGCCGCTGCAGCACCAAGCGTCTGCGCAGGTCGACGCGACGCCGACCGCTGTCCAGCGCGGCATCGAACGCACGATGAAGCTGCTCGAGCGGCAGGGGCCGTCGGCCCTGTACGCCGGGGGGGCCGGCCCGCGGTAGTCCGCCGGTATCACGAGCTCCTTTTGAGAGGTCCATGTCGCGAGAGCGGCGTGGACCCTCTCAGTCGTGGGGCCTGGACATCCGCGGGATATGTGCCAGGGTCGGTGTACGACAAGGCATGGCCTTACTGCAAGGGGGGTATGTCATGCACACGAGGGCAAGCGCCGTCGCACTGGCAGTCAGCGCTCTCCTGGCGCTGGCCGCCTGCACCGGCACAGGAAGCGGGACGGCGAACGGCCCTCCTGGCGCGAGGATTTCGTCGCACCCTACGGTCCTGCCTGAGTCGTCGGCGAGGCTCCCGAACCGGCGTCCGCCCGCGCCACCGATTCCCGGTGCGAAGCAGGGGGGGACACTGACCGTGCTGAGTGACTTCGGCCTGTCCACCCTGGACCCGACTGAGGCCTACTACACGGACGCGGTGTCGATCCTGAGCGGGTTGATGGTCCGGTCCTTGACGCAGTACGTGTACGACCCGGCAAGCCACGCCATGGTCCTGGTTCCCGACCTGGCCACCGACCTCGGCCGCTCGACGGACCACTTCAAGACGTGGCGGTTCACCCTGCGCCGGGGCGTCAGGTTCGAGAACGGGAAGCTGGTCACGCCGGCGGACCTGAAGTTCGGCATCGAGCGGTCGTTCGACCGCGCGACGTTCCCGGGCGGCGCCGACTACACCAACGCGTACTTCCTGCACGGGGGGGCGTACCAGGGGCCTTATCGCTCGCCGCGGGGCTACCGCGGGGTCACCGTCCACGGCCGGACGATCACCCTCAGAATGTCCAGGCCGTTCCCCGACATGCCCTACTGGGGGTCCTTCCCGGCGATGAGCCCCATCCCGGCGGGGAGTGCGAGCGACCCCCTGACCTACAAGAACCATCCGCTCGCCACCGGCCCGTACATGGTCAAGGCCATCACCCCCGGGCAGTCCCTCACACTGGTCAAGAACCCCTACTGGAGCGCAGCCACCGACCCCGGTCGCCACCAGTACGTCGACCAGTTCGACTTCAACGTCGCCACGACCAGCAACGAGATCGACGCCACGATGCTCGCCGACAAGGGAACCGCACAGACGACCATCTCGATGTACAGCGTCCAAGGTGCGCACTACGCACAGTTCAGCGAGACCGCGGGTGACCGACTCGTCACAGGGACCAACCAGTGCACGTACCTCTGGTTCCCGGACAACCAGAAGATCACCGACATCGACGTCCGTCGCGCGCTCGCCTACGCCTACCCCTACCAGGCTGCCTGGACAGCCGACGACGACATACCGGGAGTCACCCGCCTCCCAGCCTCGAACATGGACCCACCGGGCGTCGTCGGACGAGTCCCCTACAACCCGCTCCCCGGCCACCCGCCCGGCACCACCGACGCGGCGATGGCGAAGAAGCTGCTGACACGGAGCGGCAACCTCGGCTACCCGATCCGGTTTGCCTACCCGAGCGACAACCCGTCCGCCGTGGCCGTCAAGGACGTCCTCGTCCGGGCGCTGACCGCCGCTGGCTTCACGCCGACGGCGGTCGCCACCAGCTCGGCGGCCTACGGGTCGGACTTCCAGCAGAACCCGCGGGCGCCCGTCAACGTCCGCGCGGGAGGATGGTGCGCCGACTGGGCCTCCGGCGGCGCCGCGATTCCTCCGGTTATCGAGACGCCCGGCGGCGACAACCGCGGTTTCAGCTTCAACCTTGGGGCCTTCTCGCAGGCCGCCGTCGACGACCGGATAGCCGCCATCCAGCTGCTGCCACTCGCTCAGCAGCCGGCGGCGTGGAACGCGCTGGACAAGACCATCCAGACCACCTACTTCCCGGTGGTCGTCACCGGGTACGGCGGGGAGGCGATGATGCGCGGCTCCAGGGTGCACAACGACTACGTCGACGAGATCTACGGGATGCCGACCTGGAAGGACCTCTGGATCGGCTAGCCCTTGCTAGTGCACCAGCGTGAGAGGCGCGAACGTCCACGCGATGAGCTGCGCGGCCGTGCGATGGTCCAACCGGTCGGCCGTCGAGCTGGGGACGTGCACGAGCAAGGCGTCGCCGTGCAGCTGGTACGACAACACCCAGTGAGTCTCCCCATGGGTACTTGTCAGGAGGAGCCGGTTGGAGGGGAGCAGGGTGTAGAGGTACTTGTCGCTGATGGTCAGCGATGCGCCCGGGTTGCCGGGATCTGACGTCTCCACCACGAGAGCCGCGTTGCCGTCGTTTTGGCTGAACGTCATCTGCACGAACCACTGCTTGGCGGTCCCGAGCGTGTGGTCTGCGTCGGCTGAGCTCAGCCCGGACGCCGTGATGGCCGCGCTGACCCTGGCACGGGGGTAGGAGCTGCTCTGCCACTCACCGGTAAGGGCGTTGCGTCCCCGGGCGTGCAGATCCGGGGGTGCCTGGAGCCCGTTGGGCACCGTCGAGTGGTTGGCCGGACTCGGCTCCCGGCCAAGGAGGTCATGGCCGAGCTGTGCGAACCCCACTGCTCCGACGATCACGATCACGATCGCGACGGCAAGTGCGGTCACGCGGGTGCGGTGGCGCCGCCGAGCCGTACCGATGACCTGGACCAATGCAGCGTCGACGTCGGGCTCGACTACCTCCGCCGCCCGCGTCAGCTCATCTCGCAGCTGCTGCTCACTCGCCATGGTGCCCCTCCTCCCCGTGAGCCAGCAGCACGCGCAAGCTTGCCCGACCTCGGTGCAGGTGCGACTTGACGGTGTTCTCGGAGCAGTCGAGGATCTGAGCGACCTCGTCGACCGGCCGGTCCTCGTAGTAGTGCAGCACGATGGCGGCCCGCTGCTTCAATGACAGCTCGCGCAGCGCCTCCAGTACGTCGAAGCCGCCCTCGACGTCTTTTCGCGGGACCGCCGTCCGGCGCTCGAGCTCCCCACGTGTGCGCTCGCGACGGGCATACCGGGTCGCCAACCGGATGGCTACCCGTCGTACCCACGCTTCAGGTCGCTCATAGGCAGAGACCTTCTTCCAGTGCCTGAACAGCTGGATGAAGGCCTCCTGCGACAGGTCCTCCGCACGCCCGGGATCCCGGACGATCAGGTAGACGCTCCGCACCACCCTCGGGAACTCGCGCCCG
>JBBRYB010000152.1:0-5824 GCA_038238115.1 Propionibacteriales bacterium | reverse complement strand
GCAGGGTCTCGCGGTAGTCGGCCAGGGCTGCCGAGACCGCTGCGAGCCGAGCCGAGATGTTGGACCAGTCGTCCGGCGTCTGTTTCGGCATCAGGTCGAAGGAGCCGCGGATGCTGTGCAGCTCACTGGTGATGACGCTGATCCGGCTCTGCGGCGCGCGAGCCTCCGACTGGTCGATCTCAACGCCCAGCCGCTCGAGGAACGAGTCCTTGGCAGCCTGCTCCCGTTGGTCGGACGGCTCGGCCTTCTCCATCGCGGCGTAGGCCACCCGGGTGAGCTCGTCGCGGTCGTCGTACCCGTCGGACGACAGGTCGGTCAGCAGGTGGTCGTAGCCGCGGATCCCGAGGTAGGTGGCGACGACCGGGTCGGCGGCCGCGTAGTCGGCGACGTACTGGTCCGCGACCTCGTCCACTGGCCGCCGGCGCTGGTGAGTCGGGTTCTCAGAAGTCATGTAAGGACACTAACTCAGTAGATGGACCCGAGGCCCTTGGTGCAGCCGGTAAGGGGTCTCGAGCGAGACGACGCACCTGTGCTCCTATATCACGGAAGTCGGTGCAACCTGCTGCCTCTCTCGGGTCTGTCTGTGTAGCGAGAGGTCTAGGAGGCACCATGGAACATCGTATGCACCGCGGCCAGATCGCCGCGGCATCGGTCCTCACGTCAGCGCTGCTGGCGTTCGTCCCGAGCTCGACGGCCAGCGCTGGGGCGAACGCCGCGCCGCTCGTCGTCAACGGCCGGATCGCGTTCTCGACCGGTTTCATCCAGCCGTTCCCTGACACCGAGGGACACTCCCAAATCTTCTCGGTGAACCCCGACGGCACCGATCTTCAGCAGTTGAGCAACGCACCGAAGGGCAGTCAGGCCGGGGACCCGGACTGGTCACCGGACGGCAGCCACATCGCCTATGTCAGCAACGTGCCCGGCGACTTCAGTGTGATGGTGATGAACGCCGACGGCACCGGGAGGCACCTGCTCATCCACGTCGCCGGTTCGGACTTCTTCACGCCGCGCTGGTCCCCGGATGGAACGAAGCTGGCAGTCGTCCACTGCCGTTACCTGAACGGGTACCTACTGGGTTGTGACATCGAGGTGATGAACGCCGACGGCACCCACCGGCGGCTCCTCGTCGGCAGCCATGTGGTCAACCAGGATCCCGAATGGTCGCCCGACGGCACGCAGATCGCATTCGACAGCAACCGGGACGGCCTTGTTCGGGCGGTGTGGCTGGTGAACTCGGTGGGCGGCGGACTGCGTCGGTTGACCCGGCCGGCCATCGAGGGCTGGTACCCCCAATGGTCACCGCTGGGCAACCACATCCTCTTCGGCAACAACGCCGAGCGGCCCGCCACCAACACGTTCGTGATGAACCCCGACGGCAGTCGGTCGCGCCAGGTCACCCATGTGCCCAGCCCGCGCTCGGCGTTCCTCGCGACGTACTCGCCCGACGGTCGTCACGCCGTCTTCATCAGCGACTACCTGCCCGGGCGAGGCGGCGACCTCTTCACGATGAACGCCAACGGGACCGGGGTCACCCCCATCGTCCTCGACCATCCGCATGTCACCTTCTCCGACTGGGCTCCCGCTACATCATCTACTGACGCCGCGACGCGGTGAGACGAGGTATTGACAACATGAACCGTGCACTCTTCCGCCGCCTCGGCGTCGCATCCGGCGGAGCTCTCCTCCTGGCGCTGGCAGTGCCGGCGGCAGGAGCCGGCTCCCTGTCGTCGTCCGCGCCGGACGGCCAGGCGACCACCGTCATGGACGGCCGGCTGGTGTTCAACGACTACGGAACCGGTCAGCTCTACACGTCCAACCCGGACGGGTCGGCGCTCGTCCAGGTGACTCATCTGCGAGCCAGCCGGGCCTTCTACCCGGAGTGGAGCCCGGACAGCTCACGCATCGTCTTCAACGCCTTTCCCACCGGTGAGATGAGGCTCTACACGATCAAGCCGGACGGTACGCACCGCCATCTCGTGACGGCGGAGAGTCCCGGATACAACGACTGGGCACCGTCCTACACCCCCGACGGCCAGCGCATCGTCTACGCCAGGTGTGCGCCAGATCCCCCCGGTGGTGGCTGCGCCATCTACTCCGTTCGCGCGGACGGAGCCGACCGGCGGGCGGTGACCACCTATGGGCACGGCATCCGGGAGGCCGTGGACTTCCGACCACAGGTGTCCCCGGACGGCCACTGGGTGGCGTTCTCCCGGTTCAACTGGAAGGGGATCGGCTTGCAGATCTGGCTGGTCAGGGCCGACGGCACCGATGCGCACCCCGTGACACCCGCCCGACTCCGCGCCGGGGATGCAACCTGGTCAACGGACAGCCGCACACTCTACTTCCAGGCCGGACCACCGTTGGGTCTCGGCATCCATGTCTTCAAGACGCCGGTGAACGGGAGTCACGTCACCCAGCTGACCTTCACGGACTACCCCAACGGCGACTTCAACCCGGACAGCTCACCGAGCGGGCGGCGGCTCGCGTTCATCAGCGACCGTACCCATCCGGACCTGTGCTGCCAGGACCTGTACACGATGAACGCCGACGGCAGCAACCAGCAGTTCGCCGACACCGGCCTGTCCCTACCCGGACAGCCGGACTGGGGATCCGCCCCCCTGCAGAACGGTCCCTCCGCAGACGTTCCGCAGCTCTCCGCGGCTCAGCTCCAGGCCGGTAAGACCTTGGCGACCCGCGCCGAGACGCCCGGGCTGCTGCTTCTCAGCTCTCGCTCGGGGTAGTCACGGGGGACTTCGACGGAGTCGAGGGGTCTATGTAGCTTGAGCGACATAGACCCCTCTCTTCTGCTGTTGCGACCTGTTGCTCTGGAACTTTCGGGCGAGCGTGTGCCAAGGTCGTCATAAGGCGGAGGGGCGTCCAGGGCGGAAGGCAGTCACAATATGCGGAAACTCGTGCCAGCCGTCGCCCTGGCAGTCGCCTCAGCACTTGGTCTGGCTGCCTGCACTGGGTCGAGCGGCAATGCACCAGCCAAGCCGACCTCGAGCCAGCCGACGAGTCCTGGCGACATGCCCTCGGGCCAGGCGCGGGATGCGAGCCTGTCAGCGCCCGCGCCACCGATTCCCGGCGCGAAGCAGGGCGGGACACTGACCGTGCTGAGTGACTTCGGCCTGTCCACCCTGGACCCGACCGAGGCCTACTACACGGACACGATCTCGATCCTGAGCGGGCTGATGGTCCGGTCCTTGACGCAGTACGTGTACGACCCGGCAAGCCACGCCATGGTCCTGGTTCCCGACCTGGCCACCGACCTCGGTACCCCGACGGAGGACTTCAAGACCTGGCGCTTCGTCCTGCGCCGAGGCGTCAGGTTCGAGAATGGGAAGCTGGTCACGCCGGCGGACCTGAAGTTCGGCATCGAGCGGTCGTTCGACCGCGAGACCTTCCCGGGCGGCGCCGACTACAGCAACGCGTACTTCCTCGACGGATCGACGTACAAGGGGCCCTATCGCTCGTCGGGCAGCTATCGGGGTGTCAGCATCCGCGGCCGGACCATCATCATCCGGATGTCCAGGCCGTTTCCCGACATGCCCTACTGGGGGTCCTTCCCGGCGATGAGCCCGATCCCTGCCGGAAGCGCGAGTGATCCCCTGACGTACAAGAACCATCCGCTGGCGACGGGTCCGTACATGATCGAGGACATCACCCCCGGGCAGTCCCTCAGGCTGGTGAAGAACCCCTACTGGAGCGCGGCCACCGACCCGGGACGCCACCAGTACCTCGACGAGTTCGACTTCAACGTCGCCACGACCAGCAACGAGATCGACGCCACGATGCTCGCCGACAAGGGAACCGCACAGACGACGATCTCGATGTACAGCGTCCAAGGTGCGCACTACGCAGAGTTCGCTGACACCGCGGGAGGCCGGCTCGTCACGGGGGCCAACCAGTGCACGTACCTCTGGTTCCCGGACAACCAGAAGATCACGGACATCGACGTCCACCGAGCGCTCGCCTACGCCTACCCCTATCGGGCGGCGTGGACGGCCCAGGATGAGATCCCTGGCGTCACCCGCCTCCCGGCCTCGAACCTCGATCCACCGGCCGTGGTCGGACGGGTCCCCTACAACCCGCTCCCCGGGCACCCACCCGGCACCACGGACCCGGCAATGGCGAGGAAGCTACTGGCGCGGAGCGGCAACCTCGGCTACCCGATCCGGTTTGCCTACCCGAGCGACAACCCGTCCGCCGTGGCCGTGAAGGACGTCCTCGTCCGGGCGCTGACCGCCGCTGGGTTTGAGCCGACGGCGGTCGCCACGACCTCGGCGGCCTACGGGTCGGACTTCCAGCAGAACCCGCGGGCGCCTGTCAACGTCCGCGCGGGAGGATGGTGCGCCGACTGGCCCTCCGGTGGCGCGATGATTCCCCCGGTCCTCGAGACAGCAAGCAATCTTCCCCAAAGTTTCAGCTTCAACCTCGGGGCATTCTCCCAGGCCGCGGTCGATGACCGGATAGCCGCCATCCAGCTGCTGCCGATCTCCAAGCAGCCGGCGGCGTGGAACGCGCTGGACAGGACCATCCAGACCACCTACTTCCCTGTCGTCGTGACCGGGTACGGCGGGGCGGCGATGATGCGCGGCTCCCAGGTGCACAACGACTACGTCGACGAGATCTACGGGATGCCGACGTGGAAGGACCTCTGGATCGGCTAGCTCTTGCTAGTGCACCAGCGTGAGTGGGGCGAACGTCCACGCGATGAGCTGCGCGGCCGTGCGATCGTCCAGCCGGTCGGCCGTCGATCTGGGGAGGTGCACGAGCAAGGTGTCACCGTGCAGCTGGTACGACAGCACCCATCGGGTCTCCCCGTGCGTCGTGGTCAGGAGGAGTCGGTTGGAGGGGAGAAGGGTGTAAAGGTACTTGTCGCTGATGGTCAGCGATGCGCCCGGGTTGCCGGGATCTGACGTCTCCACCACGAGAGCTGCATTACCGTCGTTCTGGCCGAACGTCATCTGCACACGCCACTGCTGGCCACTGCCGAGCGTGTGGTCTGCGTCGGCGGAGCTCAGCCCCGCGTCAGTGATCGCCGCGCGCACCCGCGCACGCGGGTAGGAGCTGCTCAGCCACTGACCGGTAAGGGCGTTGCGTCCCCCGGCGTGCAGATCCGGGGGTGCCTGGAGCCCGTTGGGGCCTGTCGAGTGGGTGGCTGGACTCGGCTCCCGGCCAAGGAGGTCATGGCCGAGCTGTGCGAACCCCACTGCTCCGACGATCAGGATCACGATCGCGACGGCAAGTGCGGTCACGCGGGTGCGGTGGCGCCGCCGAGCCGTGCCGATGACGTGGACCAGTGCAGCGTCGACGTCGGGCTCGACTCCCGCCGCCGCCCGCGTCAGCTCATCTCGCAGCTGCTGCTCACTCGCCATGGTGTCCCTCCTCCCCGTCAGCCAGCAGCACGCGCAGGCTTGCCCGACCTCGATGCAGGTGCGACTTGACGGTGTTCTCGGAGCAGTCGAGGATCTGGGCGACCTCGTCGATGGGCCGGTCCTCGTAGTAGTGCAGCACGATGGCGGCTCGCTGCTTCATCGACAGCTCGCGCAGAGCGTCGAGCACGTCGAAGCCGCCCTCGACGTCTTGTCGCGGGAGCGCCGTCCGGCGCTCGAGCTCCCCACGTGTGCGCTCGCGACGGGCATGCCGGGTCGCCAACCGGATGGCTACCCGTCGTACCCAGGCTTCAGGTCGCTCATAGGCAGAGACCTTCTTCCAGTGCCTGAACAGCTGGATGAAGGCCTCCTGCGACAGGTCCTCCGCACGCCCGGGATCCCGGACGATCAGGTAGACGCTCCGCACCACCCTCGGGAACTCGCGCCCG
>JBBRYB010000151.1:0-5838 GCA_038238115.1 Propionibacteriales bacterium | reverse complement strand
GCGGTAGCGGGCCTCAGTCATCCAGTGCGCGTCGGGGGTGCGGGTGACCGGGAGGTTGGATCCCCACATGATCAGATAGCCGGCGTTCCACCAGTCGCCCGACTCGGGAACGTCGGTCTGGTCGCCGAAGACCTGCGGGGACGCGACCGGCAGGTCGGCATACCAGTCGTAGAAGCTCAGCATCGAGCCGCCGATCAGGTTCACGAAGCGGGCGCCGGAGGCGTGCGACACCATCGACATCGCCGGGATGGGTGAGAAGCCGGCAACCCGGTCGGGTCCGTACTTCTTGACGGTGTGGACGTGCGCGGCGGCGACGATCTCGGCTGCTTCGTCCCAGGTGGCGCGCACCAGACCGCCCTTGCCGCGGGCGGACTTGTAGGCCTTCGCTCGTCGCGGGTTCTCCACGATGTGCTCCCAGGCGCGCACCGGGTCACCGCCGTGCTGGGACTTCGCCTCGCGGAACATCTGGAGCAGGACGCCGCGCACGTATGGGTAGCGGACCCGGGTCGGCGAATAGGTGTACCAGGAGAATGCCGCGCCGCGCGGGCAGCCGCGGGGCTCGTACTCCGGGGAGTCCGGGCCGACCGACGGGTAGTCGGTCTGCTGGGTCTCCCACGTGATGATCCCGTCCTTGACGTAGACCTTCCACGAGCACGACCCGGTGCAGTTCACGCCATGGGTGGAACGCACGACCTTGTCGTGGCTCCACCGGTCCCGGTAGAAGTCGTCTGCCTCCCGGCCGCCGACCTTCGACAAGGTCCGCAGGTCCTCCGAGACGGCCCCCTTGGTGAAGAACCGGCGGCTCCGGACCAGCGCCTGGGTCAAGGGGTCGTCGAGCGCAGGCGTTTTGCGCGACGCCCCTGGTGTCTTGGTCATCGACGAGGCTCTCTGAGAGTCGGACGAACCATGGACGGGCTGTCCCTCGACCCTAGACCCGGTGCCGTGCGAATGGCCCGAGTCACTACGGCGGCGGCTCTCATGCCAGGTGGGGGGTGACCGTGCGACGCATCGAGGCGGCGAGCAGCAGCACCAACATGGCCATTGCGGACAGGGCCAGCAGCCCGGTCCGATAGTCGCCGGTGTGACCGAAGATCGAGCCCATCACCAGTGGTGGGATGAAACCACCGAGACCGCCGGCCGCCCCCACGATGCCCGTGACGGAGCCGACCTGGGAGCCCGGTGCCCCCTGCGCGACCAGCGCGAACGTCGCGCCCGAAGCCGCACCGAGGGCACCAGCCATCGCCAGGAACACCACCGTGCCCAGCGGGACAAGCGCAGGTGTGGACGACTGGAAGAGCGCACCGGTCGCGACGACGGCGAAGGCAACAGTCAGCACGTAGGCGGGACGCAGGCGGTCCGAGAGCCAGCCGCCGACTGGCCGCATGAGCACAGCGACGACGACGAAGCCGGCCATCCGGTTCGACGCGTCCGCGGGGGTGAGCAGGTAGGCGTTCTTCAGGTAGGTGGGGAGGTAGACGCTGAAGGCGACGTAGCCCCCGAACCCGATCGCGTAGAGCGCCGCTGCCTGCCAGGTGATCGGGAGCGCCGCCGCGCCGCGCAGCCGCTGGCCCAGCGACTCGGTGGCGACCATGCGAGTCGGGGAGTCGCGCAGGACCAACGCCGCGAGGACGCCGTACGTCACCAGCACGACCGCGGTGATAACGAACGGGGTGCTCGTGGTGTGCGCATCCACCAGCTTGACCGTGGTCAGCGCGCTGATCGCGGTGCCGCCCATGCCGGCGCCGAACATGCCCACGGCGAAGCCTCGCCGCTCCGGCGGGAACCATGCGCTGACAAACGGCACGCCGACGGCGAACGCGGTTCCGGCGATGCCGAGGAAGAAGCCGCCCACCAGCAAGGCAGCCAAGCTGGAGTGACCGAAGAGCCCCAGGTAGAGCACCGGGACGACGGTGACCAAGGAGACGATCGGGAACATAATCCGCCCGCCGAAGCGGTCGGTGAGCGCACCGACGGGAATGCGACCCAGGGAGCCCACCACGACCGGCACGGCGACCAGCAGAGACTGCTGGAGCGACGACAACTTGAGGGCCGCGGTAAACGAGACCGCCAGCGGGGACAGCAGTGCCCACGCCCAGAAGTTGAGGGCGAACCCCAGGGTCGCCACGGCGAGCATCAGCCCGGCCCGCCGGCCGTTGGTCGCCCTTCGTTCGACTGTCGTTGACATCGTTCGCTCCCTCGCGTCGTAGATGTTTGCGTTGGTACCAACATTGCTGGTTCGCAGTCGTTACGATAGGGACCTAAGTCCCCTACCGGGAGGCACAAGGATGGGAGTGCCCGTGCCGCCATATCCCTACGGTCGAGGTGTGACGGCACACAGAACCGACGCCCAGTCCAGGATGGGGCTCGCGCCGAAGCTCGGCGAAGCGAGGGCCGGTGCGGTCGACGGCGACCTCACCCAGCTGATGTTCGCCAGCCGCGCCATCCTCGCCGCTGCAGTCCGGGCCTTGGAATCCGTGGACTCGGCCGTGTCAGTTCCTCAGATGCGGATCCTGGTGCTGCTGTGGACTGGCGAGCCGCTGAATCTCTCGGCCGTGGCCGACGGGTTGGGCGTCAACGCTTCCAACGCCAGCCGAACATGCGAGCGACTGGTGGCGGCCGGCCTAATTGACCGCGGCGCGCAGGCTGCCGACCGTCGCCACGTGGCACTCACCCTGACCGAGCGCGGCCGGAACTTCGTCGAAAGGCTCATGGAGCGCCGCAGACAAGAACTGGCCGTCATCGTGGGCCGCATGACCGAGAACGACCGCCGACGCCTGATGACGGCGCTCGAGCCCTTCAACCAGGCGGCACGCTCCGACTTGTGGCCGAGCGACCGTCCCGCCGCCGCTCGCGACCCGCGGCTTCTTGAGTGGGGCATCTGACTGAATGCGTCAGCGCGGCTGCTGAGAAGCGACTGCTCTCGCATCCCCTGATACCGATCGGCCGTCCGCGCCATGGCGTCCGCGTCACTGGAGAACCCGGTGAGCTTGCGCTTCAGGCACAGCCGACCGAGAAGAGCACCCTCGTCGTCGACAACGGCCAAACGCCGCTGGCCCCGGCTGATCATGAGCAGCCACGCATGCTCCGCCTCCAGGTCGCTGCCCACGGTGCGGCCTTCAACCACGGCGTACTGCAGCGCCAAGGCCATGTCATCCTGCCCCGTGCCAATACCCCTGGAGTCGGCAGGTCTGTTTGCATGATCATGCGGCTCGCTGGTATTCGCGGATCAGTCTCCGAGAACCTCCCGTCGACGGACCGGAGCGGCCAGGTCGATCACCCGATCCGGGTCATGGTTGGGCGGGTGTTGTTCGCGCCCTTGATGTGGCCGATGATCATTGACGTGGGACTGGTAGCCGGCCAACACCGATCGGAGGTGCCCGTTCTCCCAGATGAGCGTCAGGTTGACAGACACTCGCGGCGAAGACTGCCCACGAGCCGCTCCGCGTAACAATCCGCCCCCAGGCGCCCGGACAGGGTCTCGGCGTCGTTTGACGCGTCCCCGCGGCAGAGAAGCACGGGCCAACCGAACACACCAACCATGACCAGGCAGACCAGCCCGAGGAACACGACCATGATCATCCTAAACGCCGGTACACCCCAGTCGCACCGCGAGCAGACCCTGCGTCTGCATACTGGCACGGCAGAGGGCTTCGCCGTCCTTGAGGCGGGCACCGCCCTCCGAGTGGTGCTGCAGATGCCCGGGCCCGCATAGTGACGCGTGCGCCGTCTAGAGCTGGCGGTGCGGTGCGCCGGGCCTAGTCGGCCACGTAGAACATCCGCTTGTTCACGAACTCATCCATGCCGAGAGGCCCGAGCTCACGTCCGAACCCGCTGCGCTTGACGCCACCGAAGGGCACCTCGGCGCCCTCCCCTGCTGGGGTGTTGACGTTGGACATCCCCACGTCAAGTCGGGCGGCAACCTTCGTCGCACGCTCGGTGTCGGTGCTGAACACGGCCCCGCCGAGACCGTAGGCGCTGTCGTTGGCCAGAGCGAGCGCCTCGTCATCGCTGGAGACCGAGTAGACCACCGCGACCGGTCCGAACAGCTCCTCACGGTAGGCGCGCATGTCCTCAGTGACCCCAGTGAGCACCGCTGGCGAGTAGTACGCCGCCGGACCCCCACCGAGGACACCGCCGGCGTGCAGGGTGGCGCCCTTGCTCACGGCATCCTCGACCTGGTCGGCCAGCAGCTCCGCTGCGGCCCGCGAGGACAGCGGGGCGAAGGTGCCCTCGGCGCGTTCGGCCGGGTCTCCGGGACGGAGGTCCTTGGCAAGTTCAGTGAGCCGGGCAACGAAGCCGTCGTAGACATCGTCCATGACTATCATCCGCTTGTTGGAGTTACACGCCTGGCCGGTGTTGCTGATCCGCGTCTCCCACGCCAGGTCGGCAGCCGCGGCGACGTCATCGGTGTCCAGCACGACATAGGGATCGGAACCGCCGAGCTCGAGCACGCACTTCTTGAGATTCCTTCCAGCGATCGAGGCGACCACAGCACCCGCTCGCTCCGATCCGGTCAGCGAGACGCCAGCGATGCGCGGGTCACCGATGACCTGCTCGATCTGGTTATGGGAAGCGAACACGTTGACGTAGGCGCCCTCGGGCAGCCCGGCGTCGACCATGATCTGCTGGACCGCAAGCGCACACTTCGGCACCGACTCCGCGTGCTTGAGCACGATCGTGTTCCCCAGCATCAAGTTGGGCGCCGCGAACCGGGCGATCTGATAGAAGGGGTAATTCCACGGCATGATCCCCAGCAGCGGCCCGATCGGGAGCTTCTGCACTGTTGCCTTGCCACCGGAGAACGTCTTGATCGGCTGGTCGGCCGCGAGTTCGGGACCTTCGGTCGCGAAGTAGTCGAAGATCTCGCCGCAGAACTTCGCCTCGCCACGGGACTCGCCCAGTGGCTTGCCCATCTCCTCGGTCGCGATCGCGGCAAGCTCGGCCCGTCGCTCCGCGAACAGTTCGCCGATCCGCTTGACGGTCTTGGCTCGCTCCGTGATCGGCACGTCCCGCCAGACGGCGTATGCCGCGCGCGCAGCTGCGAGCGCCGCCTCGATCTCTCCATCCGTCGCGCTCTCAAAGGTCTCGACGACCTCGCCCGTAGCCGGGTTGACCACTTGGTAGACCGGTCCAGATGTCCTGACGTCGCTCATCGCGCCTCTCCTTGATTCAGTTGGGCAACTCTCTTCCCGTACCGAACCTAACCCCTCGACCGTTCCTGATGAGATGCGCGTCGACAACCCCTTGTGGATCGACATGTGCAGGCTCAGACCCACTGCTCACGCCTTGGCCAACGGTCAAAGGCTCCAGTGCCCTCCCCTCGCGGCGGCATTGGCGAGAGCCTTGAACGTAAGGACAACTTGCGCCCGCCATGGAGGCATGAACCACCCTTGCACGCGGCCGCCAGCAAGACGCAGAACACTAAGGGCTCAAGCACCACAGGTCCGACCGGTTGAGCCACCATTTACGTCCAATAGACAGCGAAACGCGCTCGCTACGTCAAATCTCAACCGTCAAATGATCCCTTTTCTACCAGTCGATAACGGTACAAATAAGGTCGGGCTGACAGGATTTGAACCTGCGACCCCTTGACCCCCAGTCAAGTGCGCTACCAAACTGCGCCACAGCCCGTCCGACCCGTCGCCGGGTCAGCCGCGGTGTCCACATCCATACTGCGGCTGAACACCAGCGAGCAGTCTAGCGGGCGCCATGAACCCTCATCTCGCGCGGCGCGGCCCTCTCCGTACCCCCGGTCAGCGCAGGTGGTGAGTCTCCTGCAGCCCGTAGACCGGCGTCGAGACACCTGCCTCCCGGGCTTTGAGCTGGAGCGCGAGGTAG
>JBBRYB010000150.1:0-5864 GCA_038238115.1 Propionibacteriales bacterium | reverse complement strand
GTACCCACTGCTCACCTGGTGCCAGACGGCACTGCACTCGAGCAGGCGGCCTTCCGCATCCGGCTCCCAGACCTGGCCGACCGACCAACCGCCAACCGCGCAGAAGGACTCCAGAATCGAGGTGAGAGCTTCCTCCGGCGTGCCCGCACGACTTATCGCTGCGGTCAGGTCGAATACCAGTTCCAGTAGCTCTTCCGCTTCCACGACTAGACCACCCCCCTGCACTAGGTCGGGATGTCCCGAACACTGCTTCACCAGGGGTGAGAAACCAGATATCTCGCTGCTCGCAGCACAAAAATGCCCCCTTAACCACTGCCCCGGGTACGGCAACAATGATCCCCTCGGGACAGTATGGCACGATGTGCTATCCACTGTAAGCGGTTCACCGGCCTGGCTCATCGACGCACTAAGCACGAGTGCATGTCGGTAGCAGCCCGCGGGTCGCACCAGGAGACTCTGCCGACGGTGGTGGGCATCGCCTCCCGGTGGCGGCTTCGGGTGTGGCGTTTTCCAGCGCCGATGGCGGCCGATAGGCTCGACTCATCGTGGGAGCCTCCTGGGGTTGCCACGCACTGGCAACGATGTCGAGGCAAGGGACTGACCCATGGACCGAACCGCGCTCGTCACCCGCGCGCCCCGTGCATAAGGAGCGGCGCACGCTAGCCGAAGTGCTGGCCGCCCGCCACGGCGCCCGTTCGCGACGGAGCGATGCACGCCACGTTGCCATGATCGTCGAGAACGTGCCGCTGGGCGTCGATATACGACTGCGCAAGCAGGTGCACGACCTTCTTGCTGGTGGGCACCGGGTCTCCGTCATCACCATGAGGGCCGACGACAACGCGCTCTACCGCAACACCCCTCGACTGCGGCTGCTGGAGTACCCGCCCCCGACGCAGCCCGGGGGACCTGCAGGGTACGTCCGCGAGTACGCCGTGTCGCTTTTTTGGGCGGTGGCGCTCACCTGTCGGCTGAGGCTGCGCGGACACATCGACGTGCTCCAGGTGTGCCAACCGCCGGACATCTACTTCCCCCTCTGCCGACTGATGAGCTGGATGGGCACGAGGATCGTCATCGACCAACGCGACCTCATGCCGGAGCTGCTCGCGGAGCGTTATGGCAGCCCCCCTCGCGCTGCGACCCGCGCGCTCCACTGGCTCGAACGCCGTACCCAGCGGGTTGCCGACCACGCGATCTGCGTCAACGAGTATCTCCGCGACCGCATCATCGAGGCCGGGGCCTCCCCATCGGTTGTCTCGATCGTGCGCAACGGCCCCGTGCTCGCCCGCGTCGAGCGGGCGACACCCGATCCCACACTGAAACATCCTCATCGGTTCCTCGTCTGCTGGGCGGGCAAGATGGGAAAGCAGGACCGGGTCGATCTGGTGGTGCGGGTCGCCGACCAGGTGGTCAACAGCCTCGGTCGGCGAGACTGCGCCTTCGCGGTGCTCGGGGACGGCGAATGCCTGGATGAGCTTCGCGACCTGAACAGTCAGCTCGGGCTAGATCGATGGGTGAGCTTCCCCGGGTGGCTCGAGGAGGATCAGGTCTTCACCTACTTCGCCTCGGCGGACCTCGGAGTCGACACGTCGCTGCAGGTCGAGGTCTCACCGGTCAAGGCGATGGAGTACATGGCATTCGGGCTCCCTGTGGTGTGCTTCGACCTGCCGGAGACTCGTCGGATAGCCGTCGGTGCCGCCGTACTCATCCCCCCGCCGGATACCGCTGCGTTGGCTCGCTCGATTGTGGCCCTGCTTGACGACGTGGACGCCCGGACGCAGTTGGCATCGGTCGGTCGACGGCGGGTGCGCGAGGAGCTGGCCTGGGAGCGTCAAGCTTCCGCCTACCTGGCGGCCATGAATCCAGCATCGGACCCCGTCGCCTAAGATGTAGCAGAGCGTTGCGCGCACCTAGGCGAAGGAGATCGCCTGCGCCGTTAGCCACCGGCTACCGTTCCGGGTCGAGATCGCAGGAGTTGTCGTGGACCTTGAGGCCGTGGCACCCCACGGTGGCATCCTCGTTGATCTGACGGTTTGTCCACAACGGCGAGCCGAACTCCGGGAGGGCGCACTCGCATACCCGAGCTGGCGTCTCACGCGGCGGCAGCTCTGTGATCTGGAGCTGCTCGCGAATGGAGGGTTCTCACCACTGCAGGGCTTTCTCGGTCCCGAGGACTACGCCTCCGTGTGTGAATCCATGCGGCTGGCCGACGGAACGCTGTGGCCGATCCCGATCATGCTGGACCTGCCCGAGACCGTCGTCCGAGCCGCGGAGCGGTGCGGAACGCTTGCCCTCCGTGACCAAGAGGGTGCGATGGTGGCCGCCCTCCACCTGACCCAGGCCTGGAAGCCCGACTTGGTGGCCGAGTCCGCAGCCGTCTTCGGCACGACCAACGAAGCCCACCCTGGTGTGGCACATCTCCTCCATGGAACCTATCCCTGGTATGCCACCGGCCAGCTCGAGGTCCTGGACTCGATCGACCACCGTGACTTCAGAAGCTTGCGGCGCAGTCCGGCCCAGCTGCGCCGTGAGTTCTCCCGTCGCGGTTGGAGACGCATCGTCGCTTTCAACACCCGAAACCCGATGCATCGTGCCCACCTGGAGCTAACGCTACGCGGAGCCCGCGAGGCGGGTGCCAAGCTGCTCATCCATCCTGTGGTCGGCTTGACTCAACCGGGGGACATTGACTACGACACAAGGGTCCGCTGCTACCAGGCTCTGTTGCCCACCTATCCTCCCGGCACAGCGATGCTCGCACTGCTGCCTCTCGCCATGCGCATGGCCGGTCCACGGGAGGCGCTGTGGCACGCGCTGATCCGCCAGAACCACGGTGCCACGCATTTCATCGTCGGCCGGGACCACGCCGGCCCACGACCCGACGGGACCGGCGTTCCGTTCTACCCACCGTATGGTGCCCATGAGCTGCTCCAACGGCATGAAGGCGAGCTCAGCGTCCAGATTCTGCACTTCCGCAGGTTGGTCTATCTGACGTCGACTGACACTTACGTCGAGGAGCAAGAGGCGCCGGCGGGTGCGCACGCGTTGCATATGAGCGGAACAGACCTGCGGGCACGCTTGGCGCGGGGTGCGGAGCTGCCCGACTGGTTCACCGTCCCCGCAGTGTCCGCGGAGCTGCAACGGCGGTACCGCCCGCTTTCCCAGCAGGGCTTCACGGTGTTTCTGACTGGCCTCTCCGGATCAGGGAAATCTACGATTGCCCACACTCTCGTCGAGAAGCTGCGGTCTCTCACGGACCGCAACGTCGCCCTGCTGGATGGTGACCAAGCCAGACAGCGGCTGTCGAGCGGGCTCGGGTTCTCGCGGGAGGATCGAGATCGGCACGTGCTTCGTGTGGGCTATGTAGCGGCCGAGGTCACCAAGAGCCGCGGGGTCGCTGTCTGCGCGTCCATCGCGCCGTATGCGGACACGCGCGCTGCTGTTCGTCGCATGGTCGAGGACGGTGGGGGCTTTCTGCTGGTCCACGTCGACACACCGCCGGCCAACTGTGAGCTCGGGGACCGCAAAGGCCTATACGCGAAGGCGCGCGCTGGTTTGCTGGAGCACTTCACCGGGATTTCGGACCCATATGAGAAGCCGTCCGACGCGGACCTCGTCGTCGACAATGTCTCCATGAGTGCCGAGGAAGCATCGTCACGCATCGTCGAGAAGCTCTACGCAATGGGCTATGTGTCACAGCCGGTCGCGTCGCCGACCCGGTCCTCGGAGGACGAGGTCAGTGCGGGTGCTGCTCCGCCGTGAATTCATGGTAGGCAGCCTCCGCCCTCAGCCGCCGTGCGGTCATGCCGGGACCATGCCAGCGGTCACGCAAGGCATCCTTGAGCTGCGAGCGACCATTCGACGGAACCCACAAGCTGCTGTCCGGCACGGTGTCCTGCCCTCTCGGCGTCTGAGCATCTGCGCTGGCGCGCCGCCGTTCGGCCTGGAGCTCGTGGAACGTGATGGTGCCGGACTCGAAGGCCAGAAGCACTTTCGACAGCAGGGGGCGTTCCTTGATCAGGTCGAAGCATTGGGCCATGTTGGTCTCGGTGGCCTGGAACTCGTTCAGCGCAAGACCAAACCGATCGTTGAGCTTGCGGACGACGCTGGCGAAGTCATGCGTCACCTCCTCGAACTCACCGACCACGAACTGCCCCCGATGGGGCATGAGACAGCGATAGAACCGTGCGTAACCGTCCGCGGCGTCACGCATGTCGACCCAGGGTTCGCGGACCACGTGCGAGAGGACGGCGCCCTCAGGCTCTCGGATGAGAGCCAGCGTCGGCACCCCCCTCCTCGCCGCCTCGACGAGCTGCGCCGGCGCGTGCAGGTGGTGCGCGAGCCGAACAGGTCGATCTTGCGCCAGCTGCAGCGCAGACACCGCAAACGTGCTGGCGGACCTGGTGTAACCGTCGATGACCAGCTGCGTCTCCGGGCCGATGACCTCAGGGCTGGGACCTGGGTACCGCTTTCGGGCCAACGGCAGGTAGAGCCTTGGATGCTCCGACACACGGGTGCGGAGCTGATGACGGAGCCGGCCTATCTGCGCCGACGGTGACGACAGCACAACGCCGAGCTCAGTCGACGTCGTCGCCGCGGGGCAGCTCCGTCAGCTTGACGTCGCCGCCGTCGACCAGGAAGTGGCTCAGTGAACCTCTCCCGACGGGAATTCGCCACTCCTCGCCTTCATTCCCGGTCAGCTCAGCCACTACGAGCCGGATCATGACCGCATGGGTCACGGCCGCGACGGCCTCCCCGGCGTGCCGGGAACCGATGAGGTGCAAGGCTTCCATCATCCGCGCCCGTGCGTCCCTGAGCCGCTCGCCGTGCGGGCAGGCGGCGCGGCCGGGATCCCGCTTGTAGGCGTCGAACGCGTTCGGGTCGAACATCGCGGCCTCTTCCGCCGTCATGCCCTCCCAAACGCCGTAGTCCACATTGTTGAGGCCGTGGAGGATGCGCAAGTCAGGCACCCGTGCCTCATCAGCGATGATTTGGGCGGTGGCTATCGTCCGACGCAACGGACCGGTGTAGACAGCGGCAAGCCCCACTGCCGAAAGCTGTCGTGCGGCGTCGACGGCATCCTGGTACCCCTGGACATCGAGCGGGATGTCTCGACGACCGCGGTACCGGTTCTCGACGTTCATGGTCGTGGTCCCGTGTCGCACGAGGTAGAGCCGGCAGGCGCCAGACTTCTGGTCCACCTGGGCAAGTGCCGACGCAGGCGCGAGCTGGCCGACCGCTCCTGAGGCGTGGTTCATCATTGCTACCTTCCCCCCAAAGATCTTGGCGCGCCCGAGTGGCAGTGCTCGTCGTGCCGTTAACGACGAAAGGTAGCACGTCCGGAGCACGAGAGAGGGGCACTTGCTGCCTTCCAGCTCCGCTTGGTCGGCCGAAGTCGGACCTCATACGGCGCGACGGTCACACCTCGACCCCGCCAGTCTCGCCAGCCAGCCGGTCCGGAAAGTAGTTATGCATGACAGCAGCGAGGAACGGGGCTACAGTCACTCCATCACGCGGAGGTTTAGGGGTGGCCGCGGATGAGGAACCGGGGTGTTGGATGTACGAAACGCCACTGCCTGCGCGCGGACGCGTGGGCAACACGACAGGAGTGCCGGGGGGCTGGCGCTCCGTCCGCAGGTCAGGTTCCGCCATGGGAAGCACCCGATGAATGGCAGCGGGCTCAGAGTCGGGGTCATCGGCTGCGGCTACTGGGGCTCAAAGCACGTTCGCGTCCTGAACTCGATCGAGGATGTCGAGTCGGTCGTGGCCATAGACTCGGATCGAGAAAGGCTCACAGCCCTTTGCCGGGCGTTTCCCGGGGTCACCGGATTCACCGACCTCGGTCAGGCCATTGACCAGGTGGACGCCAT
>JBBRYB010000149.1:0-5887 GCA_038238115.1 Propionibacteriales bacterium | reverse complement strand
GTGGCCGAGGCCGTGTCGATCCCGTTCGTGTCGCAGTTCCTCGACGACGAGGGCGCCATCCAGGCGAACGACATCATGGACAGCTCCGCGAAGGCGATGCTCGACGAGCTGCTCCGCTACTCGGTCGCCCTGGCGCCGCTGCGTCAAGGCTGACGCTTGGCACCGGTCCTCCGACCTGCCTGTTGCGGGTGGCTGACGAACAAACCTGTTGGCGCTTCGGCCGCTGCTCCGTAAGGTCACCGGACATGGCAATGGTGATGTACGTGATGGCGCGTCGTGTCCGGCGCGGGCTCACGCCGCCGGCAGTCGCGAGAGTCGAGACCGGCCCCTCGGAGCCGTCGGAGCTGGGGTTGGCATCGGCTTGAGCCCGACTGGGCGCAGCGCATCGTCGACGCATCGGCCCACTCCACCGGCGACCTGGTGCTCGACATCGGCGCCGGCGCCGGCGCGCTGACGAAACCGCTCGTCGCTGCCGGTCTCCGTGTCATTGCCGTCGAGCTCGACGATGCCCGCGTCTCGCAGCTGAGACGGCGCTTCTGTGATGACAAGGTGACCGTGGTCCAGGTGGACCTGCGACAGCTGCGGTTGCCTCGGCGTCCCTTCCGGGTGGTGTCCAGTCCGCCGTACACCCTGACGACCCAGACGCTGCAGCTGCTGCTGTCGACGGATCGGCTGCTGTCAGCCGACCTGGTCGTCCAACGAGCAGCGGCTCGTCGTCTGGTCGCCGCGCCGCCGCCGGCACGGCACGCGCGCCTCTACCGGCTGAGCATCGGCATGAGTGTCCCGCGTACGGCGTTCGCTCCCCCGCCCCACGTCGACTCAGTGGTGTTGCAGATACGTCGTCGCTGAGGCAGGCGCCCGTATTGGAAAGGGACACCTTGGTGGCTCGCGATGCTGACGTCTGAGCGCGAACCGCGGTAGGAATGGGCCATGACGTTCGATGGGTTGTACGAGGATCCATGGACACTTCGAGCGCGACTGAAACTCGGGCGCGAGGAGTTCTGTCAACGCCTGCTCAGCATGCTCATCCTGGGCGGAACATATCCGCGCTGGAACACTCGGTCGAAGCTCCCCTCGACAGAGAGACGTTCTTGCGAGGACTCGGTGAGCGCCGTAGCAACCTGCCCTTTCAGATTGCTGAGCGGATCCTACGTGACCATCTGAGCCCACCTCCCGAGAACAGCTGCGGCCTGATGGGCAATGTCTTCTGGGTGCCGGTCTCGTACCCGGTGTCAAGTGCGGTGATGACACGGTCACGTGTTGATGCCTCTTTACTGCCGTGCTAGTCATCGAGATGGAGGTGATACGTTTCCAAGTGTGGCGCGTACTGATTGCGTAGCACCTCCCCGCAGCGGAGTTCTCCGCGCTGGTTTGGTAGTGCTCGAGGTACAGAGCAACGTTGACAAAGTTCCGCGACCACACACAACACGCGAGCCGTCGCGACTTTGGAAATCTCTTGGTTTGCACGGAACTTGTACACGGCAGCGCCATATTTGCGATTAATCCCGCCACTTCGATGCAGACCAGCCTTCTCAAGAGGGCCGCCGAGAGGAGCCACGACCACCTCGAAAAAGCCTCCGCGCGCGACGGCCGTGGCCGACAGACCGGACTCGTTCTCGGCTGAGCCTTCCGGGCGAGAAGGGCATTTGGCTCCGACCTCGAAGTGGACGTGCCATCCGACCGGGTGCAGGAGCAAAGAGAACGCGCATGAGCGCCATCCCGAGTGTGGACGGGTCGGCCGCAGTGACTCAGTTCACAAACTCGACGGCAGCGAGGCGCGCTGGGCTCACGTCCTCTGTGATCCACACAGCCAAAACGCGATGTCCCATTGCGGCCGGTGAGCGGAGTAGGTGAGAATTTGCCCGACAGCCAAAGAGTGCAGTCAAGCGCCTCGTGAGGTAGCACATCTTTGGCACTTGCCCACCCCAGCGCGGCGATCGGCGGATGCACGCCGCTCGTCATCGGGGATCCGAATGCTCGCCATAACACGACTTTATGGCCCGAGTACCCCAGTGACCGGGAGGCAGGGCATCAACCTGTCCACCGGCGTGCGAAGCTGTCTCCAAGGAAGCGGAGGACCGTGTGCAGGAAGGGTTATACGAGCGGCTTGTCACCGAACGGCTCGAGCGGGAGCTCGTCGCGATCCGCCGATCAACGGAATTCGCAGACAACGTCCGCAGAATCGACGCGGCCGACCAGCCGGAGGTGCTCTCGCGGCACATCCGCGATGCAGCCCTGCGCACGTTGTCCTCCACTCAGGATGTCGCCAAGCGCTTGGAGATCGTCAATGGCCTCCTTGCCCTGCTCGATGGCTCTGAGGACGACGTCCTCGCCGACCCTCGTCAACTGCTGTCGCTCACCCGCGTCCCGCAACCGGGCGTTGTTGCCCGACCAGACACGCGCCCCAGCACTCCGCTCTCCGACGCAGCGCTACTGACCAACGCTCACGGCGAGCCCTCATTAGGCGCCGAGCTCAGGGCCGAGCTCGACAGCTCCGACCAGGTTGACCTCCTTTGCGCCTTCGTCAGGTGGCACGGCTTGCGAGTGCTAGAGCCGGAGCTGGTCCGCCTTCGAGAGCGTGGAGCACCACTGCACGTAATTACCACGACGTACATCGGCGCGACTGAGCGTGTCGCGCTGATCGCTTGGTCCGCGACTTCGGCGCCGCCGTGAAGATTCAGTACGACGCCGTCCGCACACGGCTGCATGCCAAGGCGTGGCTGTTCACTCGGCAAACGGGCTATGACACCGCATACGTCGGATCGTCGAACCTTTCGCGATCGGCACTCCTCGAGGGCTTGGAGTGGAACGTGCGGCTCTCAACCGTGGCCACGCCAACTCTGCTGGAGAAGTTCCGCGCCACGTTCGACACCTATTGGAACGACGCGAGCTTCGAGCGATATGACCCAGACCACGAGGGTGACCGAGACCGGCTCGACGACGCCCTCGCGGAGGCGTCGGGTCGTCGCGGCCACGGCGATCGAGTCACAATCTCGCTCTCGGGACTCGAGGTTCGTCCGTTTGCCTACCAGTCGGAGATGCTCGAGTCACTCGATGTGGAGCGACAGCTCCACGACCGCCACCGAAATTTGATCGTCGCTGCGACCGGAACAGGCAAGACAGTGGTCGCCGCATTGGACTACCGGCGCCTCTGCGAGCAGGCAACACCTCCTGGCGCGGCCATCAATCTCCGCTCCCTTCTGTTTGTGGCCCACCGAAGAGAGATCCTCGAGCAGTCGCTGCGCACGTACCGTGAGGTGCTCTCGAACGCGTCCTTTGGGGAGCTCCATGTCGGGGGCGCGCGACCGGAACGATGGCGGCACGTCTTCGCATCTGTGCAGTCGCTCACGTCGTACGGCGTCATCAAAATACCACCCGACGCCTACGACGTCGTGGTGATCGACGAGTTCCACCACGCTGAGGCTGCGACGTACAAGCGAATAGTCGACCACCTCACGCCCAAGGAGTTGCTCGGGCTCACCGCCACGCCGGAGCGTGCCGACGGCTTCGATGTTCGCACCCACTTCGACGGACGGACTGCTGTAGAGCTGAGGCTCTGGGACGCGCTGGGCGCTGATTTGCTTTGCCCGTTCCACTACTTCGGTATCGCCGACGGCACCGACCTGCGTGACGTCGATTGGAGGCGCGGACGCTACGACGAGCGGGAGCTCGACAACGTCTACACCGGCAATGACGCTCGCGCCGCCATCGTCGTCAAGCAGGTACGCGACAAGCTCACCGACGTGGGAAACATGCGGGCACTCGGCTTCTGTGTCTCGGTGGCACACGCCAACTACATGGCCGACGTCTTTAGTCGTGCCGGCATCCCGGCACTTTCGATTACCGGCCGCACATCTACTTCCGAGCGTGAGGCGGCACTCACCGATCTTGTTGAGCGCCGGGTCAATGTGCTCTTCACGGCAGACCTCTTCAACGAGGGCCTTGACCTGCCGGAGGTGGACACGGTGCTGTTCCTTCGACCGACCGAGAGTGGGACCGTCTTTCTTCAGCAGCTTGGTCGTGGACTGCGGCAGGCCCCCGGCAAAGCGGTCCTGACAGCGCTCGACTTCGTCGGGCACCACCGCAAGGAGTTCCGGTTCGACATCCGATATAGAGCGCTCACCGGAGCGACGCGACGCTCCCTCGAGCGACAGGTCGAACGTGGCTTCCCATTCCTGCCCTCCGGGTGCCAGATCGTGCTGGATGAGCAGGCGCAATCCATCATTCTCGAATCGATCAAGGCTCAAATCACCAGCCGATGGGCACAGATCGTCTTCGAACTCAGGTCGTACGGTGACCAGGATCTGGCGACGTTCCTCCAAGAGTCCGGGATCGAGCTGGCTGATGTTGTGCGCGGAGACCGGAGCTGGACGCGGCTTCGCCGGGAGGCTGGACTATCGACCCGCGTCGGAGGCGCGCACGAAACCGGTTTGCTGAAGCGCGTTCGGGCGTTGGCTCACGTCGATGATCGGGACCGTGCCGCGGCTTACCAGATCATCCTGGGCGACGACTCCCCCCGCTACGACGAGATGCAGGCCGACTTGCAACCCTTCGCCCGAATGCTGTTCTGGTCGTTGTGGCCGGATGGTGGCGGCTTCACGGCATACGACGATGGACTGGCCATCCTGCGTGCGGAGCCAGCGGCGCGCGACGAGATGGATGCCCTAATCGCGTTGAGCTTCGACGGCACACGACACCTCGCGTTCCATATGGCTGGCCGGCTCGGCGGCCTTCCCCTTCGGGTACACGCTCGCTACCAACGCGAGGAGATCCTCGCGGCGCTGGACTATGCCCGCCTGGCGACGGCGAGCGGGAACAAGCGCGTGCCGAGCAGTTTCCAGTCGGGTGTGCTGTTCAGTGAGCCGCTCCAGGTGGATGCATTCCTTGTGACGCTAAGGAAGTCCGAAGCGGACTACTCCCCCACGACGATGTACCGCGACTATGCGATCAACCCCACCTTGTTCCATTGGGAGTCGCAGTCCACCACGTCAGTCTCCTCACCTACGGGGCAGCGCTACCTCAGCCACGCCGCTGGGGACAGTGAGGTCTTCTTGTTCACTCGGAATCACCGGCTCGATGAGCTCGGCACCTCGTCGTACACGTTCCTCGGGCTAGCCACGTACGTGAGTCACACTGGCGACCGCCCCATCGCCATCACCTGGCGACTGGCGAATCCGATGCCTACCGACATATTCACCAATGCCACCGTGGTCGCGAGCTAGGTGAGAGGCTCGAACTTCGCGCGCCCGCGGGGTTGGGCATGATTACTGACGCACTTCGCCTGACAGCCGGGTTACGACCGGCCCACCGCATGGGACGGTCGCTCCCCCGTCCACCACGAGGTGCGCGACGGCGGCCCCCGGCGCCGCAGGTACGGTCGTCGTGATGAGCCCGGACCAGACAGCCCCACGGTCGCGGGCGCTGGCCACGGCGCTGGTGGCGTTCACGTTCGTGGTGGTGATGCTGGGAACGACGCTGCCGACGCCGCTCTACCCGGCACTCGCCGACGAGTTCGGCTTCGGCGAGCTCATGACGACAGTGGTGTTCGCCGTCTACCCGGTCGGCGTCACGACCGCGCTGGTGCTTTGCGGGCCTTGGTCCGATCAGCTCGGCCGCAAGCCGATGCTGCTGGCTGGTCTCGTCCTGTCGGCGGCCTCGGCCGTCGTGCTCCTGCTGGCCGGGTCGCTCGGCTGGATCTTTGTCGCGCGGCTGCTCTCCGGCTTCTCGGTTGGCATCTACGCGGGCGCGGCGACCGCGACCGTGGTCGACCTCTACGGCGGCACCTCGAGATCGCGGGCCGAGGTCATCGCAGCTGCCGCGAACATGGGCGGGCTCGGCCTCGGTCCGCTGGTCGCCGGCCTGCTGGCCGAATGGGCGCCGCGGCCGC
>JBBRYB010000148.1:0-5926 GCA_038238115.1 Propionibacteriales bacterium | reverse complement strand
ACTGGGTCAGGTGGTCACTGACCATTTTGGCCGTCACCCGGACGCTGAGATCTACACCAGCCAACCCGGTCTTGGTGCGATCCTCGGCGCCCGGGTTCTGGGTGAGTTCGGAGATGACACGACCCGGTTCGCCGACGCGAAAGCGCGCAAGAACTATGCCGGCACCTCGCCCATCACCCGCGCGTCCGGCACCAGAAGGATCGTGATCGCCCGCTACGCCCGCAACACGCGGCTCGCCGACTCGGCCCAGCAATGGGCATTCGGCTCGTTGAAAGGATCGCCGGGCGCCCGCGCCTACTACGACACGCTACGAGCCCGCAATATCGGCCACCAAGCCGCTCTCCGCCAGCTCGCGAACCGGCTCATCGGCATCCTCCACGGCTGCCTCAAGACCGGCACTCGCTACGACGAAAACACCGCCTGGGCACACCACCACATCGTTGCCGCTTGACAACGAAAAACCTGGGATGTCTGTTGCATTGAGCGATCCCGCGAACGTGTCGTGGCAAATCTTGCGGCTCGGCGGCACTCAACCTCCGGCCGGGCGTCCCTTTGGCCCGACTTCGAGGGCCTGGCGGCGACATCGGGACACGTCGCGAGGCAGCCGACAGGAAATCTGCTGTCCCGGCTCCGCACGATGGCTCAATGCAACAGTGCCGTCGTGACCACTGAGGTGCGGCTGATCGGCACGCGCAACGGCGAGGTCGCCAAGCTGGGCAAGGTGGTGGCCGGCCCTTTTGGACGTTACCGCGAGGCTGAGATCTACTCCAGCCAGCCCGGGCTCGGTGTCATCCTCGCGGCACGAATCCTGGCCGAGTTCACAGATGACAGTACCCGCTTCGCCGACGCGAAAGCACGCAAGAACTACGCCGGCATCTCACCGATCGCCCGCGCCTCGGGCACCCGCAAGAACGTGCTTGGCCCGCTACGCACGGAACACTCGTCTCGGCGACGCGGCCAGCACTGGGCCTTCGGCTGGTTGAACCCATCTCCCGGCGCCCGCGCCTACTACCACTCGCTGCGAGCCCGCAACATCGGTCACCAAGCCGCGCTACGTCAACTCGCCTTCGCCTCGTCGGCATCCTGCACGGCTGCCTGAAGACCGGCACGGCGAGCTGGTGGGCACGGGCCAGGGCCAGTCCGGTCGTTTATGGTCGGACGATAGACTCCGTGGCCGGGTCGGCAACCGGTCAGGGGCGGGCTTCGTACACGATGTTGAACGGCGTCTCGGCCACCCGGTCGAACCGGCTGAAGCCGGCGTCGACACAGATCTGCCGGATCGGCTGCTCGCCCGCTTGGGCCCCCAGGGCGTAGCCGCCCGGCTGTGAGAGGGCGTTGGGGACGCAGAGCATCGTGGACCCTGAGTAGTAGATCCGGCCGACGGGGTTGAGGTTCGCGGACAGGTCATCGCCGGCGAATGGCTCGACAATCATCCACGTGCCGTCCGGGTGAAGCTGTCCGTGCACGTTGCGCCCGGCAGCGAGCGGGTCGCCCATGTCGTGAAGGCTGTCGAACGAGGTGACCAGGTCATAGGGTCCGCCGCCGAAGTCCTGGGCCCGGGCCACCTCGAACTGCACCCGATCGGAGACCCCCGCCGCCTCGGCTCGCGCGCGGGCCTGCTCGATCGACCCGTCGTGGTAGTCCGAGCCCCGGATCGTGGACGCCGGCCAGGTGATCGCCATCAGCACGCTCGAGGCGCCCAGGCCGCAGCCGATGTCGGCCACCTGCGCACCGGCCGCCAGCTTGGCCTGCACGCCGTCGAGTGCCGGGATCCAGCTGGTGGCCAGGTTGGCGACGTAGCCCGGCCGAAAGAACCGCTCGCACCCGATGAACACGTCCTCGTCGTGCTCGTGCCACCCGAACCCCTCACCCGACTGGAAGGCGCGGGCGATGTCGTCGGTCGCCCGCAGGGTGCCGAGCGCGAACTGGAAGGCGCCCGGGAGGTACAGGGGTCCGTCGGGGTCAGTCAAGGCGAACGCCTGCTCATCTGTGAGCGAGAAGTGTCCGGTCGTGGCGTCGTACTCGACGTAGCCGCCGGCTGCCTGTCCGTTGAGCCACTCCTGCAGGTACCGGGTGGCCGTGCCGGTCCTCGCAGCGAGCTCGTCGGCCGTCGCGGGCCCTTCGGCGAGAGCGCGGTAGAGGCCGAGCTGGTCGCCGATCACGATGCTGCCGGCCGCCATGGTGGCGCCGAGATCGCCCACGAACCTGCCCAGCAGATCCATCAGTCTGTCGTCGTTCACGGTCATGTCGTGCTCCTCTCGATGTGGTCCTTCCGTTGTAGGAGCTGGAGGCACCCGGCCACGAGAGGCCACGGTTCCTAGGTTGGCGTCGCGGCTACCTAAGTTCGGCGTACCACGCCCGAGTGCCAGCCTCGTGCGCGGGCGACCTCGACAGCCTCCTGCCGCGTCGCCGCGCCGAGCTTGGCCATCGCGGCGGCTACGTGGTTGTCGACGGTGCGCACGGACAGCACGAGCCGCTCCGCAATCTCGGGATTGGTCGATCCCTCGGCCACGAAGGTCAAGACGTCGAGCTGCCGGTCGGTAAGGCCCGCCACGTTGGCGCGAGTAGTCGGTCGGGCGCCGCGTGGCACGTCGGCTACGCCGAGACCTCGGAGCCGGCGACGCGCCAGGGCGGCCGCCGGCCAGGCACCGAGGGACTCCAGGTCGGCCAGCGCGGCAGCGATCACCGAGGGCCGGCTGCTGTGCAGGAGGGCGAGCCCTCGCTCGTACGGGTATCCCGCGGCTCCGAAACGGTCGGCCGCCGCCTGCCATCCTCCGCGCGCGAGCAGGGCAAAGGGATCGTCGCTGCTCCCCGGGTCTACCTGGACGCCTGCTGTGCTGAGCCAGAAGGCAGCAATGGGCTGCGCCACGCGGTTGTCGTCGGTGACGGCTCGGTCGTAGGCGGTGCGGGCCACCTCACGCACTGTCGCGGGGTCTGAGCGGAGCCATGCCTCCTCGGCCACCACCAAGGCGGCGGAGGCCGCCAGGGGTGGCCAGTCGAGCTTGCGGGCCAAGGCCCAGGCGGGGGCCACGTGGTCGCCCTGACGCCCCGTGCGGACGTCCACGATGGACAGGAGGACCAGCGCGTGGCAGCGGATCGGGTCCACGGCGTCGAGGGCGCGGCTCGCTTGCCGTGCCGCCCCCTCCCAGTGCCCAGCAGCCAGCTCGATGAAGCCCTCGCCTATCGAGAACCACATCGCGAACGCCACGTGCTCCGAGCCCTCGGCCATCCCAAGTCCCCGGCCGAGGGCCGCCCGTGCTCCGAGCAGGTCATGGTCGTCGAGACACCAGAAGAGAAGGTTGCACAGCGCGCGGCAGGCGTGCTCGACCTCGCCGGCAGCCTCGGCCACCAGAGCCGCCTCATCGAGCAGCACTCGAGCCTTCGCCTTGTCGCGCGACCAGGTCAGACAGCCGAGGTTGTTGAGCGCGTGGGAGATGACATCGGCGCCGCCCGCCGTCCGGGCCAGGTCGACGGCCCTTCCCGCGGCCTCGACCGTCGCGCTCGCACCACCCCAGGTCATTGCCACCTGCACGTCGTTGCTGGTCGCGAGCGCAAGGAGCGTGGGGTCACCCGATCGTTCGGCAAGGCTCAGGCACTCGCTCGCCGCCGCGCGTGCCACGTCGCTGTCGCCTGCCCAGGAACTCATCCGCGACAGCCATCGGAGGCTGCGTGCCAAGGCGACTGGCTCGCCGAGGCTGCGTCGTACGCCGACCGCATCGTGCTGGTCGGCCACGGCCCGGCGCTCGTTGTCGCCCACGAGGTAGGACTCGAGGGCCGACTCGTCGAGCAGGGCGGCGACCTCGGCAGCGCCGAAGCGGTCGCGGTGAGCGAGGACCCGTTGATAGTGGGCTGCGGCCTCCCGATGGGCGCCGCGCTGGGCAGCCTGGCGAGCCGCGGCGGGACCGTGCCGTGCGACGGCCACCGCGTCCCCGGCTCCGGAGGCGTGGTTGACCAGCAGCGCGAGGTCGTCACTGCCCAGATTCTCCAGAGCGGCGAGGGCCCGCTGGTGCAGCTCGGCGCGCCTCGCCCTCGGCAGCGCCTCGAGGACTGCCCGACGCGTCAGCTCGTGCCGAAACGTCACCGTGTCAGGGGTCACCAGGAGGAGCCCGTGCTGCTCGGCGGTCACCAACGCGTGTCCTGCCTCATGGAAGAGGGTCCGGAACAGCATCCTCTGCACCGTGCCCGGCACCACGCTGAGCTGTTCGAGCACGGTCACGACGTCGTCGTCGAGACGGGCGACGCGGGCGCGGACGGCGTCGAGCACAGTGGGCGGTAGTTCGCCGGGTCCGTCGTGCTCCAGAACGGAATGGACGAAGAACGGGTTGCCGCCGGTGACGGCGACCACGTCGGTGTGGTCCAGGCCGGATCCGGCGCACAGGTCACGCACCGCAGCGGCCGAGAGCGGTTGGAGTGGAAGTCGCGTACAGGCGTCCAGGCCGGCGGCGAGGCCGAGCAGCAGGCGCAACCGGTGACGGCGCGGGAGGCCGACATCTCGGAACGTCAGGACGAGCAGGGTCGGCGTGGCGGCCAGCCTCGGCAGCAGGTAGCCGAGCACGTCGAGCGTGACGTCGTCGGCCCAGTGCACGTCCTCGACCACCAGGACCGTGCGGGCGCCACGTGCTCGGAGCTCAGTATGGAGGGCGTCGAGGAGCCGGGGTCGGTCGGTGCCTTCGGTGGCAAGGGCGGCGAGCCGAGGGCCGAAACCGGCCGCGAGCTCCGCGATCGGGCCGAGGACGCGCGGAGTGCTCAGGTCGTCGCATCGGCCGATCAGTACCCGGATGTCGCCCGGGAGCCGCGACCGCATGGACTCCACCAGGGTGGACTTGCCGATACCGGCCTCGCCGGAGACGAGTACCAGGCTGCCGTGCCCTGCCCGCGCGACCTGGGCGGCCCGCGTGATCGCCGCCAACTCGCTCTCGCGCTCGAGCACTCGGCGTGCCATGGAAGCAATCTAGTGACGTCGTCGGTCCGCGAACAGGCCCGGCGACTCGCATTCCTGGGCGCGCTGTACCGCGGCGTGGCTGGAGTGCGACGTTCAGCCGGCGGCCTGTACCAGACGTTCGGCCACGGCGAGGTCCGGGTCTTCCTGCCGCGCTCGTACGCCGAGATCGTCGGCTGTGACTTGTCGGCCCGCTCGGCGGGCTCGCCTTGGGTCATTCCGCTGGCCGCTTTCGATGATCGTCCATCGCCACATCAGCCTCGCAAATATCATCCGAATCTATGAATCCTTCATTCGGGGCAGCAGGCACACCTACCTGTCGCCCAACCCGGAACGGACAGAGGGAGCAGCGTGATGAGAGTTGCCAAGTGCCTGGGCGTCGACAATGTCGACAGCTTGGAGATGAGGGAAGCGGATCCAGGTGCCGAAGATGTTCTCGCCGTCAGGAGCATGCAGGGTGACCGTGAGGCGCTGATCGTCAGGGTCCAGTACGACGGTGGGCGCCTTCCAGGCCAGCCCATTGCCGATCGTCCGTTCTGACCTGGATCCGCAGACAGTTCTGTGTATATCGGCGTGTGAAACGATGAGGGTGCCTTGCCTGCTTGGAGCGGGTCCCTGACTTGCAGGTGCGCTTCTACCACGGCCACGGCGGTGTTCGAGTTCGGCGCCCGGGCGGGCACGAGTGGCGCGACGTGGACGCCGTCGTCGCGGGTGTAGGCGAGCGTGGTGCCGGTGATGACGACCAGCGCCTTGGGTGCGCGTGGCACCCGGTCGGCGAGCCTACGGAGCGAGTCGGCGGCCTTGTCGATCTCGTTGTGCCCGAGCTTGACCTCGACCCCGACCCACTTGCCATCGCGGGTCTCCAGGATGTAGTCGACCTCGAGCCGGCCTTCGGCCTCGCGGTAGTGCAGACAGGTCGCTCCGGCTGCTTCGGCGTAGATGCGCAGGTCATGGGCGACCAGGCTTTCGAACAGGAACCCGGTGGTT
>JBBRYB010000147.1:0-5936 GCA_038238115.1 Propionibacteriales bacterium | reverse complement strand
GTACCACACATCGACAGACGTCGATATCAACGGCCAGGAGAACACCGTGTCACGAGTCCAGCTCGCCATCAACGTCGACAACCTCGACGACTCCATCACCTTCTACGCCAAGCTGTTCGGCACCGAACCGGCCAAACGGCGTCCGGGCTACGCCAACTTCGCCATCGTCGAGCCACCGCTCAAGCTGGTCCTCCTCGAGAACCCCGGCCAGGGTGGATCGCTCAACCACCTGGGCGTCGAGGTCGCAGACGTCGACACGGTCGACTCCGAGCAGACCCGCCTGGCAGAGGCAGGCCTAGCCTCGATCGACGAGCGCGGCACCACCTGTTGCTACGCCAAGCAGGACAAGTTCTGGGTCCAGGGCGCACCCAACGGCGAGCCGTGGGAGATCTACACGGTGCTCGAGGACAGCCCCACGTTCAGGGATGAGAGCGACGCCAAACCTCAGTGTTGCGGCACCGAGGCCAGCGAAACGGGCGAACCCGCTGCTGCCGGCTGCTGCTGACGGAACGCCTCAGCAGCGCTCACCACGCCAGGTCCTCACGCCCGCTTGGACGACGACGCCGGCAACCACGATGGCCACGAGGGGGTCAGCCCACCACCAGCCGAGAACGGCGTTCAACGCTAGACCGACCAGGACTCCGAGGGACAGGTAGGCGCACACGATGTTCTGCCTGCCCTCGCTGGCGGTGGCGTACGAGTGCAGGCGGCCCCCCACCTTGCGCTTGGCGCTGCCCAGGAACGGCATCAACACGACGTCGGTAGCGGCGAGGGCGATCCCCAGCCAGCTCGCTGACGCCGCGTCAGCGGCCACCAGCTGGTTGACGGCAGCCACAAGGATGTACGGCGCAAGCAGAAAGAATGACACGGCGACTACTTTCTGTGCCCGCCGCTCAGCAACGTCGGAATGAACACGTGACCCGCTGAACCGCCACAGAAGGACGACGGCGGCGGCCGCCTGGATGGCGCAGTCGAGACCCCACCCGATCAGAGCCACCGAGTTCGCCGCGAGACCAGCGGTCATGCCAATCGCACCGTCGATGCCCAGCCAGACGAGGGTTGCCCAGGACAGCAGCCTGACTCGGACGACCCACCTCGAATGCTCGGTCGATCTGAGCGCTGCACTGGCCTCGGTCACCAAAGAACGGTATCGTCATATCATGGTGACATCAAGAGTTCTTGATAAAACAGATTTTTGCAGAACTGATGCGGCCACCCTTGGACAGTGCCGCCAGCTGGCCGCGATCTGGGCTCCCGTCCTACGGGCCCTCGGCAACGACGAACGATTGCTCATCGTGCTCTGGCTGGCCGGCAGCAGCTGTTCCGTGCGTGAGCTTCAACGAGTCACCGGCCTTGGCCAGTCCAACGTCTCGTATCACCTGCAGGCGCTGCGGGAGGCCGGCCTGGTCACCGCCACCGCCAAGGGCCGATCCAACCACTATCAGCTGGCCAACCCCGACCTCGACCAGCTCTCCGCGCTCATCGGCAACCTCGGGGCGCCAGCAACGCCATTATCGAAATGAAGAATGTTCACCTTAAGCGAAGCATCGACAGCAGCACCGCGGATCAGAAAGCCTTCCGTCGCCGCTGCAGACTTCAGCGTGGGCGAGGAACTAACGATGAAGCGGTCGACCGAGATCGTGATTGACCTGGTTCCCGTCGACGAGGAGGTGTGCTCCGCCCAGACCGGATCGGCCGGACCACATGCACCCTGCGGGCGCACCGCCGGGAAGCGACTGGGCTACAAGATCCGAACCCTGACCAGCGACCCGCAACGGCGAGACGACCGACGAGTCGCAGTCTGGGTCGTCGTCATCGGCTCCAACCCCGACGACGAGGACCGCATCCGCGACAAGCGAGCTCCTGATCAGCCAGACCCTCAACCAGCTACTCGGCTAAGCCCTCACGAGTTCTTCCCGATCCGCTCAGCGCGAGGCTCGTCCACCACAAGGTCGGGGCTGCCGCCGCGGTGCCGACCCTGTGGATCGTGCTCGGCCCGCTGGGTCAGTCGATCACCGCCGCCCACACCCTCGGCACCACGGCGACGACCGTGCTTCCGGCGCCGTACGGCACCGCCTTCGAAGCGATGGGGCTGGTCTACGGGGCACCGATCTGGGGCTTCGCGATGCTCTGGCTCGCCCTCGCGATCGCCGCCACCATCCACACCGCGCACGAAGGAATGCCCTTCTCGCTGATCTGGTGGTCCTTCACCTTCCCCATGGGCACCATCATCACCGGCACCTCCAGGACTGGCCGTCGCCACCGGTGCGCACTTCATCGCGTTCGCTGCGATCGGCTTCTACATCGGCCTGCTCGTCGCCTGGGGCACGGTCGCCGTTCGCACCGGGCACGGTGTTTTCCACGACCACCTGCTGCGCACCCCCGCCTGATCAAGCCCGGCACTGACACAGCAACGCGGACACAGCAGTAGGACGACTGTTCCTGGAACGACGTGCTGCCCGAGGAACGCCTGGTGGGTATCAGGGACCGAGTCTGTTCATGCCAGGGAGAGGAAGAGTTTCTCCATCTTCTTGACGTCGACACTGTCGATGCCGTCGCCTTCGGTGAGGCACTGCTGGAGGCCGGTCGCCACGATCGCGAAGCCGGCCCGATCCAGGGCCTTGGAGACGGCCGCGAGCTGGGTGACGACGTCTTCGCATTCGCGACCCTCTTCCAGCATCCGCAGCACGCCGGCCAGTTGGCCCTGGGCGCGCTTGATGCGGTTGATGACGGGGGTCATCTCCGCCGGGACGAGCTTCATCAGTTCTCCTCGTTCAGGGCGGCGAAGGTGGCGTTGAGTCGCTGTTTGGCATCGGCTGCGACCGTGTGCAGGGCTGCGTTGTCCGCGAGTCCCATCATCGCGTCGGGGTCGAACGCCTCCACCATGGTCGTGTTCTCGTCCACGGACCTGACGACGACGTTGCAGGGCAGCACGGCGGCGATCGATGGCTCGGCCTGAATCGCCTCGTAGGCCAGTGGCGGCCGGCAGGCGCCGAGGATGACCTCGGGCTCGATGTCGACGTCGAGCTTGTCCTTCAGCGTCGCTTTGAGGTCGATCTCGGTGAGCACTCCGAACCCTTGGTCCCCGAGTGCGGCGCGGACCGCCTCGATGGCGGCATCGTAGGGCTGGTTCAGGGTCGTGATGGTGTAACTGCTCATCAGGCGCTCCTCTGCTGTTGGGTGCCGGCGCGAATGGGACTGCTCAGCTTGGTGCCGACCTTCCCAACGACCACGCCTGGGTGGTCCCACGACGCCTGTTCGTGGACGGGCGCGAACTGGCGGCGGGGACCGCACCAGGATGCCCAGAAGTCGACGAGAACGATGTCGTTCTCGGTGATGGTGCGTTCGAAGCTCGCCGCACCGAACTCGATGGTGGCCATTGACCGTGCCTTCCTCGTGAACTTGACGATACCCCAGGGGGTGTTATGGTCGTCATCGTACATACCCCCACCGGTATTGCCGCCATTCGGCTAGCCCACGGACGGACGCCACCGCATGAGCAAAATCACGACTCCCGAGATCGACGTCGAGGAGCTTGCCGCCGTACGCGGGGAGCGGCCTCCTCGTGGACGTACGCGAGCCCGATGAGTACGGACGCGGTCATGTGCCTGGGGCGGGGCTGATCCCGATGGGCGAGTTGGCGAACCGCCTGGGCGAGCTCGACAAGGCCTCGCCGGTGTTCGTGATCTGCGCGTCGGGGAACCGGAGCAGCGCGATGACCGACTTGCTGCGCGCCGGCGGCTTCGACGCCGTCTCCGTGGCTGGTGGAACCGGCGCCTGGGCCCGCTCCGGGCGCACCCTTGAAGGAGGACTGGTATGACCACGACCGACCTGAGGATCGTCGCCATCGAGACCCCAACCCTGGGGGATCGCAGCTACGTGGTCCACGACGGCGAGGTGGCCTTCGTGGTCGACCCGCAGCGTGACATCGACCGGGTACTGGCGATCCTGGACGAGCACGCGGTCCTGTTGACCGACGTCTTCGAGACCCACCTGCACAACGACTACGTCACCGGCGGGCTGGCGCTCGCGCAGCGCACGGGAGCGGCGTACCACGTCAACGCCGATGACGACGTCTCCTTCGAACGGACCCCTATCCGCGACGGCGACACCGTGGAGATCGGACGCCGGATACGGGTCACCGCGATCGCCACCCCGGGGCACACCTTCACCCACCTGTCCTACGCACTGCGCGACGCCTCCCCCGAAGCTGCCGCCGCAGGGGTGGATGCCTCCTTGGGCGTGTTCTCCGGTGGATCGCTGCTGTTCGGGGCGACCGGCCGGCCCGACCTGCTCGGTGAGGAGCACACCGACGCTCTGGCCCGCCGACAGCACGCCTCCGCGCACCGGCTGGTCGACCTGCTCCCCGGCGACGCAGGCGTCTTTCCCACCCACGGCTTCGGATCGTTCTGTGCCGCGACGCAGTCGGATGCGACCGAGTCGACCATGGGCCAGGAGAGGGAGTCCAACCCGGTCCTGACCCAGGACGAAGAGACCTACGTCCAGGAGTTGCTGGAGGGACTGGGGGCGTGGCCCGCGTACTACGCGCACATGATGCCAGCGAACGCTGAGGGTCCGTCGGAGCCAGACCTGTCCCCGCCGGCCAACGCCTATGCCGCGGAGCTGCGTCGCCGCATCGAGGCCGGCGAGTGGGTGGTCGACCTCCGCAACCGGACCGCCTTCGCGGCCGGGCACGCACCGGGCACCCTCAACTTCGGGATCAACGGGGCCTTCGCCACCTACCTCGGCTGGCTGATCACCTGGGGGACCCCGGTGACCCTGCTCGGCGAGACCCCTGACGACGTCGCCGAAGCCCAGCGCGAACTGGTCCGGATCGGCATCGACCGCCCGGCCGCCCAAGCCACCGGAGGACCCGAGAACTGGGCCGACGATCAGTTGGCGAGCTTCCCCACTGCGAAGTTCGCCGACCTCGAGCAGGTCCGCCACCACCGCGACGTCGTGGTCCTCGACGTCCGCCGCGCCGACGAGTACGACGCCACCCGCATCACGGGCGCCCACAACATCCCCATCCACGAACTGCCCGGCCGGGTCGCCGAGGTACCGGCCGGCGAGGTATGGGTGCACTGCGCATCGGGCTACCGCGCCTCGATCGCCGCCTCACTGATCGACGCCTCGGGCCGTACCCCCATCGCCATCGACGACTCCTTCGAGAACGCCGAGAAGGTCGGCCTGCACCTGGTCGGCCCCGACGCCTGATGCTCGATCTCGTCGTCGGGGCCGTCGCCGGCGCCCTGATCGGGCTCAGCCTCGGTGCGCTCGGCGGCGGCGGCTCGATCCTCGCCGTCCCGGTACTGGTCTACGCCCTCGGGCAGAGCCCAGCCCAGGCGACCACCGGCTCGCTGGTCGTCGTGGGCGTCACCGCGCTGACCGGGGCCATCACCGCCTACCGGCGCGGCAACGTCCTGCTCGGTCGCGGCGTCACCTTCGGGCTATTGGCCATCGGGGGCGCAGCGGCCGGCGCCAAGGCCTCCGCGCTGGTCTCGGAGCCGGTGCTGCTGGCAGCGTTCGCCGTCCTGATGCTGGTGGTAGGAGGAGTCATGGCCGCGCGTGAGGTGCGCACCCACCGCGCCGTGGGCGACCAGGAAAGCGACCCCGACACGGGGGTCCGCAGCGCCAGGCGCCACCAGTTGGACGACCCGATCATCACCCTCAGCCCGACCTTCGCCTGCCAGTGCCCCCGCGCTCTCAAGGTGCTGGTCACCGCCACCGCGGTCGGGCTACTCACCGGTTTCCTCGGGGTCGGGGGCGGGTTCCTCGTCGTCCCGGCCCTACTACTCGCCTTGGCGCTGCCCATGGAGTACGCCGCCGGCACCTCCCTAGTCGTCATCACGCTGACCAGCGCCGCCGCACTCGCCGTCCGGACCAGGGTCGGCTCCGCTCCCGACTGGGCCCCGGTAGTCGTGCTCACCGCGGTC
>JBBRYB010000146.1:0-5972 GCA_038238115.1 Propionibacteriales bacterium | reverse complement strand
GTCGAAGAACACCTCAACATCAATCACGATCTTCCTCATCTCACAACGGTCGGTCATGCAGTCCCGGCTTCCCAGCCGGTCGGGCTCGCCCACGTGGAGTCGCCGGTGGAGCAGGTGCACCGCCCAGACCCGTGAACCTGGTGAGTTTGCGGGCGCGCCCTCGGTCGAGCAGCACGGTGGTGCCATAGACCAGGTGCAGCAGAAGGGTTGCCGCGGCGATCTTGGCGGTGATCCCGGTGCCGAACAGCCCAGGTGTGGCAGCCAAGCCAGGCCCACAGCACCACGCCGTACCCAATCGCCGTGGCCACGGTGACCCGTCGCAGCACCATCGCCAGCACCGGCCGTCGCACCGTAACCGAGGTGCGCCAGTACCGCGAGCCCGATCAGGGCGGCCTTGGGCACCGAGCCCAGGGCGTGGGCGACCAGGGCTTGCGGGATCGGCTTGGGCATCGGGGAGATCCCGGTCGCGAGGGTCGGCGACCGGTCGGCGCCCCTTGCGATGGCCCGCCTGCTCGGGTCCTGGCGCTGCTCGCCCTGCTGTGGCAGGTCTCCGGCCCGATCTAGCTCACTGTTGCCTACGCGCAGGCCACCGGCGTCCTGGCGTTGTTCCTTGCCGGTTCGATCGCATTCGGGCGGCTGCTAGTCATTGGCCGGCCCCGCTCCGAGAAGGTGGCCCTTGCGCTCCCGGTCGGGATGCGTGACTTCGCCATCGCCGCCGGCATCGCCACCACCGCGTATGGCCCGGCCGCCGCGGCCCCACTGGCCGGCTACGGAGTGCTCGTCCTCCTCTACGGCACCACCCATGTCCGGCTCGCCGCGAAACCGCCTCGTGCATACGGCGAACAGATCCGGACCTCCCCGTCGCCAGACACCCCACACCCACGGCGCGTCAGGGCGACGGGCTCGTCGCCGCGGCGGCGAGCCTGGCCGTGGTCGTGCTCGGCTACCTGGCCTCGGCGTACGCCACGGCCCGACCCGGCCTGTTCACCGCCGCCCTCGCCGCCGCGCTGCTCGGCGTCGGGTACGGGCTCTGCCTGAGCACGGGCCTGCGGGAGGCGGAGGAAACCGCAGCACCCGACGAGCTCGGTGCGGTCGTCTCGATCTTCTACAGCCTCGCCTACGCCGGGCTCCTGGTGCCCTACCTGCTCACGTTCCTGGCGCCGCGACTTGGCTACCCCTGGGCCCTTACCGCAGCCGCCGCCGCGGCGGGACTCACCATGGTGCTCGTGCTGGTGTCGCGACCCGGCTCGGGTTCCGCGCCTGAAGCCGGGTCCCGCCCGTGACGATCGGTCACGGCGCATCTGAACCGGGCAAGACAGCTCGTTCCTCACCGGAGCAGATGGAAGCCGGTCTGACGCACACCCGGGCAGTCGGGCGGGCATGGAAACGAGCCGGTGCTCGGCGAGACGGAGCCTCGTGGTCGTCCAACGAGGTTGACGAACATGCTTCTCGTACCGAACGAGACTGGGTACCAGCACATGGCGGGCCGCCTCGGGGCACAAACGGACTGATCGAAACCTACACCACCGTCGCGCAGGCCGGATATTCGCCGCCACGGCCGGGCGATGGCCGCGACATCCGCAGGTCGGTCGGGCAGAGCGGAGAGATTCGTGGGTAGCAGCCTTGGGCCAGCGACCGAGGACACCGCACGTGAGGAGAGCGAGCATAGACGAGAGGCCAGCCCGCCTCGACGAGGCAAAGTGACCCGACCACGGGGTTGCCTCGCCCCCACCCTCAAGCATCGTAGCGCGCGCGGTTCATCCGAAAGCGAAGCTGCACAAGGCGAGGGGCCCGCGCCGGGGGTCGGGGTATCACGGCGGTTGGGGGCCCACCAATTGTCCCAGTCGCGGGTCAAATCATGGTCGAGACCAGTCCAGCGGCCGCGGCGACGAGAAGGAATGCGCCTCCGAGGTTAGTAGACCGTTTCGATGCCGTACAGGTCGGCCACGACGCCGCCGAGGCCGAGCGAGACAAGGCGGCCGCTCTGCCAGAGCAAGCCGACCGAGGCGAAGACACGTCCACGGACGTGTTCCGGTGTCTCAGCCTGCAGCAGGGAGTTGAACGTGACCGCCTCGGACCCACGGACCATTTCGTGCGCGCATGCGGGGGGTCCTCGGTCTGGCCGCCTGGGCGGCCAGACCGGCGGGAGGCGCTGTACGCGTTCGGCGAGGCGATCCGCAGTCTCCACGCCGCGACGGTTGTACGAGCAGGCGCTCCAGTCGGCAACCGGCGGCGGTCAGCCGTACCCGCGGGCCACCGCCGACCTGCACGTCGGGCTGACTGACGACAAGACACCGCCGACGGCAGTCTCGGAGACTCAGGACGCACCGTTCCGGCCGGAGTCAAGAGCGTCGGGCGGGGTCCAAGATGCGGTCGAAGACTGCGCCAGTGGCCTGAGCTTGGACGTACTTGTCCACGACGTCGATCGTCCAGTCCTTAGCCGTCCACCGAGTCGGCTGATAGAGCCTGAGTGCGGTGTTGAGCAGGACGTCGCCGGTGAAGACGACCCCGAAGACTGTGTTCACCGCCTTCTGCCCTCGCCATCCGGCCGCTGCGGCGATACCGTACGCCGCGCCCCACATGCCGCCCAGTGCGAGATGGGTGGAATTGTTCAGCCGTCGCCGCCTCTCGGGAGTCGAGGGGCGCAGCGGCAGCAACTTCTCCGCAAACTCTGCCGGCGCGTAGCTGTCTTTGCGCTGGGTGAGCGGCATCTCAACGAGTTCTTGAAAAACGGTCATCACGACGGTTCCAGCCAGCCCGGCGAGAACCCCACGCCCCAGGACGGCTGCCTTCGACGGACGCGCGTTCATCTGCATAAGACAGCTTCTCCCCTCTGGTGTCGACTCTTGTGTCGAACACAACACCGGTGCCTGAGTCGTCGTGCATAACGAGCCCCCATGGCTGGCCCCGCCGCCCCTCCATCTGCCCACGTTAGGGCACTAGGCGGCGGGACCGGCACCACCTCGGACCGCGTCGTCGCCCTCCATCTTTGTGTACTCACGACATCCGGTGCCAGGCGGGGGTCATTGCCATGGGCCGTTCTAGTGTCAGCTCAGTAGACGGCCAGGCCAGACGCCCCATCCGCGACCGGAAGAGCGCCACGAACGACGCCGCGCGGGGAGAGACCTCCGTCGTCTTGAACCCTGACGGCTGCCACCGCT
Organism: Propionibacteriales bacterium; assembly: GCA_038238115.1. Lineage (GTDB taxonomy): Bacteria > Actinomycetota > Actinomycetes > Propionibacteriales > Nocardioidaceae > JBBRYB01. Next base: position 2,811 of record JBBRYB010000146.1, on the reverse strand, counting down.
CTGAGCAACAGGTACAGGTAGTAGCTCCCAGCAAGATCGAGATCCACTGGCTCACTCGTGATTGCCAGGAAGGCTGCCTTGCCCTCGACCAACCGGACCTGACCGGTTGCCTTGACCCGGTAGCTGGAGATCGTGCCACTTCCGGAGTTTGCCGTGTAGGCGTACCGGTCGTCGTTGATGATGACGATCCAGCATGTGTCCGTCTGATCGTTGCGGACCGAGCCGCTGCGCACATTGAGACTGCCCTTCGACGACACCCGGTCCGAGGAAATTGGTTGCCGGTGCTGCGGTTGGTCATCGCGAACGCCGCACCCACATGCCGACCGAGTCGAGACACACATCACGCTGGGTCCGGCGAGCCGGTAGACGTAGGGCCAGACCCTCGCGACCTTGACGTAGGTCTCGTCGACGAACCAGCGACCCCCGGCCAGGTGCTGGACCGGCCGGGCCGCGTCGATCAACAAGGGTGTGAACCGCTGCACCCACCGACAGAGCGTGACACGCCGACCACGATGCCACACTCGGCGAGAAGCTCTTCGAGGTCCCGGTAGGACAACCCGTGCCGCAGCCACTAGCGCCAACAAGATCACCTCGGGCGGGAATCGGAATCCAGCCAAGCCCGAGGGCATACTCACGGGCGGTCTCGAAGGGCGAGTGCGCTTCATCGAGCCACCCTCACCGCCACGGTGCGACGCGTCGACGCAACAGCGCCTGCAGAACGGCGGCGGCGGCGAGGCCGGCGGCGATCATAAAGCCGAATATTGCCAGTCCCCGATCATGACTAGGTGTGGCTTGTAGAAGGCGTATTCGGTGACATGGGCGGCCGAGGTCAAGAACCGCTGCTCGGGCTCGCTCGCGCGCCAGCGAGCGCATGCGGACGTGAGCTCCGAGGAAGATCGCCAGCAGTTTCGCGAGAACCAGTTGCCCGAGCGGGGTCGAGTACGGCTAGAGCCATCCGGTGTGAACACGGCCTGGAGCGCCGCGAACCCGACGACGGCGAACGCGATGCGTTGCGCCTGCCGACGCAGTGCCCGGCGTTCGAGTTCGCCCTTGCGCCGCATCTCCAATTCCGAACGCGATGACGCTGCCAGTGAACTGAGGATGCGCTCGAGTCCGCCGACGCGTTGCCGGGCGTTCAGCGAGAGCGCGGCCACGACCATGTCGGCGGCCGGGTCGTCAATGTCGTCAGCGAACCTCGCCAGCGCCTCTGAGAGTGGCACCCGGTTATTCAGGCGCGCAGCCAACTCCCGCACGGGCCACGCAGCAACGGATGCGCGGCCCCGACCGTGGCGGGGATCGCCTGCTCCAGCCCGGCCGCTGCAGTGGCCGTGTCACGCAGTGACTCCGTTTAGGCGGCGATCACCTCGATTCGCGAGCTGACGCGGCCCACCGATGCGCCACCGAAGAGCCGCGGCCACAGGAACACGATCCCTCCGGCCGCGACTCCCGCGAGGGGCAACCGAGTCAACACGAGAGCCGCCAGCCCAGCCCGACCCCCACATGCAGAAGGACGAATGCGAGAGCCAGGGCGGCGCTGCCCGGCTCCTAAGCTCGCTCCCTTTTGAACTTGGGCCGGCGAGATGATCGAAGTACGGAGTGAGTTCCGTCCGCCCGAGGTACGGAACACCAGTTGGGATCCTGCTGGACTGGTCATCAACTGCAACTTCCTCGCCCGCAGATGTGATGTTCGTGACCACTCCGCGCAGCACCCCGGACACGCCGGGGCGCTCGCACGGCTGTGCTGGTTGACCAGGTCCATGCATACGCCGATACTCAGGATCGACAAGCGGGGAGGTCCCATGAACGCGCGTACTTACGCCAAGGTCGTTGGCGTCGTCATCGTTCTCATCGGCATCGGTGGTCTGGCACTGGGCGAGAAGTCCCTCCTGGGCGTCTTGAACATCGACATCGCCGAGGACATCGTGCACCTCGTCAGCGGTGGCCTGATGGCCTTCGTCGGCTTCCGCGGATCCGACAGCGCCGTCCGGTCGGTGGTTGGCGGACTGGGCGTCGTCTACCTGTTGGTCGGCGTGCTCGGTTTCATCGTGCCCGACCTGTTCGGGCTGCTCCCTCACGAGTACGAAACCGTGCTTGACAACCTCATCCACCTGACGCTAGGGGGGCTCGGCATCGCGATCGGATTCTTCGTCGGCGACCGAGCGGTCGACCGCGCACCACGCTAGTCAAGCAACGGAGTCGCCATGAAGGCGGGGTTGCGGGGCTTAGCGGTGTTGACCGTGAGGTACTTTTCGCGGGCGTTGTCAGGGCACCCCAGCGCATTGCTTGTCGGGCCAACGGCTCGACCTGCTGAGCAGGTTGCTCGGGGAGGGTTGTGCTGTGTCTCGTACTCGACTGGTGGGACCAGACGGATCTCGCCGTGCAGGCGTCGGAAGTTGAACCAGTCGATGCCTTCGGCGACGGCGCCTGCCTCGGCGAGCCGTTCGGTGTAGCGGATCGCGAGGTACTGGGCAGGTTCAAGGGGTGGATGCAACACCGGCCTGTTGGGCCAACTGTAGATGTTCGTCCAGGGACTCGGCTGGTGTCTTCCATCCGAGTGTCTTGCGGGGCCGGTTGTTGAGGGTGGCTGCGACTGCGTCGAGCTCGTGATCGTCGTAGCGGGCCAGGTCGGTCCCTTTGGGTGCCTCTGTGTTTGTCAAGAGGCTGGGCGCGGGCCTCGTAGACTGCTCGGTGGCGGGCCCGGGAAGTGACTTGTCCGAAGAGCTGGTGGACGGGGTTGTGCCAGCCGCGCTGGATTGCAGAGTCGCCCCCGGGTGTCCTCCTGGGCTCGCCGCCAGGCGACGTTCGTCGGCG
>JBBRYB010000145.1:0-6027 GCA_038238115.1 Propionibacteriales bacterium | reverse complement strand
GGCTCCCGTGAGTTCAGCGAAACTGAGGGTTCCTCGTGGGGAACCCAGGGGTTCGTTTCAGCTATCACGGGCCTGGACCCTTGGGTTCGTCGCAACCCACCGTGTCGCATTCGATCTCGGTCTCCAGCAGTTGACGGGCCGAGGATGCGTAACGGATGGCGGTCTTGGTATCGAGTCCGAACACGACGGCAAGATGCAATGGGTCGGGCCCGTGGGTGAGGGCTTCCTCGAGTTGGCGGTCGACGCGAAGGCGTTCCAAGGACGCGGATTGTTTGTTGAGCAGCAGGGAGGCCCAGTCACCGGCGGCGGCTTGGGTCTCCAGAGCGGTGTGTGTGTTGATGAGTAGGTGTGGATTCGCGGTGTTCGGCCACCGTTCGCGCCGGTGGCGCAGCCAGTCGAGCAGCACCTGGTGGGTGAGGTCGTCTAGCGGCCGAGTTCGGCCGGCGATGGTGAGGCGTCGGTTACCGAGGTCCACGTCATCGAGTCGGAGAGCGAGCATGGCGCCGACCCGCGCGGCGTGCACCCCCGCCAGCGCGACGAGGACGCGGGCAGCCGGGGTGACGGCGGCGTGGGCTGTCTGCTCGACCTGGTGGGGACGCAGTGGCTGGAGGACGCCGTATTGCCGCTGACCAACCTTGATGCGGCTGGTGGGGTTGCGGAAGATGGTCCCGGTGTTCTTGGCGTGGCCGAATAGCGACCTTAGCGCGATGAGCGTGGATCTCCGTTGTTCGCCGTGAAGGCTCTTGAGCTGGGCAAGTATGTCGTCACGGGTGACTTCGCGCAGATGGTCGTAGCGAGTTGACCAGTTCAGGAGGATCGGCCGGATACGGTTGAGGTAGTTCCAGACGGTGCTCTCGGCGCGGGCCGTGCGGCGGGGGCCGCCGTCGTGCAGGGTCCTGGTCCACTGCTCGACTCCGTGGCGGACGCCCGGCCCGAGGCCATCGAGTTTTCGGTCGAGCCAGTCCTCGAACGCCGGACGCCGATCGTCGACGAACAGCTCCAGCATCTGGAGTATCTCGGCGGTGCGCTCGGTGCTGAGTCCGCGGGCCCTCAGGACCGGGAACATCTCGCCATAGCTGACTCTGTCTCCTTCGGCATGACCCGAAAGCAGGATGATCAGGGCGTCGTCGACATCGCAGCGAACTCGTGGAGCCCAGCCTCGGGTCTCTCCGTGTCGATGAGCGACATATCGTGCCCAGGCCAGCCACGGGTTGGCCAGGTTGGCGTGCTTACGAGTGAAGCCGGTGAAGTCGCGCGCCATGTCGAACAACGGCAGTTGCGCGCCGACGAGTCGGGGCCTGCTGGCAGGCGGCGGGTCGGGTTTGCGGGGGCGTCCTATCCGTCCGTGCTGGCGCACACGGCGCAGCTTCTTGTCTCGACCGCATCGCGGATTCATGTGAGCGAAGAAGAGCTGGTGGTGCCGAACGTGCGGCAAGCATGATTCCGCTGTGGCGGGTGTCTGCGCAACCGTGGTGTTGGCTCGAGCCTGAGACCAGCACAGTCGGCAGTACTGCTTGTGCACGGGTTGCCGTCGTGAACAGCCGGCGCAATGGCCAGCTGGATGCAGGCTGGCGAAACTGGAGCAAGCAGCGCAGCGGTGGCTTGCCAGCAGACCCCAGGCCAGACAGTCGACGCAGGAAGTTGGCGCGGCGCGACGGGTCATCGTCTATTCCGGAGGCAGCGACCTACCGTCGCGGCGTTTGGGTGTCACCGTCGACGTCCCGGCGGCTACCGCTGTGGTTGTCTCCACGCTGGTGGCCCGGGTGACCTTGTCCGGTTCGGGGATCAGTACCTCCCCGATCTGGCAGCCGAGTACGGAGCAGATGACGTCGAGGTCGTCGAGTTTGATGCTGGCCGGTTGGCCCGACCACAGCCCCGACATCTTCCCGGCGGAGACGACCAGGCCATGCTCGGCGAGCATCCGTTGCAGGTCGCTGGCCTTCCAGATGCCGCGGTTGGCCGCGCTCAGCCGCAGGTTCCACTTCATGGCAGTAGTCCTTTCAGCCGCGTGGCGGCACGATCTTGACCGGCGGTCCAGGCGTCCTCGATCCGGGTGCGGTGGACGTGGATGTAATTGAGTGTTGAGGCAATCCAAGAATGACCGAGCAACTCCTGGATGGAGATCAAGTCCAGCCCGGACAGGTAGAGCTGGGAGGCGCAGTAGTGCCGCATTACGTGTGGGGTCAAGGTGTCGGCCCAGCTAGGCAGGTACGCGATGGTGGCCTGACCCAGCCCGGCGCGCAGTGCGTCGTCCCCGACGCGGCGGCAGGAACCGTCGGTGTTGCGACGCTCGGACAGGAACAGCGGCGCACCCGCGCGGGTGTGATCGGCGTCGAAGTGGCCCCACACGTCCTCGATGAACCAGCGCAGCGTCGCGTCCGCGCCGTTGATCAACGGCACCATCCGCTCGCGGGGCCCGCTACCCCGAGCGCCCTTGCCCACCCGCACGTGCAGTTTGCCGAACCGGCCCAGCTCCCACTTCACATCGGCCAAATCCAGGTGACAGGCCTCGTTGACCCGCAACCCGACCTGAGACATCAACTTCGCGGCGACGTAGTTCCGCGCGGTCGGGGCGAACTTCCGACACGACACCAGCTCCTGGCGCCACCCGACGAACAACGCCTCAATCTCGACCTCGGTCGGCGGGATCCGCAACGCGGCCTGCTTGCGCCCGCGAGGCTTGTTCATCTCATCGATCGGACACTCCACGATCCGCCCGGTCAACGCATGAATCTCAACCTGGTGCCGTAGCTCCAGAAACGCGAAGAACGTGGTCAACGCCTGCGCCCGCGCCAGCCGGGTGCCCTTCGCCGTTGCCCGCAGCACCCGCCCGAAGTAGGCATCAGCGTCTGTGGGTCCCATCTCCCACAACGGGTGGCCGAACCAGATCCGCACCTGCTCCAGATGCCCGACGTCGGAGCGGATCGTGCCATCCGCCAACCCTGCCGACGCGCGGGCAAGCACGAACCCGGCCAGCACATCGGTCTCGAACTCGGCCAGCTCTTCCGGGCCCGCCGGTGACCGACGCTCGCGCAGGTCCCGCACCACCGCCAAACCCACCCACGTCCTCGCCTTCAGCTTGACCCGAGCACCCTCGATAAAACCGAGAACGACTCACACAAGCCGAAGTTCGGTCAGATCAAACACGGTCACCTGAACGGGTACGAACGCCCTGGTCCAGCCCGGAACAAGCCCTCCCGCTCCCCGCCGAGGAGTCGAGGAACTCACGGGTTATCTCTTACATCACCCACACCATCCGGGTTCGGCAACTGGACGCTCAACCTCACCCCACCCGACCAAGCCCCATACCACCCGGCTTGATCTGGAACCCCGCGTCCTGTTCGCTCCCACGGCCAACTGATCAAGGTCCGGGCGGCAAGGCAGCCCGTCGCGGACCGGACCGGGCCGGGCCGGCCCACCGCTCCCGGGTGCCCACTGCGTCGCGGCCCTCGGCCGTTTAAGGATTGGCTGCGTGCGGTTGATGCCCTGTAGCGTGCCGATCATGGCTTGTCGCATTTCCGAACTGGTGATCAATTGCCGGGATCCGCAACGGCTGGCGGCGTTCTGGTGCGAGGTGCTGGGCTTCATCGTGCTCGACCCCGACGACGACGGCGCGGTGGAGATCGGACCACGGGAAGGGTTCGGCGGATTGCAGCCGACTCTGGTCTTCAGCCCCACTACCGAGCCCAAGGCGGGCAAGCTGCGGCTGCACATCGACGTCAACGCCACCGACCGCGATCAGGACGCCGAACTCGAACGCCTCCTGAAGCTCGGAGCGCGCCCGGCCGACATCGGCCAGACCGGCGAGGAGCCCTGGCACTGCCTGACCGACCCCGAAGGCAACGAATTCTGCCTCCTGCAAGCCCGCCTGAGCTGAGCATCGGCCCGCACCGGCAAACGCCGAAACCACACCCTCAGAGCGCGCTCAACAAGGTGTCGTTAAGGATCGACGCACCAGGGTCGAAGTAGGCATGAGCGCTGGTCAGGTTGACCATCGACGCTGACCGACCGCACAGGGCGACGGTTCGGGCCGCCCGGGGCCTGAGCGGCGGGTTACTGTTCCTGCTGAGCCTCTGGCTGGGCGCCGAACGGGTGACTCATGCCCCGCGACCGCTGACGCGGCCCGGTCGTTGTGGTTCTGGTGCCACGGCGTCCGCCGCGGCCGGGCAGAGAGGACGGCAGCGTGAGTGAGATCGACCCGTACGCCGAGCTGAAGCGATAGATGACCGAGGCCGAGGAGCGCTTTGCCTCTGAGGTCGAGGGCGCGACGATGACCATGCTGAAGGACGACGGGGTCTACCGCCACCTGACCTTCCGCTTCCCGAAGGCATCGGCCTGTGACGAGGATCGGAACAGGATCCTGAACGGGTTGCCGCCCGCCGCTTTGATGGGTGGGTCCTTGATCAGCGTGGTGGTCTGTTGCCGCGCATTTGTTGAGCGACGGCGAAAATCCTCTTGCGCTCCACAGGAGCGACTTTGGAGCGCAGTGCGGCTCGTACCGGCGCAAGATCCGTGACGCGGCAGGCTGTGGCCGAGCGTGGACGCCTCGACGCGAGAGACTGAGCGTTGTCATGAAACTCCAAGACATGTCCCTCGGTGCGCGTCTGGCCGCCCACAATGCCGTCTCCACATCCCTGGCCTTACACAGCGACCGCGGACTGCGCGAGCTCGTGGATACGGCCGCGTCGATTGGTTCAGGCATCGGTGGAAAGTCGGCGCTGTTGGAGGTCGCGGGCCTGCCCGTCTTCGTGAAGCAGGTACCCCTCACCGATCTGGAGAGGCAACCGGAGAACGTCCGGTCCACGGCGAACGTGTTCGGGTTGCCCACCTTCTGCCAGTACGGCATCGGCTCGCCAGGCTTCGGGGCCTGGCGAGAGCTCGCGGTGCACACCATGACGACGAACTGGGTGCTCGCGGGCCACTACGAGGGCTTCCCCCTGATGTACCACTGGCGGGTGCTCCCGGCCTCTACGGCATCTCTTCCCGAGGAACTGGCCGACGTGGAACGGGCCGTCGCCTACTGGGGAGGCAGCTCCCAGGTGCGCCACCGGTTCGATGCACTTGGGCAGTCGTCGGCGACCGTTGCGCTGTTCCTGGAGTACATCCCGCAGAACCTGCACGAGTGGATGGGTGTCCAGATCGCTGCCGGCGGCGAAGCAGCTGACCGAGCCTGCGTCATGGTAGAGCGGGAGCTCGAGGCCGGAACCTCGTTCATGAACGACCACGAGCTCCTGCACTTCGACGCCCACTTCGAGAACATCCTCACCGACGGCCAACGACTCTTCTTCGCGGACTACGGCCTGGCCATCTCCTCCCGGTTCGACCTGTCCCGAGAAGAAACCGACTTCTTCGACCGACACCGGACCTACGACCGTTGCTACACCGCCACCTACCTGGTGCGTTGGCTGGTCACAGCCCTGTACAGGTACGACACGGAAGACCGCGACGCATTCGTGCGCGCGTGGGTCGACGGCAAGAACTTCCCGGACATCCCTGGGGCGACCTCGGCGATCTTTACCCGTCATGCGCCGCTCACCGCGGTGATGGCGGACTTCTATCGCCAGCTTCAGCAGGAGAGCCGGGAGACCCCGTACCCGCTGGAGGAGATCCGCCGGCTCGGTGGGTTGTAGGGAATCAGCATCAATCGCCGCCGTTCCCACCAACGTGCTCAAGCAGCGGGAACCTGTGGACGACCCGCCACGAGTCAGGCGCCTCTGTACCTGCGATGAGCAGCACATTGTCGACGCGAGCGAGAACCGGCAACCCGCGTCGTACCGCCTGTTCGGCGTCCCCCAACTCGCTCAGCGAGCCACGGCGGCGCTCCGCGACAGTCAGATGCGGCACGACACCGTCGTAGGCACCGGCATACGGCGGATGTGCGGGGAACTAAGCCTGGATCCACCGGTGGAATTTGCCAGGTGAGGGGTGTCGGAGAGGGGTAGATGCCCTCCGAGCTGGGAAGATGAGACTTGTCTAGGGTCCATCTGGCCGAGTTCGAGGGGCATCTACGAGGTGCGAGTTTCTCAT
>JBBRYB010000144.1:0-6036 GCA_038238115.1 Propionibacteriales bacterium | reverse complement strand
GGTTTTCGTCCGTTGGCGTGCTTTCGTTCGTGCTCCCGCTCTGTCGGCGGGGTGGCGCGCGGGGGCGGGCGGGCCCCCCGGGGCGGCGCCGCGCGGGCCGCGCGCCCCCCCCCCCCAATCGCCGGGATCGAGGGGCTGCATCCGCACAGGTTCAGGCACACCTTCGCCCACGACTTTCTGCTCAACGGCGGCCAGGAGCGCGACCTCAAGCGGCTGGCCGGCTGGTCCTCCGACACAATGTTGGAGAGGTACGGGAGCAGCGCGGCCGACGTGCGGGCCCGGGAGGCCAGCAAGCGTATGAACCGCGGCGACCGTGTCTGACGAGCGAGCCGGGTACGAGGGTGCGGACCTGGCCGGTGCCGCTGAGGAAGCCCGCCGGCTCCACTGGGGGGACCTATGAAGCATCCTGACTGGTGCGACAGGGCAGATGATCCGCAAGCGGTGATGCTGTGGAGGTCAGCCCGCCCGGCAATGGTCGAGGTTTGGTGCGGACCGCGAAGGCACCGCATCGCGAAGGTCTACAGCCTGCCGGGTGGGCCGAAGCTGTGTGTTCCCGGCTTTCGCATTCGAGACCAGCAGCTCTATGGGACCGCTGGGGTGGCGAGGGATTCTGAGGCCCACTTTCACACGTGGCTCCATGACCTCACTAGCAGCCGTGACCTGCACATCATTGGGCGCTGTTCTTGCGGCACGTTTCTGATCGAGCGGGAGCGCGTCCGGCAAGCTGTCTCACGGTCCACAGCCATCGGCCAGACTTGCCCGGTGTACGCCAGCTGGACGGATTAGCCGAACACTGTGGCAATGATAGGCGCACAGCGCCAGGGGCTCCGCCCCGAATACCGCGGAGATGGGCACCAAGGAATCCCGTGAAGGGGATCTCTTGGTGTCCATTATAGATTCTGAACGAAGACTCGCGGCGCGCGCCGCGGCGCACCAATCGTGGGGGCGGACCGAGGACCGATCCGCGCGCACTGCCCCCGCCAGAGCGGCGCTCGAGCAGAAGTTTCTCGACCAGGCGGCTGGCGACCCGGTTCGCGCTGCCCATCTTCGCAAGGCGTACTTCGGCCGCTTGGCGCTGAAGTCTGCTCAGGCACGCCGCAAGGCTGGCGTTCTCGCGGCTGAGGCGGATCAGGCCGAGGCCGAGCTAGAAGCACTGGGCGATGGCGACGATGCCGCCTGACGGACGAGAAGGCCGCCCCCCGAAGAAAGCGGCCTTCCGACTCGACACCGGCCAAGGCTCAAGTTCCGGTGAAGTCTACAGCAGGGCCGACGACGTCCCGCGTCACGTCGACACCGACGCGCCTGCGAAGCAAACCGCCGCTTCCGGCGGCGCCGTCGGCGTCGACCAGTTGGAAGCCGCCACCGTCGAGGCTGCCGCAGACGAAGCGCTGACGACGAACAGGATCGTCACCGTCGGCGGGTACGCTCTCGTGCCGGACGTGATCATGGCGGAGGCCGCCGCGAACGGGCACGATGACCCGCCGCCGACGCTGCGCCTGGTGCGTGCCGACGGCCGTGTAGCCCACCTGTACGCGTTGCCGGCGGGGGTGGCGTCGTGACCGCCTACGACCGGCTGCTCGACGCGCTGCGGGAGCACGGCTCGGCTGTCAAAGACAAGGGCGCCAGCGCGCTCGCGCGGTGCCCAGCCCACGACGACCACAACCCCAGCCTGTCGATCACCGCAATCGAGAAACAGGCGCTATTGCACTGCCACGCAGGATGCGAGACAACCGACGTGCTCGCCGCGCTCAACCTCGGCGTGACCGCACTGTTCGACGAGCCCAGGGGCGCGATGGCGTCGTCGAGCATGGTCCGATAGACGATGTTCGACAAGCGTCTCATCAGCGCGCGCATGGCTTCCATCGAGGTCTTCCCGTCGGCCTTGCGCCGGTCGTAGTAGGCCCGGCCCTCGGTCGGGTTGCGTAGCTGGACGGTGGCCATGATGTGCAGGGTCCGGTTGATATGACGGTTCCCGGCCCGCGACAACCGGTGCCGGACCTGGTCACCGGATGAGGCGTCGATTGGGGCGGTGCCGTTCCAGGACGCGAAGTGGTCACGGTCGGGGAATCGGGTGATGTCACCGACCTCGACTAACAGTCTGGCCGCCCCGGACGGTCCGATGCCGTTGAGGTCCATCAGGCTGGTCCCAGTCGCGGCGACCAGTTCCTTGAGCTCCTTGTCCGCGGCCTTCTTCCGGACGTAGATCCGTTCCAGGTCCGCGATGAGCTCCGCGGCCACCCGGCGTCGGGCCTTGCCAGCGGCATCCCGTGGGCGAACCTTCGCCAACAACGCCTTGGCCTGCGCCGCGGACAGGTCCTTCTTCGCCCCGCCCGGGATCAGCTCGAGCAGCAGGTGGTGCAGCGGGCTGACTATCCGGGTGTGGTCCTCACCCAGGGACCGGCGCCGGTCGCCCAGGACCCGCAGCACCGTGAGCTGCTGGTCATCGACCACCGGGCGAAGTCCGGCCATCCGGGTGCCGACGAGCGCGATCGAGTGCGCGTCGGTAGCATTGGTCTTGCGGCCCTGACCGGTCGAGAAGACTCTGGCCCGCGCCGACAGCTTCGGCGGGACGTCGACGACCTTCTGCCCGTCGCCCAGCAGCCGCAGCGCGACATGGCGGCCGATACCGCTGCAGCCCTCGACCGCCATGACCCGGTCCGGCCAGCGCCGCACCACCTCCAGCATCGACCGGTAGCTGGCGATGTCGGTGCCGAACCGGCCGCCACCGACCACGGTCTCCTCGTCCGTCATGACCTCGATCGTCACCGACCTCTTGTGCGGGTCCATCCCGATCACGACCCGCTGTGCCTCTTGCTCCATACCGTTCTCCTAGCACTCGATCCGATGTGGTTGTCGAGTCGCGAGGGCACCGCTACTTCGAGCTGAGCAAACCCCTCTTGAGCCTCTCCCGCTCATAGGTCGACACCCGGGTCACGCAGGCCAAATGAGAGCCACACGACGAATCGTGGGCAGCCGATGTGAGAGCGACGACCCGGGCACCTAGACCGAGCCTCGCCAGGCACCGGTCATGAGGCAATAGAACAAGTAGTCGATGTGCGGACATAAGACTGTTGCTCTGCATTGGTTCGCCGACTCCTCGTTGCAACAGCCACTTGAGACCGCCCAAGCGGCGGTAGGTTGCAGCCGTTGATCAACTCCGGTCGCTGGGAGGCCACTTAGATGGACGCAGAGCAGACACCTCGTGTGGCGGAGCCCTCTGCAGCGGATCGTGCGCGCGCCCTGCTCGCACGGCGGCCAATCCTGGCGGCGGTTCTGCTGACCCTGGCCTGGCATGTCGTGCTGTTCGCGCTGGCCGAAACGATAGCCTCGTTGCGCCCGCACTGGTTTCCCGACCTCGGGTACACGCTGGTCAACCTTGGTGCTGCAGTAGTTCCCATCGGGCTCATTGTCTGGCTCGGCTGGACCCGTTCGGCAGGACTGATCTGGCGGCGTCCAGATCGGTCCTGGTGGCTTGTGACGCCGCTGGTGCTGGAGGCGGTGAGTTACTCACTCCACGGAGTGGTGGGCAGTGCCCGCGAACTGCTCAGCGCCGCCGTCCTCTACACCGTGCTCGGGATCTCGGAGGAAACGCTCAGCCGCGGTCTGGTGCAACGGGTACTGGCTGTGCTCGGCCCGGTTCGGGCGGCAGTCGGGGTGGCCCTGCTGTTCGGGGCGGGCCACACGCTCAGCGGTGTCTGGTTCTCACACCCTATGGACGACACAATATTCATCACCATCAATGCGGCGGCGTTCGGCTTCGCCTGCGCCGCATTGCGTTGGCATCTACGGACGATCTGGCCACTGGTGGGAGTGCACGCCCTCGGCGACTTCCTCCAGATCCTCAGCCCGGGCAACCTGCCGTTCGGTGTCCGCGTCGCGTATCTGTTGTCTTTTATCGGCTACGGATGGTGGTTGCTCAGGCGGTTACCTGAAGATGCGACTGGGGCCACTTCAAAGACGGACGGCTGCAAGGGATTTGCAGGAGCAGACCCCGAATGCGCGTCTTGACGTCCAAGTCGTCCAACCACACAAGCGTCTCGCAGGAAGTCCGCTCATGCCGCGATCCGAGCCTGCTCGTCGGACATCCGAGCCGTCCAGGGCCTCATAATCCGGTCGACGTGCCAACTAGAAGAGCAGGGTGACGGGCATGATGAGGAAGACGACCGGGGACATCTTCGACCGGAACTATGCTTCGGCTGGCTCGCTGAGTGAGGGATACTGCGGCAATGAAGGTGGCCATACGGCTGGCGACGCCAGCGGACGCCGACGTTCTGGCACCCCTTGCACGAGCCTCAGCCGAGGTGACTTATGCACCCATTGCTCAGAAGGCGGTTTACGAGGCCTTCATCGCCCAGTCCTGTACGCGAGAAGCCCTCAGCTCCGCGATCGCCTTCGCTGCAAAGGCAAAGGACGCATACTTTGCTGTGGCCGATGCTGGGCACTCCTTGGTGGGTTATCTCGACTTCGGCCGAGACGGCGACGGGGCCTTCGAGTTGCGACGGCTCTACTCGGCACCTGGTTTGACGAGTCGTGGAATCGGTTCGTCTCTCCTGCTCTGGCTAGAAGACCAACTGCCGACCGGGACCCAGTACCGAGCCATCGTCCACGCACGCAACCACCGCGCACTGTCGTTCTGGCGTCGGCACGATTTCGTGGTCGTTGGCGAGCTCGACACCAAGGAGCACTTGGCGGCGCATCGCGGTCTCATGTTCGATCAGCCGGCCGACCCAGAACCTTCACTGGTTCTCCAGCGCGTAGTTGCGGGGACGTAACAGCCGAGCGGGTTGATGACCACGGCGACTGGGTTATTCTGCGCGGTCAGCCCTACAGGTAGGCAGGTGTTTGCCAGGCAGCGGCGAGCGGCGAACGCGCCGATGCGGTTCACATGCGCCGGATCTCGGCGCGGTAGTGGTGTACTGGCGTGACGAGAAATCGGCCACCCGCCCCAAGCGGGCGGCGTGAGCGAGAGGAAGCGGCATGAGCATCGCCTATCAGGTCCAGCAGGCCGGCATCGGAGGCATCGGCTGGGTCGGGATCATCATCCTCATCCTGATCGTTGTCGCGGTCCTCTACTTCGTCCGCCGCTGACCTAAGGCGCCCGGCGAGGGCGGAGGCTGTCCCCCGGGACCTCTGAACTGCTGGCGAGGTAAACCTTGAACGCCTCGGCGGACACTGCTCGGTATACAAATCCAATCTCGCGTGTTCTTTTCCGAGCGGGGGTGGACCGGTACCCTTTCGGGGGGCTTTCCGAATACCGCTCCGTATAGGCCAGTTCACTCACATGGCCGTAACCGCATGACCTTCCTCAGCCGTGTAGATGCGGAAGAAGGTGTGCTGCCTGAGTGCCGCTGAGCGGATTTGGCGAACCCGCCTGGGCAGAGGGTCCGACGAACCGTCGCCTCAATCCACACCGCATCTGGACGAGTTCCACTGAAGGCCGGAAGAGAAAGATCACGCAACCGGTCGCTACCTGTGGACTCCGCCGCAACGACGTTGGTGGGCGAAGGCTGGAGACCCATCACTCCCCAGCGCCCACTGACCAAGGATCGATGATTGGCTGGGGCCGCAACGCGGCACAGTCCCGGTGGGCGGCGCACAACGGCCGGAGGGCGGCGCGCAGCGTGGCACGGCGTAGAGCGCAGTCTGAGACACAACAGGCGGACCTGGTTATGCCTCAGGAGTTGGTCGAGGACCTGCCGCACCGGAGCCGGGAGGACGGCTTGGTCCTTTTGGAGCAGGATCGTCGCCGCGATGCGTGGCTTACCGAGCACGGCATCGACAAGGCTGACTGGCCGGCGTTTTACGCCCTTGCGGTGGCTTCACGGCGAGCCCACGGCATGCGCCGACGGCTCATCGTTACTGATTCGGAATCAACGAAGTTGAGGGGCCGCGGTAGCTCGGCGTAGGTCACCCGAGCCGGTGTCAGGCGACGGTACCGGACTGGTGATGCCGGCCGAGATCGCGATCTACCGGCAGCCGATGAGCCCTGAGCGCAGTCTGGCCCCCGGACGTCGACGGTTGTTACTGGATGATCCG
>JBBRYB010000143.1:0-6184 GCA_038238115.1 Propionibacteriales bacterium | reverse complement strand
GACGCAGACGACGCCGAGGCTCGCGCCATGGACACCGCAGCCGCGTTCGCCCGCCAGGTCGAGATCGAGGCGTACCGGCTGCGGGTGCGTGAGGCCGGACGCGCCAGGGTCGATGCTGAGAAGGCGGCCGCAATCGAGGTGCCACCGTTCGATGCTGGTCTGCTCGTGGACATCCTGGCTCGGCCGGCTGAGCCGCCGCATCGGGCTGAGGGCCTGATTGCGTCCGATGCGGGGACGCTCGTCGTCGCCATGCGCAAGACCGGCAAGACGACGCTGCAGCTCAACCTCGCCCGGTCACTGATTCTCGGCGGCGACTTTCTCGGCCGGTTCTCCGTCAGGCCGGTCGTCGGCCGGGTCGGCTTCCTTAACTTCGAGGTTTCCGCCAGGCAGATCGCGCGGTGGGCCGATGAGGTCGGCGTGCCGGTCGACCGGCTCTACATCGTCAACCTCCGCGGCCGGCGCAACCCGTTCACCCTCGACGCCGACCGCAAGCACCTGGCCGAGGAGCTGCGCGCACACGAGGTCGAGTCGCTCATGGTCGACCCGTTCGGACGCGCCTACACCGGCAAGAGCCAGAACGACTCCGGTGAGGTCGGCGCGTGGCTGGCAGACCTGGACAGGTTCGCCCGAGGCGACTGTGGCGTCAGTGATGTGATCCTGGCGGCGCATGCCGGCTGGGAGGGAGAACGCACGCGAGGCTCGTCGGCGCTCGAGGACTGGGCCGACTCCATCATCACTCTCACGCGCGACAAAGACGACGAGACGGTGCGCTACGTGAAGGCCACCGGGCGAGACGTGGAGGTCGACGAGGACCGGCTCGACTACGACTTCAACACCCGTTCGCTCAGCCTCGCCGGGACGGGCTCACGAAAACAGGCAACCGCCGCGAGGGCCGTCAACGAGCTGGTCCCCGAGGTCGTCACCTACGTCAAGGAGTTCCCCGACTGCTCCCAGCTTGCCATCGAGTCCAGCGTCACAGGGCGAGGTCAGGTCGTGCGCCAGGCGATCACTGAGGCCGTGAACAGAGGGTTCATCGAACGAACCAAAACCGGACAAAGGTGGACCCACCGGCTACTCGTCCCGACTCGCCCCGCACGATCAACGACGTCCTGTCAAGGAGGGACTGATGCCAACCCGTCGACCCGGGCCGTGACGACACAGCGGCGTGGCGGCAAGCCAAGAAGTCGGCCCTGTACCGCGCGCACGGCGTATGCCAGATCTGCCTCAAGCCGCTGAGCACCATGCCGACCCCACACCCGCTCAGCACCGAGGTCGACCACATTGTGCCGTTGGCCGAGGGTGGTCACCCGTTCGCGTCCGAGAACCTGCGGGCCGTCCATCGCAAGTGCAACCGCGACCGGGCTACAGTCGCGGCCGACGAGCATCCCGAACGGAACCCAGGCGCCGCGCCACCGGGCACCTGGCACCCCGACGGCCTCGGCTACTTCTGCCGACGCGAAGGCGCCCAGTGCTACGGCCATTCGCGCAACTGGCATGGGGAAGCGGAAGCCGACACTGCCGGCTCAACGATCAGCGGCGGTGCGGCATGAGCGCACTTTTGGTGCAGCGCCAGGCACGCACCTCCGCATAGTGCGCGGTATTTCCTCTGCGCCGGAACATCGGCGAAACCTTCCCACAATCCACCGATGAACCACCGAACCGAAAGGAAGTTCCCATGTCGTTCTTGATAGAGAACGCCGTCACGATCTCCGAGGTCGCGGCGCACCTGCAGAAGCCCGAGGCCGACATCGAGGCTGAGGCGACCGCGTTGTTTGGACCCCTCGGCGGCGTCGACTGGCGAGGATCTCCAGCGATCTCGGTCGCCGACGCCGCCGCGCTGGCGACGGGCGTTGCTCGCCGCGACCTGGGAAACAGCCAGGCGAACCTCGACTACACCCACGCGTCCGAAGCCTGGACTGCCGAACGGGAGCGGGTTCGGCTGGTTGCGTTCACGACGGCGCACGACGCCATGACTCGACGCGGCATCGGCGCATCGCAGGCCGCAGCAGAAGCGCACGAGCCAGCGCGGGAAGCGGTCGCCGCGTTCGAGCGGTCGACTCCAAAGCCCGTGTTCGGGAGCGGGGCAGCCAAACCGCGTCGGATCACCAAGACAGCAAAGAGAGTCAAGGAGATGGTCGCAAAATGAATCACGATGGCTCCGAGGAGCACGCCGAGCACGCCCGGACGCTCTCCACCTTTCCGCAGGAATGGGGGCCGCCTGAGGGCCGCCGTGACTCGCCCGAGCGCGCGTCCTGGGTGTTGCGCCACGCAACCGCCGAGGCCATCGCGAGGCCGTATCGGCAACTCGCGGCCCACGACATACGGCTGATCAACGTCCTCCGGCGAGCACACCTACTTAGGTGCAAGCACCGCCCGTAAATGACTCCCCCGGGTCGAGCTCGGATTGGTCTCCTACTCGACTCGGGGGACACCACCCGCACGCAACGTGGGGAGCCTACGACGATGACACCTGACGATTCAGACAGTGTCGCTGGCTACCGCTGGTACTGGCCGCCGCGACGAGCTGGTTGACCCGCGTGACGTGGATCCGGAGCACGTCGGCCGCCCGGCCGGCGGTCAACCAGTACGGATCGGCGTCGTCGAGATGACGCCGCCAGCGGTAGACCTGCATTGCCAGGGCCTCGACGTCGGCCCGCGACAGCGAGCGATGGCTCGTGCCGTCCGGCAGAGAGCACGTCGTACAAGACGGCGCGAGCCTGCCGTGGGCGATGAATCGCCCACACCTTGACGCTGGATCGACCACGTGTGGGCCCTGACCGAGATCGCCGGTCTGCTCGAACAGGGGGCTTAGTGGTAGCTACCGTCGCTCTGATCGGAGTTGGCGGGTCCTGGTTCAAGGTCCGATGCGCGATACGTCGCCAATGCGCCACACGCGAGACGCAGCAAAGACCAGCAGGGCGCCTGCGGCCAGCAGGGCGGCCCACTCCACGACGCCTGTGTTGCTGGTGAGCGCAACGACCACACCAAACAGCAGCACGCCGATGACGAACAGCAGCAGTATCCGCAACAGCTTGAGCAGCATGGTCGCGAGCCTACTCGATGGCCGCCCACCACGCCCGGCTTCGAACTGACCCACTACCGAGCAGCGGGGGAGCCAGTCGAGATGCACGGCCCCGACCCCGACGCTGTAGCGCACGAACGCCAGCAGTCACCGTCCTCGCGCCGCCAGGCCTCGACGTGGCCGGGATACCACTCGCTGTCTCGTCGCACCAGCACGGCCCGGCTGGGGCTCACGTACTGCACGCCTGGCATGCGGGTGAGACTGCGGGTCTATGCCGGGATATACCTGCCGGATCACTTCTCCATCTTGGTTGGCTGGTCGGGTGCGGCCTGGCCGAACGGCCGACGCCACTTCATCTTGAAATCCGGGTGGTCGGCGTAGGTGTGGCTGAGGACCATCAGGGTCGGGCAGGGCCACCCGTTGCTGCACATGCATTCCCCGAGCGGAGGCGCGGCGTCGTCCTTCGCTGGGATCAGCTCACGCTGATGCCAGAACATCAGCCGCGCCTTCGACTCGTACGCGGCCCGCTCGCGCGTCGTCGAGGACCTGCTTAGGACTGGTCCTCGACGTCAACGGCGGCGCAACCGGCTCAGGGCCGCCAAGTGGACGAAGCGGCTCAATCCCTACGGGGGGGGGCCGCAACAGAGACCGCCCGCGACTATGGGGGGAACTCGGGTCGGGCGGTTCTGCCGGGTCGACGGTTACCTGCTGCTCCAGTCACTGCTTCGAGGGGCGAACGGCAATCGCGAGATCAACGTTCTATCACTGCCATCGGGCCTCATCTTGTACAGCCGGAACCTCTCTCTTGCCAGATTTTCCACGCGGAAAACAATCCACCGTCCGTTCGGGGAGTATGAGCCGGCAAACGCGCCGTTTGCACCGCCGCGATAGTGCGTCAACTTTTTGAGACCCGAACCGTCGGGCCTCACTGTCGCGATGTTGGGCGAGCGACCGTTGGGGTAGTCCGCTTGCGTGGTGACCACGATCCGGTTCCCGCTAGGCGCCCAGTCGTGCTTGATGGCGATCTCGTGACGGTAGGACAGGATCTGGCGCTCATGCGTGCCGTCGATGCTGACCGCATAAAGCGCTTGCAGCTCTCCTTCCACCTTGTGCCGCACGAATGTCACCGTTCGCCCGTCAGGGGAGACGTTGGGGTCTGCGTCACCGAACTCGATCCCGAAGGGGTTGGTCGTGAGGCGGCGGCGGTGGGAGCCGTCTGTGCGCATGATGAAGATGCCCTGAGGAGCGGCGCTGTCACCGCGCATATAGACCAGGTGACGTCCGTCAGGTGTGTAGGCCGGTTGGCTCTTCACCCCAGCTTTTGTCAGCCAACGCAGGTGGCTGCCATCCGCATTGATGGTCAATATCTGACCGTGGTCAACGTCTCTGTCGGGCTCGAAGAAATCATGTTCGAAAACGATCGTGTCGCCGTCAGGCGACCAGTCAACAGCGGTGGCGTCGCCGCGCATGCCCGGGGTCACTTGCCGCAAACCTCGACCGTTTGGCCTGATGGTGAAAACTTCTAGCCCATGCCCAGAGTCGGCGGAGAACGCAATTCTGCCGTTACGACCAGGCGTTGTCGCACTTGACGACGCAACGAGCACCGCCAGTCCAAGTGGAGTGAGCGCCAAGACCGCTGCAACCGAGAGGGATCGTCTCATGGTAGACACCCTTCTTCTAGGCGGCTCAAGCTAGCACTCGTTGAAACACAGGTGTCAAGACAAGGCAACGGTTGTGGTGGGCGTCAGGTCAGCGAGGTTCGCCGCGTGGAGTAGCCGTCGCGCGTGCTTCCGCGCCTGCTTTGCGCACAGGACCGACGGTGCCCACGCTGTAGACGCCGAGTAAGGTCTGGTCGCTGTCCTCGCGCAGACTCGTCGCGACGCGCGCAGGTTGGCGGCCGGTTAGCCCTTCCAGCCGAAGCCGGCTGCGGTTCCGGCCGGTCGATACGTACGCCTACGGTCCCTCAATGATGACAATGAGTCCGGACTGGCGTAGGCCGTGGTGGAGCTCGTCGTTACCGCGGTAGTAGGTGATGCCGCCGGCGTCGTCGATAGCCAGCCGCTCGATGTCGACCTGTCGATTTGCTCCAATGGTGGTCATGGTTACGCCTTCCCAAAGTGCGGGCGAACTCGCCCGATAACTGGGCGCACAGCGCTCGACGTGACACGGTGTTTCCGCAGGTCAGCACAACGCTTACGTGGTAGGCACCCCCAAGATGCCGGGCGAGCCGGCGAGGGTCCAGCCGAGCCGAAAAAATGCTCTGAACTGGGAAGATACCTCGTGAACTCGCGTCCCCCTAGGTAGCACAACGCTCACTCACCAGATGACCTAGCCGAGTGCCCGCTCAGTTGCAAGACCTTCACCGCAGCTTCGCCTGCCATCTCCGCGCCGAAGGCTGCTCCGATCGCACCGTCACCATCTACGGTCAAGCCGTTACGTTCTTCTGCCGGTGGCTCGAGGCGCAAGGCCGCCAGCCGAAGCTCGACGAACTCAATCGGGCAGCGATCCGCGAGTGGCTCGCCCAACTCGCCGACATCAACGAACTCTCCACGGTCAAGACCCGCTAACGGGGCCTGTTCCGGTTCTGCGGCTGGCTCGTCGACGAGGACGAGCTCGACGTCAACCCGATGAAGACCCTGTCCTCGCCGCAGCCGAAGGCGAAACCGGTCCCGGTGCTCGGCGACGACGAGCTGGCCGCGCTGCTCAAGACGTGCGCGGCGAAGACTTTCAACGACCGCCGCGACGAGGCGATCATCCATGTGCTGCTCGACTGTGGCCTGCGCGTCTCAGAGCTGGCGGGGCTGACCGTCGACGGGGTCGACCTCGACAAGGGGATGGCGATCGTCAAAGGGAAGGGCAACAAGATCCGCCCGGTGTACTTCTCCGCCCGCACCGCTCGCGCCGTCGACCGCTACCTGCGAAGCCGCTCCGGTCACCGCTGGAGCCACATGGACGCTTTGTTCTTGACCCAACGCGGGGCGATGACCCCGGACGGGGTACGCGAACGCTGCAAGGTCCGGGGGGGGGGGGGGGGGGCAAACGCCGGGAACGAGGGGGTGCAACCGCAAAGGTTCAGGCACACAATCGCCCCCGACATTCTGCACAACGGCGCCCAGGAGCCCCACCGCAAGCGGCTGGCCGGCTGGGCCACCCACCCAATGT
>JBBRYB010000142.1:0-6194 GCA_038238115.1 Propionibacteriales bacterium | reverse complement strand
TCGTCGACGAACCAGCGATCACCCGGTACGTGACGACGGGTACGTGCGGTCTCGACGAACTCGGGTGTGAAGCGTTGGACCCACCGGTAGACGGTGACGTGATCGACGTCCACTCCGCGCTCGGCGAGCAGCTCCTCGACGTCACGAGTAGGACAAGCCGTACCGCAGGTACCACCGCACCGCCACCGAGATCACCTCCCGAGGAAACCGGAAACCAGCGAACGCGGAGGCCGACGACGATGTCATATCAGCATTCTCGCGCCAGGCCCGATCGAGCAAACGCAACAGTGCCGCTCAGAGGAGGACACTGCACACGATCGCATGCTTGTCACATGTGATGACATGTAGATAGCATGCGTCCGGTGACGAAGATGCTGCAGGTCCGAGATGTCCCTGACGACGTGCACGCAGAACTCCGCCGTCGCGCCGCGGCCGCGGGGATGAGCCTGTCCGATTTCACCAGGCAGGAGTTGGCTCGCCTGGCGCGGCGGCCTTCGCTCGCAGACTTGCTCGATCGAGCCGCACACCGCAGGGGTGACGCGATGACTTTCTCTGAAGCACGGGCGGCTGTCAGCGCCGAACGCCCGCGCGAGTGATCGTCGTCGATGCCTCCATCGTCGTCTCGGCGCTGCTGAGCACCGCTGGTGCCGGAGCCCGTGCTCGTGAACGGCTTCGTCAAGATCCTGACCTGCATGTGCCGCACTTGCTCGACGTGGAGGTCACTGCAGCGCTTCGCCGGCGGGTCCGCCTCGGCCAGACGGACGTCGAGGTCGCCACCGACATCCTGGGTGATCTCGCCGAGCTCGCCGCCATGCGCTGGGATCACGAGCCGCTCCTACGCCGAGTCTGGGAACTGCGGGAGAGCGTGTCGCCGTACGACGCCGTCTACGTCGTGCTCGCCGAGATGCTGGACGCTCCGCTGGTGACCAGTGACCTTCGTCTTTCCCGTGCCCCGGGACTTCGATGCGCGGTCGACGTCCTCACTGATTGAGCTCGACAAGGCGATCGCGTCGCACGCTTTGTCGACTAATCCGCTGCGCCTGGCTTCGCCGCAAGCCAATCCCTGACCGGCGCCGCGGAAAGCGGGGATGATCGAGGCATGATTGATCGGCGCGGGCTGCGGATGACCTTCGATTCGGCCGCTGATCTCTACCAGCGGGCCCGGCCCGAGTACCCCGAGCGGCTGTCCGAGGCGTTGATCGCCGCCGCTGGGCTCGGCGCGGATGACCGGCTGTTGGAGATCGGGTGCGCCTCCGGCAAGGCCACGTTGCCGCTGGCCCGCGGGGGCTTTCGCATCACCTGCGTCGAGCCCGGGCCGGCGCTGGCCGCCGTGGCGCGTCGCAACCTGGCCGGCTTCCCTGGGGTCGAGGTCGTTGAGAGCACGTTCGAGGGCATGGATCCCTGGGAACACGAGCCGTTCGATCTGGTGTTCGCGGCCACCGCCTGGCACTGGCTCGATCCAGCGGTTCGCTACCGGCGCGTGTGGGAGCTGCTGCGGCCGGGAGGCCACGTGGCGTTCTGGGGTGCCACGCATGTCTTTCCGGATGGCGGGGACCCGCTATTCACCGACTTGCAGCAGGTCTACGACGAGATCGGCGAAGGCCTGCCCGAGGGGGCGACCTACCCTCGGCCGGGCGAGCTGCCCGACGAGCGCGAGGACATCGAGGCAAGTGGACTGTTCGAACCCGTTTTGGTGCGCCACTTCGACTGGGAGGTCACCTACGACGCTGACGGCTACATCGGGCTGCTCGACACTTTGTCGGGCCATATCGCGATGGAGCCGTGGCAGCGGCGTCGCCTGTACTCGGAGATCCGGCGTCGCTTGGATCAGCGAGCAGACGGGCTGCTCCGCCGCGGCTGGGGCGCCGTCCTCCACGTCGCGCGGCGACGCGACCTCCCACAGGCGCCATAGCCCCGTGGTCAGCTCTTGTTCAGCTCCTGGGCGAGCATCACGAGGATGCCGTTGGGGCCGCGGAGGTAGGTGAGCTTGTAGACGTCTTGGTAGGTCGCCACGCCGCGCAGCGGGTGGCAGCCGTGCCTCGCGGCGATCTCGAGGGCCTCGTCGATGTCGTCGACGGAGACGGCGACTCGGTGCATGCCGATCTCGTTAGGCCGTGTGGGTCCCTCAGCGATCGGAGCGGAGATCAGTCGAGCCGGTAGATGTATTCAACGACGTCCTTTCCGGCGCCGTCGGCCCAAGACGTTTCTTCACCGATCTTCACAAAGCCGTTCCGTTCGAGCACCCTGTGCGAGCCGACGTTGTGCTCCGCAGCTCGCGCGTAGAGCGGTCTTTGAGGCTCGTCCGGGACGAAGAGTCGCACGGCTCCAGAGGCGATACCGCCCCCCCACCGCGATGGATCGACCCAGTAGGTCAACTCACGGTCACCCTCCAGCGTAAAGCTTGCGATCATGCCGACAAGCGCGCCGTCCTCGTCGATCGCACGCGTAGTGTTCTCCGGGTCGAATCGCACGCGCTGGTAGTGCGCCTCAAACGCCGCCCGGTCCGTGGGGTCGGGACGGGTGAAAGCCGCCATGCTGGCCGCCACACGATCACTCTCCCATCGGAAGAGATCGTTGAGATCGTCATCATTGAGCGCGCGGAGAGTGATCGTCACGACTGTCAACCTATAGAGCGGGACCGACAGTGCAGTGCCGCCCGGTCACCGATCCCTGGCCGGAACAGAGCTAGGCGGACACGCCCTTTTCTCCCAGAAAGCCCATCGCATTGCGTTCTCTCGATTTAGACCCCCACTTTGGGCGTTCAGCCGCGGAGTCAGCTCAGTGTGCGATGGCGTGAAGTTGATGGAGCATGGTCAGATCGTCCCGGACGACCCAGTGCTCGGCCAGCCGGCCATGGGTGACGCGGTAGATGTGGATGTGCTCAACGGAGAAGGGCGCCGGCTCCGGGATGGACGCCCCGCGAAACTGCGGGGCGCGGTATGTCCCCGACCACGTGATCCGGACGGCGACGCGGTCGTTGTCGGCGATCATGTCCCCGACGTCCCACTGGGAGTCGGGCACTGCAGTCATGACCCCACGGATCGCAGCGGTGAAAAGATCGCGACCGATCTCGGGCTCGGCTTCAGGTTGATGGTTGATCATCTTGTCGGCCACCAAGGCGTCGAAGTCGAGCGAGCCACGGTTCCAGTCCTCGTAGAACCGCAGAACGACGTCTTTGTTGGACTGGATCGCCGTCATCTCGGACCCCCTTTTTCGGCGCGGGCATTCTTCGACGTACGCAAAGGTCTGCGGCACCAGCTTCGCCGGGCTCATCCGCGCGAACAGGCTCCACACGATACGCAGCGGAGCCGGGTCGCGGACCGCTGCCTCAAGCCGGAGCCGGCGTCTGCAGCACCTCAGCTCCACTCTTCAGGTCCGCAGACCCCAGCGATACCTTCCGCAGACCCCAGCGATACCTTCGGGTGACGGGTCAACGCACGCCATCCTGGGAGACGGAATGCCTGAACACGAGGGACCGACGGTGGCACTGCGTGGGCCTGCCGACGGGGATCGCATCATCCTCCCGATGGGTGGTGACCGTCGGGCGCACATCACGCGCATCGCATCCCGAACCGAGACCGGGGGACACTGGGCAATCGGAGAGGCGTGGCAGGACCCTGGCTTCGACAACCCACCGCACACCCACGATGAAGCGGAAGCCTTCTACGTCCTTGAAGGCAGTTACACGTTCTACACCGACTCCGCTCCGGCGGAGGGAGTCGGGCCGGGCACTTTCGTCTTCATCCCGCCTGGCGCTGTCCACGGCTTCCGAACCGGCCCTGAAGGAGGTCGACTGCTCTGCATCTGGCCCTCGACCGTCGAAGCCGCATTCTTCGGTGGAACCAGGCAGCGCGAAGGCGACACGTAGCCTTCCGTCGAGGTGGCCAGCCTTCTCTCCGCAGGTAAGCGGTGGCCGCGACGCTCCTATGCTCCGTCAAGCCGCTGCGGCCGCACTTTCAAGTAGGCGGTAGAGGTCTCGGGCGACGTAGCGGGCAAGGCAGCGTTTGATCTCTCGGCTGGTCTTTCCCTCGGCGGTGCGTCGAGCGACGTAGTCGCGGGTGGCTGGCTGGTACTGGATCCGGCTCTGGACCACGGTGTGCAAGGCCGTGTTGAGGTTCCGGTCACCGTAACGGTTGAGCCGATACCGGTTGGTGACCTGGCCGCTGTTGGCCGGGATCGGTGCCACTCCGGCGAGCATCGCGAACGCTGCCTCCTAGTGGATCCGCCCGGGATGGGACCAGGCGCACAACACCGTCGCTGCGACGATCGGTCCGACGCCGAACTCCTCGAGCAGATCAGGACGCCAGTTGCGGATGATGGCCAAGATCGCCTTCTGCAGCTCACGTGCCTCTTTCAACATCGCGTGTGCGCGACGAGCCAAGGTCCGCAGCGCCACGACCGTGCTGGTCATCTCCACGTCCCACGACGAATGCACCCGTAGGCTCGCGGCGGTATTGAGCATCGCGGCACGCTTCTGACCACGGAACCGGGCGGGCACGGATGGGTTCAGGTGCCGCGATCACCAGGCTGAAGACCTGCTGCTGGGCCTCGGTGGAGGCGTTGATCGCAGAGCGGCGAGAAGCCAGGAGCACCGACAGTGCTTGGCGTTCGCCACCGCTGCGTGGAGTTCCCAACCGCGGTCGGTCCATCGCTTCACGCGCAGCCCGGATCGCATCGAGCGGGTCGGACTTCGCCCCGTTGCGGCGCGCAGCCCGCTTGGGGCGGTCCAACTCGACGACGATCTCCGACATCTCCAGCAGGTGACGGCTCAGACCGGCGCCGTGGCCACCGGCCCCCCTCGATCGCCCAGGCCCGCAACGTCGCGTAGTTGTTGGCGAACTCCACTAGCTCGGCATAGCCCTCGGCTGTCGCATCGACGGTGATCTCGTCGAGGACACCACCAGTCGCAGTGTCGAGGACCGCTGCTGAGTGCGTTTGAACGTGGGTGTCGACGCCATGACGACATCGACTACTTCGCGTAGGTCGGCAGACTGTTCATGCGTTCTCTCCTTCGCCGGACGGGACGTGGTTCCGGTCCGGGACGGAGGCTCGGCAGGACTGTGATGAGACACGCCGGGCGCCTCTAACGCCAGGTGGTCAAGCTCCTGATCAGGCCAGCTCCTCCAACCCGGCCGGGGCCGGCGACCACGAGCGGACATGTCGCAGCAAGGCACTAAGCCAGCCATTCCGGGGGTCACACCCGCGGTCGCCAACCACAGCCCACCACCATCAGGCTGCGTTGGCGATCCTCACAGTCATACCGCCGCCTGTCGGCGCTCGCGTCTGCCCGCTCATGGCAGCCGAGGAGCGGTCGAGACCCGCCAACGAGGGGTTCCGCGACATTGCGTCTGCAAGTTGTCGCGCCGTTGTGCGCTACCGGTTCAGCCGCTCGTCGACGCTCTTTTGAAAGTCCTCAGAAGTGTTGGCATGCGGAAATGCGATGTCGGGGACGGGGATGCACAAGGCCGAGCAGATCGGCTCCCACCCGCCACGCGGTTGCCAGTCGATGAGCCGGTCGCCCGGTACCGCCGCGCGCACGGCGGCGTTGTGCGCGTCGTAGGCCGCCATCGCGGCATTGCGGTCCCGCCAATGCGGCGTGAACCTCTCGAACATGGCTTCGTTCATAGCCCTCATCGGCTGCAGCTGAGGCGGGAAGTCGCGATCTAGAACAGCGAACAGGGTCTTGCTCACGCTGTTCCACCACTCCACTGCGCTAGAGCGGGTGGACAGCAGTACGAGAGCCTCCGGGTTGGCCGCCGCGATGTCGCGCCAGCAGCTAACCGCTGGCCAATCTAGCGTCGCGGAGTAACCGGCCAGCAAACTGTTCCAGTCCGTCGGCGTACCGACGACGGCGGCATGCCAGGTCGAAACGCTGTCGAGGTTGGCGAATACCTCGCCCATGTGGAATACGGGGCCGTTCAGGACGATGCCGAGGGCTTCTTGGAGCGACGATGTTCCGGTGCGCCCGAGGCCAGCGCCAACGATGGTCAACGACATACTGCGAGTGTTTCAGCCTGGCGACGCCCTGTCATGCCTGCGATCCTCACAGTCTATCCGGCTCCCCTCTGTCAAGAACGCGGTTTCGGCGCCTGCGATTGTGCGTCGACGTTTGTCGCTGTCAAGGTCGTTCGTCCGGTGGGGCGCTGCACCTTGACGGCTCCGGCGCGTCGGCGCCGGTGGCGAGGAGCCGAAGC
>JBBRYB010000141.1:0-6322 GCA_038238115.1 Propionibacteriales bacterium | reverse complement strand
TGGTCGAACAGCCGAGGCCCTGACGCGAGGACGGCCGGGTGGATGATGAGCAGGTACTCGTCGATCAGGCCGGGTGAGTCTGCCAGCGGGCCGAGAGTCCTGGGGCCGAAGGAGGCGATGATGTCCGCGCCGTCCTGCTCCTTCAGCTGCCGCAGGTGCTCGACGGCGTCCCCCGACCTGACCTCGCGACGCGTGGCGGGATCGTCGGCGAGCGTGCGCGAGAGCACCACCTTCCGCATGGCGACCAGGAGCTGGGCGAACTCCAGGCTCGCGGGGCTGTCTAGGACGTCGCTGTACGGCGACGTCCCGGCTGCGACCTGCTCCCAGTACGGCACCACAGCGTCGTACAACTTGCGAGACATGGCCCAGGTGTCCGCTCGCGCGAACGCCTCGTTGACGTAGGCCGTCTCCTCCTCGCCCCACGCGAAGGGCTGCCAGAACAGCCCCTCCGCGTTGCTGATCCGGCCGTCCAGCGTGGTCTGCATGAGGACGGTGAGCTTGCGCATGAGTCTTCCCTTCGTGTTGGTGGAGGTGCGGTTCAGCCGATCGCGAGCGTCGCCACGGCCAGGGTGCAGATACCGATGCCGATCCGCTGACCGCCGCCGAGGCGCTCGCCCAGCGCGATGGAAGCGAGCAGGACCGTCACGGCCGGGTAGAGAGAGGTCAGCACGGCGGCCACGCCGAGGTCGGTGGCGTGCGTGGACAGCAGGAAGGTCAACGTGCCTGCCGCGCCGAGTGCGCCGGACGCGCCGCCCCAGGGCAGCACGCCCAGACGTGGGCGCCACTCCTGACCGAGCGCCGCGGCGACGACGACGGTCACGGCCGCTCCGAAGAGCTGGTTGGCGGCCAGCGGCATGAACCCCGCGTCGCTCGAGACCTGCCCCAGCGCGATGAACAGCACACCGAAGCCGGCGCCTGCGGCGGCGCCGTCGACGAGCGCGCCTCGCGTGCCGGTTGCCGACGCCGTGGACTCACGGGAGACGAGCCAGGTGCCGAGAAGGGCGACGAGGACGCCGAGCCAGGTGAGCCAGGTGGGACGTTCACCGAGGGCCACCCCGACCAGGACCGGGAGCACTGCGGCGCCGACCGCGGACACGGGGGCGACCAGTCCCATCCGACCGCGGGAGAGCCCCCGGAACAAGAAGATGCTTCCCGTCGCCGACCCGGCGCCGGCGAGCAGAGCCCAGGCGAAGTCAGCGGCGCGCGGGTCCGCCGGTGCGAGCAGCCCGCACGCGACCATCACGGCGGCGCCACACAATTGGCCGACCAGCACCACCCTCCACGGGGAGTGCCGGCGCGAGCCGGTCCCTCCGACGAAGTCCGAGGCGCCGTAGGTGAGCGCCGCTGTGAGTGCCAAGACGAGTCCGATGCCCATGGCTCGATGCTCGTCGCCAGACGGTCCGCACTCAAGGTCCACTTCGGGAGGGGCGCACTGGACCATTTGGTTGACTGGTCCCATGCCCGCCAACTGGAGCCGCGACGCTCCGGACCTGATGATCGCGTTGGATCGCACCTGTGGCCCCCTTGCCCTTCAGATCCAGGAGCAGCTGCGCGTCGCCATCCGCGAGGGTCGTCTGGTCGCGGGAGAGAGGCTGCCGTCCACCAGGCGGCTGGCCGACCACCTCGGGGTATCGCGCGGCACCGTGGTGGAGGTCTACGAGCAGCTGGTGGCGGAGGGGTACGTCGACTCCGCGGTCGGCTCGGGAACCCGGGTGGCCCGGATCCCTGGCGCGCAGCGCCTCGACCGCACCGAGGGCACGCGTCCCGCGGCGCCGAGGCCGAAGCCCGAGATCGACTTCGAGTACGGCATCCCCGATCTCGGCTCGGTTCCGCTGCGCGACTGGGTCTGGGCCGTGGGCGAGGCGACGCGAACGCTGCCGACCGCCCGGCTGGGGGACGAGGAACCGGCCGGCTCCCGTCACCTGCGCCAGGTCGTGACCGCCTATCACCGTCGCGTTCGGGCCGGGTGCGCGACCGCGGACGACGCCGTCGTGGTCGGCGGTTTCCGACAGGGTCTGGCCTTCACCCTCGCGACCCTCGCGCGATCCGGCATCAAGGTCCTCGCCCTGGAGGATCCCGGCCCGCGCGAGCACGACGTCATCGCCCGGCGCGCCGGCCTTGCCGTCGTACCGATCCCGGTGGATGCCGAGGGACTGAACGTGGCAGCGCTCCGTGCGACGCAGGCACGTGCGGTCCTCGTCACGCCGGCACACCAGTGCCCCACGGGGGTGGCTCTCAGCCCATCTCGCCGCCGCGAGCTGGTCTCGTGGGCCAACGAGGTCGACGGCGTTATCCTCGAGGACGACTACGACGCCGAGTTCCGCTACGACCGGCAGGCCGTCGGATCCCTTCAGGGACTGGATCCTGAGCGGGTGTTCGCCCTGGGCTCCGTGAGCAAGACGATCGCGCCCACGATCCGGATCGGCTGGGTCCTCGCGCCGCCCCGCTACGTCGAGGCTCTCACCGAGGCGAAGCACCTGAGCAGCCGCGGCGCGCCCGGGCTCGACCAGGAGGCCCTCGCCCTGCTGGTCGAGTCGGGGCGCTTCGACCGCCATCTGCGGAGGGTGCGCGACCTCTACCGCGCCCGCCGCGACGCACTGGCCGAGCAGGTGGCCGCCGACTTCGGTCCCGACCGGCTCCAGGGACTTGCCGCCGGCTGCCACACCGTGCTCCTGCTCCCCTCGGACGTCGACGAGGACTCCGTCGTGGAGGCGGCGTTGTCCCTGGGGGTCCGCGTCACCGGCCTGGGTCATTACCGACTCACTCACACGCCCGCCGACCCAGCACTGCTCCTCGCCTTCGGCAACCTCTCCACGCACCAGCTTGTCCGCGGCGTCCACGCGATCGCCGAGGCCGTCCGCCGCTCTGCGGGCCCGGGCGGTGGGAGCGGCGCGTCTTCGGGCTCCTCGCCCAGGCCGGCGGCCGTAACCCCTTGACGACCCGCCAAACCGACGAGTCGGAGCCGACCGAAATGACCGCGGCCATCATGGAGACTCCCCGCCTGGGACCTCCCCTACCTCTGTTCGCGGCCTATAAGGACAGCTGAGCGACCGCTCATCGGCTACCGGTAAAGATCGATCCCCGCCAGGGCCGTGTGCGTCTATCTGGGCGGTGTGCAGCGTGCCGAGGGACGTCCGCGGCGCGCCACCCTTCGTGCGTGCAACACGACCCTGCGCGTAGTCGTGCTGGAGCGCCCGTCCTTCCTGGCCGTGGGTGGCCGGTACCCGGTGAGCGCGGCCGTGGGCCGTGGGGCCGTACCCGTCTCGCGACGCGGCGCACCAGACTGCCACCACCACTAACGACGGCGGCGCGCCATTTGCTGGGAGCGCTGAGGGCTCAGCCGGCTGAGGCCAACGCCGGTGGGCGCCGCCGGCCGATGGCGTAGGGGATGCCTCGGCCGACCATGGCGAACGTGCCGCCTATGCGCCGGGGCCACGAGGGATAGGAAGGCGGCACGGCCAGGTCACCGACGTCTACGAAGTGCGTCCGCACCTGTCCGATTCCCTCGAGGTCGAGGTCGACCTCCTGCATCGCCAGCTCGGAGGAGGCAGTGTCACTGTGGCGGAAGAGCTGGTCGGTGACGAGGAGGTACTCCGGCACGTCGACCGGGTTCTTGAGCATGCGGTGGACGTGGATGACATCCAGGCCGACCAGTTTCTTGCGACGCTTGATCGTCTGGGTGGCGACCTCCCCAACGTGCGCGACGAATTTGAGCTTCAAGGCGTTGGTCTGCTTGCAACTGCCGCACGGGCACATGTTGAGCTGGACAAACTGACGCTCCCTGTGAAAGGCGCCGTGCATGGCGATAGCAGCACTGGTGACGGCGTCAAGCGCGTCGGGGCTGTCGAGCCCTTCCGCGTCGCGCGAGAGGAAGGCCGCGTCGCCCTCGATCTCGACCAGATCAAAACCCCGCGCCGCGCTGACGACCTTGCTGAGCATGCGAGTCGTGGCTGCCTCCGCATGCCCGAGGAAGCTGCGGTGGAACTGCATGTACTCGGTGTACCCGCCGATGTCGGCGATCATCAGCACCGATCGCCGCGTCGACATCCATCGACATTAACAGACACGGGCGGGGGGGCGGCGGCCCTCGACGGCGACATGGGTGCCCGCGGCTTGTGCGGTTACCGCCGCATCCCAGCGGACGGCTACTGCAGGACGCGGCCGCGTAGACGCTCCAGCTCTGACACCGGGAGGCGGGTGCCTGCGGCGTCGAGCAGGGAGACGACATCTCGTGTGCGCCGGTCGAGCCGTTCCGCGAGCACGTAGGCGAGATCGGCCACGATCGCGGTGGCCAGGCGTTCGTGGCGGGCGAGGCGGCCATGGACGTCGTCCGCGCGCCACGTGATCATGCGTACAGCCGAGCGCGCCCTGGCCGTAGCGGTGCGCGAGGCGGACGGCACGAATAGCGAGAGCTCCCCGACGACCGCTCCGGGACCGAGCGTCACCAGGGCACGGCGCCGCATCAGAATTTCGACCGTTCCCTTGATGATGCACGCGACCCCGTCTGCTGCGTCGCCCTCCTCGAACAGTGTCGAGCCGGCCGCCGCCTCGCTCATTGCGATCTCTTCGTCGAGCTGCTCAAGGTCTTCGTCGACCACGAGTCGAAATGGGCGCACCGATCGAATCGCTGTCAACCGCTCTGCATCCACCATGTGTTCTCCGTGAGCGTCGCTGAGATCGGCGCGAACCCTCGTAGGTCGCCATAGCAGGAAGCTGGGTCGTATGCTAACGCTGAAACTCGCCAAGGCCGCCACTCGCTCTGGTCGAGTTCTGAGCCCGTGCCGGTCAATGTGGTTGAGCACCAGTGGTAGACCTCTGGTGCACGCTGTCGACGCAACGAGGGGTCAGAATGGTTGCGGGTAGGGCGGGTGTCAGAGGATCCTCCACTGCACACGCGACGAGGGTCAGGTCGTTGGCCGACAGGTGGCTATGAGTAAGGATGTACCCAGCTGCCTCGAGCGGGCGTCTTGGCTGTTGCAGCTTCCGCTCGAGACTCCTACTGTTCCGTTCGAGGACGACCGGACTGGATGCACGCTCTGGTTGAAGCTCGAGTACCTCCTGCCTAGCGGGTGCACCAAGGACCGGATGGCGACGAGCGTTGTCGCCCACGCAATGGCATCGGGGGAGGTGTCCGCCACCACCGTCGTGGTGGAGGCGTCGAGCGGGTCGACCTCGATCGCCCTCAGCATGGTCTGCGCCACCGTGGGCGTTCGCTTTCGCGCTTACATGCCGAAGACGGTCAGTGGCGAGCGGGTCCTCATGATCCGCCGGCTCGGCGGGGAGGTAGTTCTCACTCCGGCTGAGCTAGGCATGCATGGAGCGGTCAATGCCTTGCGGCGCGATTCGGAAACGAGACCGGACGTGTACGCGGTTCGGCAGTTCGAGAATCCGCGCAACCTGCTCGCGCATGAGCACTCGACGGGGCCCCAACTTATAAAGCAGGTCGGGGTTCGGCTTGACGGCTTCGTCGCTGGTGTCGGCACCGGCGGCACGCTGATGGGCGTAGCACGGGCCCTGCGCGACCGCGGCCACGACACGATGATCGCCCAGGCGATGCCGGCTGCCACGTTCACAGCCGAGGGTGACCCTAAAATAGTTGGCGGAATACCGGGGATCGTCGAGGGCATGAGCCGACTCCTCGACCCCGAGGCAGTGGGGCTCGACGATCCCGTGAGGGTGCCGGAGCCCGAGGCCATGACCACCGCGCGCGAGTTCGCTCGGCGCGGCTTGGCCATCGGCCCGTCGAGCGGGCTCAACATTGCCGCAGCCAGGAGGCTCGCCGCCCGCCTCGGCCCTGGCCACCACATCGGCACGATACTGCCGGACCGTATGGAGCGGTACTTCTCCACTGCGTTGTTCGACGACCTCGCAGCGGAGTTCTAAGCGCGCTGATGGCACAGCGTCGCGACCTCGCTCGCTAGTCATCGAGAAGCGACGTGTGGAGTACTCGCTCCGGTAAGACTTGGATGAAGTACTCGACCCCGAACATCTCTCGGAGGACGTGCTGGGGGAACAAGATCGGATCAATCGGGTACTGCGAGCGATGTGCGGCCACAGCCCGAATCTTGTGGCCGACGAAGGCCGAGACGTCGATACAGGTGTCCACCCTGGCGTCGATTCGATCCCCTGACGGGAGTGATCTGGTTCGGAGCTGGGCCTGCGCGTCGGATCCCTGGACGGCGATCGGTGCGGAGGCGGAGAACGTCAGGGTCGTGACGTCATCGATGGCGACGACATACGCGTTGCGGGGCGAGCCCGAGGCAATACCCTCTTCTCCGATGAACTGCCCCGCTCGAGACTCGTCGACCACTTCCAGGTGACC
>JBBRYB010000140.1:0-6359 GCA_038238115.1 Propionibacteriales bacterium | reverse complement strand
GACAGCTTGAGTCGACCCTCGTTTGCAAAGCCCCAGGTAGCGCTTGCGCGAAGCGCGCCACTGCAGGCCCACAGCCTCTGGTCCCAATATCCTCAAAACCGCCGCTGACCTGCGAAAACTTACCTTAAGTTAGCGGCATTGGGCTCTACCGGGCGCTGCGCGAGCTCGGCCGGGTGGTACGCACCATCGTGTTATCAGTTACGTGGAATCTGTCGGCGGGGATGATCATCTCTCCGCTGCGAGACCGCGGACTGACCAGGACCTTGATGTCCGGAACTCTTCAGTAATGAACAAGATCCAATATGGAAGCTCTCGTGCCTAACGAACAAAGGTCACGGCCTTTTACGCTTTGAAGAAGGAGGTGGCTTATGTTCCGACGCATCTAGCGAATCGATGAATTCCGCAATTAGCTCACGGCGCGCGTCGTCCCGGATGGCAATTAGGTGCTCATCGCCCGCCTTGTCCTCATACCTAAGCTGTACTTCCTTTTTATCCATCTTGCGACGTGCAGAGTAGCTCGCTATCACGCTCGACACGGTGCCAACTAGTGAGGCAGCAATGGCTATAACCTCAAAATTCATCGGCCGGCCGCCATTCTGACGCATGTACAGCCCACGACAAGCGTCCCCAAGCTGAGTATGGCGGTCGCCAGGCCCAAAAAGCAGTCGGTCGCGGTCGACGCAGCTGTATATGCAATGATATTCGCGCCTGCGACGGACAGTGCCCCGAAACTCCATCCCAGCGAGTTGTTCTTCAGCTCCTCGGGCATGGATGCCGCCATAACCTCGCCACCTGCACCAAGAGCAACAACGCTTCCAACTGCGAACTGTTCACCCTTTCGTAAAATCTCGATTGGATCGACAAATCCTGCGGCCATATCTTTTATTAGGTCCACCCAGACTGGCAACAATGCGAATATAACGCCACAGAAGATCCAGGCAATCGTGCGGCGAGTGACAAGTCTTTCACGAGGGACAATCTGAAGCGAAGTAGCTGGATCGCTCACCAATTCGTGGTGGTCATTGAGAGCAGTACTCCTCCCGGCCTGAGATCCAGGTGGCGCCTGACGTTCCGGCCCAACATCACTCTCGCTCGTCACAGACTGCTCCTGGGTCAAGGTTGCCGGTTCGGACAAGCCTAGGACACGAGCCCACCGACGCATCTCCACGCGTCTCGCGGAACCGGCTTGTCCTCACTGTACCTACGATTTTGCTGCGTCTACTGGGGGTTATCCCGCGCATCTGTCCGTTCCCATCGAAGACAAGCCGTCTGTTACCAATCCAAGCCTGCAGCTCAGCTGCGGCTTCAGGGCGCGAACAGCGAGCTTCGAGTCGTCACCGAAGTTGAGCCACTGCTGGTGGGCGCCAGCCCGGTGGCTCAGATCGACTGACAGAGGACAGCATCTCACTGCGGTCTTCGTCGCGCTTCATGTGGGTGGTGACGTCCTAGCGTTCCTGTAAATCAAGGTGGCCTGCTCGATCATGTCGGATGTCTTGGACCGACGAGAGGAGCAGGCCGATGGGAAGGGTAGCGCCGTCCGTGATCGCTCGTGAGCAGTTGCAGGAGTTGCTCACCGGTGGTGTGGGCCGTGGGTCGAATATCGTGTCCGCGCTGGTGGAGACGGTGACGCGGTTGGTGGTGCAGGAGCTGCTGGAGGGCGAGCAGGCGGAGTTTTTGGGTGGCCGCGGCCGCTATGAGCGGCGGGCTGAGGACCAGGCGGGGTCACGCAATGGGTATGAGCCGGGTCGGGTGCGCACCGCGGAGGGCGCGATTGAGGTGGCCGTGCCGCAGGTGCGGGGTGCGGGTGAGCCGTTCCGGTCGTCGCTGATGAGCTTCCTCGATGGCAACAGCGAGGTGCTTGAGCGGTTAGTCACCGAGATGTATGCGCGCGGGTTGTCCACCCGTGATGTCGAGGATGCCTTCCGCGATGCGACCGGGGAGGTGCTGCTCTCCAAGTCGGCGGTCTCGGAGATCACCGACCGGCTCTGGGAGGACTACCAGGCCTTCATCGCCCGCGACCTGTCCGACATCGCCGTGGAGTATCTATTTGTCGACGCGGTGTTTGAGTCGCTGCGTCGCCACGGGGCCAAGGAGGCTGGGTTGGTTGGCTGGTGCATCGCCTCCGACGGGCGTAAGCACCTGCTGCACCTGGCCGTGGGCAACAAGGAGTCCCAGGCCTGCTGGACGGAGTTTTTCCGCAGCATGCTGCACCGAGGCCTGCGAGCACCCACCACCATCACCTCCGACGGTGCACCCGGGCTGATCAAGGCCATCACGACGTGTTTCCCGGCGAGCATTCGAATCCGGTGCTGGTTTCACCGGCTGGGCAACATCCGCGCCAAGCTGCCCGAGGAGACCGCCGGTGAGGTCCTCGCGCACCTTTACGCGGTGCGCGACGCGCCCACTCTGGACGCGGCCCGGGCGGCCGCGGACCGATTTATCAACACCTACGGTCGGGAGTACCCGGCGGCCATCGCCTGCTTCACCGACGACCTCGATGCGCTGCTGGCGATCCACCGGGTGCCGGTGCGCCACCGCATCCGAGTGCGCACCACCAACCTCGCCGAGCGCAGCTTCGTCGAAGAACGCCGGCGCACCAAAGTGATCCCCCGGTTCCCCAACGAAAAAGCCGCCATGAAGCTCGTGTTCGCCACCCTGATCCGCGCCGCCGACCGCTGGTGCCGCGTATCGATCAGCGCCCTGGAACGTCACCAACTCACACTGCTACGCGCCGAGCTGGGACTCGACCCACCCCCAGCCAACACCAATGACCACAAAACCAACCGGCGCAACAGCGCCGCCGCATGACCAGCAGGCCACCATTTACAGGACGCTCAGGACTTGACCCATGTGGGTCGTCAGCAGATTGACAGTGGTGGGGTGCCACCACGCAAGTGACACGGGTGCCTGGCCCTACGGTCGGCCGTCGCAGACTGATCGTGCTGGCTGCGTCGGCGTAGCCGCTGGCATGCGCCGCGCTGGTGGCGCTTCACAGCCACTCTCACTTTGTTGGCACCGCCACTCTTATTTTCGTGGCGTTCCACAGCTCGACAGACCCCGTCAGTGTGGAGGGACAGCAAAACGACAGTGCTTCAGCGCCGCGAAAGTGGCAGTGATGCGAGGCCGGTTTTGGGTCACTGGCGGACGGCGGGTGTTGGTCACCGGATGACGGACCGAGGTGCGGCGGCGGAAGCAGAATCTCGACCGGCGGCTCGACGCTGCTCGAAGGTCGGGATCGGACCGGAGCGGATCCTGTGCGACAAGGGTTTTGGTGTGAGCACGGCGTGACCGGGTGGCACCGGACTTGTCCGGGGTGTCGCCTATCCTGCCCGCCGTGAGCGACTTTGCGGTGCCGCTGCCGATCCCCGACGTCGCGGCGGCCCTCGCGGAGGCCCACGCTGCCGGTCAGCGGCTGTTCCAGTTCCTGATCGACGTCGATGATGTTGACCTGCGCGAGGACACCATCCAGACGCAGCTGTTTGACAGTGATGCCCGCGATGCCACCGTCGTTGTCGTCGCTGACGTGCACAGTCTGGCCTTCACCCGGACCGCCACCAGCCTTGCTGATGCCATCGGCGGCGCGCTGGCAGACCTTGAGCGGGCACTCCCTGGCGCTGTCGTCGCCTTCATCACCATCGAGCAGACAATTAATCACGCGCTTCGACTGGACCGCAGGGTCGTAGGCGTGCATCGCCGCCTCCGCCCAGGATGAATTGGTTCTGTGCCACCACCACGCCGTGCTGCTCAGCTGCTGGTTGTGGTGGCCTGTTCCGTGGTAGCTGTCGGGTCGCCATGCGGGCCGTGGCGACCGGTCGTGGTGGGGCTGGGTAGGGGTGGTCTGCGTACCGATTCGGGTCCTTATTGGAACGCCGCCGGAGGCCGCGTCGTCGTCATCGTTGTTGCAGGTCAGCTTCTCCCGGAAGTCCTTCCATAATCTGCGTGTCTCTGCAGGGATAGGCATGGGTGTTTCGGGAACGTTCCCGGGCGTTCGGAGCTGTTGGCTACATGGGTGTCGACCGATGTGCAGGATCTCACCGCCCCAGTGTGCTGTTCGGCTGCGGGCTCCAGATTTCTCAGCGGCGTATGAGCGCTGTACCCTCAGCGTATGAGCGGCAAGAAGGAACGGATCACGGTAAGCCTCGATCCCGACGTCGCTGCGGAGCTCAAGGCCGCCGCTGAACGCGCTGGCGCGGCCAGCGTGTCGGAGTATGTCGAAGGCGCTCTGGATGCCCGGATGGTCCGGGAGCAGTGGCTGGCTCGTTGGCGTGCCGCGGCTGGGGATGTTGATCCTGAGGCACTGGCCTACGCCCGCCGTGCCCTGCTCGGTGAGCGGATCGACCAGCATCCGCAGGCGTCGTGAGCGGCAGGGTCCTGACCTCTTCCGCCATCGTTGATATCGCCACCGACCGCTCCGTGTACGGTCGGGCGTTCCTGGTGGCCGCCGTCGAACTGGGGATGACCTTCCCGACTCCCTCGACCGCTCTGCTGCAGGCCTGGGCCGCTGTCCCGCCGCAGGCGCGGGCGCTGCTGGAGCTGTTCCTGGACGCCCCCGCGGTCGTCGTCGAGGACCTCGACGCGTTCGTGGCCGGCCGGGCTGGCGTGCGCGCCCATCCCGCGCATCAGGCGGGACGCTTCGATCTGGCGGCCGCACATGCGGTGGACGTGGCGATCACACGCGGGTTGGCCATTCTGACCGCAGAGCCCGGCCCACTGCGGGCGATCGACCCGGATGTGGAGATCGAGGAGCTGCCCGCACCGTAAGGGCCCGGGCCCGGAGAGCGCTCGCGGCGCACTCTCAATTTCGTGGCGCCAGCACTCTCATTTGCTGACGCGGCCACTCTCGTTTTGTGTCGCTCCACAACTCGCCTGCGGCTCACACGCTGCTTGACACCGCTTGCCTGCGAGCCCTCTTCTCAGAGATTCACAACCACTGCAGTTTTCGTCGCGCTCCACACGGGCTGGTCGGGCGGGGTACGTGATGATCTTG
This sequence comes from Propionibacteriales bacterium, assembly GCA_038238115.1. Classification (GTDB taxonomy): domain Bacteria; phylum Actinomycetota; class Actinomycetes; order Propionibacteriales; family Nocardioidaceae; genus JBBRYB01. The sequence continues at coordinate 1,372 of JBBRYB010000140.1, read as the reverse complement.
GCGCAGTCGACACCCGACCTGGCCGGGCCCAGGGACCGGTGCGACCCGGCGCGCAGCGCGTGGCGCGCCGGCACCCCGAACCCCGCACCGACGGCAGACGCAGCCCGCGGCGCCGTCCTCGCCCAAGCCCTGACCACCTAAACACCACCCGCAGCCCATCGTCCGGGGAAGGATTGACCGCGTGACCTCTCACCCCGCCCGCGCGCCAACCAGGGGAACCCTTAACAGGCTGACCCCACTGCGGTTCGTGGTGAGCTTCGGTTTCAGGACGGCGCGATCTGGTCCTCGGGTCCGCGACCAGCCAGCTAGCGGACGTGCCTCGGGCATGCGGGCTATGGTCCCGGGCCGCGATCGACAGAGAGGATCACCCTCCAGTCGCGGCCACGCCCCCGGGCCGTCATCCGGGGCGTGCGCATCGACTCCGGGTACGCCGAGCGCAGCTGGCGTTGTCGCAGAAGAACCGGCGCACGCGCAGCTCGATCACCACCGCTTGCGCACCGATCGGGGCATCGGCCAACCTGCGCCGATAGCGGCTGTGTACTCGGTCCGAACCGCGCTCGCATCCAGGACATGCCATCCGCTCGGCCCGCACGTCAGCCTCGATACGCACCCCGTCGTCCTCGCGGTGCACACCCTCGATCGCCAGCTCGGACAGATGCGGCAACAGACCCGAAAGATCACACGAACCTGATCACCACGCTCCGGTGATCATTTATCCAGGCAGTCACGCCGAGCACACACCCGATCACGGAAAGTGCGACAGAGCCCGTTCTACTGACGATCCACAAATGGCAGTGGATCGCGCGACATAAAGCCATCGACTTATGGCTGATTCCAGCCAGTCGGCGATGGCTATTTCCAACACGACGTCGCGGTGGCCATGGACTGGTCGCAGTCGAAGTTGATCCGGATCGAGAGCGGCGCGGTCAGTAACCACCCGCGCCCGCCCGACCTCGACCAAGCCCTCGCGGCCCCCAGCGGGCCACGGTCGGCAGGTAACACGCAGAGGGATCAGGCGTACCCACGAGTGCTGTTAGCCATTGGGTCCACGATGGAGTTGCCGGGGGACCGCGACAGCACGCCGTCACCGCGAACGCCGGCGGCCCTGGGCGCGGCGGCGGTCGCGCCACCACGCAAGTCGATCGGCTGACTCTTGGGGAAACACCAGCCCTACTAGTGCGCAGAGCAGCACGGCAAGGATGAACATTGGGGCGATATACCATGGGGCATAAACCTCGGTCATTCACCGAGATCAGTATGATCTTGTATGGGTCGGCGTTTCGATACGAGAAAAGTGCCTCTGAGCTGCGAGGATAAGGGTCTTCGAAGTCCTTGTTCCGGCAGGCTGGAGAGGCACTTTTCAGGTGGATGT
>JBBRYB010000139.1:0-6432 GCA_038238115.1 Propionibacteriales bacterium | reverse complement strand
GCTGACTGGCGAGACGAGTACAACCAGTACCGACCCCACTCCGCCCTCGGCATGCTCACCCCCGACGACTACGCCAGCCGATGCCAGACCAACCAACCACAACTCTCATAACGAGTGGACCACTTCAAGGGGTCCGGTCAGGCGGGCGGCAGCACGAGATACGAGAAGCCTTCACCCGTCAAGTTGGCCCTTCACTCACACATCGGGGAATCGGACCTCTAGGAGCGAGGCGTCTGCCCCACAACCGCCCACCGGACGGCAACCAGCCCGACGACCTCTCACACGGTGAGGGTTTCAGCGGATTGGTGCTTGGTCTCTCGCCCACCGAGAACGCGCTGACTTGCCGATCTGATCGGAATCCTCGAAGCAGATGTGGCCTTCGGTGTTGTCACTCACCACTTGTAGCCGTGACCTTCGACGTCCTCACCCTCTGGTGTCTCCGCGTCCGCTCCCGAGCGGACTGAGTGGCCCTCGGCGTCCTCGCCCTCAGCCGTCTCCGCGTCGGCCCACTTGTAGCCGTGACCTTCGACGTCGTCACCTTCTGGTGTCTCCGCGTCGGCCCATTTGTAGCCGTGGCCTTCGGTGTCGGTGGGCTTGTCGTCGGCGCTTGGACTTGGTGTCTCGTCGTGCTTCATGGTTCCTCCTTTTCTGGACGCCCCGCGGACGTTTCTGACTTACAGCATGCACCTTTTTGGACGACTGGACTGTTGGGTGGTGACACAAGAGGCGTCGCATTGCTGACCTTCGCTCGGGCGTCGCGCTCTCAGGCCACACCCCTGGTGTGCGATTGCCGCTGGCGGGCGGACCGATCGGTGCGCGGCTGGGTGCTGATTGGGGTTCTGCTGACTGCCGCGTTCGTGCCGGTTGGCTAGCCGCACCGTGGTTGGGCGGGGTGTAATTGGTGTCGTGAGTGAGTTGCCGACTGGCACCGTCACCTTCGTGTTTACCGATATTGAGGGTTCGACGCGGCTGCAGCAGTTCTTGGGCGATGGCTATGCGGCTGTGCTTGCCGGGCACCGGCGGATTCTGCGGGAGGCGTTCTCCTGTGCTGGTGGGGTGGAGGTTGACACTCAAGGCGACGCGTTTTTCTATGTGTTCGCGCGGGCACAGGACGCGGTTTCGGGTGCGACCGAGGGGCAGCGTGCGCTCGCCGCGCATTCTTTCGGGGACGGCATCGAAGTCAGGGTGCGGATGGGTATCCACACCGGAGAGCCCGCCCGGACCGATGAGGGCTATGTGGGTGGGGACGTGCATCTGGGTTCTCGGATTTGTTCGGTCGGGTGGGGCGGCCAGATCGTGGTGTCGTCAGCGACCGCGGCGGTGGTCTCCGGTGGAAAGGATGTGCGGCTGCAGCCGCTGGGGGAGCATGCGCTGAAGGACATCGACGGCCGTCACTTGCTGCATCAGGTGGTGGTCGAAGGGTTGCGGCAGGACTTTCCGGTGTTGCGGTCTGTGGGCGCGCATCCCACCAACCTTCCGCCCCGGCTGCCGGAGCTGATCGGCAGGACCGAAGACATCACCGCCGTCAGCGGACTGCTGTCTTCTGGGCAGGAGCCCCTGGTGACGTTGGCGGGTCCGGGTGGAACTGGTAAGACACGTCTTGCTTTGGCGGTGGCCGAACGCGTGGTGTCCTTCTTCGCCGACGGTGTCTTCTTCGTGGATCTCTCCGCGCTCGTTAATCCTTCCCTGGTGGCCGCTTCGATCGCGCGGGTGCTGTCGGTCAGGGAGACGCCGGGACGCTCGGTGGAGAAGGAGCTCATTGATCATCTGGCGTCCAAGAAGATGCTGCTGGTGCTGGACAACTTCGAGCAAGTGATGGACGCCGCATCCGGGTTGTCTTCCTTGCTGGGAGGAGCTGCGGCCCTGCAGGTGCTGGTGACGTCGCGGGAGCGGCTTCGGATCACCGGAGAACGGGTGGTGGCGGTGTCTGCGCTGTCGGTTCCTCCAGCAGGTTCGCAGTCTGGGGTGGATGAGGTGGTGGATTCTCCGGCGGTGGCCCTCTTCGTGGCCCGGGCGCAAGCGGTTAAGGCTGATTTCGCTTTGACTGAAGTCAACGCGGGCGACGTCGCGGGTATCTGTCGGCGCCTCGATGGGCTCCCGCTGGCGATTGAACTCGCCGCGGCGCGGATCAACCTGCTCTCTCCTGCTGTTTTGCTGTCGCGTCTGGACCAGAAGCTGAAGGTGTTGTCTGCTGGCCGGCGGGAAGCACCGGATCGACAGCGTTCCCTGCGCGGGGCGATAGCGTGGAGCTATCAGCTGTTGTCAGCCGAGGAGCAGAGGCTCTTTCGTCGTCTTGGAGTATTCGCCGCAGGGTGGAGCCTGGATGCCGCTGAGGCGGTGTGTGACCGTGGCGACCTCGACCTAGACGTCCTCGATGGGCTCGGATCCCTGGTGGACAAGAGCCTGATCCGGGCGAGCGCAACGATCGACGAGCGGTTCACGATGTTGGAGACCATCCGTGACTTCGTCGTGGAACAGCTCCAGGAGTCAGCTGAGGTGGCGGAACTGCGGCTCGCGCATGCCCAGTATTTTCAGGCGGTGGCGCAGCAAGCCGAGCAGCACCTGATCGGTGGACATCAAGGGGAGTGGCTGGACCGCCTGGACCTAGAGCACGACAACTTCCGGGCAGCGTTGGCGTGGTCCATCGAACAAGCACCGGAGTTGGCGGGCCAGACAGCTAGTGCGCTGTGGCGTTTCTGGGACGTGCGTGGTCACGTCACCGAGGGGCGCCAGTGGCTGGATCGTGTGCTCAACGAGATTCAGCTGCCGAGCCCGGAGAGGATGCGAGCATCGCAAGGAGCGGCGACCCTTGCAGACTCGCAGGATGACCACCAGCAGGCCATTGCTCACGCACAGCAGGCCCTTGCTCTTGCTCGGGACCTGGGAGACAACACTGAGGCCGCGCGGGCGTTGATTGGTCTGGGCGCGGTATGGCTGCAACAAGGCGATGTGGACCGTGCATCCTCAGCTATTGAAGAAGCCGCCGCGCTGGCACAGGTCACTACGAACCGTCACCTACAGGTTCGCGCGCTGTGCAACCTCGGAAACGTCCGAGCCGCACAGCAACGAGACGACGAAGCCATCTCCTTGTACGAGGACGGCGCAGCCATAGCAGAAAGTTCAGGGGACAAGCGTGGCCTGATGATGACTCTCATTAGCCTCGGTGAAGTCACTGCGTTCAACCGACGCCTCGACGAGGCGAGAAATGCCCTTCAGCGAGTCATACAGCTCGCACACGAGCTGTCGGACGGCTTCTACCAGGCGGCCGCCTTGATCAACCTAGGCATCGTGGAGGTGCTTGAGGGCGAAAAGGACCACGCAATCACCCATTTCCAGCAGGCACTGACCGAGGCGGGGAACTATAATTCGACGTATCTCGTGTTGGGATGCCTCGACGGAATGGCCGCGGCAATAATCGATGACGACGTCGTAAAGGCTGCCCGCCTCTTCGCTGCCAGCGACTCCCTCGGAGCAGACGCTGGTATCCCTCGATCAGCCGGCGAGCAGACCCTGTACCAACCCTTCATCGACGCCATCCCACAGCACATCGCCACCGAGCAAAGAGAAATATGCAGAGGGCCGCTCAGCCTGGACGACGCGGTAGCACTCGCGGAATCGATGATGACTACACCGCGCTAAAAGTGCGCGGGCATGGCAGCCCGCATTTTGCCTTACGCATTCGAAGAGTCACGCTTTTCACCCGGTCGGGACCGCGGACGTTTCGAACCCTGCATCTCTTCCCCAATGCCGATCTGGCGACGTAGTTGGTCAGGTTGCGGAAGCCGAGTGCGGGAACGTCCTGCCCGATGACGCCCTACTCCCTGATCTCTTGGGGAGCGAGGTCGAGGCTGGGCGATGCCGGACCTTCGACAGGCCTGAATCCGAGTCGCCGATAGAGGCCGAGCCCGGCTTGGTTGTCCGGTTCCGTCACGAGGGACAGTCGTGTTGCGCCTGCCGCGAGTGCCGCCTCGCGGACTGCGCTGACCAGGGCGGCTGCCGCTCCTTGTCGACGGGACCCGGGGAGCACGTAAAGGTCGCGCAGCTGCCAGAACCATCCCATGACCAAAGATGCTGGGACCGCGTGACCGGTCGCCAGGCCGATCGCAGGTGCGTCCGCCGGCGAGTCCACGGATGCCGTATAGACCGTGAGCGTATTTGACTGGACCATGTCGGTGAGCCAGCCGAGGGTGCGCTCGTCCGCGTCTGGCGGCTCGCCATAGTGGTGCCGGTACTGGTTGAACAGGCCGCTGGCCGCTGCGAGCGTGTCGTCGGTGTCGCACGTCGTGACCCGCAGCGTGTCCCTGGGGACCGAAGTGTCGCTCATGTCTGCCTCTACTTCTCCATCTCTAGTACGTCGATCTCTAGTTGTTGGCGTAGTGGGTCTGTCGCCCGCGAGCGCGGGCCTCCTGGGACCTGGGCTATTGAGGCGTCCGAGTTGCGGTAGACCCGGACCACGTCCTCACGGAACTCCTTGGGGAATGGCTTGGGCACGGTGACCCACATCGACCGCCACCACCGGCGGATCCGGGACAATGTCGACTGCGTACTCCGGGCATTTGATCAACAACGGCACCTTCGTCGGAACGATCGGGAGCTTCACCATGGACGGTGAGCGGGAGGTCACGTACTGGATCGACCCGTCTGGCTGGGGCAGGATCGAGGGAACGCGCGCGCCCGCATCGCAGAGCACAACATCGGCTCGGCGAAGGTGGTTACCCGTGTCGGCTTCGCGAATATGAGCTCGGTGACTTCCTCCGCCGACGGCGTGAGACGCGAGGTCATCGAGCGCATTTTCTGCCTCACCGCGTAGCGCCCTGCACCTTCCCGCAAGCGGATCTCGAACCGGGCGTCGGATCCGGGCGGCGTGGAATGTGATGCCGATGGCGTCGCGTCCGGGGCGACGGGGAATGATCGGCTAGTGGACTTGCCGCTGTTGGAGGATGACCTCGCGGCTGAGGGTGTCATCGAGCCTGGCCGGGTCACCCCGACTGTGAACATGCCGGCCTGTGCGGTGGTGTGTTTTCTTCGGCGAGGTTGTCCAGCTGATCGCCGGGCGGCCTGGAAGCCGACGGGTGCCGGTTCTGTCGAGCGAGGCGGGGTTGAATCCGGTCTGGGAGATCGAGATGTCCGGACGTCGGCTGGCGGTCTTCCATCCCGGCGTGGGCGCGCCGCTGGCAGCGGCGTTTCTGGAAGAGGTAATCGCCATGGGCTGCCGCCGGCTCGTTGTCTGCGGCGGGGCCGGCGCCTTGCTACCCGACCTCGTCTTGGGGCATGCCGTGGTCGTGGCCAGCGCAAATCCGGGACGAGGGGACCTCGTATCACTACCTGCCGCCGAGTAGGGTGGTCGACGCCGACCCGCACGCGGTGGCGACGCTCGTCGACACGCTGGCCGCCGCCAGCGTTGCTCACCTGGTGGGCCGCACCTGGACCACGGATGCCTTCTACCGAGAGACGCGGGCCGAGTGGACCGCCGGGTCGCCGAGGGCGCCGTGGTGGTGGAAATGGAGGCGGCCGCTCTGCTGGCCGTCGCGCAGTACCGCAAAGTGATGCTCGGACAGGTGCTGCTGGCCGGTGACTCACTCGCTGGAGCCTGCTGGGACGACCGCGGCTGGACCTCAGCGCACGCAGCCCGCGAGAGACTGTTTTGGTTGGCGGCCGGCGCGGCCCTCGCCCTGTAGGTCGGGCGGCGCTGTTGCGTTGGGCGATCGGGCCGGGCGAGAGACTGGTGCCATGACATTCTCGGTGGCTTCCGCGTTCGCTGGTTTCCGGTTCCCTCGGGAGGTGATCTCGGTGGCGGTGCGGTGGTACCTGCGGTACGGCCTGTCCTACCGCGATGTCGAGGAGCTGCTCGCCGAGCGCGGTGTCACGGTCGATCACGTCACCGTCTACCGATGGGTGCAACGGTTCACACCCGAGTTCGTCGAAGCCGCACGTCCTCGACGTCACGTGCCGGGTGATCGCTGGTTCGTCGACGAGACCTACGTCAAGGTCAACGGCCGGTGGACCTACCTGTACCGGGCGGTCGACCAGTACGGGCAGGTCATCGACGTGTGGCTGTCCGACCAGACGCGACCTGACCGCCGCGCGGACCTTCTTCAACCGAGCCCTTGCCACCGGCGCCGTCCCGGTCGAGGTGACCACCGACCGGGCACCTGCCTACCCGAGAGTCCTCGACGAGCTCATCCCGGCCGCCCAGCACAACACCGAGCAGTACGCCAACAACAGGATCGAGGCAGACCATGGTCGGCTCAAAGCCCGGCTCCGACCCATGCGCGGGCTCACGACATTCCGATCCGCACCCACACTCGCCACCGGGCGCGCGTTCATCCAGAACCTCAAACGCGGCCACTACGACATCGCCACCGAAGCACCGGTCCAGCACCGGCTGCTGACCGCTATCGATGAGCTGACACTCGCCATCTGATTCCCCCG
>JBBRYB010000138.1:0-6455 GCA_038238115.1 Propionibacteriales bacterium | reverse complement strand
GACCCGGCACCGCGGCGATGTCGTCGAGCGCTGCTGGAGATGGGTGCGGATCCGGTCGACGAGCTCACTCGCCGCCTTCTCGGTAAAGGTGATGGCGGCGATACGGTCGGTCTCCACGCCCGACTCGACCAGGGCGACGAACCGGTCGACCAGGCACGTCGTCTTGCCCGAGCCGGCCCCGGCCTCGAGGAAGATGGTCTCGTCGAGGCGGTCGCGTACCGCGACGCGAGCCGGGTCGTCAGCGGCCGTCGTCATGCAAGTGCCTCGGGCTCGCACAGCCGGACGTAGCCTTCGAGGGACGGATCAGGGCGCTTGCGCTCCCAGTCGCGGCGCGCTTCGGCCGTGCTCATCCCGTCGGGCGAGCAGTACCAACAATCGACGTAGATGTACGGCGGGTCGGGATTCGGACGGGCCGGGAACACGCCGGTGCGGATACCCTCCACGATCGTTGCCACCGCCGCGCCGACGTCGGCACGAACCTCGGGTGTGACGTGGTAGCCGACCCGATCGAAGCTCCCCTTCGTGGTGACAAACCAGTAGTTGGCCTCCACGTCGGTCACCCCGAACAGTTGCGCGGCGGCCTCGGCGTAGACGGCGAGCTGAAGATGGCTGCCGCCCTGGTGGGGATCCTCGGCCGACAGGCCCCGGTAGCTGCTGGTGCCGCCCGTCTTGTAGTCGATGACGCTCACCGATCCGTCTGGTGCCCGGTCGATGCGGTCGATGAATGGCACCGATCGGGTCGGTGTGCTTGCGTTCACCTCGGAGCGATTGGATGATCACCACCGACGGCTGGCACGACGATTCGGCGGCCTTCTTGCCGATGTGCTGGTCACCAAGGGGATGTACACCGACCGGTTCTTCCAGGCCCGCCGGCGGCAGCAAGATGAGCCTGCCGGCAGAGATGCAGTGGGCGCTGCTGCCGCCACTGATCATTACGAACCCCAGGTTGCGGTGGCCGGGATCTTGGAGCCCGCCTACGACGTCGCCGGGGACAGCTTCGACTACGCCATCAACGACGATGCCCTGCACGTGGCGATCGTCGACGCGATGGGCCATGGCTTGGACGCGGCGGTGATGGCGACCGTCGCCATCGCGGCCTATCGGCACGCCCGCCGCGACGACCTGGGCTGCCAGACCTCTACTCGGCCATGGACCGCGCCATCGCCGGGCAGTTCGACGAGGAGCACTTCGTCACCGTGCAGATGGCACACCTCGACGTCGGCTCCGGTCGGCTTCGATGGGTCAACGCCGGCCATCCCCATCCGCTGCTGATCCGGGGTGACCGGGTGGTCGGCGCGTTGGACAGTCCCACCACGCTGCCGATCGGATTCGGTGGCGCCGACCCACAGGTGAGTGAGGTGAGGTTGGAGCCGGGCGACCGGGTGCTGTTGTTCACCGACGGGATCACCGAAGAGCACCTGACCGGTGGCGATCTGTTCGGCGAGAGACGCCTGATCGAGCTCCTGAGGAGGTCGGCCAAGAAGGCGGACCCGTTCAAGAGACGGTGCGACGGCTCTCCCACGCCCTCAAGCGCGCCCGAGGCGAAGTCACCAATGACGACGCGACCCTGTTCCTGCTGGAGGGGCGTTGGCGGCTCAGCAGATCACCTTGCCGAGCTTGACGCCTAACGCTCGCCTAACGCCGACTGTTCATGCCGAGGACATGACCATGGAGGAGATCGCCGTCCTCTTCAGCGTCACTCGTCAGCGCCTTCACGGACCGGAGGTTTACTCGCCCGCCGCGGGCATCTGACCGTACGACGCCCTGTACTCGGACTCGACGGTCGCGACGTCGCGGCGTAGTTCGTCGAGCACGACAGCCAGCTCGGCCATCTCGTCGTCCTGAAGGGCGGCGGGCGCTTGTCGACCGAGGACTCCGGCGCCCTGACGCTTTTCCTGCTCGATGCTCAGAATGCCCGCCAGGCCGTGCCAAAAACCTGCCCGGCGCGGTTCGGAGCTTTCGGCGCGCCGGGTCGATAGGAGCAGGAGGACTTTGAGGTAGGCATCATCCAGCTCGGAGACGTTCAGCTCGTCGGCGGCATCCAACATGGTGCCAACCTACCCGTGCCCGTCAGGCTCCGCCTTCATCCTGCTCAGATCCGGGGGGCCTCGTGCTGGGCGCGGCGGTGTCGGGCCAGGAGGGTGGTCACCGTTGCGCCCTTCCCGATGGTGGCCGCGCTGCATGCGGCCGGGCCAAGGCCGCCAGGGGGCAGGGAGCCAGTGATCCATGCGTTGCGGCGGGCTCACAACCGAGGGCAACCTGCGATTTCACGCAATCCGGGCGGTTACCCCAGACGTAGGCCCTTTCGAAGCCGGTAGGGTGATCTCGATTCGTTGAGTCGGCCGCCATCCCTCCAGCACCGAGAGACGCGATCTCGCCCACCGGCGCGGAAGTGAGTTGTGCCCACCAGTCAGGAGGTGTTGAGCCGAGAGCTCTGCGCCGCGTCGGGGTTGTTCGTCGGCGCGGCCGAGATGCTGCAGAAGGTCACTGACCTGGCCTGCGCGGCCGTACCTGTGGCGACGCTGGTGGGGCTCACGATGATCGTTTATGGTCGGCCATGTACGGCGGTGTGCACGGACCCGGCGGCTCGTGAGATCGACGTAGCCCAGTACAGAACCGGAATCGGGCCGTCCCTCGACGCCGTCCTCCACGTCCGGGTATGTCGCATCGACGACATGGGGCGCGACTGGTTGTGGGCACCGTTCAGTGAGGCGGCAGCGGCCCACGGGATGAAGAGCTCCATGTCGTTGCCGGTCGTGGCCCGCGGAAAGGGCGTCGCGGCTCTGAACTTCTACTCCCGGTCGTCTTCAGGGTTCTCTGACGACGACATCGGCACGGGCCTGCAGTTCGCGGTCCAGGCCGGCATCGTGTTGGCCACTGGAGTAGAGCGGTTCGTCTGAGCGCTTAAGCGCGCCGTCCGCCACGCCGTCCTGCGTCGTGGCGGGCGTCACTCCACGTGTCGCTACAGCGGCTCTTCAACGTCGATCTGCTCGTCGCGGCGGTCGACGACAATCTCCTCATCAGAGGTCACCCTCTCCACCCGCAGCCGCTCCTCCGGAACGGTCCGGGTACCGACAACCAACTCCCTGTCGTACAGCGGCGGGACCGTTGTGGTGGCGGTCTCGGTGACGACATGCTTGCGCAGGCGCGCCCGCCCGGCCTCCCGGTGAACTGTGGCGACTTCGTCGTCGACGGCGATCGTCGTGGGTCTGGCTGGTAGCCCAGTGTCCGACTCCGCCCGGGAGTACTCGAGGCCGTAGTAATCACAGAGCTGGGCCTCGTCATCTCCGTCCAGATCCACGGTCAGATCCAACTCGGGTGCTCCCCCGATCTGGTCCCGGCTGAACGCCAGCTGGAGACCCTCCCTGGTCATGGCGGCATCTACCAGCGGAACCAGATGAGACTTGGACGCGAGCTGGCCATTGTTGACCGCTGCCCATTCAGGTTGTTCGGTGTCGATGTCGAGATAGCAGAACTCGACGTAGCCAACCTTGTCGCCGGCGTCGTCGAAGGTTGCCTGGCCCACGATGTGTTCGCGGTTCAGCCTGGTCACTCCGGTCATCTTCTTCTTCCTCTCTTTGGCATTCTTCTTCGGGATCTGACGGCGAACTCACGTCTGGCGGCCGAGCGCAACCGCCCCCCGGTCGGCGGACGATCAGCTCGGTGGTCGGCGGTGAGCTGCCCGACTCGTTTCGCGCGTTCCGTGGAAGGCAGGCGTGTCGGTCAGATGAAAACGTCAGCGTCAGCGCCGACCGCGTGCGGCCCTCCATCCCCATCCAGCTACGAGAACGACGAGGAACACAACCAGGAGAAGCCACAAGAGGCCCATGGGTTTTGACCTTCCTTTCTTGATGTCATCGATCAAGCGATCACCAAGACTCGGTGCGGGCTTGGGAGACAGAGAAGGGAGGACCAGACGGCATGGGTGGCGTCAAGCGTCCCTTCGCTCGACCATAACATGCGCCTGGGGCTTGCCGCAAGGTAGGGATGCAGCAATGCAGGGGTGCGGCAAGCTAGGGTTGCGGAGGCAAGGCCGGCGCGGTAGGTTTTCCTCAGAGAGACTCGCTCTCGTGCGATGCGCTGCCAGGTCGAGGCCAGACCCGGCTCACCGATCGGGCCGGGGGCCGATGCTCGAAGGAAGGCCGACCAGGGAGGAGTTCGTGCCCCAGATCCGACAGTGTGATGACGTCCTCGAGGCCCTCGATGATCTCGTCAACGTCCTCCAAGACAGCAACCGGCGCAACCAACTCGCTATGCGACGGGCCCGGGCGATCCGGCGATCGCGCATTCAGGACCGGACCTATCGGGAGATCTTCGCTGGGAATGAGCGTTCCCTGATCCAGGAGATCACCCGGCAGAACCTCGACAACCTCCTACGGGCCGGCGCGCGGCTGCGCCGGGCGGAGGCGAGCGCTCTGCATGCCGAGGGTATGACCATGGAGGAGATCGCGGTCCTGTTCGGCGTGACCCGTCAGCGAGTATCGGTCCTGCTGCAGGAGGCAGGCCAAAGGAATGGTGCCTTGTAGTAGGCGGTCCGAGTCACGGCCCGAAGCTCGAGCCGATGCGAAACGGTGCTTCGATGAGGTGGGACTTCAGGTCATCGCCCTCGGGTTCCAGCCACGGGGCCTCGGGGGACGGATCTCCGGACAGCCGCCAACGGCGGCACACCCGGTCGACGCCGATGGGGAACACGGTCAGGTTTCCGTCGGTGTCGAAATGCAGGCGCAGGAAGCTCTTGAAGTCCATGACCCGGAGCGGTGCATACGTCTCATTGGCGTGGAACCCCAAACAGTTGGTAACCCACAGGTACCCGGCCAAACCCAGGGCGCCCACGAAACCACCGACCAGGGCCACCAGAGCCAGGAAGACGATCAACGACGGCAGGCCTTCGAGGCCGAACGCCGTCGAGAGGCGAGAAGAGACGATCATCACGCCAGTCAGCGACGCCAGCTGGAGGCTGGCGTGGACCAGCCCGAGCAGGAGTCGACTCAATCCCCCGGCGTCGTGGGCGAATCTGACCATCCCGGCGAACACCATCACCATGAGCAGCATCAGCAAGAATGCCGTAGGACTTCTCCACAGGGCCCGCCCGAGGTCGCCGACACCGATGTCCACGTGGGCGTCGCCGAGCTGCAGGCTCAGCATGAAAGCCAACAGCACGTTGACGATGCCGAGGAAGGCGGAAAACGCCGGGTTGCGGAGTGGGAGCAGCCAGAGCCGCTTGCGCATGCGCTTCGATTCGGACATCGGCGGATACGTCACCACCCGCCGGTAGCTGCGCCTCCGTTCGCCCGCTCCCAGTTCAAGCTTTTCGGGAAGTTGATGGGTGGGATGGAGGAACGCTCCGCCGCCCCCAGCGGTGATGAGCTGGCGGGAACCGTCAGGCTCTTGGTACCGGCAGTAGTGGTGAAGACCGCTTGTCACGCGCAGGACGATCTCGGCACCGGTGGGTCGCACGACCTGGCGCTCGAAGTAATCGACGTTTCCGCCCGATCCCTCGGGATTGTCCTGGGTGGTAGCCGGGGCGTCAGCCGTGCACAGGATGATGCGGTCGCCGGGCTCGACCTGGGCGGCGACCTCGTGGGAGAAGTAGTCCAGCTGAGCCTTGTCGATGAGGTTGCCGAACTGGATGTCCACACCCCAGAGCCACCAGCGATGAGGGAGCTCGAGGGCGAAGTAGCTCCGGCTCTGGCACGTCTTCCATCCTCCGACCCAGTTCTCCCGACAGAAGACAGTATCGAAGTTGACCAGCCCGTCGTACCAGTCGTGGGTGCCGGGGAGAGCGAAGAGCAGCGGCTGTCGTCCATGGGTGCACGGCAACGCCGCCCGGTAGGGACCAAGGAAGCGGTTCTCGTACTCGCGCCGCTTGGGCACGGGGTACACCTGGTCACCTCCCATGACGAGAACCCGTCCCCGTTGCGTCACATGAGTGCCCTTCTCGGATTGCAGTTCGATCTTGTCGGCGGCGAGGAGCCTGGCCACGGTGTACGTGGGGTCCCATCCGTCGCCCAGGTCGGCCACGTAGTCGAGCCACAGCTCAGGGGCATCCGATTGGTCGTAGACCTCGCTCGCCGCCAAGGCCTGCATCTCACGCTTGTCGGCGTAGGCGCCGAAGATTCCTGACAGTCCGGCCCGAGCGGCGGTGTCGATGAGCTGGCGGGGATTGAGCCAACTCACCATCGGCTGACGAACGAACCCCAGCTCGGCGCGTCCCAACGACGACGGCCGCCCGGGACAGTCATGCGGTTCCCGGGCCTGACGGCGCTGATCAGGATCGGGCCTGCTCACGGGTCCACGCTAGGACGATTCGCCCGGGGAAGATCCGGCTCCGATCTCCCCCGACCGATTCGGCACGCGCGTGGCAGACTGACACCGCGGCGGGAGCCTCCTGTCACGAGCCGGCTCGATCCAGGGGGTACCTGCTGTTCAATCATCGAGCAGCGGGGTGCCCGCCG
>JBBRYB010000137.1:0-6461 GCA_038238115.1 Propionibacteriales bacterium | reverse complement strand
TCGAGCTGAAGCAGAAGGCCCTCGCCCGAACCCGACCAACGCACGCGCGAAGCGGCAGATACCAGCCGCCCGACACGCTCCTCGCCTGGCTCGAAACACTCTGATTATGCCGACCTCTCAAGCGCGAAACCCCTGCCCCACAAGGGAATCCAGCGACCACATCGGAATAATCCGAAGGTCGGCATAATGCACGATGCATGTCTGGGTGATCGCTTGCGGCCAGGCCGTCGCGATCGCGTCGGGCAGGCCTTTGAGCCCGTCACAGACCACGATGCACACATCGGCGGTGCCCCGGTTCTTGATCCCGGACAGCACCCGCAGCCAGTACTTCGCGCCTTCGCCGTCGCCGTGCTCGCCCGCCCACAGCCCGAGGATGTCGCGGGTGCCCTCCACGGTGACCGCGAGCGCGACGTAGATCGGCCGGTTGGCCACGTTGCCGTCGCGGATCTTCACGTTGATGGCGTCGATGAAGATCACCGGATAGACCACGTCCAGCGGCCGGCTCTGCCACTCGCCCATCCCTTCGAGCACCCGGTCGGTGATCGTGGAGATGGTCTGCTTGGACACTGACGCGCCGTAGATCTCGGCCAGGTGCGCGCAGATCTCGCCGTGGGTGAGCCCTTTGGCCGACAACGAGATCACCAGCTCATCGACCCCCGACAGCCGGCGTTGCCGCTTTCTTCACCAACTGCGGCGCGAAGCTACCGTTCCGATCCCGGGGCACCTCGATCGGCACCGGACCGGCCTCGGTCACCACCGTCTTGGCGCGGGAGCCGTGACGCGAGTTGCCCCCGTCACGCCCGCTCGGGTCATGCTTGGCGTAGCCGAGATGATCATCCATCTCGCCCTCCAGAGCCGACACCACGACCCGCTTGGTCAGCCGAGCCAACAGCCCACCCTCACCGGTCAGCTGCAGCCCCTCCGACCGGGCACGCTCAGCCAGATGCGCGACGATCTGCTCATCGATCGCATCCAACGAGTCGTCCTCGGCAAAGCCTCGGCTCTCGCTGCGCTCTTTCACTCCAGTCACAAGTGCCTCCTACGTCTCAGGAGTTACACCGTCAAACTACAGTCCCTCGCGGCATTTCCGTGGGTTCTGGAGTTGCCCAGGGTCGTAGAGCGTCAGTCGTGTGTTCGTGCTTGCGACGTTTGTCGTTTCGGTCGATCTGGTTGATCAAGCGTTGAGTTGGGAGATCTTCTCGCAAAGGGCGTGTGGCCCGCGGGGGTGAGGCTGACGCAGGTTCGGGCGCGTTTGCCCTCGTAGCCCTTCTCGATGCTAATCAGTCCGGCCTTCTCGAGCACGCTCAAGTGCTGCGACAGGTTGCCGGCGGTCAGTCAAAGGTTGGTGCGAAGGTAACCGAACTCCACGCGCCGGGCCTCGTGGTCGATCGTCAGGACGCCGAGGCGCACGCGCTGATGCACTACGTCATCAAGGCCGTTGGCGGGGTGATCGGTCATGGGAGGTCGCGTGAACGGTGCGCCAGGGCAAATCCGGCCGCCGCGAGGAGCAGGACGCAGCCTGGGACGACGTCGTGCGGCGCGATCGCCCAGCGGGAGTGCGAGGTGATCCTCCAGCCGAAGTTGACGGGGGTGAGAGCGATGATCAGATAGGCGACCGTCACCGCGAGAAGCGCCGGACTGCGCTCCACCACTGCCAGCACCACCAGCGCCAGACCGATGGCGACAGCAGGACCGATGAAGCGGTAAAGATTGACCGATTGAACGTGCCAACCGAGCACGTCGTACTGGCGAAGCGACGGGGGGCGACGATCAGCCCACGCCGACACTGCAGTCAGCACGAGCGAGATGACGATCCCGGCCACAACGTAGGAGCGCACCCGAGTGCCGACCCCTCGTGCTTGCGACCGCTGAACGTAGAACGCCGCAATCAGCACATAGACCAGCACAAACGCCATCGGCCAGTAAACTACAAGGGCAACTACGACAGGCTGGCCGAGATCAAGAGGACATACGACCCCGCGAACCTGTTCCGGCACAACCAGAACATCCTGCCGAGGTAGGTCGTGCAACGACGTACTCATTGGCGCGCGGTGGGCGGCTTCGCTGGCGTCCGCCCGCGTCCCTGATGCGGGCGGACTGGTCGTCTTGAGGCAGGTTAACGTACCGGTTCGTGTCGCTGCCAGTCCTCGTCAGACTGCCGCAAGAGACCAACGCCGACCCACCCATATCCCAGGACGAGGAGAACGGACGTGGCGAGCAGGGCGGGCTGGCTGCCGGCGAACCAGGCGGCGAAGCTGGTGACCATCCCGGCGCCAAGGGAGGCACATACCCAGGCGGGGACTGCGCGGGCGCGATAGAGCCCGGCTGCGAGTACGACGGTCCCGATCATCAGGGCCAGGGCGCCGAGGATGAACGGAAGTGAGGCGCCCATGGCGCCGTCGAGCCGATCTATCAGCGCGACCATCTCGGTACGGTCGGCTTCGGGGGCAGCCATCTGCTGTTGGGCGAAGACCCAGAGTCTGGTGTCGGCGACCGCGGTGATGGCCCCGAGGATGGCGAGGAAGCCGCCGATGTTCGCCCATGCCGGCGATCGGCGGTGGGCGAGGTGGATCAGACCGAGAGTGGCGGGAACGAGCAGGAGGTAGGAGAGCAGCTGGAACAGACCGAACAGGTACCAGCGGGTCGGCTGACTGGCGATGATCTCCAGCGCTGCCGTCGGGTCAGTGGCGGTCGTGGGGAGGACGACGTACGCAGCCGTGAGTAGCAGCGGGGACGCGACGAGACTGATCCCGGCAGCCGTTCGGCGGAGACTCCCCCATCCGAACACCCGCACGGTGGGTCTCGCCGAGCCGTGGGCCGGTGTGGCTGTCGAGTACATGACGGGCCTTTCTCTGTGGATGGTCGGGACATTCCTGACGCTAGGCGGGCGTCGCGGGTGTCGTCGTCGCCGCCGCGGGTGATCTCCCATGCGGCTGGAGGGCGAGCAGGGCCTCATCCCGGAGCATGAGCTGGGCCGGGGGATCGTTCCCCAGACCGACGCAGGCGAAGGCGCCCCAGGCTTACGCTCTGCATGTGAAGATGCGGCAGGCCCTTCTGCCCCGAATAACACTCGGCCGTCTGGCCGACTGGGCGATTCCGGTCGCACTGGCGGCACTCGGGATCGCCGAGACCTGGGACGGGGCCGCGACCGGACGCGGTGCCCATCTTGTGCAGACATTCGGTGCGCTGCTCGTCGCCCTTCCACTGCTGTGGCGCCGCCGGGCACCGGTGCCGGTACTGGCCGCGGTGATCGCCGGGTTCATGCTCGTGTGGTCGACCGAACACCGCACCGGGCAAGTGACGTTCGCCGCCGCCGTCTCGACCCTGCTGGCGCTGTACGCGGTGGGAACTCATGCCGACCGCAGAGTGGGGCGACTCGCTGCGGTCGCCGCTCTGATGGTGCTCGCCACCGCGCTGGTGGCGGACGCCACCTTGGGTTATCTGCGGATCGCTGACGTCGTGGGCACGTTCTTGTTCTTCCCGATCGCCTGGCTAATCGGCGATGTTCTGCGCGGTCGCGCCGAACGGGTTGTCGCTCTCGAACAGCGCGCCTCCGACCTTGAGCGAGAGCGCGATCAGCGGGCAAGGGTCGCTGCTACAGAGGAGAGGGCGCGCATCGCCCGGGAGCTGCATGACGTACTCGCCCACACCACCAGCGTGATCGTGCTGCACAGCGGCGCGGCACGGCAAGTCCTTCGTACGGCGCCGGACACGGCCGAACAGCTCCTGCTCTCCATCGAACGCACCGGCCGCGAGGCCATGAGTGAGCTGCGCCGCCTTTTCGACCTTCTCGGCAATGAAGACGACCCCGCCGAACTCGCGCCGCAGCCCGGGTTGGCCCGACTCGACTACGTCATCCACGAGGTCACGGTTGCCGGCGTCCCGGTCGAAGTTCACGTCGAGGGCGAACCGGTGTCGCTGTCGACCGGGCTGGACCTCGTCGCGTACCGAATCACCCAGGAGGCCCTCACCAACATCGTCAAGCACGCCGGACCGGTGCACGCGGCCGTTACCATCCGATACCGGGAACGCGAACTCGAACTGGTGATCACCAATGGCGGCTGCGGCCGCGGACCCACCCCGGCCAACACCGGCGAGGGACGCGGGCTCGTCGGGATGCGGGAACGTGCCGCTCTCTACGGTGGCAACCTCACCGCGCGGCCCTTGTCAGGCGGCGGCTACCTGGTGCACGCTCACCTCCCATTCGCGGCCGCGCCGTGACCGTCACCGTGCTCATCGCCGACGACCAGGCGCTCGTCCGGTACGGCCTCCGGCTGATCGTCGATACCCAACCGGATCTGACAGTGGTGGGCGAGGCCGCCGACGGTGCCGAGGCGGTCGATTTCGCCAGCAAACTGCGACCCGACCTTGTGTTGATGGACATCCGGATGCCCAACGTCGACGGTCTGGAAGCAACCCGCAGGATCATGGGCGACGCCGAGCTAGCCGCGACCCGGGTGCTAGTGCTCACCACGTTCGACCTCGACGCCTACGTCTACGAAGCCCTCCGGGCCGGCGCCAGCGGGTTCCTGCTTAAGGACACCCCACCGGAACGGCTGGTCGACGGCATCCGCACGGCCGCACGCGGCGACGCGCTCCTCGCCCCCTCCATCACCCGCAGGCTCATCGACCACTTCCTCCGCCTCGCCGGACCCGCCACCGAACCCAGCGGTCTCGCCGAAATCACCGCCCGCGAACGCGAGATCCTTATCCTCATCGCGCACGGCCTCTCAAACACCGAGATCGCCGACCGCCTATACGTCAGCGAGGCAACGATCAAAACGCACGTTGCGCATCTCTACCGCAAGCTTGGGGCGCGCGACCGGGCACAAGCCGCCGTCATCGCCCACCAAGCTGGGCTAGTCGCCCCGCCACCCCAAGGCCCCCCAAATGAGTGACCAGGACCCTCCGTCAGGCCATCAGTCCCCTGCGCGAACACGGCAATACGTCTCCGGCCTGACTGCGGCTGCCATCTCGCAAGGCGCGCCGGCGGAGCACCCTAACGCCGCTGTGAGCGGCCCGGTATTTTCCCGACAGTGAATTCGGTTAGTTATGCTGTTGGATACACTGCGTAGTAGGCTTCTTCGAATTCGTTGGGAGTCATGTACCTGTGGGGCTCAAGAACCTCGACCGTCGAGGCAAGACCGCGATCAGGCCGCATAACGGTATTCGTTGATTAGACCGCCGAGCACTTCGTCTCGCCGAACCTCGGTTCGTCGGTGTTGGTCAGCAAGGACGGCGGGACTGGCGATCGGCGGTCGTTGATCACGAGCGCGGTGCGGGCGATGGCCGTTGTAGTGCCTCTCGTACTCGGCTGGCACACGCACCAGTTGTCGTTCACTGAAGATCAGCATTCGGTCGAGGCATTCGCGCCGAATCGTGGCGACCCACCGCTCCGCGTAAGCGTTGCCCTTTGGCGCCCGCGGCGGACTACGCAACACCGATATGCCAGCGTCGACGAACACTGTGTCGAAGGAGGCGGCGAACTTCGTGTCGCGCTCGCGGACGAGGAATCCGAACACCCCGGCCCGCTCCCCTATCGCCATCATGAAGTTGCGGGCGTGCTGGCTCACCCACTGCCCCGTCGGGTGCCGAGAGACGCCGAGGATGTGGACGCGCCGCGTGCCGACCTCGAGGATGAAGAACACGTAGATCCTCCGTAACAGCACCGTGTCGACGGTGAAGAAGTCACAGGCCAACATCGTCTGCGCCTGAGCACGGCAGAACTCCCGCCATGACGGACCGGTCCGACGCGGAGCTGGATCCAGACCCTGTGCCGTGCCAAAATGTCCGACCAGTGTTGCGCGCAAGCACGTAGGGGAGGATCGGTGTCGTGTCTGTGCGGCTGATCTATGTGGTGATGGTCCGCGTGTTCGGGTGGCTGATCCTGCTGGGGCGCTCGGAGGGCGCGAAGGATGCCGAGATTCTGGTGTTGCGTCATGAGGTTGCTGTGTTGCGGCGTCAGGTCGCACGTCCACGGTTGTCCTGGTCGGATCGGGCGCTGTTCGCCGGGCTCGCCCGGCTTTTGCCGCGCGAGCGGCGGGCATGTCGGCTGGTGACGCCCGCGACGTTGTTGGCCTGGCATCGCCGGTTGGTCGCCGAGCACTGGACATACCCGAAATCGCCTGGGCGTCCACCGATCGTTCAGGAGATCCGTGATCTGGTGCTGCGCCTTGCGGGGGAGAACCCCCGTTGGGGCTACCGCCGGATTCAAGGTGAAGCGGTCCGCCTCGGCTACCGCGTAGGGGAGGGCACGGTGCGCCGGATCCTCGCCGCAGCCGGTTTGAGGCCGGCGCCGCGGCGCGCGAGTCCGAGTTGGCGGCAGTTCCTGCGCGCGCAGGCGCAGGGGCTGCTGGCATGCGACTTCTTCCAGGTCGACACCGTCATGCTGCGACGGTTGTACGTGTTTTTCGTGATTGAAGTCGAGACCAGGCGCGTCCACATCCTCGGGGTTACCCGCC
>JBBRYB010000136.1:0-6477 GCA_038238115.1 Propionibacteriales bacterium | reverse complement strand
GGCCCCGGATGGCACGCCGCGCGCGATCGCGCTGACCAGCCCCAAGACCAGCGAACGCGACGTCTGCCTCGGCCTGCTTGAGCGCGTCAACCGCCACGGCCCGCTGACCGTGATCGGTGACAAGGGCTACGCCGGCCGCGATTTCGAAGCCCAAGCCGCAAAGCTCCAAGCCACGATCGTGCGACCACGCCGCAAAGACGAACCCGGAAAGGGCCCGCACCTCGCCCCGATCCGCCAGCGCATCGAATCGATCTACTGGACCGCCAAAGACATCCTCACCCTCGAACGCCACGGCGCCCGCACCCTGCACGGCCTCAGAGCCCGCATCGTCAGCCGCTTCCTCGCGCTCGCCGCCGCCATCGCACTCAACCACCAACTCGGACGCCCACCACGCGCCCTCGTCGACTACGTCGCCTGACCCCGTGGAACTACTCATCTAGGTGTGGTTCCGGAGGACATTGTTCATCCAGCCGCTGTCGCGCGGCTACGAACATGGCACACACAGGGCGCATGCGGCAGCTGCGGAATGTCGTCCTGCCCGTCAGGCGCCCAGACGAAGGGATGATGCGAGGCACCGAGCACGACCGGGCCGGGGTTGCTCGTCTGGGCAACGTTGCCGCGCCCGTTGGCAACCGGATGCATCCGAGACTACCGTCGTCTCACGCGCGTCAATATACGTTTGCCCAGTGCCACCGGAGGAGGTGTCGACTGCCTACTCGAGTCTCAACCAGGCGGGTTACGCTGAGGAGGTCCGCGAGGGACTGCACGAGAAGCTGAAGAACACCGCCAAGCCGAAGGCGCGGCCGGGCTCGATGAGCTTCGTCGTCTGACGCGAACGGCGTCAGGCACACCTGCGACGATGCTCCGTACATGAGTGCGCTGCCCGCATGGTCATGGCCCGGGGCCCGCTGGTGGCGGTGCGACCTACACATCCACACCCCAGCCTCCGAGGACTTCAAGAACGACCCGCCGGTCGATCCTGCCGGCGTGGTCGACCGCGCGCTGCAGGCCGGGCTCGACGCCATCGCCGTCACCGATCACGACAGCGGCCAATGGGTCGATCGCATTCGCGAGGCGGCGGCGGACAGCGGGGTCGCCATCATCCCGGGCGCCGAGATCACGACCGTTGAGCGCATCCATCTGTTGCTTCTCGGCGACATCACGCGCACGACTGCAGACGTGAATGATCTCCTCAGCGTCATCGGCATTCCGAACGCGGATCGGGGCAAGCACGCGGCACGCTCCGAGAAGACGCTCGAGGAGGTCATGCAGTGCGCGACGGATCGGGACTGGCTCTGTGTCGCCGCGCATGCTGACGCTCCCGCGCCGCGTCCAGGCACAACCTCACGCGGGCTGTGGGCAGCTCTCGCTGACGGCGACAGGCGCCGGCTCAATCGCATCCTCGACCGCCCGGACCTCGTCGCTGCTGAGATGCGCGGTAACGACGCTTCCATCGAAAAGGCGCTGCGCGGTGTCGGGCTCCCTGGCCGGTACCGCCGCGAACCGGGTCTGGCCGTCGTCCGCTTCTCCGATGCCCACGCTCTCGACAAGGTGGGTCAGCGATCGACGTGGATCAAGATGACGCGCCCGGACCGTGAAGGTCTGGCACTCGCGTTCAGTGACGGTGACCGCTCCATCCAGGTTTACGTGGACGACCTCGAGCCGAACCGTCCGCCCACCCGAGTCGTCAAGAGCGTTTCGATCAAGGACCTTAAGTACGCCGGTCGTGACACCCCGCTGGAGATCGACTTCAATCCCTGGCTTAACGTCATCATCGGTGGCCGCGGCGCCGGGAAGTCGACCATCGTCAACGCATTGCGGCTGGCGCTTGGCCGTGCTGAGGAAGCCGCCACGGACTCTGACTTCGAGCGCTTCAACAAGGTCGGAACCCGCGACGGCGACGGCGCACTGATGGACACGACGCTCATCGCGGCTGACTACTGGCGCGACGGCCACGACCTGCGCGCTTCTTGGAGCGAGGACGGCAGCGCCCCGCCGCTGTCGGAACCGAAGGGCTCTGGATGGGTCAGGGTCGACGGCGCCGTTTCCCAACGCACGCCGGTACGGGTCGTCGGTCAGGGAGAGCTCGCCCGACTCGCGGAGGATCCGCGCCGCCTGCTCGGCCTTGTCGACGATGCGCCGCCAGTGGACCGAGCGACGTGGCAGCAGACGTGGGACGCGGAGCACGCTCGGTTTCTCTCGCTCCGGGCCCGCGCCCGCGAGGCTCGTACTCGCATCGCCGACCGCGCCGAGCTCTCGGGAACGCGCACCGACCTGGATCGAGCCATCGCCGTCCTCGAGAGCGACGACCACCGCGACACGTTGCGCGCGTACCAGCGACTGCGCCGGCAGGACGCTGCACTGGATGCGTGGTGGGCGTCCGTGGAGGGGACAGTCGACGAGGCCTTCCGCTCGCTCGACGAGGCCATCGTGGACGACCCGCCGGTCGGCATTTTCGACGGCGACGGCGTCGACCAGGAGATTGTGGCCCTGCTCCGCCGCCAGCACGCGGCCCTCAGCGAGGGTCTCAGGCAGGCGCGGGATGCCATCGCTGGGTTGACCGAGGCCGTCACGCCCCAACTCCCCGACGCGTGGGATGCGCAGCAAGCGGAGGTGGAGGCCGCGTACCAGCGCCTCACCGAGTCGCTGGCCGGAACGGGCGCTGACCCGTCCGAGTACAGCAAGCTCATCTCGCGCCGCCAGGCAGTCGACGCCCGCTTGGCCGGCATCACGGCCGCGGAGGCGGAGGCGGACCGGCTGGACATCGACGCCGCCGCCGCGTTGCAACGACTTGCCGAGCTGGGCACTAAGCTCTTTGACCGCCGGAAGGCGTTCCTCAATGGCATCAGCACCGACGGCGACGTCGTCAGGTTTCAGTTGGAGCGCGGCGGCGAACGTGACGCCGTCCTCCCCGAGCTCCGCGACCTGCTCCTCGGCTCCGCTGATGCCGAGACCCATGCTGCGGACGTCGAACGCTGCGCCGCGATGGTCACAGCGGCAGCGGATGGTCTCGCCGGTGCGCAGGCGCTCAAAGCCACGATCCGCGCTCTGGCGGACGGCTCCGAGGACAGCTTCGGCGGCTGGTTCACGAGGCGAGTAGCTCAGCTCAAGCCGGAAGCCCTGGATCGCCTCGACGCGTGGTTCCCTGCGGACCGGCTGCAGGCTGACTATCTGAACCCCGACGGCGAGTGGCAGCCGATCATCCGTGGCTCAGCGGGTCAGCGCAACGCCGCGATATTGGCCTTTCTCCTGTCTTACGGCGACGAACCGCTCGTCATCGACCAGCCCGAGAACGACCTCGACAACGCACTCATAATGAGCCTCGTGGTCCGACAGTTGCGCAAGGTCCGGCGGCGACGGCAGCTGGTCATCGTCACGCACAACCCGAACATCGTCGTCAACGCCGACGCGGACCTAGTCGTCTCGCTGGAGTTCTCGAGCGGTCGCATCAACATCGCCGAGAAGGGCGGCTTGCAGGAGCAGGCCGTGCGCGAGGAGATCTGCCGGATCGTCGAGGGTGGTCGGCAGGCCTTCGAGGCCCGCTACGAGCGGATCGGTGAGCGACATGTTTGACACACCAGGCGAGCTGCTGGACAAGATCCGTCTGGGCGAGGACTCGCTGCTGGAGCTCAAGGCGGTGCGCTTCGCGGGGGCGAGGCTCTCCGGCCCCAGCCCTGACAGCCTGGCCGACGAGCTGGCTGCTTTTGGCAACTTCGTAGCCGGCGCGGTTGTCCTCGGTGTGGACGACAAGACACGGCTTATCGAGGGGATCCCTGTTGAAAGGCTCGACCTCGTCGAGACGGTCGTCCGTGAAGTCGTGAACGACAAGATCAAGCCACCGCTGCCTGTGCGCATCGAGCGAATGGAGCTGCCGGACCTCGAAGGGGTGAAACGGGCGGTACTCAAGGTGGATATTCCGCGCAGTCTGTTCGTCCACGAGTCCCCGGGCGGTTATTGGTTCCGGCAAGGCAGTAGCAAGCGAAAGATGCCCCAAGAGCTGCTATCGCGGCTCTTCCAGCAGCGCAGCCAGACCCAATTGCGGCGCTTTGACGAGCAGGCGGTGCCCGACGGGCTACCAGAGGCTCTCGACGAGAGCCTGTGGCGCCGCTTCGCGCCGACCGGAGATGAGGCGGACGCGACGGTAGTCGACAAGCTGCATCTCGTCGTCGACCAGGATGGCGACCGTCGGCTTTCCGTCGCGGGGGCACTCCTATGCACCCGCGAACCACACCGCCTGATCGAATCGGCCCGAATCGAGGCGGTCCACTACCGAGGACTCGTCCGCGACAGCAACTACCAACGAGATGCGCGGACCATCATCGGACCGCTCGACGCGCAGATCGACGAGGCAGTGGCGTGGGTCAGCAGGCAAATGGACGTCGCCGCGGTGAAGCAGCCCGCACGGCGAGAGGTGGCGCAATTCTCGTCCCGAGCGGTGTTCGAGGCCGTCGTCAACGCGGTGGCGCACCGCGACTACTCGATCTACGGGTCGGCGATCCGTCTGTTTATGTTCGATGACCGCCTAGAGCTCTACAGCCCCGGCGCCCTGCCAAACACGATGGACATCGACTCGCTGCCGCTGCGGCAGTTCACCCGCAACGAGCTGATCGCAAGCCTGCTGGCGCGAATCCAGATCGACCCCGAGACGGGCCTTGGCCGACACGCCTACATGGAGAAGCGGGGCGAGGGCGTTCCATTGATCCTGCGCGAGACGGAGGCCTTGAGTGGCCATTCCGCTGTGTACGAGTTGCTTGATCAGAGCGAACTACTACTCACCCTGCCAGCCGCCGTGATCTAATCCGAGCCGGTGGGGTTCCTCGACCGCTTCAGGCGACAAATCGACACTGGCAGTCCTACCGAGAGAGCGGGAACGGTCCAGGGCTCGGTGCTCTTGGGCGGCCGGGATACCCTCGAGGTCGTCGGCGAGTCCTTCTATCAGCCGACCATCTGGCAGTTCGTTGGCGGTGACGACGGGAGCCCTGTGCGGTGCCCGACCCAGGCCGTCCTGGTCCACGAGCCGACCAACCCCTACGACGCCAACGCGATCCAGGTACTCATCGGAGGCGGGCTCGTCGGTCACCTGTCCCGCGAAGACGCGTCCGCCTACCTGCCGGGGCTGCTGGCACTGGTCGAGGCCCACGGCTGCGCCGTGGCGCTGTCTGGCCATGTCGTCGGTGGCGCGTGGCACGGTGACAGGCGAGGGATGCTGGGTGTCTTCCTCGATCACGAGCCCGCTGACTTTGGGATCGGGCGCCGGCAGGCAGCCACCATCGGCGAGCTCCGCACCGGCTTGTCCCAGGCGATCGCGACCGACCTCGAGGACGACAGTTACGATCTCTCTTGGCTCGACCAGCTCTCGGGGACGCAGTCGGCGAGCGACATCGTGAAGCTCCGGAGACTGCTCGTCGAAGAGCGCGATCCCATCGACCGCCACTACATGCTCTGCGAGCTCGAGCGGTGCCTGTACAAGAACCGCGAGGCCTTCCCCTCGGCCCTCGACGAGTTCGACGCAGTATGCGAGCAGCACCACGCGGAGATGGTGACGCTGCGACCGGTGCTTGTCTCGAAGTTCCTGTGTGTCCCCCTGATCGACATGTACCGGCAGGCGTCGATTCGCTCACAGAAGGCGCGTGACTGGCCGGCTGTGGTGAAGTGGTCCGAGCGCGGTTTAGAGGTTTACGGCGAGGAGGCCGCCAGAACCGAGGCCGTCGAGGATCTTCGCAAGCGCCTTGCGCATGCAACGGCCAAAATGCTCCCGCCCCCGAGCCGCAAGGCCTCGCCGCGGCCGTCTGCGACCACGAGCGAATTCGTTGTGGAGACGCTGATCTGCCAGGTCTGCGGGTCGTCCTTCCAGCGCGAACGGACCCGTGGCCGTAAGCCCCATAACTGCCCGCCGTGCCGCGGCGAGACGTCGCTTTGAGGTTGGCCACGCCTACGCGCTGAACGCCCTTCCAGGGTTCGTCGTGCCGATCGTTGCGTTGCTGCGGGGACTCGGGGTCAGCTCGGTCGGGCCCACCGAGCATGCACGCTCTGTTGATCGAGACTGGCAATGCGTCGTCAGCCTTATCCGCCGCCCGGCCGCCCGGCCAGCATCTCGTAGACCAGCCTCCGCTCCCAAGCTATGTCCGCGAAGGTCGTGCGCGCCTCGACGTCGGCGAGCGGCAGCCCCGTCTCCAGCCGTATGGACACTGGTTGACTACCAGTGACCAGGGCTCATCCGACGATGGGTCGGCCCAAGCCCAACTCACGATTCTCCCCCGCTGCGACAGCCCATCAGCCTCCCTGGGCAGGGAATGCTGCCCGCTCCCGCACTGCTAATCGAGGTCAGTTCGGCGTAGAAATTGGTAGGCTCCCGATGCTAAAAAATGCGGATTTGCAGGGATTTCTCATGGTCGGTACTGGGCTCGAACCAGTGACCTCCGCCTTGTCGAGGCGGCGCTCTCCCAGCTGAGCTAACCGACCTGGGAGCCCGGAAGG
>JBBRYB010000135.1:0-6539 GCA_038238115.1 Propionibacteriales bacterium | reverse complement strand
CGTCAACCCGGCGACGGCGCCCGCGCGTCGAGGCCCAGGCCGACCAACGCTTCCTCCAGCCACAAGCGGTCTCCTGTGCTGAACGGCTGCGGGGGGGCAGGCCGCTCCGACCATCACGGCCGCAGTGGCCAACAGCTCGTCGTAGCGAGGGAGGACGACCTGGCGCAGCGGACGCGGCAGCCGACGGTGCTCGCCGTCGGGCGAGGTCGGCGGCTCGCACGTGTGCGCAGGCCCGTACAACGAGCGCAACTCGACGACGACTCGCTCGAAGGGCACCACCAGGCCGACCTCCGTCAGTGCCTGGGCATCGCGGCGGCTGCCTTCCGGCCCACCTTCTTGGCGGCCTTCTTGACCGGCGGCGCTGCCTTGCGTGCCGCCTCAGCGGCCGCCCATTCTTTCGTCGTCTGGTCTTCGATCGCCGCATCGGCCGCCAGCTTCTTGACCGCACGGAGGCCGCCCATGGCCGACGCCTTGGAGTTGTACGCCTCGCTGGTGGCCACGACCTGGCCGTTGGTCGAGAGCAGGTTGAACCCGAACTTCCCGGTGGTGCCCCTCTTGACGACGAACTTACCTGGCACAGGCTTCTCCTTCCCGTTGTCGCTGCGAACACGGTGCCGACCGGTGACGGCCCGGCCGCGGATGCGCGGCCTGTCCGAACCTCCCGCAAGCCGATCCTCGGTTGGGACGTCCCTCGTAGGACATACGGGCGGAATGCAACCCGGCCGTGCGCCTCACCTACCCGGCTCTGGGGACGGTCGCCGCGAGCACGGGGTGGCGAACGCTGACGAGCTCATTCGGTTCCGGCAGGTGTCGAGGGCAGAGCAGTCGCGGCCACCTCTTACCAGTCCTGGGCGGCGAGCAGCAGTTTGGCCAACGGCTCGAGAGCCCTCACGAGCTCGTCGAGCTCGTGGGGCTCGAGGCTCTCGTAGGGCTTCGCCGCGAGGTCGTCGGTGAGCTCCTCGACCCGTCGTTTGACGGCGCGGCCCTGTTCGCTGAGCCAGTCGTCGTCACCGATCAGGCCGCGAGCGCGCACCCCGTCGATCACCGCGGCGAGCTGTGGGGCAGGGAGGTGGTGGATACGGCCGAACTTCTCCGCGGGCATGCCCATGTCGAGGGCGAGGAGGACGTGAGCCTCGAGGCGGCCGACACCTTCGATCATCAGGGCCGCGATGTGCCCGTCGCCACGGTGCTCGCGTAGCAGGGAAGCTGCGTGGAAGAGGCGGGCCACCACGTCATCGGGGGTCGGGATCGCGCGCAAGGCGGCGTACATCGGCCGGCCCTCGAACGGCGCGCTGGTTGCCGCCGAGAGGAGCAGGTCGGCGGCGCGGGCGAACGCAGTAGCGTCGACGTGGTCGCCAAGTATCCGCCGCAATGCCTTCACACAGCCGGCCTGACGGGCGGCGATCGCCGCTTTGGGCGTGGTGGTGCGCCACACCTTGGGGATGTGGCGGTCCACCTCGCCGGGAGCGAAGTTGTAGAAGAGCGCGTCCACCACCTCCGCGGGGGCGAGGCCCAGGGGCGCCGCCCGTCCGGCGAAGTAGGTGTCCCAGTAGTTGGTGAACCCCAGGGCGAACATCGCCTCGTTCGGTTCGTCGGCTGAATAGGGGATAGCACCGATCGGCTCGACCAACTCGAACATCCGGCGTGCCGTCGAGTTCATGGTGTGCTCCTCCTGCTGCGGCCCAACGCCCCTTGCGGAGAGGCACGACCAGTTGGACGCCCGCGCGTCGCGAGACTCATCGCACAGCGACCATTCACCTGACGATCGCTGACAAGCAGCGAGGTGGACCAGCATCTCGTCTCCGGGTCATGGCTCCACCCACGGCCGGCGATCAGTGATGCCCGTGGGCAACGCTGGAAGTGCCCAGCCAGCGCCGCACCGCCACCGCCCCCCAGGCGAGTTCAACGACGCCAAAGGGCCAAGTTCTTGCCAGGAATCCATAGGCACTCGACAGCAAGCAGCCGACGGCGAAGGCGAGCACGAACCCGACCCAGCGGTGCTCCAACGCGTACATGGTCATCATGAACGTGAGGGCCAACACTCCGAACAAGGTGATCATGGCAATGCCAGTGGATCACAGCGACCGCGATCCGGCGAACGTGCGCAGGTGCAGTGCGCACGACCGGCGTTAGGGGAGGACTCGCCCATGGCCAGGCGCCCAGCCGCAACGACGAACGGGTCCCGCAGGAGGAGGGTGACCGGGTCCCGCAGGCCGAACGACGACCGGGTCCCGCAGGCCGAACGACGACACCAGTGACCGGGTCCCGCAGGCGGAACCGTTTTCGGAACGCCGGGAGCCGTCCGACGGGAGGGTGCTGTCCGTTGACAGGGCATGCACCCACGTTCCGTCGGTGGATGCGCTTCGGGGATGGCGGCTCGTCCGGCCGCACGAGGTGCCGGTAATCCAATGCCTGCTCAGGAGGAGCCCTGTTGATCGCAGAGCCGGCACTCCAGCGGTTGGCCGATCCGTGAGGCCCTACCCTCGTCCTCGAGGACCCAGGGCGCCAGCTTGAAGGGCGGCTGGTGACGAATGTGTTGGCTGTGGCCGCATTCAAGGTCCGCTATCCACGTGCCGCCGTCGTCTTGCCGGAATTCGACGATCGTTCGATCCATGCCACCCAGTCTGGCGTCCCGTCCGGGCGAGCCGGCGCCACCTGCAGACCCGGGGGAAGCAGCCGCCCCCTCCGCCCGGGACCGACTCCCGCAAGCGGATCCGCTTGCGGCACCAGCCACGCCGGCGCCCCGCTGCCTCCCCACGCGCCACGGAGCGTCCCAACGGCCGATTCCGGGAATACTCCGCCGACTGCGTATGCCGGCCGGGTGCGACGAGCGCTATCGGACGCCGTGGTGCCGCCGAGCTGTCGCTCGGTTGCCCGCGAGCGCTGCGGCCGACGCTCCGGATCGGGCAGTGTAGGAGGATGATCAATCAGTCGGGCGCTGGCGCCATGGAGCAGGTCGAGGCTGCCGGGAACGCCCTCGCGGAGGATGAGGAAGCCACAATCCGAGGCGAAATCGAGAAGGCGTTGGAGTCCGACACCACCGTCCTCGGCGAGGTGTACCGCGGGCTGCGTGACGGCCTGTCAGACGAGGAACTCCGCGTCCAGAGAGGAGTTGAGAACCAGAATTTCGTCTGGAACTACAAGCGCACCATCAGGGCGCTCATCGAGGGCGACCTCCCATCAGCTCCGAGCGTTGCCTCGCAGACCGCGGCCAGGTTTCGAAAGTTCCTCAAGACCGTCCCATTCTCACACGCCGCTCGGCAGCGGCTGGAGCAGCGGCTAGCGGTCCTCGAGTCTCGGATCGGTGATCCAGACGCCCAGGCGGCTGAAGAGCACCAGGCGCTTGCCGCTACAAAGGCCGCAGAAGAGCACGCAGAGCCGGGCATCTACGTGTACACGCTGCCGCACTACCTCCGTTATCCGTATGACCCGGAGCGGCAGCACACGCTTCTCAAGGTTGGCCACAGCGGCAACTCGGTCATCCAGCGATTCAGAGCGCAGAAGCGGGAGACCGTTCTTCCGGAGGAGCCAGTCCTCCTACGCGTCTACCCGGTGGGAGGCGAGACCAGTGCCGAAGTGGAGCGGAAGTTCCACGACCTCCTGGATGCGGCCGACCACTTGCGAAGCGAGGGAAGGGCCGTCGGACGGGAGTGGTTCCTCACAACGACCAAGTTCCTCGACCAGATCGCTGTCACGCTCAAGCTGTCGGTCCGCGCGGTCTTCGATCCGGAGTCGCTGGACTAGTAGGGCTAGTCCCGCAATCGGAACGACGACCGCCTTCCGGGGCGAGATCCAAGGTGTCCAGGGGCGTGAGGTCGCAGTTACTCGCCGTTCGGCAAGCCGATGCCCCGCCGGTACACTCCGACACCGGGGAAACGACGACCGAGGCCAAACCTCATGGGGATGCTCGACCGGCTCAAGTCGGCGGCCGTAACGAAGGCAAGGACGGCGGTGACGCCGGGATCAACCGGCATCCCGCACGAGTTCGCCATCGTCGATGTCGAGACCACAGGGCTCGACCCTCGCATCCACCGAATCATCGAGGTCGGCGTGGTCATTACCGATGCACGGGGGAACGTGCGCGACGAGTTCTGCAGCCTCGTGCAGCCAGAGGGTGTCATCGCCGAGGAGGCGCGGGCGAAGCGAGTTCATCTGATCGAGGCCGACTGGCTCAAGGCGGCGCCACCGACGAGCGCCGTCCTTGTCGAGGTCGCGCACCGGCTCAACGGGCGTGTCGTCGTGGCTCACAACGCCATGTTCGACACCGAGTTCCTCCAGCAGGAGTTCAAGCGTTGCCTTGACTACACCGACGACGATCTGGGCGACTGGAGAACCTTGTGCACGGTCGACCTGTGCAGAGCGGTCGACATCCCGCGCAAGCTGGACCGGGCGTGCTTCGAGCTCGGGATCCGATACGAAAAACACAGCGCCCTCGGCGACTGCCGTGCGACTGCGCAACTGCTCCACGCCTTCATGAGCAAGATCGACCCACGCACGTTCGTAGCGCAGGGTGTAACCCGGCTCCGACGGATGCCGGAATGGAAGCCTGCGCCACAAGTTGATCGGCGTCGAGCGTCGGCGCTGACCACCGCTCGCCCGGTGCTCGCAGGACTGATCAACGCGCTCCCGCCGCACGACGGCACTTCCGATCGTGACCCTGCCGCCGCAGACGCGTACCTCGTCGCCTTGCAGGACGCCATCGCGGACGGCTACGTGTCGCCGGAGGAGGTGGACTCGCTCACGTCGACGACGATGCGTCTCGGACTCACCTCCGAGGAGGTGCGCGATTTTCACCAGGAGGTGCTCCTCGGGCTCATCGACACAGCGCTTGAAGACCGGAAGATCACCAAGGCCGAGCGCGAGGAGATTGAAAAAGTGGCGGCGTGGCTGAACGTCGACGTCTCCGATTGGGCTGCGATGGTGAAGGCGGCGAGAACGCGACTCAAGACCGACGTAGAAGCCTTCCGGAACGAGATGGCCGGCACGGCAGTCGCATTCTCTGGAGCAGGAATCCACCGGCCCAACATTCGTGAGGCCCTCGCTGCGAAACACCAGTTCCAATACGCTACAACGGTTAGCGGCACGACTGACTTGCTCGTCATTGGCACCGATCAGACGGACACCGCGCAGGTCCGCAAGGCGCAGGAGCAAGCCGTGCCAATCATGGTCGAAGCGACGTTTTGGCGCCGACTCGGCGAGGTGTGAGCGTCAGCCGACCACGGCGGCGTGGAGGTCGTTCGTTAGTTCGTCGCCTCCTTCCCATAGCGTGGCACAGAGGCGATACCGGGTGGCCACACGAGTCGCTGCGAGCTCTTCAGCCGGCATTTGCGCGGGTTCTCGGGTCCTGCGACACCGACGCGCTCGCTCGCGAGACCCAGTCCGAGAGCCGCAACGGCGCGCCCGTGAGACTTGGCTCAGCGAGCAGGGCTCATCCGCTGTCGGCGAGTACTCTTGAAGCCGGTTCGGGAGAACAGGCAACGATTGTGGGTGGCGAGTATCGGCCCGAAACGTTAGGAGTACGAGGTGGCGACCAGCAAAGCGGAAAACAAGGGCATTCGGATCGGTGGCTTCAATGTGTGGTGGGACCACGGTGAGCAGATCCACCTGCAGCTGAACGACCACGATCAGGACTTACCGAAGGGCGCCCTCTGGATAACCTTCAGCAGTAACCCGGACAGCGCCAACTACCACCCGCTGAACTTCAACCAGTGTGCCGAGGCGCTCCGGAGATACGACAAACCTGCTCCCGAAGCCGTCCCCGAGGGTCCGAGGGATCTGGACGCCCGGGGTATTACTCGCCCTGACTGACGGCGTCCTGCTCGCCGCCGAGATATCCCAGAGCGGCTCCCTCGCAGCGCGTTGTGGACGGCGGGCCCAGGTTGGTCTGAGGTGCTCATCCGCCGATACCGGATGTGCTCATGCTGCCGTTCAACGCCCGGGCGCCGGCAATTCCGGGTGGGTGGCTACAGGCTGCGTCGGTGGACGTTTATGGGCGCCTCGTGCCGGCGACGCCCGCTCGAAAGGGTCCTTGTCGTGACTGCCGGCCTGGTGACACCGATCCGGCGGTAGGTGACGGTCCCGCCGGCCCGCGTGAACCCTTTATTGGTCGGTGTGCCACCCAGATCGGGCACCGGGTCGCTGCGAACGAGTGCCACCGGTATGACGCCGGCCCAGTGTGGGAACTCGAGCGCGAACTCGTGACCGACAACTACGAAATCCTCCGCCATGGCGGTGGCGGCGCCGTGTCGAACGTCATCTGTGCCGCAATCCGTTTCAACCACCCCAACGCCTTCGACCTCGTCCACTTGCTGCCTCCGGTCGTCCACATCGAGGCGGCGGGGTCGCGGCAGCCCGACTGGATGCACAGCACGCTCAGGCTCATGGCCGCCGAGGCCAGGGAGCTGCGGGCCGGCGGGGAGACGGTGATCACCCGCCTTGCCGACGTCCTGGGGATCCAGGCCATTCGCTCGTGGATCGAGACCGCTCCGACGGCCCGGACCGGCTGGCTGGGCGCACTGCAGGGTTGTGCCGCAAGCGGT
>JBBRYB010000134.1:0-6577 GCA_038238115.1 Propionibacteriales bacterium | reverse complement strand
GTACCCACTGCTCACCTGGTGCCAGACGGCACTGCACTCGAGCAGGCGGCCTTCCGCATCCGGCTCCCAGACCTGGCCGACCGACCAACCGCCAACCGCGCAGAAGGACTCCAGAATCGAGGTGAGAGCTTCCTCCGGCGTTCCCGCAAGACTTATCGCTGCGGTCAGGTCGAATACCAGTTCCAGTAGCTCTTCCGCTTCCACGACTAGACCACCCCCTGCTAGGTCGGAATGTCCCGAACACTGCTTCACCAGGGCTGAGAAACCAGGTATCTCGCTGCTCGCAGCACAAAAATGCCCCCTTAACCACTGCCCCGGGTACGGCGCAATGATCCCCTCGGGACAGTATGGCACGATGTGCTATCCACTGTAAGCGGTTCACCGGCCTGGCTCATCGACGCACTAAGCACGAATGCGTGTCGGGAGCAGCCCGAGGGTCGCACCAGGAGACCCTGCCGACGGTGGTGAGCATCGCCTCCCCGGTGGCGGCTTCGGGTGTCCGCGTTTTCCAGCGCCGATGGCGGCCGATAGGCTCGACTCATCGTGGGATCCCCCTCCGGTTGCCACGCACCGGCAACGGATCTCGAGGCAAGGGACTGACCCATGGACCGAATCAAGCTCGTCACCCGTGTGCCCCGTGCATAAGGGGCGGCGCACGCCAGCCGAAGTGCTGGCCGCCAGGGGCGACGCCACGCGACCGGGCGATGCACGCCACGTTGCCATGATCGTCGAGAACGTCCCGCTGGGCGTCGACACTCGACTGCGCAAACAGGTACACGACCTTCTTGCTGGTGGGCACCGGGTCTCCGTCATCACCATGAGGGCCGACGACAACGCGCTCTACCGAGACACCCCTCGACTGCGGCTGCTGGAGTACCCGCCCCCGACGCAGTCCGCAGGAGCGGTGGGGTACGTCCGCGAGTACGCCGTGTCGCTTTTTTGGGCGGTGGCGCTCACCTGTCGGCTGAGGCTGCGCGGACGCATCGACGTGCTCCAGGTGTGCCAACCGCCGGACATCTACTTCCCCCTGTGCCGGCTGATGAGCTGGATGGGCACGAGGATCGTCATTGACCAGCGCGACCTCATGCCGGAGCTGCTCGCGGAGCGGTTCGGCAGCCCCCCTCGCGCTGCGACCCGCGTGCTTCACTGGCTCGAACGCCGTACCCAGCGGGTCGCCGACCACGCGATCTGTGTCAACGAGTATCTCCGCGACCGCATTATCGAGGCCGGGGCTTCGCCTTCGGATGTCTCGATCGTGCGCAACGGCCCCGTGCTCTCACGAGTCGAAGGTGCAATCCCCGATCCCACGCTCAAACGTCCTCACGGGTTCCTCGTCTGCTGGGCCGGCAAGATGGGTAAGCAGGACCGGGTCGATCTGGTGGTTCGGGTAGCCGACTACGTGGTTAACAACCTCGGTCGGCGCGACTGTGCCTTCGCAGTTCTCGGGGACGGCGAATGCCTGGATGAGCTACGCGAACTGACCAGTGAGCTCGGGCTTGATGGATGGGTGAGCTTCCCCGGCTGGCTCGAGGAGGATCAGGTCTTCACCTACTTCGCGTCGGCGGACCTCGGAGTCGACACGTCGCTGCAGGTTGAGGTCTCACCGGTCAAGGCGATGGAGTACATGGCATTCGGGCTCCCAGTGGTGTGCTTCGATCTGCCGGAGACGCGCCGGATCGCCGTCGGCGCCGCCGTGCTCGTCCCCCCGCCGGATACCGCTGCATTGGCTCGCTCGATTGTGTCCCTGCTTGACGACGTGGGGGCCCGGACGCAGTTGGCATCGGTCGGTCGACGGCGGGTGCGCGAGGAGCTGGCCTGGGAGCGTCAAGCTTCCGCCTACCTGGCGGCCATGAATCCAGCATCGGACCCCGTCGCCTAAGATGCAGCAGAGCGATACGCGCACCTAGGCGCAGGAGATGGACTGCGCCGCTAGCCAGCGGCTACCGTTCCGAGTCGAGATCGCAGGAGTAGTCGTGGACCTTGAGGCCGTGGCACCCCACGGTGGCATCCTCGTTGATCTGACGGTTGGTCCACAACGGCGAGCCGAGCTCCGAGAGGGCGCACTCGAATACCCGAGCTGGCGTCTCACGCGGCGGCAGCTCTGTGATCTGGAGCTGCTCGCGCATGGAGGGTTCTCGCCACTGAAGGGCTTTCTGGGTCCCGAGGACTACGCCTCGGTGTGTGAATCCATGCGGCTGGCCGACGGGACACTGTGGCCGATCCCGATCATGCTGGACCTGCCCGCGACCGTCGTCCGCGCTGCGGAGCGGTGCGGAACGCTCGCCCTCCGTGACCAAGAAGGTGCGCTGGTGGCCACCCTCAACCTGACGCAGGCCTGGAAGCCCGAGCTGTTGGCCGAGGCCGCAGCCGTCTTTGGCACGACCAACGAAGCCCACCCCGGTGTGGCGCATCTCCTCCATGAAACCCATCCGTGGTACGCCACCGGCAAGCTCGAGGTCCTGGACTCGATCGACCACCGTGACTTCAAGAGCTTGCGGCGCAGTCCGGCCCAGCTGCGCGGTGAGTTCGCCCGTCGAGGTTGGAGACGCGTCGTCGCGTTCAACACCCGAAACCCGATGCATCGCGCCCACCTGGAGCTAACGCTACGGGGAGCCCGCGAGGCGGATGCCAAGCTGCTCATCCACCCCGTGGTAGGCGTGACTCAGCCCGGGGACATCGACTACGACACGAGGGTCCGCTGCTACCAGGCTCTGATGCCCGGCTATCCTCCCGGCACAGCCATGCTCGCCCTACTGCCTCTCGCCATGCGCATGGCCGGTCCACGGGAGGCGCTGTGGCACGCGTTGATCCGCCAGAATTATGGGGCCACGCATTTCATCGTCGGCCGAGACCACGCCGGCCCACGGCCCGACGGGACCGGCGTTCCGTTCTACCCACCGTATGGTGCCCATGAGCTGCTCCGACGCCATGAGGACGAGCTCGGAGTCCAGATTCTGCACTTCCGCAGGATGGTCTATCTGACGTCGACTGACACCTATGTCGAGGAGCATGAGGCGCCGGCGGGCGCACACGCGTTCCATATGAGCGGAACAGACCTTCGGGCACGCTTGGCGCGAGGTGCGGACCTGCCTGACTGGTTCACCGTCCCCGCGGTGTCCGCGGAGCTGCGACGGCGGTTCCGCCCGCTTGCCCAGCAGGGCTTCACGGTCTTCCTGACTGGCCTCTCCGGATCAGGGAAATCCACGATCGCCGCCACCCTCGTCGAGAAGCTGCGGTCTCTCACGGACCGCAACGTCTCGCTGCTGGATGGTGACCAAGCCAGACAACGGCTGTCGAGCGGGCTCGGGTTCTCGCGGGAGGATCGAGATCGGCACGTGCTTCGTGTGGGCTATGTGGCGGCCGAGGTCACCAAGAGCGGCGGGGTAGCTGTCTGCGCGTTCATCGCGCCGTATGCGGAAACCCGGTGTGCTGTTCGTCGCATGGTCGAGGGCGGTGGGGGCTTTCTGCTGGTCCACGTCGACACACCGCCGGCCAGCTGTGAGCTCGGTGATCGCAAAGGCCTGTACGCGAAGGCGCGCGCTGGGTTGCTGGAGCACTTCACCGGCGTTTCGGACCCATATGAGGAGCCGACCGACGCAGACCTGGTCGTCGACAATGTCTCGATGAGTGCAGAGGAAGCATCCTTATGCATCGTCGAGCGGCTCTACGCGATGGGCTACTTGTCACGCCCGGTCGCGTCGCCGACCCCGTCTGCGGAGGACGAGGTCAGTGTGGGTGCGGCTCTGCCGTGAACTCACGGTAGGCAGCCTCCGCCCTCAGCCGCCGTGAGGTCATGCCGCGACCATGCCAGCGCTCACGCAAGGCATCCTTGAGCTGCGAGCGACCATTCGACGGAACCCACAAGCTGCTGTCCGGCACGGCGTCCTGCCCTCTCGGCGTCTGAGCATCTGCGGTGGCGCGCCGCCGTTCGGCCTGGAGCTCGTCGAACGTGACGGTGCCGGACTCGAAGCCCAGGAGCACTGGCGACAGCTGCGGACGCTCCTTGATCAGCTCGAAGCACTGGGCCATGTTGGTCTCGGTGGCCTGGAACTCGTTCAGCGCAAGGCCAAACCGATCGTTGAGCTTGCGGACGACGCCGGCGAAGTCATGCGTCACCTCCTCGAACTCACCGACCACGAACTGCCCCCTATAGGGCATCAGACAGCGATAGAACCGTGCGTAACCGTCCGCGGCGTCACGCATGTCGACCCACGGCTCACGGACCACGTGCGAGAGGACGGCGCCCTCAGGCTCTCGGATGAGGGCCAGCGTCGGCACCCGCCGCCTCGCCGCCTCGTGCAGCTGGGCCGGCGCGTGGAGGTGGTGCGCGAGCCGGACAGGCCTGTCCTGCGCCAGCTGCAGCGCGTAAACCGCGAAGGTGCTGGCGGACCTGGTGTAACCGTCGATCACCAGCTCCGTCTCCGAGCCGATGACCTCAGGGCTCGGACCCGGGTACCGCTTTCGGGCCAACGGCAGGTAGAGCCTCGGATGCCCCGACAGACGGGTGCGAAGCTGGTGACGGAGCCGGCGTCTCGGCGCCGACGCTGACGCTGACGACAGCACGACGTCGAGCTCAGTCAACGTCGTCGCCGCGCGGCAGCTCCGTCAGCTTGATATCGCCGTCTTCGAGCAGGAAATGGCTCAGTGACCCTCTCCCGACGGGAATTCGCCACTCCTCGCCTTCATTCCCGGTCAGCTCAGCCACCACCAGCCGGATCATGACCGCATGGGTCACGGCCGCGACGGCCTCTCCGGCGTGCCGGGAACCGATGAGGTGCAATGCCTCGATCATCCGCGCCTGTGCGTCCTTGAGCCTCTCGCCGTGCGGGCAGGCGGCGCGACCGGGATCCCGCTTGTAGGCGTCGAACGACGCCGGGTCGAACATCGCGGCCTCTTCCGCTGTCATGCCCTCCCAAACGCCGTAGTCCACATTGTTCAGGCCATGAAGGATACGCAAGTCAGGCACCCGTGCCTCATCAGCGATGATCTGGGCGGTGGCTATCGTCCGGCGCAGCGGACCGGTATAGACAGCGGCAAGCCCGACCCCCGAAAGCAGCCGTGCGGCGTCGACGGCGTCCTGGTACCCCTGGACATCGAGCGGGATGTCTCGACGACCGCGGTACCGGTTCTCGACGTTCATGGTCGTCGTCCCGTGTCGCACGAGGTAGAGCCGGCAGGCGCCAGACTTCTGCTCCACCTGGGCGGCCGCCGACCCAGGCGCGAGCTGGTCGACTGATCCTGAGGCGTGATTCATCATTGCTTCCTTCCCCCCACATCTTGGCGCGCCCGAGTGGCAGTGCTCGTCGTGCCGTGAACGAACGAAAACGTAGCACGTCCGGAGCACGAGAGAGGGGCACTTGCTCTGCCTTCCGGCTCCGCTCGGCTGGCCGAGTCGGACCTCATACGGCGCGACGGTTACACCTCGACCTCCGCCGGTCTCGCCACCCAGCCGGTCCGGAAAGTAGAACAAGCATGACAGCAGCGAGAAACGGGGCTACAGTCACACCATCGCGCGGAGAGGTTTAGGGGTGGCCGCGGATGAAGACCCGGGGAGTTGGATGAACGAAACGCCAATGCCTGCGCGCGGACGCGTGGGCAACACGACAGGAGTGCCGGGGGGCCGGCGCTCCGTCCGCAGGTCAGGTTCCGCCATGGGAAGCACCCGATGAATGGCAGCGGACTCAGTGTAGGGGTCATCGGCTGCGGCTACTGGGGCTCAAAGCACGTTCGCGTCCTGAACTCGATCGAGGATGTCGAGTCGGTCGTGGCCATAGACTCGGATCGAGAAAGGCTCACAGCCCTTTGCCGGGCGTTTCCCGGGGTGACCGGATTCACCGACCTCGGTCAGGCCATTGACCAGGTGGACGCCATAGTGATTGCCACCCCGCCGAGAAGCCACGCACCACTGGCTCTGAGGCTGGTTGGGGCCGGAAAACACATCATGGTGGAAAAGCCCATGGCTACTACGACTGCCGAAGCCAGGACGATGATCGCGGCCGCGGCGGCAATGCATGTGATCCTCATGGTGGGCCACACATTCGAGTTCAACTCCGCGGTGTGGAAGCTGCGCGATATGGTGCGGACCGAGGAGGTCGGTGATCTTTACTACCTGGACACGGCCCGTCTGAATCTCGGGCTCTACCAAAGCGATGTCAACGTTATCCTCGACCTTGCTCCGCATGACATCTCCATCCTCAACTACATATTGAATCGGCAGCCCGCATCGGTGCACTGCTGGGGGTCCCGGCACGCACATCGCATGCACGAGGATGTCGCCTACCTGCGGCTGTGCTACGCAAACCCGGCGATCTGCGCGAACGTGCATGTCAGCTGGCTGGATCCCTGCAAAGTCCGTCGGGTCACGTTGGTCGGTAGCAAGAAGATGGTCGTCTACGACGACCTGGCTCCGGATGAGCGGATCCGCATCTACGACAAAGGTGTCGCAGAAATGCAGGATCCCCCCGAGGACGCCCAGCCCCGCATGACCTACCGATATGGGGACGTCGTCGCGCCGTACTTGGTGAGCAACGAGCCGCTGGTGGTGGAAGATCGGCACTTCGTGGACAGCATTCTCTCC
>JBBRYB010000133.1:0-6618 GCA_038238115.1 Propionibacteriales bacterium | reverse complement strand
CTCGAACTGCTCGCCGCAGCGCCCGACCCGGACCGGGCAGCCAGGCTGTCGAAGGCGAAGATCTTCGGGGCGTTACGGCGGGCGAACCGTCGAGGAGTCGAGGACAAGGCGGTCGTTATCTCGGCTGCGCTGCGCACCCCGGGGTTGCGGCAACCCACTGCGGTCCAGGCCGCGTTCGCCGCGATCGTCGCCAGCCAGGTCCGGCTGATCACGACGTTGAACGGCGATATCGCCGCACTGGGTCAGGTGGTCACTGACCATTTTGGCCGTCACCCGGACGCTGAGATCTACACCAGCCAACCCGGTCTTGGTGCGATCCTCGGCGCCCGGGTTCTGGGTGAGTTCGGAGATGACACGACCCGGTTCGCCGACGCGGAGCGCCCAAGAACTTGCCGGCACCTCACCGATCACCCGCGCGTCCGGCACCAGAAGGATCGTGCTGGCCCGCTACGCCCGCAACACGCGGCTCGCCGACGCCGTCCAGCAGTGGGCCTTCGGCTCGTTGAAAGGATCTCCCGGCGCCCGCGCCTACTACGACTGTCTGCGAGCCCGCAATATCGGTCACCAAGCCGCTCTCCGTCAGCTCGCGAACCGCCTCGTCGGCTCCTGCACGGCTGCCTGAAGACCGGCACCCGCTACGACGAAACAGCCGCCTGGGCGCACCACAACATCGTCGCCGCTTGACAACGAAAAACCTGGGATGTCTGTTGCGTTGAGAGGTGGGGAACCTCCGAGATACCCAACGATGAGCCCTGATCGACCTTGAATTGCTGGATATCGCTGACCGTTAGCGGCTGCTCAACTTCCTGTTCCACCGGCCCGTCGATATGCCCGTTAGACCTTTCAGATCGTCGGCACGCATGCTACGAATGACGTAGATGGGCCGCCCCCTGGGGCGGCCCACGATCCGTTTCTGGTGTCGATTGTTGGTTGTGGTTGGAAATGCATGGTGGAGTGAAGGTCTACCGGGGCGCGGCTTCTGCGGCACGTGCGTATGTTGAGGCCGACCGGTCTCGGGTCGATGACTACTACCTTGCCGAGGGCAGCGGTTTGGCGCGCAGGTTCGGTGCCGCACCGGGCACCGCGGTGGAGGATCTCGGTCTACTCGACGGGGACGGGTACGAGCAGTGGGTCGCCGGTCACGACCCGAAGTCAGGTGAGGCTCGCGGCCGGCTCCGCCGGGACGACAGCGCGGTCCGGTTCGTGGAGATCACGGTCAACGGGCCGAAGACCTGGTCCCTCGCCGCAGCACTCGATCCCGAGGTGGCGGCGGTGTATGACGCGGCGCAGGACCGGGCCGCCGAGCAGATCATCGCCTGGGTCGCCGCCCACGCGACCACCCGTGTCGGGCCGAGGGGACGGCAGGTGCAGGTGCCGGTGGAGCGGGTCGAGGCGGTCACAGTGCGGCATTACACCTCCCGGGCCGGTGACCCGCACCGGCATCTGCATCTGCATCTGCAGTTCAACGCCCGGGTCTTCGCCGACGGCGCGTGGCGGGGACTGCACACGGTCGGGTTCCGCGACAGCATCGAAGCACTCAACGGCATCGGACACGCCGCCGTCATGACCGACCCCGGCTTCCGGACCGCGCTGACGGCAGCCGGGTTCACCCTCGACCCGTCAACGTGCGAGGTGGCCGAGCTGGCGCCGTACGTGGGCGGGTTCAGTGAGCGGGCGGCGCAGATCGGCAGGAACATCGACCGGTACGAGGCAGGGTGGCGTGCCGCCAACCCGAGTCAGGAGCCCGGACCGGGGGTGCGTCGGTCGTGGGACCGGCGGGCATGGAAGGACGCCCGGCCCGACAAGATCACCCCCACCGATGGCGCCGCGATGCTCGCCCACTGGAACCAGCAGCTGCACGACCTCGGATACCCCGGCCCCGCCGCGCAACCCAGCCTGCCGATCGACGGCGCGCCGCGAGTTGGTGGGTTCGACCGCGAGACCGCCGTCGAGACGGTTCTGATCCGACTGGGTGTACAGCGGTCGGCGTGGAACCCCGCTGACGTCCGCGGGGAGGCGGAGAGGCAGATCGCTGCCACCGGCCTGGTAACGGACGCCGCGGTCCGAAGCGAACTGGCCGAAGATCTCAGCGCCCGCGTCATCGAGAAGTGTGTACCCCTGCTGGACCAGCCGAATGTGCCAGAGCACGTCCGCTCGCTCACCTCGGCGCAGGTGCTCGCGGTAGAGGCGGACATCGTCACCCGACTGGCGTCCCGAGCCGAGGCGTCGGCGCGGCCGGCGGCCGTGACGGCGGTCGAGGGTCTGGACGACGCCCAGCGGACGGCGGTCGCGGTTCTGGCAGGTGAGGCTGCGCTGATGGTCGTCGAGGGGGCTGCGGGGGCGGGGAAGACCACCACGCTGGCCGCGGCCGAGACCGCCGTGGAGGCGCGCGGCCATCGGATGCTGGTGGTCACCCCAACGTTGAAGGCGGCCCAGGTCGCCGCCCGCGAGGTCGGCCAGGCCGGATCGGTTGCGTGGCTGGTGCATCAGCACGGGTTTCGGTGGGACGACGATGGCCGCCGGACCCGCCAGCCAGCCACCCCGGCGCCCGAAGCGCTCCTGGCTCCCGGCGATTTGCTGCTGGTCGATGAGGCCGGGATGCTCGACCAGGACACCGCGGCGGCGCTGCTCACCGTCGCCGAGGAGATGGGCGCCCGAGTCGCGCTGGTGGGCGACCGACATCAGCTCCCGGCGGTGGGGCGCGGTGGGGTCCTCGACCTCGCCGCCTCCTGGGTCACGCCACAGGCTCACGTCGACCTCGACATGGTGCACCGGTTCGCCGATCCGGAGTACGCCGCGATCAGCCTGGCCCTGCGCACCGGGACGGCGACATACGTCATGTGTGGTGAGGGGAATGGTGAGCGTGTTGGTGAGGTGTGGGCTGCGCTGTGTCGCCGTGGCCAGGTCCGCATCTACCCCAGCGATGCGGAGCGCACCCAGGCACTGGCCCACTTGGCCGCCGACGCCATCGTCACACAACGGCGGGACACCGCCGGCACCTTGCTGATGGCCGACACCCGCGAGCAGGCCGCCGGGTTGAACGGGGCGATCCGTGACCGGCTCGTCACCGCCGGGGTCGTCGCCGACACCAACACTGTAGCCACTCAGGCCGGTGAGCGGATCGGGGTCGGTGACCGGGTCGCCACCCGGCGCAACGACCGACACCTGGGGGTGACCAACCGCCGAGCTTGGACCGTGACCGCCGTCAGCGCCGACGGCGGCCTGACCCTTCGCGGTCGCCGACCCACCGACGTGCACACCGTCCCCGCCGCCTACGTCCGTAAGCACGTCGAACTCGCGTATGCCACCACGATCTACGGCGCCCAGGGCGAGACCACCGGCACCGGCCACCTGGTCCTTGGCGAGCACACCAGCGCGGCGTCGGCGTACGTGGCGATGACCCGCGGCCGCGTCGATAACGTCGTCCACATCGTCACCGAGGACGTCGAGGACGCCCGTCGACAATGGCGCGACGTCTTCGGCCGGGACCGGGCCGACCTAGGACCCACCGTCGCCGCCCAGCGGGCGGGCCAGGAGGTCGACCGGTACGGGTCACAGACGCCGGTGCGTCCTCTCGACGAGGTGCTGGCCGAGCTCCGGGCCGCGTGGACCCAGCAAGCCGACATCACCGAACACCACCAGCGTCTCGTCGTCGAGCGTGACGCCCTCCAGCAGGTGGCCGCGATCCGTGCCCGCCTCGCGCCGCCGCCGACCCGCGAGCGGGTGTGCGCCGAACAGTCCACGGCCGAGACCAAGTGGCTTGACGCACACCGCCGGGTCAACGAGCTCGACACCACGCTGGAGTCGAAGACGGCCAACTTCCGGACCCGGATCTGGGCCGCCTGGCGCTCGGATCTGTCGCAGGCGCAACGAGCGGCCGGTGTCGTTGACGAGGGTGCGGGCAGGTTCGGTCAGCGCCGTCGCCAGGTCCACGCCGCGACTGACGAGCTGACGGCGTTCGCGCAGCGTTGGCGTCCGGTCCACCCCGACCTGCCGACCGACCCGGCCGA
This sequence comes from Propionibacteriales bacterium, assembly GCA_038238115.1. Lineage (GTDB taxonomy): Bacteria > Actinomycetota > Actinomycetes > Propionibacteriales > Nocardioidaceae > JBBRYB01. The sequence continues at coordinate 2,608 of JBBRYB010000133.1, read as the reverse complement.
GCTCGCCCGTCAGGTGAAATGGCTGCACAGACGCCGAGTCGAGGAGCAGATCAACGTCTACGTCACCCGCCAGGTGGCCAGAGCCCACCCCGACGCCGACGCTTCCCATCAGGCCGAACACGCCGCCCGAGCGGCGTTCGAGGCAGCCGAGAAGGCCCGCACCCGACTCGACACCGCGCTCTACGCCGAGCTTCGCCCCTACGGCCGCGCCGCCCGCGTCACCGACCCCGCCCAGCGGCTCACCACCGTCACCGACGAGCTGGGCGTCGTCGAGCGCAACCTGACAACCGCCACGACGCAGGTCGGCCGTCTCCAGAACGAGCCAGCCATCCGCGCCCTCCCAGCCGCCAGCCTCGACACCGAACAGGACAAGTGGGCCGCCGACCGGGCCGCCCAGCGCCAGACCGCCGCCCGCCAGGCCCAGATGCGCTGGCGGCGCCAACAGCAACCCCACCGGACCGGGCCGAACCAACCCGGCCACCCTCCGCTCGACCACGGACCGAGCATCGGGCGATGACTGGACTGCGGCGAACAGAAGAGGGCGGAGCCGTCCGAGCCAGCCCGCAGGGAACTGCGATCAGCCATGCGGCGAAGGCGCACCAACCCTTCGCACCGGCGCCACGGCGATCCGCCCAACCAAGCGCCATGACCACCCCCGGCACGCGCCTGCACATGAACGGCCCCGCCACAGACGAAAACTTGTCGGGCATGCGTGACCAATGGTGGACCACTCGAACGCGTACACGTGGTAGCGACCTAGCAGCAACTCGGGAGAGCCGGACGACGGTCGCCACGATGAAGATCTGAGTCCGCGCGATGTCTATTCGCGCCGCACAGTGCGCTTGAAGGTACAGCACGACCGACAAGGAGAAGGACATGACCACCACTCGCCAGCCCGGGGAACCCGACAGCACATGCCCCAACGACGAACTGCTCACCATGAAGGAGGTCGCCGCCGCCGTGCGCGTCCCCCTCGCCACCTTGCGCTACTGGCGCCACCTTGGCACCGGACCCCGCGGCTTCCGCGTCGGCCGCCGCGTCCGCTACTGGCGCACCGAAGTCCACGCCTGGCTACACGACCAAAGCAACCGTCCACAGGTACCACGCTGAAGCTCGTCAGGGCTCGCCACCAGGAACAGGATGGACCATGGCCAACATCGAGAAGCGGCCCCGCAGCGACGGGAAGCCATCCTGGAGGTTCTGGGAGGAGGTCGCAGCCGAGCTCGGCGACAACCGAGAGCGACCCGCGGGAATTCGCGGACATGTTGGGAGAGAAGTGAGATGGCAAGCATCCAGAAGCGACCAGACGGCCAGTGGCGAGCCCGCTACCGCGACCTCTCGGGCCGTGAGCACGCGAGACACTTCGGACGCAAGGTCGACGCGCAGCGATGGCTCGATGAGACCACCGCAAGCATCGTCGTGGGGCACTACGTCGACCCCAAGGCAGGCCAGACGTCGTTTCGCGACTACGCCGAGCAGTGGCGCTCCGTCCAGGTGCATCGGCCTACCACGGCGAACCACTACGAGCTGCACCTGCGCCGCTATGCCTACCCGACGTTCGGCGACCGGCCCTTGTCGAGCATCCTGCCGAGCCACATCCAGGCGTGGGTGAAGCGTCTCGAGGTTGGCGACCCCAGGACGAGGCAACGGCCGCTCGCCCCGGCGACCATTGGTGTCGCTCACAGCATCGTCTCCGGTGTGTTCCGCGCGGCCATCCGCGACCGTCGGATCGTCGGCAATCCGTGCGACGGGTCGAAGCTCCCAAAGACGACGACCACGCGCGTCGTACCGCCGACCACAGAGCAGATCCAGTTGCTTCACGACGCTATGCCTGGTCCCTATCGAGCGATGGTGACGCTCGCGGCCGGCACCGGCATTAGGCAGGGAGAGTGCTTCGGCCTCTCGCTCGATCGCGTCGACTTCATGCGACGCACGGTCCTGGTCGATCGGCAGCTGGTCAAGGTAACCGGACGGGCGCCGTTCTTCGGCCCCCCAAAGACAGCCGCGAGTGTCCGAATCATCCCGCTCCCCCAGGTCGTCGTCGATGCCTTGTCAGCCCAGGTCGCAGAGCATGGCACCGGTCCGGGCGGCCTGCTCTTCACACTCGACGGGTTGCCCGTGCGCCGCACGTCGTTCTTCCAACGGGTCTGGCGGCCGGCGCTCAAGGCCGCGGGCCTTCCCGCGGACACTCATTTCCACTCGATGCGCCACTACTACGCCAGCCTGCTCATCCGGCACGGCGAGAGCGTCAAGACGGTGCAGGCTCGCCTGGGCCATGCGAGCGCAACCGAGACACTGGACACCTACTCGCATCTGTGGCCGGACAGCGACGACCGCACCCGCGAGGCCGTGGACTCAGTGCTTCTTGCGGACTACCTGCGGACCGACGCGGCGGGCTTAGCCTGAATCCCCAGGTCAACGGGGGTAAGGCGGGCGAGCCGACTCATAGGCCGGATTCTGTTGGGGAAGCCGCGTCTCCGCGACACCCTGAGCAGCCATCCATCTAGGCGCGCCGTTGCCGGCACGCTCGTGCGACCTACCCGCAGACTCGGGCGGGCAGCCCTTCCGGCGACCGGAGTCGCCTGCGCCTGCGCGGCTCCTTGGACGT
>JBBRYB010000132.1:0-6676 GCA_038238115.1 Propionibacteriales bacterium | reverse complement strand
TGTTGGTCGGCGTGCTCGGTTTCATCGTGCCCGACCTGTTCGGGCTGCTCCCTCACGAGTACGACACCGTGCTTGACAACCTCATCCACCTGACGCTCGGGGTGCTCGGCATCGCGATCGGATTCTTCGTCGGCGACCGAGTGGTCGACCGCGCACCACGCTAGTCAAGCAACGGAGTCGCCATGAAGGCGGGGTTGCGGGCTCGGCGGTGTTGACGCGAGGTGCTTTCGCGGGCGTTGTGAGGGCACCCCAGCGCACTGCTTGCCGGGCCAACGACGATCTGCTGCGCACCGCTCGGTCGGTCGTCTTCGGCCATGCCCCATGCCGTTGGCCCGCACGAGCCGCACCTTCGACACGTTCTCGGTGGAATCGAGGCCAAGGCGGGCCGGTGATTCTCACGCTGAGCACAGGTGCCTCTGACCTCGTCGGGGACGTAGCGGCGCTCGCCAACTTGGTTGCGACTGTTTGCAGCGGTGAGCAACTCAGCGGCAACGATGCCCGGCAGCCACGCGCGCACCTGGCGTCGGGCCAGGCATGCGGCAACCTCACCGCGCTGGTCGAGAATCCGCGGGAGGGACCGACGCAAGTCCTCTCGCCGCTCTTCCAGGCGCACCTCCCCCTGACATCACAGCAGCCCTGGATCCACTCATTGTCCCCATGTTCTCGCCCGCAAGCAGGGGCAGGGTGCACGTACGTCGTCGTCCAGTCATGCGGCTGTGTCGCCGCCCCACAACTCGCAATGTCACCTTCAACCAGGACGAGGCTGCGGACTGACCTCTGGGTCATTGTCCAAGAGGTCGCAGGCCGATTCTTTCGCCGACGTTCATCAGCCTTCGGGGAGCTTCGCGAATCAGCTCACTGGGAGCTCCGCCGGCGCAATGTCAGCGGACACTCTGCTGACATTGAACCCAGAGCCGGGTGGGCGTTGACCCACGAAACAGGCTCTGACCTGCGGGTTTATCCGTAGCGGGGGCAGGATTTGAACCTGCGACCTCTGGGTTATGAGTGCCGTATTATTCGCCAGGTGCCTCACAATCCGGCTCACACCTGGTCGACATGTGAGGAAGTTCCAGCGTAAAGTTGCAGGTCAGAGCATGGTTGAGTTTCCGCCAACCTTCGCTGACGTTCGCTGGCCTTCGGGGCAACGTTTGCGGACACTGAGCGGACATCGACAGTTTCGAGTCTCCTGGGAGGGGCCGATGGCGTGGATCAAGGTCCGGGTCACCGATGACGGCGACAAACGCTTCGTCGGCTGCTACCGCGACCCCGAAGGCCGGCAACGCTCCGCCGGCACATTCTCGTCCCGCCGGGCCGCCGAACGCGCCGCGAACCGAGAAGAAGGCAAAGTCCGGGAAGGGGCCTGGCACGACCACACCCGCGGCCAGGTCACCTTCGCCGAGTACGTCGAGACAGTCTGGCTGCCCTCCAAACAGGTGGAGACCTCCACCCTGGCCGCGTACCGGTCCTACCTCGACAAGCACTTCATCCCAGTCTTCGGCCGACGGCCGATCGGCAACATCCTCCCCTCGGAGATCCAACGCTGGGTCACCACCGCCACCACCGGTGGACTCTCTGCGGCGTCGGTACGTAAGTACCACACCATGCTGCACTCGATCTTCGAACGCGCCCTCACAGACCGAGTGATCACCTTCAACCCCTGTGAGCACACCGAGCTGCCCAAGGGGCACTGTTGCGTTGAGCCATCGTGTGACGGGGGCACAGCAGATCTTCCTGTCGGCTGCCTCGTGACGTGTCCCGAGGGCGCCATCAGGCCGTCGCAGTCGGCACATAGGGACGCCCTGCAAGAGGTTAGGTGCCGGCGGGCCGCAAGATTTGCGGCGGGACGCTCGCGGGATCGCTCAATGCAACAGTGCCGCTGTGGGTAGTGCACTTCACCTAATGGGAGGGCCGGGGGTACTCCGGTGGCTGGCGGGTGTCCCCTGAGATTTCGGACTGCGGGCAGCTGCTGCGAGCCTGGTGACGGCCGCGGCTGCGGTGACCTTCACGGGTGGGGAATCGCATGACGACTCATGATGACGGGCGCCGTTCTTGCCGCCCTCATGCAGCGCTCCCTCTGAGGCTGCGCTGCTGTGCTGTACCTTCTTGCGGCAGCCGCAGACATTGCAGCGGTGCCTCGTTCCCTCCACACGATGCGGGCTTCCGTCCACGCCTCCAGCTGAGGGTCGGCTTAGCGTTCCGCGTCGGGGTCAGGTTGGGTCGTTGCGCACTTGGGGGCGGAGGCGGGCCACGTGCGCGCGTTCACTGCGTGAAACCGGGTTCGCACTCATGCGCGGTCCATGGACGGATCGCTGACTGAAGTCGAAAGAGTTGCTGTAGTCGTAGGCCCAATTGACAGCACTTGTTAGCGGCGCGAGTCCGAAGGTGTCCTCGATGAACGCCAGCATCGAATAGGGCTGGACGGCGGTCGTCGAGTCTGTGTAGCCGGGTTTGGCCCATGGGCTGACGATGACCATCGGGTTGCGCAACCCCAACCCGGATGGCGGTGTGACGTGGTCGTAGAAGCATCCGCAGTCGTCGTATGTGATGAAGACCGCGGTGTTGGCCCACTGGGGGCTGTGTTCCACCGCGTGGACCATCGACCCGATGTAGTTGTCCCCGACGGTCATGCTGGCGCCGTTGTGCTGAGAGACGCTGCCGGTGGGTAGGAGCAGTGACAAGTTCGGCAACGTCCCGTGATGTGCCGCACTCAGGAAGGCCCGGCTTGCGGAGTCGTAAGCAAGGGTGAGGCGGTTCCGCAGACACCAGCTGAAGTAGGTGCATACGGCGACGGGGCTCATCGAGGGAGCGGCAGCCGACGCTCCCTGGTAGATGTGCCACGTGAGTCCGGCTGCCTCCAGGCGCTGCATCACTGTTGGGACGTAGGGGACCGGGCTTGGCCGGTAGGGACCGGCGCCGGCCGAGTTCGGGATGCAGGAGGGCACGTAGGTCTGAGCACCCGGCCCCCACAGTGCATCCCGGTGACTCGGGCAACCCCAGCCCGCCCGAGGTTTGGCCCCGGTCGTCGAGGGGCTCGGGTTCAGGCCGGCAAATCCGTCGATCGTACCGGCGGCAAGGGTGACGTGCGCCCCGAAGGAGCCCGACATACCCGCGGCGAAGGTGGCGTCGGAGACGGTGAACGTGTTCGCAAGCGCGACGAGGTTCGGGATGTTCGCGGGGTTGACATGAGTGATGCAGGTATAGGGCGCCCGTGTGCAGCCGGCGATCCTGTCCCACTGGTTCGACATGCCCAACGTCTGAGACGTCGGATCGTGGGCGACGAAAGGCGGGATGTCGGGCTCAACGCTGTTGGGTGCAGTGACGCCGTCCGCCAACGTCACAGGCCCGGTATAGCCGTTGCAGGGGACTGGACGGGTCTCGCACAGCTGGCCAAGGACCTCGTCGAATGTGTGGTTCTCCTGGTAGATCACCACCACATGCTGGATCCGAGAGCCCGTCGGGACCTCTCGCGCGGCTCGGAAGACGGCATGTTCCTGCGTTGGTGATACGCCGGACGCCAAGAAGAGCGCACCAACCACCGCCACCGCGAGGCCCGTCAGCATTCGACGTATGCGCAACTCCATGCCGCTAGCGATAGCGTCCGAGCACGGCCCGCACAGTCCCTGCTCTCGCAGGACCGGTCAGGTAGGAGTGTGTCGGAGCAGAGCCGAACTCGACGGTGATGGCGGCACCTGCGTGATGGGCATTGAACCAGCCGGTCATCGTTCCGTGGCAGACACCGGTCTGGCACGTGAAGGGCTTCCTGGGCAGATGCAGGTCCAACGCAAGCCGGTTCATCAGCCGCGGATTCTTCACGTGGTCGGAATCGACGCCGTACAGCGGCTGATGGAAGGACACGACGAAGGACGCGTGGACATGGTCGAGGAACGTCTTCACGGCCCGGGTCTCCGGTTCGCTGAACGGGCGCGGCCCGGAGTCGTACATACCCGCCTGGCGAACCCACCGGTATCCCCAGTTCCGGTTCAGGTCGACACCGCGGGCGTTCTGCCTCGTGTGTGCGGCGAGTCCGTCCGGATTCATCGTGGGAATGACCCACAGATCGATCCCACGGACAGCGGGGCTCCCGATGATAGCTCGCGCGACCTGGACACCGGCGGGCTCGCTGCCGTGCATGTTGCCAAGGACCACCGCTGTGACCGCGGCTCCGGGATTGCCCAGCCGGTAGGCGAAGATCGGCCGATGCTCCACGCTCGCGCCGATACGTCGTTGCTCCACTCCAGATCCGACCGGCGTGGCTGTTCCCGGTTGCGGGGTCTGCACCCCAGCCTGGTGCTGGACCTGATGGGCGATCGGGCGCAACCCGGCCCCGGAGCAGGTCGCCACAGTGAGGACCAAACCGGCAGCGCTCAACGCCATCGGCAGAGCTCGAAGCGGAACTTTCATGCAGAGCCTTTCCCAGTCCGCGACCCGCCTCGCGCGTTGCACACTACCGGTGACCGGCGAATCTCGACCGAAATCTCATCCTCCTTTCATGCAGGCGTCCCGCAAGCTGGGCAGCGCACGTGGCCCGGTGCAACCTGGGGCCGGGTGGGCTCCAGGTGAGCCCTACGGCTCGACACCGAGGGCCAGTGCGTCCCGGCGGTTGGGTGGCCGGCTGGAGCTCTCAGCGGCACCTGCGCCGTTACTGGGGCGAAGGTCGCGTGGGTCTCGCGCCTGCACGACGCGCCGGCACCGCTGTGTACCTGCGGGATGAACAGTATGCGCGCGCTGTGGGAGCGGTTCGAGCCGTTCCGTGAGGGCAGCGCAACAGCAGGGCTCTGTTGCGTTGGGCGATCGGGTGGCATGGCTGAACGATCTCCCGCGGGGAGTCAGATGGCGAGCGCCAGCTCATCGAAGGCCGCCGGTAGCCGGTGGTGGGCTGGCGCGTCGGTGGCGATGTCGTAGTGGCCGCGTCTGAGGTTCTGCACGAACGCATGACCGGAGGCAAGGGTGCGTGCTGATCGGAAGGTCTTGAGGCCACGCATCGGTTGGAGCCTGGCTTTGAGCCGGCCATGGTCGGCTTCGACTCTGTTGTTGGCGTACTGCACGGTGTTGTGCATCGCGGTCGGGATGAGCTCGTCGATGACCCGCGGGTAGGCCGGTACCCGGTCCGTGGTCACCTCGACGGGCACGACTGCGGTGGCGAGTGCTCGGTTGAAAAACACCCGCGCGGAGCTCAGGTCTCGCTTGGCGGACAGCCAGACGTCGATAACCTGCCCGTACTGGTCGACCACCCGATACAGGTACGTCCACCGGCCGTTGACCTTCACGTAGGTCTCGTCGACGAATCAGCGGTCACCAGGCACGTGGCGGCAGGTCCGCGCCGCCTCCACGAACTCGGGTGTGAACCGCTGGACCCACCGGTACATGGTGACGTGATCGACCGTGACCCCACGCTCGGCGAGCAGTTCCTCGACATCGCGGTAGGACAAGCCGTAGCGGAGGTACCACCGCACCGCCACCGAGATCACCGCCGGAGGGAACCGGAACCAGCAAACGCCGAAGCCGAAGACGAGGACATGACAACAGTCAACTTCCCCGCCCGATCGAGCAACGCAACAGTCCCGACCTGCCTCGCCCACATCGTCCCACCAGCACGCCGTACAGACCGGGCTCCACTCACCGGTGCGGGTGATGTCACTGACCAAATCGTAGATCGCCTCCGGTGTGGTCTCGATGATGATCGACTGCTGATGGGTGCGTGCCGGCGTCTCGGTCATCGGGCGCTCATTTCTTCTGCCGGCGACTGCCACCATGCCAGTCCTCTTGCTTGCCGGTGGTACCCGTCGGCACGCCGAACCCCACCAGCTGCGGCTGCTCTCGCAGGCTGCGCTTCAACTCGGCGAACCCGGGGAACCGGGCCAAGCCCACCACGTGGTCCCACAGCTCGCCGGCCGTCTCCTTCTCGGGGAGCCGACTGATCACCGGGCCGAAGAACGCGACCCCGTCCGGGGGGTCGAAGTGGATGATCGGAGTTCCGACGTCCTTGCCGGTCAGCCTGAGCGCCTCCTCGCCGTCCGCGCGGATCTCGCCGTCCCAGGACTCCTCGTCCAGGGCATCGGCCAAGTCGGTGGGCAGGCCGGCCTCGCGCAGGATCGGCTCGACGAACTCCCGGGTGCCGCGCCGCGCACGGTGCTCCTCCTCGCCGGCGACGTCGGTGGGTGGGGGCGTGTCGAAAGTGTGCGCGCCAAAAGCGGCCTGGAGCGGGTCCAGTGCCCGTGGACCGTGCTCGGCGCGCGCTCGAGCGGCCACCCGCAGGAGCCGCAGGCCGGCCGTGTGCCCGGCTTCGTACTCCGGGGGAAAGTGCGCGTCGTAGTCGATGTGAGAGTTGATCAGCCGCAGCGAGATGAACCGCCAGTCCACGATGAGATCCCGTTCGGCCTGCACCATCCGGATCCATTTGCTCGTCAGCCAGCAGAACGGGCACACCGGGTCGAAGTAGAAGCGGATGTCAACGGAGCTCATAGTCCAACCCTAGACAGCGTGGCAAGCCGCTCACCCGTTGCCGGGCAGTCCTCAAGCCGATCCCTTACGCATTGTGCTGGCGGCGCCGGCGAGTCGCGCGCCATCAGGTTTACGTGGTGTTGGCTGCGGTACGGCGGCCGGTTCGTGGCCGCCCTATCAGCGTTGCCGCGCACAGGGCCAGCAGCGTGACGCTGGCGAAGATGGCGGTGAGATG
>JBBRYB010000131.1:0-6780 GCA_038238115.1 Propionibacteriales bacterium | reverse complement strand
CGTCGTCACCGACGGTGAGAGCTACCGGATGAAACAAGCCCGAGCGAAGGGAGGCACCCGAACCAAGAACAGCAGAACAACAACGAAGAGTGGGGACTTCTACATGGCCACCAGCGGGGACCACGAACTGGCCGTTGACACTCGTCGCGGGGCAGCTTGCAGGAGGATTTGCTGTGCCAGCCCCCCGCGTTGGCTCATATGCAACAGTGCCGTCCTACTCGCGGGGGAGAACAATCACTGCTTCCGGGCATAGAGCCAGCAACGCACATTCGACTTCCTCAACCAGCACCGGCCAAGGCGGGACAGTCTGCACCGGATCGCCGGCTACGGCCACCTCGACGTGTTCCTAGGGCAGCGGGCAGCCCACGAAACCTATCCGATCATCCGCCAGGAGCTCGCCAGTTGACGCCGACGCTGCCCTGGGGCCGCCGACTACTTGCGTTCTCCATGCGTTCAGGCGGTGAGAACGCGGAAGTGGGCGTTGGTTAGTTGGAAGCTTCGCGGCTGGCCAGCGCCGACGAAGTCAGCGGTTGCCGTCCATCCCCAGGGGTGGTGCAGGAACAGTGCTGCTGCGCCGCTACGGCGACGAAGAGCGCACGCGTCGTCGAACCTGTTGAACATCCAGGTGCCGATATTGTTTGCTTGCACCATATCCGACGCCAATCCAGCACCTGCGCCGACGAGCAGGCCTGCCCACTTGGCGCTACGGATGAAGACTTCGTCGCGTCCGTCACCGTCGACGTCTGCCACAGTCACCCTGTCACGGGCATCCAGATGCCAGCCGCCGATCCAGTCCTGATTAGATCCCGGGTCACCAGTCATCCACGGACATTCCATGGTCGACGCACCTTCGTTCCACCTGAAAATGCCCGCCCAGCGTCGGCTGCGGACCAGAATCTGGTCGGAAGCGCCCGTGAAACGACCGACACTTTCCCGATCCTGCGGTCCGAGGTGCCAGCCGTCCAGCCAGTTGGCGTTCGCCGCCGGGTCACCTGACATCCACACGGTGTCCAACCCGTCGCCAGTCCAGGCCAACAGCCCCGCCCACTGCGGACTGCGAATGAACAGGTCGGCTGCCTCCCCGCCGCGGAAGGTGCCGGCAACCACCCGATCCTGCACGCCAAGATGCCAGCCTCCGATCCAGTCTTGATTGGCCGCCGGGTCACCAGTCATCCAGGGACAGCGCATCACCGAGTTCGTCAACTGGAACAGTCCGGCCCATTGCGGCGACCGCACAAACAGTGACTGACGACCGCTGCCGTCCACGTCGATTGGTACCTCGTGGTCCAACGCGCCGAGATGCCAGCCGTCTACCCAGTTTGCGTTCGCAGCTGGGTCGCCGGAGATCCAGTCGCAGACGAAGTTACGCGTCTCGGCTCGCCATCGAAGCACGGCGGCCCAGCCCGGCGATCGTACGAAGAGCTCATCTTTGCCGTCGCCGTCGAGATCGGCCACGGTGAAGCGGTCCTGAGGGCCGAGATGCCAGCCTCCAATCCACGGGCCGAACCTTCCCAAAAGCTGTGGCCTTGTCTCGAGATGGGTCCATAACGCGAGGCTGGAGCCGTCCGAGACGACGACCGCGTCCGAGCGGGCGTCCGTGAAGTGACCGGTCAGGTAGCGCGCAACCGGCACAACCTGGTCGCGAGCAGCGAACTGGTCGGGACCTATCCAGCATGCGTCGAGGTAGAACCCGTTGTCACCGGCTAGCGGAGTGAAGGCGGCGGTCGTGCGGTCGGCGCGCGCCTGGAAGAGAGCCCGCTGGGGGAGGTAGTGCAGTTGTGCCGGATACTCGACGTCATCGGAACTGGTGAGGTGTACCGGTCCGATCCAGTTTCCGTTGGTGGCCGGGTCTCCGGTCATTGCTTGGACGTGGAACTGGTCGCCATCGCTGAGAAGCAGCGCTGCCCACTGAGCTGACCGGACGAAAAGGTCGTCACGTCCGTCACCGTTGAAGTCGGCGCACACGTATCGGTCGTTCTGACCAAGATGCCAGCCTTCGACCCAGTTGCCGTTGGTGCCGGGGTCACCGGAGATCCACGTCTCCTCGAAACCCCGTCCTGTGCTGCGCCACACGGCCGCCCACCCACCGTTGTGCACCCACAGGTCGGTACTGCCGTCCCCATTGAAATCGCCGGCAACGAAGCGGTCCCCCGCACCGACGTGCCAGCCGCCTACCCAGTTGCCGTTCTGTCCGGGGTCGCCCGTCATCCACGCCTCGTCGAAGCCCGCTCCGTTGGACAACAGCAGTCCGGCCCAACCACCGTTGTGCACGAAGATGTCGTCACGGCCGTCGCCGTCGAAGTCGCCGACCAGATGCTGGTCACCCGCTCCGAGGTGCCAGCCACCGATCCAGTTGGCATCCTGTGCAGGGTCTCCGGACATCCAGGCAGTCTCAAACCCGAGACCGGTGGACCGCAGGACCACTGCCCATTCCGGGCTTCGAACAAACAAGTCGGTCCGGCCGTCGCCGTCGAAGTCACCGGCCCAGGTACGGTCTGATGCCCCCAAATGCCAGCCGCCAACCCAGTCGCCGCCAGTGGAGGGGTCCTCGGTGATCCAGACCTGCGACAAGCTGGCTCCGTCACTGATGAACAAGCCGGCCCACTGGTCGCTGCGTACGAAGACGTCGGCCCTGCCGTCGCCGTTGAAGTCACCGACTGTGAACCGGTCATTCGGCCCGAAGCGCCATTCGCCGAGCTGATCGTCGGCGCGCCACACGACGTGAAATTCGTTCTCGCACACATCCACCAGCGCCAGCGTCGATCCGGTGAAGACCAGGAGCTCGTCAAGGCCATCCCCATCGAAGTCCGCCACATAGCGCTGCCAGTGGTCGGACAATGCAAGCGCATTCTGGTCGTTACCAGCCAAAGCGAGAGTGAAAAGACAGTTGCCGTCCTGTAGGCGGATGTCGGTGATGCTCAACCCGCTGTCACGGCCGCCGTAAAAGGCACTGGACGGGTCCGACGTAGGGGTAAACGATGCGCGTGCACCTGCCGGGAAAAGCGTGCCCATCGGGCGGTCAGGCTCGGGCCAGTTGTTGGGCGGGAACGCCGATGCACCTGCGTCCCGGACCGTTGCGTTCGGGAAGTCAGACCAAGGGACGTCGCAGATACCCCGGTCGTCCCAGCACTTTCCATCGTTGCCGTCGGCCTCCTCGACGTCCATGAACGGCGAGGACGACGTCGAGGTAGAGCCGTCCTCACCGATGCGCGTGTTCACATGGGTGATCAACAACCCGCCAGGGTTACGGCTGCCATCAGGAGTCCACGGATCATTGGCCGTGGAGACGCGGAACTCCAGGAGGAAGTACTCGTTCGGATTGTGCGCGGGATCGGGCACCACCTTGTAGCAGTCGCCGGTCGTAGCATATGGTCGCAGCCGCAGCTCTTCCGCCGGCGCAACCGGCCCGTTGATGACTTCGTTGAAAGACAGCCACCCGAGCTTCTCCTTGAAGTAGCTCGACGTATCTGACATCTTGCCCGGGCCTAGGGCATCTCCGAGGAGGTCCCAGTAGCCGATCTTGCCGCCGCCGCCGCCGTACATGTCCCCGCTGTTGAGAAAGTTGTGGCCGTGCTCATGCGCCTCGACGTCGATGCCATCCGTCATGCGCACGTGGCAGATGTCGTCGACGCGATAGTTGTTGCCTCCACTCGAGAATGACCAGTTCCATTGCAGTACGGCCGAGGCGTGCGTGTCGTAGTTCTGGACGACGACGAGCGACGGAATCACCCGGACGCCGGAGTCGGCAATGCTTCCGGCGATCTGCCACACCCTTTCCGGGTTCAGCTGGACGATCTGCTGGGCGATATTGCCCCAGTCGTCCGCATTGTTACTAGCCGGGTTTATGGTTGGAAGCTGCGGTACTCCGGCGGCGTCGGTGTTGGGAGCGACGCTCACCTGGAGTTTGCCGTAGGACAAGGTAGACCAGTAGTTGTGGAGAAAAGTCGAGCGGTTGGGTGTCCCCACAGCCAGCCAGGTCGTGATATCTCCAGTGGCAGTGTTGGTGTAGTTAGCCGCGTTGTCGAGAGAGCCGGGGTCGCCGAGGTTGAAGAACAGCGCAACGATCGCGTACGTGCGAGTCAGCGCTGTCCCGTCCGCGGACAGTGTGTGTAGCCACGTCTTCTCTTGCGCGAGCAGATTGGGGAACGTGTCCTTGATGAGTGGTATCAGGAAATGGTCTACCGGCAGTCGATCGATGGGATGACGCTGCTCGGGGGACACGCACGAAGGTGCATCACCGAACGCTGGCAGCTTCTTCTGCAGGGACTCGGGCATGGCGCCACCTCTCAGAGGAGCGTGTCCACACAGGCTCGGCGTGTGGCTACCTTGGCGATGCTATCGGGACCGCTGCCAGTTGACCAGGCCTCCTATTCTTCGACGGCTCAGTACCGCGGGGAGGCAGGTTGGGCAGGAGCGCTCCTTGCGTCCGGCCAAATCCTTGGCACGCCGGCGAGAGAGTCCGACGGCGTGCCAAGGAAATGGCAACCTCCTGTCGGACGATCGTCACCTCAGACCTGGGCCGGGGGCCGGCTCCACGCACCACCCAAACTTCCTTGGCCCTTGACAATCGGTGCAAGAATCGGCCGCATGGTCGACACGAGGGTCTTTGTGCAGATTCCCGCGTACCGGGACGTCGAACTCGGCCCGACCTTGGTCGATCTCTACGCCAGGGCATCTGAACCCGCTCGACTTCGGACCTGCGTGGCCTGGCAGCACGCCTCCGGGGAACTCCTCAGCTCCGCGGCACTCAGCCTTCCCCAAGTCGAAGTGCTCGACCTACCCTCCGCCGACAGTTACGGCTGCAACTGGGCACGACGCCTGTGTCAAGAGCGTTGGAGCGGCGAGCCATTCACCCTTATCATCGACTCGCATCATCGATTCGTCTCCGGTTGGGACGACATGTTGATCACCATGTATCGCCAACTTGCCGAGGACGGCGTGTCGAAACCACTGCTCACCGCGTATCTGCCGTCGTACCAACCCTCACTCGATCCGTTAGGGCGGATGTTGCACCCGCTCAAGATTTATCCGCTGAGTCGAGAAGAGGGACTGCTCACCAGGCTCACTGGCCACCCTATTCCGTGGTGGCAGAGGCTGGTCAGACCGATCTCGGCCGAGTTTCTGTCCATGCACATGATCTTTGCTGCCGGGGAGTTCAACCACGAGGTACCACTGGAGCCGGAGATCTACTTCTTTGGCGACGAGGTCGTGACCGGCTTGCGCGCCTTCACGCACGGATATGACTTGTTCCATCCTCACCGGATAGTCGGCTGGCACTCATACGCGCGTGAGACACGCATTCCACACTGGAATGACCATGTCGACTGGCATGAAAAGCACCTGGCATCGCTGCACCTAATCCGAGACCTGTTCCGAGGCGACGATCCCAGGCACCTGCTCGGCGACGAAAGGACCGTCTCGGCATATGAAGTTCACATCATGACTCGGTTGGACGAGGCATCTTGACACGCGCGGCACAGCTGGAAGCCGAACGCCTGATCTGCGTGGACGGATTTCTCGACAGCGCGATCTGCCGAGAGATGGTCGACGAGCTGCGATTCGCCTTCTGGCGGTGCAGCACCGTCAACAATCGGGCGGCTGATGGAACCGTTGTCGAGTTCGCCAGCCGGCACCGTCGCAGCGAGAGTGCCGCGCAGGCATTCTTCGGCGACGAGCTGCAGGCGCTCGTCGATGCCTTCGAAGTGCGGGTGTGTGACGAGTTGGAGCTGGCCGCAGCCCGTCTGGATCCATGGCAGGCAATCCGGTACCGACCCGGCGACTACTTCGGTCTGCACCACGACACCGGGGTTTTCAGTGCCCACCCGTCCGGAGAGCGGCTCATAACGGTGCTGCTCTACCTCGAGGCACCACACGAAGGAGGCGCCACCTGCTTTCCCAATCTCGGTCACCGGTTCGAGACGCAAGCCGGACGTCTGCTGGCGTGGCGGAACCTCACCGCAAGTGGCACGCCGGACGAACTGATGTGCCACGAGGCCGAGGCCATCGTGAGCGGGAGCAAGATGGTGCTGACAACGTGGTTGCGAGAACGCGAAACGGGCCGCAACTTGACGCCCCGCAACGCCTAGGCGCTGAAGGGCTTGTCTGCCATGCTGGAATCTCCAGGCGTCACACCGAAGTGAGGAGGGATGATGGCGAACGAAGACGAAATCCTCGCCAGCGTCATCGACAAGTACGGTCCGGTGCTCGATCTAACTGAAAGGCGCTCTGATCGACATCCTTCGGCGATTCAGCATGGACGACGTTCCGGACGGGGGGCTTCCACCGGGCGGACCGCCGCCTGGTCCCGCAACCTTTCAGGGTGACCCCACCAACGGTGAGCTGATGCGCGAAATCCTCAATTTGTCGCGCCAGATTGTGATGCTGCGTGAACAGCTGCCACCCTCGGCTGCAGGTGAGGCTGCTGTCGAATAGCCGCCAGTCTGGACCAGATAGGCGTTACGCCAGCCCAGGGGCTAGTCCTGCTAGTGGTCCGTCTGTGATTTGACTTGTGCCGGTGTGTTTCGTCCTCGGCGTACTTTCTTAAGGACCTCGTCGACGGTGGCGTGCCAGACGAAGGGCGTCGGGTCTTGGTTGCGGTGGCTGGCCCAGGTTTGGAGGCTCTTCGATCTTGAGCGGGGCGGCTGTAGTGGGCTCGTGACCCCGCATGCTGTTGGTCTCCTACAACGTCCAGCAGCGAGGTCACGAGCATGTCGAACGCTACGTCAGTTCTGTTTGGTCTTGAAGCTGAGTTCGAGGTCGTCGCGGTTGCCCGGGCCGGCG
>JBBRYB010000130.1:0-6791 GCA_038238115.1 Propionibacteriales bacterium | reverse complement strand
TCCTTCGCGGCGATCTCCTCAGCCGAGGGATCTGGCTTCTTCTTGGCTGTCATGTCGCTCAGTGTCGTAGCCATCACGGCACCTTCCCCGCCGACTCAGTCGGCGCGTCGGGCCGGAAACACCGTTTACTGCACAGTCCCCGTGCGACACGACGAACGAAGAATGGGGACTTTCAGATGGCCAAAACCGGGGACTCAGACTTGGCCACCACTGGGGACTTTCTCATGGCCACGGACACCTCCGGAGGTGGGTCGTGTTGTCTCATGCTGTTGTTGCTGTTGGGTCTTCTACTGTGGTTGTTGCCGTCGATGTCGGCAAGACGACGTTCGCGTTGTCGGTGACTGACGCGGCTCGGTGTCGCCTGTTCGGTCCGGGCGATTTCGCGATGACCGGTCCGGGTTTGGCGGAGGCGCTCGGTTGTGTCCGTGCGGTGCTTCCTGGTGTCGGTACCGCGGTGCGGGTCGGGGTGGAGGCTGCTGGTCATTATCATCGGCCGTTGTTGGCAGCGTCGGCGTGGCCGGCTGGGTGGTTGACGTTGGAGCTGAACCCGGCTCATGTCGCGGAGCAGCGCCGGGTTCAGGGTCGTCGCCGGGTGAAGACCGACGCGATCGATTTGGACGCGATCACCGAGCTGGTGTTGGCCGGTCGTGGGAACCTGGTCGCCGGCCGTGATGAGGTGATCGGGCAGTTGACGGCGTGGGTTGCGCATCGGGCCCGGCGGGTGGCGGTCAGGACGGCCACGAAGAATCAGTTGCTAGGTCAGCTGGACCGGTCGTTTCCCGGGTTGACGTTGGCAGTGTCGGACGTGCTGGGGACCAGGGTCGGCCGGTTGGTCGCGGAGCATTTCGCCGATCCCAGACGACTCGCCTCATTGGGGACGACCCGGTTCATCCGGTTCGCCGCCACCCGCGGTGTCCAGGTGCGGCGGCCGATCGCTGACCGGCTGGTCGTCGCCGCCCGCGACGCGTTACCGATGCCCGACGCGGCCGTCGCCCGCCAGGTGCTGGCCGCGGACCTGGCCCTGTTGGGTGACTTGGACGCTCAGGTCGAGGCAGCCGAGGCGCACCTGAAGACGCTGCTGCCGGACAGTCCTTTCGCGACGTTGACCACGGTGCCGGGCTGGGGAGCCGTCCGGGCCGGCAACTATGGCGCCGCGGTCGGTGACCCGACCCGCTGGCCGGGGCACCGGCAGCTGTATCGGGCCTCGGGTCTGTCACCGGCCCAGTACGAGTCCGCTGGCCGGCGCCGTGACGGGTCGATCAGCCGGGAGGGTTCCGTGCCGCTGCGCCGGGCCCTGATCGATCTCGGTATCGGCCTCTGGCAGAGCGAGCCATCAGCCAAGACCTACGCAGCCACCCTGCGTACACGCGGCAAACACGGCGGCATCATCGCGTGCGCGCTGGCGAATCGGGCCAACCGGATCGCGTTCGCGATGGTCCGTGACCATGCCAGCTACAACCCGGCCCGCTGGACCTGACCAGACCGGGGGATTCCTCGATCACCGCCCGACTGCCGCCGCGCCAGAGCCGTCAACATGCAACCCAGCAACAGCGAGGAAGCCGACATTGACGGCGACAAGCGGCGGCGCATCATCGGGCGACGAGGAAGCACCGACGCGTCGCCCATCGAACACCAAGGAGGCACCTGATCCTCTTCACAACTCCGGCTCAGGAGTGAGATCGTGGGACCAGCGAAGGGCCGGACCAGACGCCGTGTGGGCTATGGCGGACGCTAGCGCGTTACGCCGCTACTAGCTTGGCGCCCGGCCCTTTCGCCATCACAGCAGCCCGAACGACGCCAGATGACCCAAAAACCGGACGAGGTCGCATACGTCAGCGTGGGCGCCCGGCACCAATCCCCGACACACCAACAGCCAACAGCACGAATCAGCTCCCCCACCCGGAGCTCACAACCATGCTCACTGGATCGCTTGACAAGACCTACAGCCAGCTAGCGCGGCGTCGAGGACTCGCCTACCGAGGCGGCAGCTAGGCGGTCCACCTCCCGACGGCCGGTCTCGATCCAGCCCTGGTCCGAGGCGGGGTCTGCGAACTCAGCGGCCCGATCGACCAACCGGTCCAGAAGCTCCAGCGTGATGGCCCGGCAGTGCAGGCGCGAGAGCCAGAGAAGGTAAGCGGGTGCGGATGGACTGGTTGGTGATCTCGGCTGTGCCCATAGTTACTGTGCCTGCCTCAACGGATCGGCAGCCGGGAAGTCCCGACTAGGCGTATCCCAGAGACGTCGAGACTGGTCAAGGACACCTCGGAGATGTCACAGTCGATGAGCGCTGTGTCCTCGAAACGAGCCCCGGCGAGATCGGCTTGCCTGAAAAGGGATCCGCTGAACGTGGCGCCCCGAAGGTCGGCACCGCGAAGGTTCGCGGCTGAGAGATTGCAGTCGGTCACCGACGCGCGGGAGAGATCTGCCCCAGAGAGGTCGCAGCTGGAGAAGTCGCACGCTGAGGCGGTGACCTTGCGCAAAAAGCCTTCTCGGAGGATCGCGGCTGCGAGTACGGACCGAGTGATCCATGCTCCGGTCAGCGTGACCTCTCGGGCATCAGCAAGATGCCAGTCGCAGTCGTCGATTACGGATTCGGGGAGTTCGGCTGCTGCTACGTGCGCGCTTTCGAGACGGCACCGGCGCAGCAGCGCCCGCCGAAACCTTGCACCGGAGAGGTCCGCCCGGCTCAGATCTACATCGAGGAAGCGCGCCTCGCGGAGATCGCGACCGTGCAGATCGGCGGCAACGAGCGAGACGGCCGTGACCTCCAGACGCTGGCCGGCTTCGTTTCCCGCAAGCCACCGCTCGTGCCGGGCGAGGTGTTCATTGATATCGAACATGTCGGTCACCGGCGCGCGGGGATGGGAGCTGCAATCGGCGGCACGAACCTGACTTCGGCATGCGCCCCTCCCGAGCTCAACTGATGCGTGATGTCGGCCGCCGCGGTGGCCTGGTCGGCCGACGACAGGTGGCGGAGATCGGCCACGGTATCGCGGGTGGCGCGTGCCTCTTCTACGACTCCTGACACCACCTGGGCCGGCGTGGCGCCGACCGCCGCAGGCGCCGTCCCCTTGAAGCTCCAGGGCCGGCCCGCACCGTCAACGAAGTCCGCGCCGGAGTCGAAGCTGCGTCGCACTGGCGGCGTCAGGGCGCCTGTCGCTTCAGCCTCCAAAGCGGACCTCGCCTCTTCGATCCGATAGGCCGCGTTGCCGCCGGGGTCGAAGGCGAGCCTGGGATGGCGCGGGTCGGACGTCAGCCAGGCCTGGTCGGCCGCCGACAGATCAGCACGCCCGCCGGCCGCATCAAAGGCCCGCATCTTCGTCTCGGCTTCGATGGCTGCCTGACCGTACTCGCGCGCAGCGAAGCGCTCCATGCCGCTCATCTGACGCTCAAGCTGTTCAGCACGGGTCAGCAGCGCAGCCTCACGCGCCGCTCGTTCGGCTTCCGGGAGGCCGGATGCCGCCAACGCAGTCGACTCCCGGGCCAGGTCAGCCGCCTGCACGACCAGCTCGCGGGCTCGATCGACACGCATCCCGGTGATATTGCGCGCCCTTGTCGCCAACGAGCTCGCGATCACCTCACATTCGCTGGAGCACCTGATGATCCGGCCGTCGACGAGCACACTCAGCTCATGAGCCTCACCGAGCTCGTTGACAACCGATCGCTCGGCCCGCACGACGGCCTGCTGCGCCTCACGCTCTATGCCGGCCTCGCCCACCGCCCGTGACGCCTCATGGGCTACGGCTGGGCGACCATCACCGCCATGGGGTGCCGCCGGCTCGTGCGCGTCACCAGGATGCACATCGCCACCCTCATCGGCGTGTGGATGCTCACCCTCGCGCAGATTCTTGGCCTCGGCGGCCTCGGCCTGTTCCACACCACCGACCCACTTGTCGGCCTCCCGCTGGGCCTGACCGATCGTCGCCCGCTCGGCGTCAGACAACCCGGTCAGCCGCTCGGCCCGCCAACTCCGCAAGGCCGGCGTCACCTTGGCACGAAGCAAATGCAGCCCGTCGGCACCCAGCCGACCCCAGCCGTACAGGTCCGCGACGCCCTGCACGACGTCCCAGACCTCCAGGAACGCGCTGCCGCCTGCAGTCTTGGCGATGTCCGACCGATAGGCGTCGATGAAGGTCGACGCGGTGCTGATGGCGAACGCCGCGGTGTCCAGCATGCCCAGCACGCCCGCCCCGCCGACCGCGCCCAGGCCCACCGTGGCACCGAGGATGGTGACCTTCTCGAACTTGCCCTCGAAGTCCTGCAATTGGCGGTTGGCCAAGTCGATCAGTTTGATGGCCGGGATGGGGTGCGGCTGTTCGTCCTGGTCGTAGAGCTTGACCATCACGATTTCGTCGGGTTGGAGAACCATACCGGAGAAGACTTGGCTCTGGCCAAAGCGCGCGGTCAACGTGTCCATGTCTTTCGCATACTTCGGCTGGCTGGCGCCGGTCCAGGTGTCGTAGTAGACCTTGACGGTGCCGTTGGTCTCCAGCGACGCCACGATGGTCGCGCTCGAGCCCCAGCTGGTTTCTAGCGGAAAGATGGTCGGGTTCTGCAGCACCTTCTCGACCTCACCGGCGCCGATGTTGCGGCCCTTCACTCGCGCCGCAAGAATCCGGTCGCCCTGGAAGCTCTCGAATGAGGTCACCGTGCCGGTGATGAGTGCGTCGTAGCACACGTCGAGCATGGTCACCCCGGCCGGATCTTCGGCCGCCTCCTCGAGCTGTGGGGTGGTGAGCAACTCGATCAGATGGGACGCGACATTGTCTTCGACGTTGGAGTCGGTACCGCGCAGAATCGTGGTGACTTCGTCGTAGCGGCGACCCGCCGCGAATGCCGCCAACGAGGTCGCGGCCTTCAACGCCAACTCGTTCACCATGCCCTCGACGCCGGTGTCCTCCGCGTGACGTCGCAACGCCGCGATGCGCCGAACCGCCTTCTCGTGCTCGTCCGCGGACATCCACCCGCTTCTAGCCGCCAGGATCCGATCCGCCTGCAGAGCTTCGAAGGAGGTGACGTGACCGGTGAGCATCGCCTCGGTGAGCAGGTCCATCACCTTCCGGCCGTCATCCGTCTCGGCGAAGACTTCCAGCAGCTGCGGACCCAGCCTCTCGACGAACGCGGCCGCGACGTTGTCCTCGATGTCGGAGTCGAGCCGGTGGAAGACCTCGCGGATATGCGGGAACGGATTCCGGTTCTGTGCGGTGTACTCTGCCAGGTCCTTGGCGATGAGCGCGGCCAGATCATCGGTCACGTCCCGCTGTACGACGGATTTCTCGCCGTGCGTGACCGCGTACCCGGTGCGTTCCGCATCTGAACAGTCGCAAGGAGTCGGGCCACATCGTTGGATCGGCAGCAGGTGGGGAGCGGCCGAATTCCCCGACCGTACGTCCGCCAGGTGCGCGACCACCGCGGCATTGCCGGCGGCCCGTTGCAGGTCGAGCAGCGCGTCCACCGGCTTCGCGCGCGACACCCTCGGCTTGACCGGCCGTTTCGCCGTCGACACCGACTGCGGCGCGCAGGTCCGGACAGGCTCCATGGTCCTCCTGGCGATTCGACCCATCGTATCCAGCGATGGGCCGGCGGCCGTCAACTCCGACTCAGGTCTGCCCTTTCGCGCATACCTGTGTTCTGCGCCGCCCGTCGGACCCGTCGGCCGGTTCGACGTCTTGGCCGGCGACCAAACCCTTGGGTGCTCGCCGCCCTGATCGGCGTCACGCAGGCGGAGTGACGACGCCAGCAACGCGGCCGCCTCCAGCAATTGCCGCCCTCTTCCTTGCTCGCGACGCTGCCGAGGACGTCCAGCAGGGCCAGCGCGTCAGAGCGCTCAACGCGCTGTAGAGGTACCCCTACCGCTACCTTCGGGGTCACGTCCTACTGCCTGCGGTTTGGCCGCCCAGGTGACGTCCCCTAAGTTCCGGATCAACAGGGGGGACGCGTGGACACTCACGCATAAACCTGCCGATGGGCCTGGCCCGCCAACATACAGTTGGGAGTGCAACGCGGTCTGATCACGCGCCGGGGCGCTGCGCTTCGTACTGCGACAAGGAGCCCACTACCGGCGCAGCGAATCGATTGCACGGAAAGTACCTGAAGCCCTTCAACCCGACCGCCGTCGACATCGAGGCCGGGCACTACGACAACATGCCCGCGATCGACGCTCCTAAGCAGCCACCGCCGCCCCTAGCTAGCCACCAGGGTTGCTTCGCTGGCCCCGATTGCGCCGTCTCGCCGCGCGCCCGTGATCGAGGACTTGCGTGGCCCAGTCGTCGTTGTCAATAGTCGCGCTTTCGGTGCCCCCGACGGCGCGGGAGTCTCCGCGGCCATCGCGACGTGTCGACCCGATTGGTCTGCGGAATGCATGGCGGATGAGCCAGCCGATCGCGGCCAAGAGCCCCAGCAGAATCAGGGCGTCTACCCAGTTGAAACCGAACATTTGCGAGCCCCTCATCTAGAGACGCGGACTGATCGTGGCGATCCCCTGTCCGTGGAGACCTTCTGCCGTGATCGTCGCTGGACCAGCGCCGCCTGGCCACCACGCGATGTATGAACCATGAGCCACCGAAGCGGTCACTTGCAAGCCGGCGGTCGTGATGACCACGACCGCAGCTATGCGTGACGATACTCGGCCATAGACGTACCGGTCGCCCGAGGCCGCGTCGGTCGACCCGCCGTTTCCGGTCAGCGAGATGTCCTGGCCTGCGGCTAAGGCGGGCGACAGGGTCCTCCCGCCGGTTCGCGACGTCGGGGTAGTGATACAGCTCGCCTGACTGTCATCGCCTCCCAGCAGT